>JBLNBN010000021.1:0-20659 GCA_050260015.1 Chloroflexota bacterium | reverse complement strand
CGGTAAAAAAGAGTTCCTGGGAATGCTTGGAGGCAAAACGACTCTCCGGCAATATAATTCGCCCGGAGGCTCTATGTTTTCGCAGAAATTAATGGGACAATACGAGAACGCGCGCGACTTCTGGTCCAACTCCCTTGCAGATTTGGACGGCGACGGGCGCGACGAGATAATCGTTATGAAAGATACGATACTTTCTATATACGGGAATCGCAACGGCGAATACAAGGAAATTACAAATTATGCGCTTCCAAAGCGTTGGCGCACGCGTACGCTGTCCAGGACGGCTATTTCGGGCGATTTTGACGGCGACGGTAAGATAGAGATTGCTCACTCCAACGACCTTGGAAATCTCTTTATATATGAATTCAGCAATGGCGCACTGAATCTTGAATTTGTCGACTCGATTAATACTTCGGAGAGCAGCCAGTTTTTTGCTGCTCCCGACGTGGACGGCGACGGAACTCCTGAATTACTCCAGGGCAACGTCAGCGCCGGCGGGCTGAGCCTCGGATTAGCCGGCGCCGATGCGATTTGGAATTACCGTTTGCTAAAGCCTGCCGGCAACAATGAATATCGAGTAGTTTGGGAAGAGCGATTCACCGGCGTACGTGTCGGTCCCGTTCCCAATACTTCCGGCGGGTATCGGAACGGAGCCGCCTCCGGTAACGTGGACGGCCGACCGGGAGACGAGGTAATAATTTCAGCGTTCCCTAATCTTTACGTTTTTACGTTCGATAACGGCACCGCCAAGCCGCTATGGAGGTTCCCGGCGGCTTTGGCTAATACTGCCGTCGTCTACGACTTCGACGGTAACGGGATTAACGAGCTGGGTTTTTCCGGCTTCAATAGCTCGATGTTCTTCGAGATTGAAAAAAGCTCCGCACCCGGCGTCCCGCTTAATCTTCGCGGTTGGCAAACAGCCGAGCGCAAGGCGAAATTGCAATGGACGCCGCCCGATAACGCTAAAAGCTATAACATCTACATAATCGACCGTTCAGGCCCTCAGCCTAAAGCAGTAATGGTTGGCTCGTCCGACACTGTAATCTTCGAATATACGGCCTCTACGGCCCCTTTTAGAGGGGAATTTGTAGTTACTGCAGTTAACTCCTCTATGACTCCTCCTGAGAGCGATTACTCCAATACGGCCCTGGTGGATCTGCGGGGGCTGGCCAGGATTCTCTTCGCGCGCGCGGTCGACTCTATGACGGTAGACGCGGTTTACACCCAAACGCTTCGGCCTGGAGTAATCGAGCCCACGACTTTCAAGGTCATTCTCGACACGCTTAACGCAAATTCAATCCAAAGCGAGGTCTCCACCGCCATGCAGGTAACCCCAAAGACCGTGCAGATTCGGCTCAAGACGCCGCTGCGCGCCTTTGAAAATAATTACCTTTCCGCCGGCTCGTTCATCGACGAGGCAGGCAACCCGACCATCGCTGAAAAGGTCCTGATTGACTACGAGCCCGCGGTCCCGGCGGCCGAGGAGATGATCTTAACGAACCTGAAACAGCTTTCGACTTCCCTGTTTCAACTTACTTTCTCCCACGCGCCCGAGCCCGCGACGGTCGAGAATTTATCCAATTTTACGCTTGAGCCGATTGGGGAAATTATTGGCGCGGAGGTCGACTTCGTCGATTCCACTAAAGTATTGATTACGATCAGCAATTTCCTTCGCACACGGGGCGCGCGCGGTATGTATTACGAAATCGTCGTCGGGCCCAATGTTCGCTCGCGGGATGGAATACCAATGACGAAAGGGCCGGGCAACCGGTTGGGCTTCGTTATTTCGGCTGAAAGCATCGAAAACGTATATCTTTTCCCAAACCCGGTTAGTCTTCGGGAAAACTTCACCGCGACCGTGGGAGGATTGACCCCGAGGGCGGAAGTTGAAATACTGACAATAGAGGGAAAATTGCTTCGAACTCTCACGGAAAACGACGCTAACGGCGGCGTGGAGTGGGACTTGAAGGACAGCGAAGGTAAAGCGCTCGAGCCCGGCGTATACCTGCTGCGGGCGAAAAATACCGATGAGCAGTATCCTCAATGGCAGTATTCGAAATTTGCGATCAAGAGGTAAGATCAGAAGTAATCTTAGAATTGACGGACGCCGGGCGTTTACGAAAGTTTCGAATTAGCCCGGCGTCCTTTTTTATCCTGCAAAGCGATTTTAGACATTATTTAAGAAAATATCTTTAATCCAACTATGCCGGAGATAATAAGGAAGATGCAAATTACTCGCGCTACATCGCGAGATTCGTTGAACAGGATCATTCCCAGGATAGCAACCCCGACGGCGCCTATCCCGGTCCAAACTGCGTATCCCGTCCCAACCGGAATCTTCTTCAGCGCGACGGATAGAAGGAATACGGAGAGGCTCATGCTTAAGGCGGTCCACACGCTTGGCCAGAGTTTAGTAAAGCCGTGCGAGTATTTCAGGCCGATTGCCCATCCAGTTTCAAATATGCCCGCGATCACAAGTATAATCCATGAGGTATTCTGGCTCAATGATCTTCCCCGCTTTCGTATGCTCTTTTAAGTATGCCCTGGATAATCTCATTCGTTATTTTGTCGCGTTCGTCCCTCTCAGGATCGGTTCGGAAGTTAAGTCTCATGCCAAATTTTTCGATTATCTCCCGCAACTTTTCAACTGTGAACGGTTTTTTGATAATATCGGATGCTCCGCGGTCCATCAATTCGTCGATCAATTCCTGGTCGGGCGAGATCGTAAAAAATACGACCCTGGTTTGTTGGAATTTTGGAGATTTGTTAATAATGTCAAGGAATTCAACGCCGCTCATTTGAGGCATGTTAATGTCGGAGAGCACAATCGGGAAATCTTCCTTTAAATATATGTCGGCGGCTTCTTTACCATTTGAGGCCGTGGAAACCTCGTGGCCGAGTATTCCCTGAATAATTTCCGTTAAGGTGTCTCTAACGGCTTCATTATCATCAACAAGCAATATCTTCATTTCTCAGGCTCGAATAAAATACAATGATTCCATTTTACAACATTGTGGAATTTGTCAATGTCAATTGTGAAATCATTTTGAAATTATACTTTATTTCGCTTTTTGCAAGCAAGAGAGATTAATTCTCTGTGTGCAATATACAAATTATCGGCGAATTTTATTCATGATAATATTGCGTGAAGGCCAACAATCTATGAATTGTTCGAATCGCGGGATTTGTTTTTCGATGTCAGTTTCTGCAATAAATCCTTAAGATCGGCTATATTGATAGGCTTAAGAAGGAAACCCGACGCGCCGTTCCTTATTGCTTCCTCGGCAATTTCCACGTCATGCATCCCGGTGCAAAATATCAGTTGGGTATTCGGGAACTTGGGGCTTTTATTTATTATTTCCAGGAAGTCCAACCCGGTCATATTCGGCATCCGGATGTCGGATATGATAACGGGATAATCGTCAAGCAGGAATAGGGCGGCCGCTTCCCGGCCGTCGGCGGCTTGGGTCACTTCATGCCCCATTAAGTTCGCAAGCACGTCCGTTAGCGTTTCCCGGACTAATTCATTGTCTTCGACAAGTAGTATTTTCATGTTCCGCCCCGTTCCCTAATAAGCATGTCTATGCTGTGAATATTGCTTTTTGTAACGTAGCCGCAAAAAAAAAAGCCCGAGCAAACCCCGGGCTTTTTCCTTTTGTGCTTCCTGAGGGACTCGAACCCTCGGCCCTTTGATTAAGAGTCAAATGCTCTAGCCAGCTGAGCTAAGGAAGCGATGCAAACTAAGGCTTTTTTTTGAATCCGCCAAATTTTATTTTTCAAAAAATGCGTTTTTTAGCTCTTCGAGTTCCCCCGAAAGCCGCTCCCAGTCTTGCATCAGCATTTCTAAGTCATTGGAAAGTTTTGAATATTCATCTTTCTTGGCACGTAGCAAATCGGGGTTGGAAAAAATTTCTTCGCGCGAAAATTCTTCCTCTAAAACGGCTATTTTTTCCTCCGTTTTTTCGACCTTTTCTTCGACGCTCGTTATTTGCTTCTGCAACTTATTTTCCTCGCGTAAATATTCCTTCTTTTTCTCGCGGGAAACTTGCGACGCTTTGGGCGCGCCGTCCGTTATTTTCACCCTCTGATCCGTCTCGGTTTGGGCTTCTTCCTCGGCCTTTCTCGAGAGGTAATAATCGATGTCGCCGATGTATTCCCTGATGTGCCCGCCGCGGAATTCGTACGTCTTCGTCGTGAGCCCGGCCAGGAAGTCGCGGTCGTGGGAAACTATTACGAGCGCCCCTCCGAACTCCTGCAGGGCCTGCTTTAGTATATCTTTCGAAACTATGTCCAAATGGTTCGTCGGCTCGTCGAGCGCGAGGAAGTTGTTTGGCTCCAAGAGCAATTTCGCGAGCGAGAGGCGGGATTTCTCACCGCCGGAGAGCATTTTTACTTTCTTCTCCACCGCCGCCCCGCTAAAGAGGAATGCGCCGAGTATATTCCGGATCTGCGAGCGGATCTCCCCTACCGCAGCTTTGTCGATGACGTCGAACGCGGTGTAGTCCATCGGGAGCTCCTGCGTGCGATGCTGCGCGTAGTAGCCGATCTTAACGTTAGCCCCGCGAACGAGCTCGCCGTCGTATTCCTCCTCGCCGGCTAATATCTTTGCGAAAGTCGTCTTGCCTTCGCCGTTCCTACCCACGAAGGCGACCTTTTCGCCGCGTTCGAGCGCAAAGCTAATATTCCGAAGGACGCGCAATTCGCCGTAACTCTTCGACAGATTCTTCGCTTCGGCGATTACGCGAGCGGGGCGAACCGGCTCGGGAAATCTTAAATGTATGGCTTTTACCTCTTCCTCGTCCAATTCGATGCGCTCGATCTTTTCAAGCTGCTTTATGCGGGATTGTACGCGGGAAGCCAGCGTAGCTTTATAGCGAAATCTCTCGATATATTTCTCTTGCTCGGTTATTTGCCGCTGCTGATTTTGATAGGCGGAGAGCTGCTGCTTCTTCTGCATTTCGCGCGCTTCGATAAATTTCGAGTACGGCAGCGGCATATCGTAAACCTTGCCGGCAGATATTTCAACCGTTCGGTTCGTCACGTTGTCCAGGAATCGCCTGTCGTGGGAGATAATCAGCGCCGCGCCTGAAAAGCCCTTTAGAAAGCTCTCCAGCCACTTTATCGAATCGATATCCAAGTGGTTAGTCGGCTCGTCGAGCAAAATGCAGTCCGGCTGCGAGAGCAGTATTTTTGCGAGCTCTATACGCATCTGCCACCCCCCGGAGAATTCCGAGGCTTTTCGATGAAGGTCTTCGCGGTCGAACCCCAGGCCGAGCAGCGTGCGCTCTATAGCTGCGTCGGCGTCCTGCGCGCCGAGTATCTTTAGCCTGTCGGCGATCTCGGTCATTTCGTGGACCAATTTCATATAGCCGTCGCTCTCGTAATCCGTACGCTCGGCGACTTCCTCGGCGAGCTTTGCAGCGCGAGCCTCGAGAGTCCTTATCTCCACCATCGCGGAGGCGGCTTCGCTGTATACCGTACCCGTGGAGGCGAATTGCAGCTCCTGCGGAAGAAATCCAATTTTATATTCTTTCGGAATTACTATATTTCCTTTTTCCGGGGACATTTCGCCCGCGATAACGCGCATCAGGGTCGTCTTGCCCGCCCCGTTGCGGCCTATTACGGCGAGCCTGTCGCCAGGCAGAACTGCGAAATTGACCGAATCAAAAAGATATTTTCCTGAGAATTGAACTGATATATTTGATACTTGAAGCATTTCTTTCGATTTAAATAATAAACATCACGGCCGGCTGCGCGCCCGCTTTAACCTACAAAAATACGGAGAAATGGGGACTTCTTTATAATGGTAAATGGTCAATTATAAATGGTTAGGCAATTGCGCAAAAGCATTAGAAACAGGCGGTTTCGTTGTCCCCGCGAAGGCGGGGACTCAAAATTCATGGATTCCGGGTCTGGCGCCCGGAATGACGCTAAACTGTCATTCCAGCGCAAGCTGGAATGACAACGTAATTTTAGATCCGCCCCCTACGTTATTTTATTACTACCATTTTCCTCGTCAAAACCTGCCCGCCGGAGCGGAGCTGATAGTAATAGCAGCCCGGAGGTAGCGAGGCGTTCTCGAAGTCTGCCTCATGGAGGCCTTCGTACTGGAATTCTTCCTTCAGGGTCTCGATTTTGTTTCCCTGGAGGTCGTAGATAGAAAGGGACATTGGACCCGCCTGGGAGAGGTTGTATACTATCGTAGTTCTCTCCGAAAAGGGGTTGGGGTAGTTTATGAGAAATTCTGAGTCATTTTTTGTATAATACGATTTAACAGGCATTGTGTCTTCGGGGGCTATGACTGTATCTTCTTCGATACTCCAGTCTCTCCTATATTTGTATACATATTCGTGATTGACTATTATATATCCCGACGAAAAGGAAGTTAACCTTGGCGATCTTAATAAATTTGTACTCCCAAGCTTAGGGTGGCCAATATTTATTGTTCTCCATGTTCTACCGCCATTATGAGTTAAGTATGCTTTGCAGTTTCCGGTAGTCATTATTCCAAACTTATCATTATAAAAGTCTATATCAATTAAACCGAATCCTGTGGTATGGGTATCCTTTACCGTCGTCCATGATTTACCACCGTCTCTGGTTAACTGTAAAAGTTCGTTTTGATTTATACCATGGCTCAGGGAATCTGGAGGCGGAGCGTTCCCGTAAAGAAATCCTTTATTTTCGTTCAAAAAACATATTTGATGTCCAAAACGCTTATCGTCTTTCGGGGTAGTCACTATTACGCTATCCCAGTTGCCCCACACTTTAAGAAATCTTTTGTTTCCAAAATCAAAGTTCATTACAGAAGCAGCAAATAAACCCTTTTTTATGATGAAGATATTATGATAAATAACGCTGTCGCTGAATAAATCTGGCGTATTCATCATGTTCCATTCGATACCCCCGTTTGTTGTTTCCCAAAGTTCTGAAGCTATTTCGTCTGAATTGACGCATTGCAAAATTCCGTACTGGTCATTGAGCATATCGATATGCCAAATATATCTCTGCTTGCCAATTGTCCGGATATCCCATGTGTCTCCTTTATTCGTCGATCTGATTATCCTGCCCGAATCACCGACGGCGATTACTAAATTCACTGTCGGATAACTAAAATCATGCATATCCGTTAACCGATAATCGCTCGTTCCGCCATAATAAAGCGTAGAATCCATATAAACATCTTTCCAGGTATTTCCTCCGTCCGTAGTTCGTCTGTAAAACCTGCAGTCATCTGTACCCGAACGCCATCCGTATAAAATACAGTTCATTGAATCCGCGCATTTGATAGAATAATAAAATCTATTATTGTACGGATCGCGCGGTACTGAATCCACGACCGTCCATTGTGGGTCCCCGGCAAAGGTTTTAGCGATATTTACAAGTATGATCAAGAGCATCAAACGCAAAGATTTTTTCATGGCTTATTATCCGCTATTTTGTAAGATATTAATTACTTAGCAATAACTATTTTAGATCGGACCAGTTCCCGATCTAAGATTAATTCAAGAAAGTATATACCTGAATTCAGTTGATTTATTTCGATTACTGTTTTTTGCGGATTATGAGAGGAAACTCTATAATTATTAGGGTCAACTTCCGATCCATATATATTATATATTGATAGTTCGGAAATTAGCGAGTAATTTTCTGAACTAAGAATCTCAATAAGATCTTTTTGTACATTTATGCGGATCGTTTGATTTGGATTCTCTTTTTTTTGTACCGAACTGCTCGTCAATTCAAATAGCCAAGAATCTTCAAATATTTTACCATCACTATTTCCACCAAATAAGATAGCTTTTTTCTTTGTGACAAAAGAAATATTATGGAAGACCCGTTTACCCGGATGTTCCGACAAATCCAGTTCTTGCCATTTTTGTTTTTCAAAGTCAAATAGCCAGGTATCCTCACTAGAGCCAGTGGTTGGAGGAACCTTCCCATTTGACGCTCTGCAATATCCGCCAAAAACCATAAAGATATCGCCATCAAGGTTTACAATTGCCGAGGCTCCTCTATTATAGGTTCCTTGTTCCGGATAAAGAAAACTCCATTTCTTTGCATTCAAATCGTAAACAAAATGATCAGGAATATCTTTATTGAAGGTATGACCGCCGAACAGGAATATTTTTCCGCTATCCAATTCACAGGCTTGAGGGAGTTCTCTTCCATAAGGGAAGCAATAGGCGACGCTGTCCCAGGTATTCGTCTTCAGGTCGTAAATCCATGTGTCGCTGCAGAAGTCGTCGCATATATCATTATTCCACTCGCAGCCCACTCCGCCGAATATTAAAACCTTGCCGTCTCCGAGATAGGCTCCTATGCCGCGGTTGCGCGAGTGGGGACTTTTCGCGGGGTGCATTTGCGTCCACTTCATCGAATCGAGATCAAATAGCCACGTCTCGTCGTAGTATATATCATTATCCCAGGAGCCTCCGAAGAGGAGTACTTTGTTTGAATCAATTTTGCAAAAAGCAGGGAATTCGCAGGCGCGGGGATGCTCTTCGCAATCTACTTTTGTCCAATCGTTATCGGAGAGATCGAATATCCAGGTTTCATCTGAGTCATAATTTTCCAGTTGCCCCCCAAAGAGAATAACCTTATCGTCGCCGATAGGAGCCATGCCGTGGCCCATACGGGCGGAAGGAGAATTCGTAGGATGAAGCTGCGTCCATTTGCGGGTCTGCGCACGGAGAGGAAGGCAATCAAAGGCTAAAAGTAAAAATAATAGGAAGTAGTATTGACGCATAACCTGACCCCGGCGTAAATCGGCGAAATAAAATATTTTGTCACCCAAGCAACTTACAAAAAAGAGAAGAGATTAACAAGGAGAAATATTGATTAAATAATCAGTTGGGACCATGATTTATGGGATTGAGTGGATTTTCATGATTGAACATTTTGGAACAACGCACAAGCGCCTGAAACGGAAGGCTGTGTCACCCAGAGCGCCAGCGAAGGGTCCAATGGAATTATGGACTCTTCCTCGCTTCGCTCGTCAGAGTGACATAGATTTCAGTATCAAGAGCTTACCGAGTAATCACCATTAATCATTAACCATTAATAATTACTAAGGTATCTTTCTGTAAAAAGAATAACCCAGGACTATCTCCAATCCAAGCAGGGCTAAGGCAGCTACCAGGAAATACGGGAACAGATCCCGCTTCCGGGAGAACACGCGCGAATCTATCTTGCTCTTCTCAAGACGGTCGATTTCCGAATATATCTGCTCGAGCACGCGGTTGCCAGTCGCGCGGAAGTACTTCCCGCCGGTCAGGTCCGCTATCGCCTGCAGGACGCCTTCGTCTATCTGCACGTCTACGTTGCTTATCTGAACGCCATACGGCGTTTCGATCGGGTATGGAGCCTTCCCAAGCGTGCCTACGCCGATCGTGTATACCCTTATTCCATAGGTCCGGGCAATTTCAGCCGCCGTTTCCGGCGCGACGAAGCCGGTATTATTTATCCCGTCGGTCAGAAGTATTATCACTTTGCTCTTGGATTGGCTCGCTTTAAGCCCGTTGACCGCAGTCGCGAGCCCCATGCCTATGGCGGTGCCGTCCTCCAAAACGCCGCTTTTCATGCCATGGAACAGCGTTTTAACGGTATTGTGATCGATCGTCACCGGGCATTGCGTATAGCTTTCCGCCGCGAAACCTACAACGCCGATCCGGTCGTTCGCTCGCGCGTTGATGAAATCGATCCCCGTCTTCTTGGCGGCTTCCAATCTATTGGGAGTAAAGTCCTGCGCGAGCATCGAAGTGGAGAGATCGAGCGCGATTACTATGTCAATTCCCTCCGAACTCTCGCCGGAGCCCTTCGAGCTCGATTGCGGCCGGGCAAGCGCGCAAATAATTAATAAGAGCGCAATAGCCCGCAATGCCGCGGGCGCCCAGAGCGTTTTCTGTCGAAAGGTTCTCGGTGCGCGCAATGCTGAATCGATAGACGAATGCTTTAGCGCTCCTGACATGCCGCCTCCCCGCCAACGCCAGTAGAAGTACAGCCCCGGGAGCAAAATCGCCAGCAGGAACGCGGCGGGATATTGGAACTCAATTCCCATCCGTTTCCTCCCGCATTTCGAATTTAATAGAACGCTCTTTAGTTAACTCAATAAAACCGATAGCGTTCTGTATCGCTGTATCGGTAGCTTCCGGGTTAGGATTTAGCTTAGCGAATTTTACCAGGTCCGACAGTTGGAGCGAAAACTTCAAGCTCGCTATAGCTTCGTCAGATATTTTGTTCGCTTTTGCCAGGCCCAGCAATTCTTCAGTGGTAACTTCCAAAGCGTTCGCGCGCCAAACCTCGGAGATATATTCGCGCAGAATTAGCGACAATTCCGTATAGTATATTTTCAATTCTTGCGGTCCTTGTTCCTTAAGCTTGCCGAGCCGCTCCAAAGCCCGGTAATATGGCGGCGCTATTGGTTTCGGCTCGCGTATCTCGACTTTTGGCCTTCTATTAATTCTTTTATATAAATAGTAACCGATCAGGAGGGCTATAACGATAAACAAAGCGTAAGGCAGGTTGTCCCAAAATCCGCGCTTCGGCGAGAGCGGCGGCTTTATGTCGCGGAAACCGGCGGCGGTATCTACGCTTGGAGCCGTAAACTCCACCGTTACCGAATTTGTCGCCACGTTTTGCGATCGTCCGAAATAGATAGGCCCGAGTTGAAAGGCTCCCCCGTCGAACGAAGTGAACCTCGCTTTTATCTCATAGTCCTTGTAATATTCGGAGCTTGAGCTATCTATCTCCGGCTCGCCGTTAAACTCGAACGGAGCGGGCAATCGCAAGCGCTCTTCGGAAAAAAGTATATCGTTTTTACCGATTTTTACTTTAATTTGCAGTTCGAGCGATTCCCCGATTTGCGCGCTCCGCTTATTAACCTCCAACGTCGCAATCTGCTCGAAAGCATACAACGGCGCGGCGAGCAAGCAAAGCAATATAATAAAAGCGAATCGGGTCATGCGGCTTTCGGTTGATTGACGATAAATCAACATGTAAAGACTTTAAGCGGTTAAAATTATTTCCAAATTTGAGAAAAAAATGACATCCACTCCTAAATCTATGAGATTGCACATTGGAATTTTCGGCAGGACAAACGTCGGGAAATCAAGCTTGATGAACCTTATCGCCGCGCAGGATGTGGCTTTAACCTCGCCAATAGCCGGCACGACCACCGACGTGGTCGAAAAGCCAATCGAGCTACTACCCATAGGGCCGGTTAATTTAATGGATACCGCCGGGCTCGATGACGTCACCGAGCTTGGATTGGATCGCCGCGAACGCACGCGCAGGGCGCTCGAACGCACGGAAGCCGCAATTCTTGTCGCCGAGCCCAACGTCTGGACGGAGCACGAGCAAAACGTCGTCGACGAACTCAAGAAAAAATCCATTCCGTTTATCGTGATTATTAATAAAGTCGATATGCTGGAGCCGAACGCGGAATTCCTCGAGTTCCTCGCTACCCAGACGCCTAATTTCATGGGTTTGAGCTCGGCGGACACGTCGAAGTACAACGAATACCTTATCGAGATAAAATCGTTGCTGCGGCGCGTACTGCCCGCCGAGATGTTCCGCCCGCTGCCGCTAATAAGCGATTTGCTCCCGGAAAAGGACGGCCTCGTCGTGATGATAATACCAATAGATTCGCAGGCGCCCAAGGGCAGGATAATTCTTCCGCAGGTGCAGACTCTACGCGACGCATTGGATAACGGCGTCGTTTCGGTCGTAACTCGCGAGACCGAATTTCTACAATCGCTGGCTATGCTCGCCCGCAAGCCCGACCTCGTTATATGCGATTCGCAGGTGGTGCATAAGATGGTTGCCGAAACGCCGCCCACCGTTCCCTGCACCACGTTCTCAATACTCTTTTCAAGGTTCAAGGGCGACATAGTCGAAGAAGCGCGCGGCGCGGCGGCAATATCGAAGCTTCGCGCGGGGGATAAAATTCTAATAGCCGAGGCCTGCAGCCACCACCCGCTCGAGGACGATATAGGCAGGATAAAGATACCGCGCTGGCTCCGGGGCTACCTGGACGAGGAAATTCAAATAGACCACGTCAATGGCCGCGACTACCCAGCAAACATTTCCGAGTATAAATTAGTAATTCACTGCGGGAGCTGCATGCTGACTCGCTTCGAGAAGTTGGCGCGGATAGAGAAAGCCGCGCAGGCCGGCGTCCCCATAACGAACTACGGCCTGACGATCTCCTATATTCAAGGCGTATTGGAGCGCGTCCTGACTCCCTTCCCGGCCGCTCTTAAGGCGCACCGCGAAGCGTTGAATAATGGTTAATGATTAATGATTAATATCGCGTAAATGCTCGTATAGCAATAACTTGTCATTCAGACGAGCGAAGCGAGGAAGAATCCATTGAATATTGACAAAAGAAATAATGTCGAACTGAAGAATAATCGCCTTTATAAAACTTCTTTCGACGAATCCAAAGGATTCGAATGTCTATAGAAATGCTGCCCCGCCCCCGCCTCCCCGCCGCGGCAAAGCCGCGGAGACGAGGTAGGGGTTGGGCGCTTCGCGATACAAAGCTGTACCCCCGCTGGGATTAAGAAAAGCCTGCGGGTTCAAAAAACACAAATTTAGCGTCCTTATATATCAACCACTTAGAAGTATGTCATTAGGACGAGCGAAGCGAGGAAGAGTCCAAAGAATTTTTGTAAATTTGCCGATATGAAAGATTATTACACCTACATAATGGCTTCAAAAAGCGAGGAACGCTTTATACAGGCGTAACTTCTAATCTTTTAAAAAGAGTATATCAACACAAGCATCATACGTTCTTGGGTTTTACTCTCGTTATTCTATCCAGTTATTAGTCTATTTTGAAGTTTCAAACGACATCTGCAACGCAATAGAAAGAGAAAAGCGGATTAAGGGATGGAGCAGGAATAAAAAAATTGAATTAATCGAGTCGCTTAATCCCGAATGGAAGGACTTAAACAAAGAATGGTTTATGGACTCTTCGCTTCGCTCTGAGTGACAGGTCCTTTCGTTATCAAGCGCTTACTCGTAATTCTCGGCATTTAATATTCAAAGATAGTCCCCGGTGAGGAGGTACCAAGCGGTTTAATAGCATGCGCTTACGCTTTATTTACCTATTTTAATCCTGAAATTCCTACTTAATGCCTATTTTTCTAAATAAATCTTTCTCCTTGTTAATCTCTTCTGGTTTTTGTAAGTTGCTTGGGTGACAAATTATTTTATTTCGCCGATTTACGCCGGGGTCCTGTTATGCGTCAATACTGCTTCCTATTATTTTTACTTTTTGCCTTTGATTGCCTTCCTATTCACGCGCAGACCGGCAAATGGACGCAGCTTCACCCTACAAACTCTCCTTCCGCCCGTATGGGCCACGGCATGGCGCCTATCGGGGACCATAAAATTCTCCTTTTTGGCGGGTTGCAAGAAAATCATTATGACTCCGACGAAACATGGATATTCGATCTCTCCGATAACGAATGGACGAAAGTAGATTGCGAAGAGCATCCCCGCGCATGCGAATTTCCCGCTTTTTCCAAAATTGATTCTAATAAAGTCCTCCTCTTCGGAGGCTCGAGGACTAACGACATATACTACGACGAGACGTGGCTCTTCGATCTCGATTCGATGAAGTGGATTCAATTGCACCCCGCGAAAAGTCCCCACTCGCGCAACCGCGGCATAGGAGCCTACCTCGGCGACGGAAAAGTTCTTGTATACGGCGGCATTGGCTGCGTGTGGCATAACAGCTGGTGCGACGACTTTTGCAGCGATACCTGGATTTACGACATTAAGAAGAATACCTGGGACAGCGTCGCTTATTGCTTCCCCTACGGCAGGGAGCTACCGCAAGCCTGCGAATTAGATAATGGTCGAGTTTTCCTCTATGGCGGCCATACTTCTAATCGGAATAATCCGGATCACTTTATATACGATCTGGATAGTATGAAGTGGACATTCTTTTATCCCAAAAATGGTACGTATATACGTGATGCTTCAGCTTTGGTTAATTTAGATGGCAATATCTTTTTAGTCTTTGGCGGTTACACGAAAGGACCCGATGGACCGATACCTGAAATTGGTCCCAATGGAGATACCTGGCTGTTTAATATGACTTCTAAAGAATGGGTAGAACTATTTCCTGTTATTAAACCTTATGATAGAGTTTTCCATAATATAGCCAAAATTAATAAAGGTAAATCCATATTATTTGGCGGAGCGACTACTGGCATATTTTTTAAGGATACCTGGCTGTTTGAATTGCAAGATAATTCTGTTTTTGACTATAATATCAATGATGAGCTCAAAGTTATAAGCAATTCAAATGAATTTATTGAAGTTCTGGTACCCGCATCCAATCCATATACCACTAAGATTACAATATATAATATTTATGGCTTAGAAATCAATCCTGAAGAATATTATACTTCATTTCCAACTCCAAATAATATAAGAATAGATTTAAGCGCATTGTATTCCGGCGTGTATTTTTTGCAAGCTGACACAGATAACCGGGTTAACTATTTAAAGATAAATATCGCTAAATAATTGAAATCATAAAATATTAAGGTGCGTTATGAAAGAGGTTTTGCTTTAGCGAACCCATCGTATTCCTAACTTTATTTTTCCCGCGGCTTCGCCGCAGTAAGGAGGCGGGTGTGGGGCGGCGAAGGCTACTGACGTAGAACCGCTTCGCGGTTCGCAGGATTCGCCCTCTTTATAAATTTATTGCGTTGAAAATCTATTGAATAATACGCCGATAGTTACGCCGTAGGCGTTTTACATCTGTAACGGGAGCAATGCGGCGAATAAGCTACGCCATGGGCGTTGGACAAGAAAAGCTATTAACGTCATCTGCCCTTTGAATAAAAGGCGAAGCCTTTTATGGAATCTCTGGGTGACATGACCTGCACTATCAGGCGGTTAGCGCGCCATTTACGGTAATCCAGCCCACAACTCCCCGAAAATACTCAATGATAAATGTTATATGATGAGAGCGGACACATTGGTCCGCCCCTTCATTAACCATTTTCAATTAGTAATAATCTACTGCGCCGGCTGCGTGAGCTTTAGTATTTCCACCTGGGCGTTTATTAGCGCGCCGCGGGGCTCCATGCGGCCGTAGAGAGCCTGGGTAACGCTTTCCTCGATTATCGCTTCCATCTCGAGCCAGAGAGGATGCACGGGCGTCATTTTCGAATGCTTGAGCTGCTCGGCGAAGAGCGACTTCTCCGGCGAGGACTTAAAGTAACTGTCGTTTATGTAGTTCTTATCCGCCGGGAAGCCCGCTTCCATAACTTTTTTGCAGAACTTAATCGAGTTTTTTCCGTCCGTTAGGAATTTTATTAGCGCGGCCGCGCCTTCTTTCTTTGCGGAGCGCGCGCTTACCGCCAGGTACTCGCCGCCCGCGAAGGAAATCCCCGGATATCCCTTCATCCCGGGCATCAGGGCCATACCGTACCGAACTTTGGAGTTCTCCGCCTTTAGCTTGTCAATAAGCCAGCCGCCCGAGTTGCAAAACGCGATCTTTCCCTGCGTGAACGCCGCGTCTATCTGCCTCTGCGTTTCAATCATACCCACCCGGGAAAGCGCTATATACATCTCTAAGGCCTGCGCGTTCGCGTCCGATGCGAGCTTTACCTTGCCGGTAGAATCGATCACTTCGCCGCCGTTGGACCAGAAGAGCGGAAGTATCTTCTTGTAAAGCCTGTGCGGATCGGGGCCGTTCGCTCCCCAGCCGTATTCGTTCCCGGAATTTTGCACCTTTTCGCAGGCGGTTAACAACTCTTCAAATGTCTTCGGGCTTTCTTCGGGGAGCCCGGCGGCCTTTAGCAGGTCCTTGTTGTAGAACATAATGCGCGTGTCGACGATCCACGGTCCGGCGAACGTTTTGCCCTGCCATTTGGCGGGCGCCCGGGAAAAATCTATATAATTATTTAGGTTTATCGTATTCAATTCCGCGAGAGCGCCGGACGAGGAGAATTGCGCCACCCAATCCGAACCGAGTTCAAGCGCGTCGGGGGCTGTGCCCGAGTTAAACGCGGCAAGTAATTTGGTTTTGCCGTCGTTCCAGCTCAGCTCGGTCATCTCGACCTTGTAACCCGTTTCTTTTTCAAACTCTTCGATTAATTCCTTAAGAGCCTGCTTTTGATTCGGCTCGCTCCAGAAATGCCAAAACGTTATCGTTTTCGGATCGTTTTTGCCGTTCCCGCCTCCGCATGCCGTTATAAATAACGCGGTAAGCGCCGCAAGTATGCATATTGTTCTGCTCATTAGGCTACTTTTATATTTTGAAATATCTATTTCGATTATTTCCAAAATTAAAACTTTTTATGCTTAAATCAATAACAAATTAAACTTCCGCGGAATCTCCGAACTTTACTTTCAATTAACAGGCTGTTGTGTTATATTTGTAATCTTAAAGAAGCATAATTAAAACATTGCCATATTGGGCGGGGGTAACATGAAAAAGCTTATACTAATAGCGCTAATGGCGTCATTTGGCGGTTTGTTCGCGGCGCCGAGCGTTTTCGTAGTCGATACGAGCCAGAAATTCCAGGTTTTTACCGGTTGGGGAGCGTCCCAAAGAAATTTAACATATTCAAACGAAATTCTAAGCCAGGCGGCCGATGCGGCTTATACTTCGCCCGGTTTAAATTTCAATATTTTTCGCGCTTCAATCGATCCGTACTGGGATTATGCAAATTGGACGGGCGAAACTGATAAATTGCAATCTGACTTTCTATCGCTAATAAAAAGTAAAGGGGCGAATATTTTTTACGCTTCATCTGCTACTCCCCCGGCGAATCTCAAGACTAACGGCAAATTGGCGGGGGATTTTTCCGGCGACCCAACGAATACTATTCCCGAATCGAAATTCGAAGAGTATGCAAAGTACTTAGCGTCCTTCGTGCAAGGGTACAACGAGAACCGCGGAATCGATTTCGATTATGTATCTATCCAAAACGAGCCCGACGTTAGCTCGACGGATCTCTCATGCATGGTAGCCTACGAAGATTACAAAGCGATGTTTAAGATCGTCGGCGACGAATTTGCGGCGCAAAGCCTCGATGTTAAACTAATGGGGCCGGAAACGTCCGGATGGAATTCGAGCTTTTCGTACCTGCAGAGAATCTTCTCCGCCCCGGCAATATCCAAGTATCTTCGCGGCATCTCCACGCACTCCTATAAATCCTCGCAAAATAGAAATATCATTGCAGGATTCGCAAAGGATAGATATATTAAGGAAATCTGGCAAACCAAGTGGAGCGATACGCTCGGCTCGGGCTCAAACCCAGACGACATGCAAAACGCCGTTAAATGGGCGCAAACGATTATAACTGATCTTAACGTCGGTTCGGCCACGGCGTGGCTTGCCGCTTCGATAGTCGGTCAGCCGGATTCATCCCTGCTCGCAATCGACGGCTCTAACATTAGAAAAACAAAAAGATATTACGCCTTAGCTCAATTCTCGAAATTCATTCGACCGGGAGCCACGAGGGTATCCGCGCTAAACGGCTCCGCTAAGCTAGCCCTGACGGCCTGGCTGTCCGTCGATAGGAAGTCGCTAACGATCCTCGCCGTAAATTCTCAATCAGCGGCGGCGGAATTAACCCTTGTACTCCCCTTCAGTTGCGCTAGCGACTTTACCGTCAAAAAGACTTTAACGAACGCTACGGAGAATTTAGTACAAAAACCCGATATACTGGCAAGCGACGGCGTTCTAAACGAAACGCTTGAGCCGCTCTCTATCGCAACGTACGTAATATCTATCTCCGACGTGGAGCCGGGTCCGCAGGTCGCATTAACTAATCCCCCCGCAGGAGCGGTTAGCCAACCGCTTTCGATCGATTTCAATTGGGACGTATTCCCGGGCGCAGATCGTTATGCTTTCGTATTAGCTAAGGACGCCGCTTTTGCGGACACAATTAGCGCCAATGCAAGTTCCGTACCCGGAGCTACCGTAGAGAACCTGGAACGTTCCACCGCCTACTACTGGCGCGTTAAGGCCTTCAAGCAGAGCATGGTAATTGCTTGCTCGCCGGTGGCAAGCTTCCGCACCATAAACGTTTTGCCCGCAAAAGTAAATTTAGCCTTGCCGACCGATGGAAAAGAGGTATCGCCCGACAAGGTAATTTTCGCGTGGAGCATCTCCACTCCCGCCGTCGATCGATATGAATTACAATTGACTACGGATTCGACTTTCAACCAGGTAGATACGACGTCGACTGTAAATGAGAATAAAGCCGAAATGGGTTCGCTGAAAGAATTCACTAAGTATTGGTGGCGCGTTCGAGCCGGCAACGACGGCGGTTGGAGCGATTGGAGCTCGACGCGATCGATAACGACCACGAAGTCCGCGTCGTTCTTCGAAAGCTTGCCCGAAGAAGCAATAAAGCTCTCTCCTAACCCGGCTAACGATATATTAAGCTACGAATTAAATCTCGAGCTAAACTCTCCCTTAAATATCATGATATACGACGCTTCGGGCGCGTTAATTCTTGAACGCAGGAACGCGCGGTTGATGGGCGTATTAGACGTGCATGCCGTGCCGACGGGCGCTTATTTCCTCGTTATGGAATGCGAAGGAGCGGCGGCTGTCGAGCAGTTTACGATCGTTCGATAGCGTTTGACTTTATAATTTATCGGGAAGAACGCCAAATGCGGCGTTCTTCTTTTTTTTATCCCTGAATTAAGAAAATCAAAAAAATACCTTAATTTACATCCAAGAACTGTTGCAATCTTAAAATTTATTTGGGGGAGCCTGCCATGAAACACAATGCGGTATTTTTATCTATTTTCTCGTTATTATTATTGTCGGGATGTATTTTTCGCGCCTTAAATCCCCTTTTTGACGATAGAGAATTAATTAATAATCCCGCTCTAAATGGCAAATGGACGTCCGCAGACGGAAAAAGCCTTTTGGACTTTTCGCTAACTGAAGACAAGACTTATTTACTGAAGCAGATCAATAGAGAAAATTACGAGGATTCGACGGCCGTGGAGGGTAAAAGAGTTTCTTACGATACGATTTACTTTAGGGTGGCTTTAGGAAAAATTGGGAAGAGCTACTTTGTCGATCTTTACCCCTTGGGCAAACGCTACGAAAGCGCTACGGACAAAGTGGACGCCTACTACGGCACTTTTTACCTTCCGACGCATACCTTCAAGAGAGCGGTTATCCAGGACAAAATATTAATATTGCAGGATTTTGATTACGACGTACTTCAGCAATACGTAAAAGAGAAGAAAATTAAAACGGGCTACGCGGAATATCTTTCCGGCGAGACCGACGGCAAGCCGAATTACGATATTATCCTTACGGCGAAGACAAAGGAGTTGCAACGCTTTATCGCTAATTATTCACGGAACCCCGACGTCTTTATTACTCCCGATACGCTCTATAAGTATATGTAGTATTTATTATTGAAACGAAAGGAAGAAAAATGGAAAATTACAATATCAACCTGGACGTGAAATACGGCCACCAGGAATTGATAGATATCCCCGCTATCGTCGAAGCGAACAAAGAGAAATGGTTCAACCAAACGCTGACGCAGGTAAACGGCAGCGTCGTTCGCATAGGCATCGTCGAGGGCGAGTTCCATTGGCACAAGCACGACGCCGACGACGAGTTCTTCTACGTAGTCGAGGGCAAGCTCCTAATCGACGTCGAAGGGCATGAAACGATCGAACTCAATCCCAACCAGGGAACGACGATATCAAAGGGCATAATGCACCGCCCGCGCGCCCCGCGAAAGACAGTTATGCTAATGGTCGAAACAGCTGCTATCCAGCCGACAGGCGACTAATTTCCAACCGTACCCTGAGCCCCGTCGAAGGGTACGGCGATATTTCCCCACGGCGCTTCGACAAGCTCAGCGGCCGCCACTTACGCGTAATTATATGAAATAGGCAGTATCTGTCACTCAGACGAGCGAAGCGAGGAAGAGTCCATGCATCCTTTGGACTCTTCGCTGGCGCTCCGAGCAGGAAAGCCTGCAGTTTCAAGCGCTTACGCGCTATTCACCTGCGTTTTAATCCGATAAATAATAAATGTTGAATGTAAAATGAAGCGGGCGGACACATGGGTCCGCCCCTACTACTTTACTCCACTACTACCGTCGTGGAACCTATCGACGAGCCGCATTTAAGAATTAATACGTACGCGCCGGGAGGGAGCTTGCCGGGCTTCCAGAGCAAGCGGCCTTGGCTCGCGCCGCCGGGCGTAAAGAGAAAGTCCGAGCCGATGCGCGAACCGCGCACATCGTAGGCGGCAAGAGTCATTTTTTCCGCAATGGCTTTTTCGTCCATCGTTACGTTGAATTCGTACTCGCCGGCCTGGGAGCTTGCCAGCGGCCCGGAGAGCGAGATTTCTTTAAGCTTTTCTCTCTGCGGGCGGTCAGCTATGGACGTGTTCCCTTTGGGCTTGGCGAGAAAGTACTGATCGCTCTTCATTAGAGAGTCATAAGCGTTAAATACCAACAACGAATCGCCGCTCATGGCCGGCTTAAAGACCGGTCCAAAGCGCTTAATGCTCAGTTCCTTCCATTCCGGCTCGGCTGAGTTAATATCGCTGTACAAGAACTTGAACTCCATGCCGCCGCCGCCAATATTGTAATACTGCACATAGCATTTATTATCGATTAGTATTGGTTTAAAA
>JBLNBN010000020.1:0-13515 GCA_050260015.1 Chloroflexota bacterium | reverse complement strand
CGATGTCGAGCGTTATGGAGCTCTGCTTTATCTTCATCTCGAGGAGGGGAGCGCCCTTCATGTCTACGAGCGTGATAGTATTGGGCGAGTCCTCGAGCAGCTTGCCCGTTATTTCTATTTTTAGGATGCCTGTCGTGGGGTTCGGCGCGACGGTTATTTTGTTATCCGCGCCGAGCGACGCCTCGACCTCCGTGGAATCGTTTTCTATGCCGCGCTTCATGAGAACTTGCGTAAATTCCCGACGTGTCCGATTGCCGTTTAGGTCGTAGGAGTACTCTACGCCGGGTACGGGCAGGGGAGGTAGCGCCACAACTTTTACTTCTGATAGAGCTAACATCAGAAGCGTTATGGAAAAGAGGTGTTTTAACATGGTAGTACCTGTAGGTTTCTTGATTAGGATCTGCTATAATATCAAAGTGCCATTATACAACTTAACTAACAATAATTTATAATATCGTTAATATTTAACAATATATTTTAGACACCATTTCCCATTAATCTCTTCAAATAAAAAAGAACAATCTGTCATAGTATCAATTGGACTGCGCAATTTGATGTAATGAATCATTTTCTTATTTGTATCTAGCCATTTCTCATTCTGGTAATGTCCCATCACAAGATATCCATATTTTTCATTGTAATAATAATATTTTCCAGTGAAAATTTTGTTACATAAATCATCGTTTAACAACGAATCCTCATTACAATAAAACTGTGAGGATTCAACAATATTTTTTATATTGTGAGGATTTTGGATAATTTCTTCTACAGTATTGAGTCTTTTCCAATATAAGGAATCTACACAACCTGTAAGAATAATTGCTAGCGAGTAAATCATTATAAAATATAAATGGGACTTCATAAATCTACTTCTTTATTACTGATACAGGAACATTAGCTAATTATTGAAAGCTGAATTTTATTGAATTAGAATAAGTTCTTTATGGGCGATTAAACCATCCACCAAGTTGCCAGGGCCAAACGCGTTCATAATTTTGTGGAGAGCGGCCAAAATTATTTAAAACTTTATTTCTAAAATATATAGCATAATTCTCTCTTTCAGTAGCATTCAGATTTTTATATTCGGGATATTGACAGTATCCATCTACATGACCGAATTCATGAATTATTATATCTTCTAATTGATATCTTTCCCACAATATTTCATCAGCTCTTTCATATTCCGCCCCAGGAAGTCCTTCAGGATTTAAGAGATACTCAGTAGAAATAAAAACTATCGTCATCATTTCACCATCTACTTCCATATTGTTAATAACCAAACCTCCAAGAAAGTCTTCGTCTTTATGGTATGCACTAAAGCTTTTAATTTCCTCGCTAGAGGCGGCAACTACCATAAGATTATCTGGTAAACTAATATCAATATTGTTATTAATTTTATCTATCACTTTAGTATAGTTAGCAGAGGCTTTTGCCTTGTCTGATTCAGATAAGCTTGAGAAAGTGAAGCCATTAATTTCTTGTCTAAATGAGATATTTCTTGGCAACTTATTATGCGGTATATTGCTTGAAATATTAGTGTTTCCTCTACCCCATCCACCTGTAGGACTTAAAAGGTACTTACCGAATGTACCCATCACTCCGCCGCTTAGGTAGAACTCAAATGCGCAAAGATCAATGGAATATTTAATACCCCGCCATAAGTTTATACCTAACATTCCTTGGGTGACGCCGCCTATACTAAAGCTAAGCGTGCCGCCGAAGCCTGATGCAGTACCATCATATTGTCCTTGGTAGGGTATGTATCCATAATTCCCCGTCGGATCGGTATACTTCAATGGATTATTAAGAACGTAGCTATACCTATTATAGCTCTGCGGGTTCTCCGGGCTGCCGCTATAGTTATCCGGGCTTAGGAATCTCCCTACCTGCGGGTCGTAGAGCCTCGCGTTCATGTTTATCAAATTAAACTGCCGGATATGCTCGTGCCCGGTGAAGCCGCGCCTGCGGCGCGCATCCCCGCGCCGAAAACCGCCGAAACCGATTTAAAGAACTCTTTTATCGAACGCATTAACTTACGCATTTATTTGATTTATTGCAAATTTAGGGGAAAGAGGGGAATGGGCCGCCGCTTGTGGAACGTCTACGACGTTCGGGAATTCTTGGGGGAACTATCATTTCTAATGACGTTGAACCGCTACGCGGTTTGGGGAGAGCGCATATCAACGGCGCAATGATTAGCGGCAACTGCGCAAACCTCATCGATGAATATATGTTAAGAAATAAATATCCTCTTGAATCGATATACTTAGATAAATACTTTAGGAATAAGCATGAAAGCTATAGCATTGATTCCTGGTACGAAGAATGTCTATTTGACTGATCGCCCTTCGCCGCGAGTAGCTTCATCGGACGAAGTTAAAGTTAAGGTTATAAGTATTGGCATTTGCGGAACCGATCGCGAGGAAGCCGCCGGCGGACGCTCTACGGCCCCGCCCGGAAGTAAGGAGTTAGTCATTGGCCACGAGATGTTTGGTCGCGTTGTGGAGGTGGGCCAGGATGTAAAAACGGTAAATATTGGCGACTACGGCCTCTTTTCCGTACGGCGTCCCTGCGGTATATGTTTTCCATGCAGCGTGAATCGGGCCGATATGTGCCTTAGCGGTAATTATAAAGAGAGAGGCATTAAGGAGTTGGACGGCTACCAGGCGGAGTATGTATTGGATAAAGAGCAATATTTCATAAAAATACCCCCCGAAATACGATCCATCGGCGTATTAACCGAGCCCACGTCGATAGGCATAAAGGCCATAGAAGAATCGATCGCTATTCAGTCAGTCCGATTACCAATGGAAAGAAACGACGAGGATTGGATAAAAGGCAAAAGATGCCTGATTGCAGGATTAGGGCCTATCGGGCTTTTGGTCGGCCTGGACCTGGCGCTGCGCGGCGCCGTGATTTACGGGCTCGATATTGTCGAGCCTGCTTCCTACAGGGTGAAATGGCTTGAGCATATCGGGGGAACCTATATTTATGGAAAGAAGACGAATACGGAAGATATTGACGATAAGTTTGGGGCCATGGACCTAATCTTCGAGGCTACCGGCGCGCCTAAATTGGAATTCAATCTTTTGGACGCGCTTGGCTATAACGGCATTTATGTGATTACAGGAATTCCGGGCGGCGACAAAACAATTGAAATTCAGGGCGCCGAATTAATCCGGCGACTTGTTCTGAAGAATCAAGTAATGATCGGCAGCGTCAACGCGGCCCCGAAGCATTTCGCTGGCGCAGTGGATACCCTAGGTAAAGCGTATGATAAATGGGGCGACCATGTCGAGAAATTGATAACCCACCGATTCCCCGTAAATGATTTTAAAATGCCCCTCCAAAGCCATTTAAGCGACGAAATTAAGTCGGTTATAGAATGGGGCGAGTCGGACTAATTAGGAAAATAGGCGCTTGTCTTTCCGCTTGTATTCGGATGTTATTCTTTTTACGAAATGGGATTTAGCCAATGCCGAATGATAATAATATCGCCCCCGGCGCCCCGGGAATTGAGCCGAGATGGACCTCCAGCGCTAAAAGCGGCGTCGGTACCTCCCTGAACGCCACGAGCCGGGTGTGGTTTACTTTGAGCCACGGCATTCTCAACGAGGTGTATTATCCCCGTATCGACCAGGCCTGCACAAGAGATATGGGGTTAATCGTAACAAACGGCGGCGACTTCTTTGCCGAAGAAAAAAGGAATACTCGGACCGAAGTTCAATACATTACTGAAGGCGTCCCGGCTTACAAGCTAATTAATACATGCAATCAGAATAAATTCAGGATAGAGAAAGAAATTTTTTCCGCGTCCGAACATGATTGCGTTCTGCAGAGAATTAAATTTGTTCCCTTGGCGGGCAGCTTAAAGGACTATCATCTTTACGTCATTCTGGCGCCGCACCTGGAGAACTCCGGGAGCGACGATACCGGCTGGACAGGCGAATACAAGGGCAGAGCCATGCTTTTCGCCTCGACCCCGCGAACTGCCCTCGCGCTGGGATGTTCCGCTCCATGGCTTAAAAGATCGGTCGGGTACGTGGGTTTCTCCGACGGCTGGAAAGAATTGCGCGACAATAAGCTTCTCTTGAATACTTATGATCGCGCTGAAAACGGCAATATCGCTCTCATCGGCGAAATCGATCTGGAAGCTTGCGGCGGGGAGTTCGTCCTGTCGCTCGGTTTCGGCGTAACTTCCGATGAAGCCGGCAACAGAGCCGCCACGTGCATAATAAAGAAGTTCGACGAATCCCTGAATGAATATACCGCAATGTGGTTGGACTGGATTAAAAAGCTCCATAAAAATAAGTATCCCGAGGAACGCAGGCGGATGTTTACAATTAGCTCAATGGTAATGCGCGTCCACGAGTCGAAGAGCTTTCCCGGGGGATTTATCGCCAGCCTGTCCATACCCTGGGGATTTTCCAAAGGCGATAAGGACATTGGCGGATATCATCTCGTCTGGCCCAGGGATCTCGTTCAAACCGCTATGGGGTTATTGGCCGCCGGCGCCTCCGAGGACATTAAGAGGATCGTTCTTTACCTGGCTTCCACCCAGGAAGAAAGCGGCTACTGGCCGCAAAATATGTGGCTCGACGGCAAACCGTATTGGGCGGGCATACAAATGGACGAAACTGCTCTACCAATCCTCCTCGTGGACGCAGCCTGGAGAGAAAAACTTTTCAATGACGACGACATTAAGTACCTATGGCCAATGATCGTGCGCGCCGCCAGCTATATAGTGCGCAACGGTCCGGTTACTTCCCAGGACAGGTGGGAGGAGGAACCTGGCTACACGCTCTACACTCTTGCGGCGGAGATCGCTTCGCTGTTGTGCGCCGCCGACATGGCCGAATTGAATAATGAAAAAGTCATTGCCGACTACCTCCGGGAGACTGCCGACAACTGGAACGCGAATATCGAAAGGTGGACATACGTAACGGATACTCCGTTGTCGAAGGAAGTCGGGGTCGAGGGTTACTACGTTCGTATTGCTCCGGTAGAGTTATTGCCAGGAGATTCCAACCAACCGGCGACGATTATTTTAAAGAATCTCCCGGAGGCGAGCAGCAGCTTCCTCGCTACCCACATAATCAGCCCGGACGCCCTTTCCCTCGTTCGGTTTGGGCTAAGAGCGGCGAACGACGATAGAATTGTAAATACCGTAAAGGTGATCGACAAATTACTGAAGATCGATACGCCGTTCGGCCCCTGTTGGCACCGCTATAACGAGGACGGCTACGGCGAACAACCCGACGGCAAGCCATTCTCAGGAACGGGCATAGGCAGGCTTTGGCCCCTACTGACGGGCGAACGGGGGCACTACGAGCTTGCAGCGGGCAGGGTAAAGGAAGCCGAGAAGCTCCTTATCTCGCTCGAAGCGTTCTCCAACGAAGGCGGTATGATTTCGGAGCAAATCTGGGACTCCGGCGATATTCCCAACCATGAATTATTCTTCGGAAAGCCTTCCGGCTCCGCGATGCCATTGGTATGGGCTCACTCGGAACACGTCAAACTCCTTCGTTCTATTAAGGACAACAAAGTCTTCGATATGCCACGGCAAACCGTCGATAGATATATTAAGAATTCCCAGGACTCACCTTACTATATCTGGAAGCCGAACCAAAAGATATCAACTATGACAAGTGGAAAAGTCTTTAGGATAGAGCTGCAGGCAAAGGCGAAAATACATTGGAGCCTCGATAACTGGGCGAACGCTTACGACACTGAAACGACCGACACGGGGTTGGGAGTGCACAAGGCGGACTTGCCGACAGAAAAACTAACCGAGGGAGCGACAATTCGTTTTACATTCTTGTGGGCAGATTCAGGCACCTGGGAGGGAACGAATTATTCAGTTGCGATAATCTCGCATGCGGAAAAGCAGAAAAAGGACGCCGATACTAAGCGAAAGTCCGCTCATGAAGGGAAATGATAATTACGCATTTATTTGATTTATTGCAAATTTAGGGGAAAGAGGGCGATGTAAAGGGCTGCGCTATGGTTTTCAGGAAATGACGAACTACCGTATTCAAACTGAAGGCTCGGTTCCTTCTCCCTCGGGGAGAAGGTTAGGATGAGGGGCATCCATAAATATCCTTGGTCCTCGGCAATCAATAATGCCGCCCCTGCGGGGCTTATTTTCCTTTGCCGATTAGTTTCCGTAAGCTGCGCTGCGCTTGCTTACGGTTACGAATGATGCCGTCCCTGCGGGACTGGAGATCAAAATCATCCCGTTATTTCTATTTTCAATAGGCCCGTCGTGGGGTTCGGCGCGACGGTAATCCTGTTCTCCGCGCCGAGGGCCGCCTCGACCTCCGTGGAATCGTTTGGTAGGCCGCGCTTCATGAGGACCTGAGTAAATTCCCTACGGGTCCTATTTCCGTTGAGGTCGTAGGTGTATGCTACGCCGGGAACGAGCATTTGCGCCGTAACTTTTACTTCCGATAGCGCTAACATCAGAAGGGCTAATGATATGAGGTGTTTGAGCATGGAGTTGCCTATTTTGTAAAATTATTAATGGAATACGGGGCCGCTAATTCCTTCTATAAATTTTGTTTACCAACTCATTTTTTCCAAGTTTTAGAGAGAGGGCAATTTCTCGCGCTTCTTCGTATAAATTTTTCTTTATAAGTGCTTCTTATAAAATCGTTAGGCTTATCCAGTAAACCTGTATTGATATCTTCCTGGTCTAAAGGATAAATAAGTAACTTACCATCCTTTATTGTAAAAAAATTCCACATTAATCCATCTATTCTAAATACAAAATTAGTATCTTTAATCACTCTAAACTCAGATTTGACGCAATTTCTACTTTCTTTTTCGTAATAATAATGTTGATAAAAATAATATTTTTCAGGACACCAATCTGGAGTTATACTGTCCATAAATTCAGCTTTAATATCGCATTCATTATGACCTCTTGCTACGTTAAAACAAAGCGTATCGTCCAGGAAAAACCCTGCTACGCAATCAAAATTTATAGTGTCGAGTTCTAAATACTGACTAATATCGTCGCTATATGTATAGTTTATTGCCTCAGGTTTTAGCTTTATAAGCGGATTTATAAAAACTTGTAACTTTTTTAATAAAGCGCTATCGTTAGAATAAAAAGCCTCCCTAAGGTATTTGTCTTTTGTAATAGATTGATGCAACCTTTCAATTGCTAATCCTATAAATTTACTTTTATTTCGTTGGTAATTACTATATAAATTAGTAATTACATCGTTTTTTTTATAATCGTTATTGTTATCGTTAGCTAATCCTGCTTGTAAGCTAAAGATCAATAAAACAGGTAATAATATTATTCGTAATCTCGCTACTTTTTTCGAAGTATCCATCCCCAAACTCCCTCTGGTTTATCATTATATATCTGATAATAATATGAATTCATTGATTTCAATATTGGCTCAGGATTGTTACAATCCCAATATCTTATATTATAACTATCCGGCGAAAAAACTTCAATATCGTAAACTTGTACTGCATGCCTACCTCCCACAAGCGGTAGGTTCAGAATAACTTGATCGCCGCTTAGTAATGGTACGCCGATTTTATTCCAAATGTCAAATGCGGGAATATCGACTTCCTCAGCATTAAAATTGTCTCTCATGAAATCTTCAGCCGGGCTTTTTTCACTCGATCCCTCAGGAGTACCTACTTTACCGTCAGGGAAATATTTTCCATGATTTGGGTCCTCAGCTATTTCTAACAAATTACCCGGGAATTCCTTGTTATAAACATCCTTGTAGACTTTCGCAATCGTAACCCAAATACACATACCCATAGAATTAGTAAGGCCAGTAAAATTTTTCATTATAGAAGCAAATGCTTCAGATTGAGATGTAGCTTTTGCATACCGCGGGTATTTTCCATTTTCGCTACTATTGCCATCGATATTGGCATCGCTGCCGCCTCCTCCTCCACCAAAACTACTTGCATATTTATTCGTATTTAATAAGCTCCAATACCCCGCCTTCGCAGAGAAAACTAAATCACATAAATCAATAGAGGGATCCATACCCACTAACATATCAAGGCTAAACCCGTCCATGCTAAAGTCCATAGTTAAATTGGTACCCTCAAACTGCCCTTGGTAAGGTATGTATCCAGAATTCCCCGTCGGATCGACATACTTCAATGGATTATTAAGAACGTAGCTATACCTATTATAGCTCTGCGGATTCTCCGGGTCCGGGATATAACTATCCGGGCTTAGGAATCTCCCTATCCGTGGGCCGTAAAGCCTCGCATTCATATTTATCAAATTAAACTGCCGGATATGCTCGTGCCCGGTGAAGCCGCGCGCCTGCGGCGCGCCTCCCGCCGGAAACCGCCGAAACCGATTCAAAGAACTTTATTAGCGAACGCATTAACTTACGCATTTATTTGATTTGATGCAAATTTAGGGAAAGAGGGAAATGGGCCGCCGCTTGTGGAACGTCTACGACGTTCGGGAATTCTTGGGGGAACTATCATTTCTATTGACGTTGAACCGCTACGCGGTTTGGGGAGGTATCAGCAAAACCCGCAAGCATGCTGTCGAAGCTAACGGGAAAAAGGAGAGCGAACCCACAGCGCCTAATTAGCGCCTTTTGAATAATCTTTTATGAGCCGTTATCGCGCGTTATGAACGCTTATGGGCGGTTATGGTTTTATAACAAACAAAGCCCAAAGCGAACTTTGGGCTTTTTGTGGGAGCCGCTTGACGGAATCGAACCCCCGACCTGCTGATTACAAATCAGATAAAACGCCTTTACGGTTATAGTATTTACGTATTTTTGCACCTATAATGCACCTTTCCTTAGAAAAAACAGAACAATTGCGGTACTTTTGCGGTACTTTTGCGGTACTTTTTGAGAACTTTATCGGAAACAAACGGCGCTTTACTGGAAATTACAGGTACTTTATAGGAGCTTTATCGCTAGATTTAGTTAATTATAGAAGATTTATAAGGGGTTTATAGTATATTTTCAGGCGAATTATCGCAGACCCGATGCTTTTATGGCCAGATATTCGCAATTTCTTCAATTCTCCTTCCTACTATGCCTTTATTTTCCTGGGATAAACCATTTTCTTGCGGTTTTATACATCCGCCAGGCATTTTTCTCCGTTTTACTGCCTTCTGGCGTTTCTTCTTCAAATAGCTTGCTTTGAGTATCTTTCTGTTTACTCTTGATTCCTGGATGAAAATAAAGGCGTCAATTTTCTGTTACGCTATTCCCTGACAGTGTCAATTGCATTGCACACTAACTCTTCATACTCTATCGCAAACCTAAAGAAGAACCGCAAATTAAAGCAAGCGGCTCAGCTGTATAGCAGGCATATAATATAATATCCTTTAAGGATATGTAATATATCGTGCGCCCGTATTACATAAGCAAACGCAAAAAGAGAGGAGTAAATCCTAAAATTGAGCTATCTCTATATTTTCGTCGTCTTTACATAGCAGGACAGGTACTGGAAGCCTCAGGATATGGCAGGATTTAGACAGGATGAACAGCAATTTAATTATGAATTAGGATTTAGCAAGTTAAAAACAGTGCGAATCCTTTCAAATCCTACGGAGAAAAACGTGGCTAACCCTTTATATCACAATATCTTATAACGTTTTCAGGATTTACATTCTAAAATACGTCTCGTTTAAATCCTACAGTAAGTTTTGTATGCTTTTGACAGAGTTCTATAAGGGTAAATATGGGAGTATTACTCTACAGGAAAGGGCGACACCTAATGCCCTTATATTGTTTACTTATCAATATAAGCTTAGCGGCGTAGAGTTCCTGTATACTCAATTTGTTATTAACTTCTTCCCGCGCTTCCATATCATAAAGCCCGACGCATGCCGGGCTTAATAGAATGCTCAATAAACCAACCTACGAAGCGCGATCTGACAGAATGTTGTTCTTTACGTAGCTCGCGACGGTCAGGCGGAGCGCCAGTGGATACTAGTATAATTTTAAGCCCCTTACTGTTCTTTTAATTAGGAATCCAAGGCTTTATTTACTAAATTTGCACAGATTGCGATGTTTTCGTTAATAGTAGCATAGTTATTGTTGAGTGAAATCTACTATAGGCGTTGTTCCCAGTTATTTTGAGGACGCTCGAACTTCGCAGCGCTTGCTTCCAAAACAATCTAAAACTTAAATAGAGATAATGGCCAAGAAGAACAATACGACCGAAGAACCAATTGAAAAGCAGCTATGGAAAACCGCCGACACCCTGAGGAAGAACATCGACGCGGCGGAGTATAAACATATAGTCCTTGGGCTTATCTTCCTTAAATATATATCCGACGCGTTCGAGGAGCTTTACGCTAAGCTTAATTCTGATGAAAACGCATATGCCGATCCTGAAGATCGCGACGAGTACAAAGCCGAGAACGTATTCTTCGTGCCGCAAAAGGCCCGCTGGACTTACTTGCAGGATAACGCGAAGCTGCCTAACATCGGCAAGCTTACCGACGAAGCTATGGAAGCAATAGAATCTGAGAACGCTTCTCTTAAAGGCGTTTTGCCGAAGGTTTACGCCCGCCAGAATCTCGATCCAACTTCCCTGGGCACGCTTATCGACAGCATAAGCAAGATCGCGCTCGGCTCGGCGAAAGCCCGCAGCGCCGACGTGCTCGGCCATGTTTTCGAATATTTCCTCGGCGAATTCGCCCTGGCGGAAGGCAAGAAGGGCGGGCAGTTCTACACGCCTCGCTGCGTAGTGGAATTACTTGTGGAAATGCTCGAGCCCTACAAAGGGCGCGTCTTCGATCCCTGCTGCGGCTCTGGAGGCATGTTCGTACAGTCCGAAAAGTTCGTCGCTAAGCGCCAGGGCATGGTCAACGATATTTCTATCTACGGGCAGGAGAGCAACCAAACGACTTGGCGGCTCTGCAAAATGAATCTCGCAATACGCGGCATCGATAGCTCGCAGGTTCAGTGGAACGGCGAGGGCTCTTTCTTGCGCGATGCGCATAGGGACTTAAAAGCTGATTTTATTATAGCGAATCCTCCGTTTAACGATAGCGAGTGGAGCGGCGATAAATTAACTTCCGATCCTCGCTGGAAATTCGGCGTACCGCCCCCGGGAAACGCCAATTACGCCTGGATACAGCACTTTATCTACCACCTCGCGAACTCCGGCAGGGCGGGTTTCGTGCTCAGCAAGGGCTCGCTGACGACTAAAACTAACGGCGAATTCGAAATTAGGAAGGGAATAATCGACGCGGACCTGCTTGAATGCGTCGTAAATCTCCCGACGAAGCTATTCCTGAACACGCAAATTCCCGCGTGCCTGTGGTTCCTAAGCAAGAATAAACGCAAACGCCGCGGCGAAGTCCTATTTATCGACGCGCGGAACCTCGGCTATCTCGTCACCCGCAGGAATCGCAGCTTGAGCGAATCGGATATTGAAAAAGTTGCGGCGACCTACCACGCATGGCGAAGCGAAAACGACGGCTACGCCGACGAGCAGGGATTTTGCAAGTCCGTAAAGCTCGAAGAAATCCGCGAACTTAACTACGTTATCACTCCCGGCCGTTACGTCGGTTTACCGGAAGAGGAAGACGACTTCGACTTCGCCGAACGCTTCACTAAGCTTAAAGCGGAGCTGGAAAGCCAGATGAAAGAGGAAGCGGCTTTGAATATGAGAATATTAGAAAATCTATCGAAAATCAAGATATGAAATAGATAAAACTTCATCATTGTAAACCATCAGATAGAGGGAACAGGTTACACGAAACATAAAGCGCTTCCCTGAAGATTTTATGTTCCAACTAACCGAAGAAGAAGTTCAGTATATGGTATCGCAAAATGCCATACCTTCATAGCTTTTTATAAGTACACGCGCGACAACCCCGTTCGCTTAAAATTTTAAATTTGTAAATATGAAAAACAACGATAGAAACATAGCTTACGCGACCGAAAAAAACGACTCGATTACAAATGGGTGGAAGGAGTATAGATTAGGGGATTTAGGTAACATTATTACAGGTAAAACTCCTTCTAGCAAATTTCCTGATGAGTTTGGAGATTTACTACCATTCGTTACTCCCTCGGATTTTAAGAATTATTATAAATGGATTTCAGATTCTATAAGATTCTTATCTAATAAGGGGGTTAATAAACTCAGAAACAAAGTTTTACCTAAAGACTCAATATTAGTTACTTGTATTGGATCTGATTTAGGAAAAGTAGCGATTAATAGATTACCAGTAATAACAAATCAACAGATCAACTCCATTATAACGAATAAAGAAGTCCATTTCGAATTCTTATATTATAAATTAAAAGAAGCTTATGATTACTTATCAAATTTAGGTAATGCAGGTACTGCAGTACCCATAATTAATAAGAGTACTTTTGAAGAAATTCAATTATATCTCCCCTCACTCCCCGAACAGAAAGCAATTGCGGAGGTACTCTCCTCGCTGGACGATAAAATAGACCTGTTGCACCGCCAGAACAAGACCCTCGAGGAACTCGCGGAGACGCTTTTCCGCCAGCGCTTCATAGATGAAGCGGAAGAGGAAACGATCGTACTTGGTGATGTTGTAAAAACTACATCAGGAGGTACACCATCAAGAAAACACCCAGAATACTATAATGGGGATATTAAGTGGGTAAAATCTAAAGAATTGAAAGGTTCATTCATATTTAACACCGAAGAGAAAATCACAAATATTGGTCTTATAAAGTCTTCTGCTAAAATCCTTAAGAAGAATACTATCCTTATAGCTATGTATGGTGCTACAGTAGGAGAGTATGGAATACTAGACGATCAGGCAACGTGTAATCAAGCAATTTGTGCGTTGATTCCTAATAGACATTATCCTTATACTTATTTATATATGTATATTAGGATGAATAAAGAATCAATAATCAGTAAAGCAGTTGGATCGGCTCAACAAAACATATCACAAGTGTTAATTAAGGAATTAGAAGTTTCTCGATCTTTAGAAAAAATCAAGAAATACCATGAAGACGTTGAGTTACTATTTGACAAAATGAGAATTAATAATCTTCAAATTCTTAATCTTCAACAAACGCGCGACACCCTCTTGCCAAAGCTAATGAGCGGTGAAGCGAGGGTGGAAATGATTCTATAACATACAGGGCGAACACATGGGTTCGCCCCTACAATTGCGAAAAACGATCCGTAGGGGCAGACCCACGTGTCTGCCCTCTTGACAAAGAAAATTACGCGGGGTCGCGCACGGATACCGTACCGTAGGGGCAGACCCACGTGTCTGCCCTGTTGACAAAGAAAACAACGTATTTACGCGGGTTGATCAACCCATTTGAAAATATTTGTACATGTGAATACGGGCGAACACATGGGTTCGCCCCTACGAACGCGTCGAATTTTTGAATGCCTGCGAACACGTGGGTTCGCACAAACAAATGACGATAAAATTGAAAATCACAAACGGAGATTTACATAAATGGTATATGATCCTGATATTCATCATCGTCGCTCGATTAGGCTGAGAAATTACGATTATTCTCAACCGGGAGCGTACTT
>JBLNBN010000019.1:0-20507 GCA_050260015.1 Chloroflexota bacterium | reverse complement strand
GGAAAGGAAAAGCTTAAGAGCCGGCCTATAATAGTATGTAAACGAAGCGGAGTACCCTGTGTTGTATAGCGCGTCGTAATCGCCATTCGGGAAGATCGCTCCAAGGTCGCCGCCAATCTGGTGGTCCCAGCGTTCGTAGACTTCCTGCGCCATTGACGGGAGCGCCAGGGACATAGACAAAAGGAAAAGTAATATTAATTTTTTCATGATTAGACCCCAAATTTTTAATAATTATGCCCACTCATAGTCGTATATGACGCGATAATTATTTTATATTAATTTGGACTAATCCCTGTTTAGCTTAATTACCACGGAGCGACAGTAAAACCTTCCTTCCGGGGTCGAATTGTCGAACAGCATAGAGCCTTCGCCTACGCCCTGGACTACGGACTTATCTAATCCAAGCCTTTTAGCCGCGTTAAGAGCGCGATGCAGCGAGATCTTCTCGTTTATATCCAACTCGCCCATCTTGTCGCTATAGCCCTCTATGGAGCTTATTTCCTCATTCCGGAATCTGCCTTTTATGAAATCTAACTGCGAGCGCTGATCGGAGCCAATCCTCGAGGATGCGAAATCGAAGAGTATCAAAGCAAAGCTTCGAAGGGTATCCGGGGAGCCGTATGAAACGGAGTCGGAGAAAGCGACGGGCTCCAGCGCTCCCGGAGTATCGGAGGATATCTCAACCCTGCGGTTTTCCTCGCGCCCGGCTTCTTCGTTTTGACGTGTGGCGTCCTTAGGCAAGTTCTTCGCTACAATTATAAACCGGGAGGAATCAATTCCAAAATTTTCCATTAAATAGTTGCGTACGGCTAAAGCGCGCGAGTAGGAAAGCCTTGTGTTGTGCGCTTCCTGATTCAAATTGTTATTGTAGCCCGTTAAAGTTATCCTGGCACCGGGGATGCGGCGCATTCTCGATCCAATTATGTTGAGTATGTTGTAGTAAACGTCCAGCGTTCCGCCTCGAAGCTCGCTCTCCTCGAACGAATTGATTTTGCTCGCAGGCGGCTTAGCATAGCGGTCGGGTATCTCGATTGAGCTCTCTTCGAAGAAGACATAGTTGAGCAGGGGAATTATCCTATGCCGTACAAGCGCCTTAGTCGCCGGCTTCTGCGCGGGAACAGTTTCAGTTACTACGGGCGCAGGGGGCTCTGGTTCCGGGGTGGGCTCTGGTTCCGGCGTCGGGGTCGGTTCCGGCGTCGGGGTCGGTTCAACGAAAACGTCAATTTCTGCGACGGTCGGCTCGGATTCGGGCTCGGGCGTTATGATAGGTTCGGGGAGCGGCTCTTCCTCTATCTTTGGTTCCGGGAAGAATAAATAGCGAACGCCGAGCGATATCATGAAGGGGTTCCATGTCTCGTCGCTTACGTAGCTTGTCAGTCCGAAAGATATTTCGCCAAAAATATTCAGCGGGCGCTCGCCGTCGGCGGAGAACCTAAGCGGCAGCTGGGACTCCGCCCCGGCTCCTAATGCGAGCTGCGCAGGATTGACGTTAGGTATGCCGCCGCTGCGCGGGTCGCGAGACGTAGTCCCGTCCGCGTAGCTGCCCTTGCCGATTATGTCTTCGCTCTTCTTGTAATTTGCGCTTGCTATAAATCCTAATTCGGCAAATCCATATAGCCCCAGCCTTGCAGAATTGGAAACCGGGAGATAGGTCATTATAGCCGGCTTTATCCCGACAGCGGCCATGTTATAGCGGAAGTTATGCTTAAACCGCGAATTCGTTAAATTGTCCTGGTATTCTTCGCTGGAAAGCGTTCCCGAGAAATAGCGGAAGAATGGGCTCAGCCGCATAAATAGCGAGGAGTCTGCGCTAAATCGGTATTGGAAGTCGGCGCCGACTTGAAAACCCAGCGAAAATCCTTTAAGCTCCGTCGGGCAGCAACTGGAAACTTCCGGCAAGCTGGCGAATGAACTTAAAGGCGTTTCGAAAAGGCCGCCAAGGAACGCGCCATAACCTATCCGCGGAGTTTCGCCCACCCGGGCCCAGGACGGGAGCGCTGTCGATAATAAAAGCGTAAGAAATAGCAGGGCGCTTTTCAGCGAACGATTAACGTAGAATATTTCGTTAGTAAGCAGGGTCGGAGAAGACGCCATTTATTAGATTTACCAAGGATAATTTGTTAAAAAACAAATTTGGCAAAAAATTTTGGATTAAAAAAACGGTTAAAGACATAATAAAACGGGCGGCTCGCGAAGAGCCGCCCGTATGAGAAAAAATTAGCGCTTACCGGCCAATTACGAGCTTGCTGGAGTAGTTTTGCGTCGGCGTTTTTAGTTTTAAATAATAAACGCCGGGCTGTAAATTGGATAAATCCGCTTTGAGGGTAATTTTTTTGGCCTTGGGATTTCCTTTATAGAGAACGGCAGCCCGTTTTCCTTGGATGTCGTAGAGCGAAAGCTCCGTAGCCCCGCTTTCGATAGCTATGAAGGAGATCTCCGCTTCGCCGGTAGTTGGATTGGGGCTGACTAACAGCGCGCCCCCTTGTTCGCTTGCCTCGAAGAGCCGCTCCCCGCCCTCGTCGCAAATATCCGTCAGCGTGAAGACGCCGTCCTTTTTGATTGCAGGCATATCTTTAGCGTCCAGCCATTCGAACGCGGCAAGCGAAAGGGGAGTCGAGCGGCTATCGCCCAGGGCCGCAACAAAGGAAAGCCCGGCAAACGCCGTATCCCGCAGCGGAGTTTCGCCTTCGAACGTGCAATAGCGGTCTCTTTCGCCAAGCGAATCTTTTAATAATTCAAATTTTGGCGAAAGTAGCGTTTTGTTAAATTTTAGGGTCGCGCGGTAGCGGTATTTCTCGCCCGAGGCAAATTGCCCGACGCGAAGCGATATGGGAACGGAGATAATTTCGCCGGTTTTGCCCGAGGCGTCCCCGACGACTATTTCCACGTTGGATGGAACGTCGAGCGAAACTCCTCCCTTCAGCGGCAGCTTTTTGGAAATATCGCATGGCTGAGCGACAAATCTAACGCTATCGAGGAATTTGCCCGAAACTTTTGACGCGAATTCTATTTCAACGCTTAAAGTGTCTCCCGGATTTAATACGCAGGGTAGCGGCGGGATAGTAGATAATATCGAGAAAGGGGCATTGGGAGCAATTATTTCATTAACCGATAAATTTGCTTCGCCCGAGTTTACGTATTTCGCTACTAGCCTGGCTTGCGCGTTGGGCGCTATTTCCCCGAAATTCAATTCACCCTGAATTTCGGTCAAGCCGGTTAACAAAACTCTCGCCGTTAAAGCGATCCTAAATTTTGTATCGCACGGCTCCATTTCTACGTCGATGTAGCCGGAATATATGCCGGTCGCATCTGGAGTAAAGCGGCATTTAAATATGTTGTCGACGTTTGCCGGCAGGTTTCCAACCTTTAAATCTGTCTCGAAGTTCTTGCCAGGCGCGAAATCCCCGCCAGTATCTATATTTTTAATTAAAGCCGGGGTCGAGGCGTTAGCCCTTAACGTAAATTCCCGCTCTATTGGTTTACCGAGCTCGCAGTCCGGTATATCGCCAAAATCTATAGCGCTCGTAGCCGAATATGCGAATCCTTCCTTCTCACCTTCAAAAGGTATCCCGAGCGTTTTTTCGCAATCGCCTACATATATGGTGATGTAGATTTTCCCCGTTACAATTCCTTCGGTCGCCGGCTTAAATTTTACCTTGATAGCAAGCGAATCTCCGGCGGCTAATCCCTTATTAAGTTCAGCTTTGTCCTCGAATTCCAACATGGAAGCGTCTGCCGCCCAGACCGAGTCGATTTTCGCTTGACCGGTATTTTTTATGTATATATATGCTTCGGAATAAGTCTCGCAATCGATAATCTTCGGAAAAATTATGTTTTGCGTATAGGCGACGTCAAAGCTTTCGTCAATCCTTCCATTTACAGGAATTCTCAGCGTATCCGCGCAGTCGTCGATCTCATAGGGAATTAGAATAACATTTGAGTAAACTCCCGCCGGCGCGCTCAGAAATGATGCAAGGGAGGTAACCGCCTCGCCGGGCCCATAAGACCGCTCTTGGGCATTTTCTATTAATAAGCATCTAAACGGCGTGGGGGAAACGGCAAATTTTGCAATGCCGAGCCTGAGCGTATCGGTTGAAGAATTATTTCTAATGTGTATAAAACTTATAAGCGAATCCTCGCAGAAGCCTAATACTCCAAAATCAACAGAATCGGTATAAATGATGCTGAAGGGCGCCGCCTTGCCGAGTATATCGATCTCAAATTCGCCGCAATTCTTTTCCGTCAAAATCAGTTTGCCCTGGATATCCCCGGAAGCGTCGCTAGTACGCGTATAACGGAGTTTTATAGTTCTTTTTTCCCCTTTGGGGACTGCAATAGGAATTGATTCCATCGTTGAGAATTCCGGTCGATCGAACGCAGGTATTAATTCAGCGTCCGTCGAACCTGTATTGATTATATCGATCGTAGTCTCCTTGTTGGCTTCGCACAAACTTATTTCGCCAAAATCTACGCTTTTAGGCGAAAATTCAAGCTTGGTTCCGTCGACAAGTTTCACATTCAGATCCATAGTCGCCGTGCAACCGAGCGAATCCGTTACTGTCAGCTTATAAGCCAGATCATGAGGATCTATAATCCGGGGATATAATGAGCTGCCGTCGGTTAAATATGACTTAGGTTGCCAATCGAACTTTAGAGCCCCTGCGCCGCCCGATACGTCGAAAAATTCACTGGAGAGTTGTAATGGGTACCCCGGCTTGCAGATTGTCGCGTCTTTCTTCTTATTAATTATCAGCTTGGAAACCGTCAAGGCAATATTTATAACCGTCTCCTTCCCGCAACTGTCCGTAATAGTTATTTGCCCAATATGCTTGCCGATCCCGGCCCCGCCTTTGTAGCGTATCTCGATGTTTCTTGCTTCGCCCGACGCGAATGTAGCGGAGAAGGCATTATTCGGGAAAGAGAACAATCCCGGGGGCCCGATCGCAGCTTGCAAATTTGTTGGGAATGCAGATAGATTAGTCACCAGTAGAGAGCCCGATTTCGGCTCGTCGTCGCATACCCCGCCTAAATCAACCAGGGAATCGACCCCGATCCGTACGCCGTTGTTGGTACCCTTTAAAACTACGACAAGATAGGGAACGCAGGAATTTGGATAAAACAATCGTAGCGTATCGGTAATATTTCCAATTTTTTTTGGATGAAATTTTACGTCAATAATAGAGGAGTTATGGGCCTTTATTTTAAGGGTAGACATTTCGCAACTGAAATGCTCGGTAAGGTTATCGATATTTTTCACAACGACGTCGTAATTGGATTGATTAGTCACGGCGAGGGGGAGCGTTAATTCCTCCCCGCAACGGATCTCGCCGAAGTCAAGCTCCGACTTTGAGAATTCAAGCGCGGCGATAGGGATATCGCTCTCGGGGATATTTATCCCGGTCAGTATAATTCCTTCTTCGCCCGGTTCGGCTCCATAGTTTGTATTGCGACATTCGTCGGCCCCGTACCTAACTATGCCGGGCGTTCCGCCTGACTTGAGGATTGTTACGTTAGCCGGGACTGCCGGACCGGAAAATCCAACTACCCCGCCTCCGCCTCCGCCCCCCGGGCCCATGCACAACCTGGAATTAACGGAATCCCATTCTTCATAGTCGTCTTCGCCTGTGCCGCCGCGCACGTCGATAGTCAATGGCGAGGCGATATCGTTGCAACAGATCAGGACTGTGCCGCCGGCGCCTCCGCCGCCTCCGCCGTCGCCATATCCTTTGCCATCCCACAAAGAAAAGTTTCCATTTGCGATAATTGAATGCCCGTTGCCTTCGATCCGATCGGCGATAATTATTATTATCCCTCCGCCGGAAGCGCTCATGCCGTACAAGGGGTGAGAACGCTGGCCGTCGCCCCCGGCCCCGGCTAAGAAAACGCGCAACGGATCGAAATTATAAGAAAGCGCCGAGCCGCCTTCGCCGCCCACGGGATGGGAACCGCAGGAGACTAACTCGTTGCCGCCGCGCCCCCCGGCGCCCCCGTTGCCGCCTCCGCCTCCTCCAGATCGCGCTTGATTCCCGCCTCCTCCGCCGTTAGCCCGACGCCCTCTGCCATATCTGTCTAACCGGATTAGTTCGGCGATGCCCATGCCTTTGCCGGCGCTTGTTGCGGGCGTGTCGATGCCTCTCCAATTGGCGTCCGTGCATTCCAGAGCCGAATCGCCGCCTAACAAGCTGGACGTGAATCCTATACCTTCCCCATGGATATCCCCTTGAAAGCTTAGAGTCCCTTTCACCTCCAACGCGATTATCCCTCCCGTGCTGTAGAAGAGCGGGCCTCCAAAATCTATACGTTCCACTGAAAAGTTATGCGTTCCGGCAAGGCTATCGATTACCGCATTTGAGTATTGAGGGATAGTGACGAGCTGCACGCTTCCGGCTTCGGGGGAGTATTGATTTATAATCTTATTCCGAAATTTCACATGAAGATCATCAACAGATTCAATAGTCACAACTTCAAAATTGCCGCAGTTCCCATAGGAAAGGATCGAGCCGAAAGTTGGAGTGTTGGTTGTGTCTATTAATGCGCCGCGCAATTGTATTAATAGGGCCTTTTCTCCCACGAGATCAAATCGAGGATTAAAAAATCGAAGGGTGACGCCGCAGTCGTCCACGGTAGCGACGGGTAAGAATTTATTTATAACGCCATGCAATGGCTGCGCCACAGCGTCCCCGGAAAGACCAATAACCGCAAAAGCTAGTATTATCAGTAAACGTCGTAAAAGTCTCATTAAATTCTCTCCTTCGTCGCGCAGAGCGCAGAACTTAATTAATGAACGACCCGGAACCTTTATTATGTAATAACACTTAAATTAAGAAAAATATGCGCAAAATGATAAAATATTTTTTATCGCTAATACTTTTTGATTCTTCAGAAAGGAAATTTGCGGCCAGAGGAGTAGTTACTGATAAAATTGGGATAAATTTATGGGATAAATTATTAGACGTTCGGTCTGGAATACCGCCCAGCGCTAAAAGACCGCCAAAGCCCGGCGCGGCTAGAGGAATGAAACAGGCCCGCTCAAACAAATCTTGCCATTCCAGGCTTCGGCGTTTTTTAAATATATATTTTTTCATGTTCTACTGTGTTAAGTCGAAGATAGAAAGAATAAATTTTATCCAAAGGCACAAAAATCTTTAACCTTTAATGACGAAACTTTTCGTGCATAGGGGCTATTGCCTAATTATAAATAATCGCTTTCCGCAAAAATACTAATCGGGAAAATATCGGTATGATGGAATGGAAATTAATAACTATCAACTGCGAGCCGTAAAAATTCCAGGGTTTTCGGTCGAGATTTACTTGCTATCGCCAGTACGTCCGTATGCTTCAGCTCGGCGGTACGGATCTCTTTAAGCTCGTTCGTGATGATCGAGGCGCCCAGAGTCGACAAACCAAGAAGCAAGGAAGCCTTGGCTTCCAGGGTAGTGGACATCCCAATCGCGTCGCCGCCGAGCTCGCGGTAGGCGCGAATTTCCGCAGGGGTTTCGTAGGTTGGGCCGGTAACTCCAAGATAGACGCCGACGTGGGCCCCGGCTATTTTCGAGGCTAAATCGGATAAATAATCGGCGGGGGGAACCGAGCTTCCCGCATTAGCAAAGGCTTCCTCGGTAAAAACGCTCGTCAGCGGTCGAAACGTCATATCGATATAGTCGCGGATTAACATCAAATCGCCTGCGCAGTAGGAAGGATTTAGTCCGCCTGCGGCATTGGTCAGAATAAATTTCTTCGCTCCCAGCAGATGAGCGACAATTACCTGCGAGAGCGCATCGCCGACGTCCCGCCCCTCGTAAAGATGGAATCGACCAGTAAATATCCCTACCTGCGCGCCATTTATTTCAGCTACGAGTAGCTCGCCGACGTGCCCTTCCACGCCAACCTGGGGAAATCGGGGTATTTCGGAAAAGGGGATGCGTTCGCTGAAATCAATTTCCGACAATGCGTCGCCTATGCCGGAGCCCGCTACGACGAAAGTTCCCGGGGTGCGATGAAGTTTTTTTTGTAAATACTCCGCAGCGGGAGAGAATTTATCATATATTTGCTTTTTTAGTAACGACACTTATAAGATTTTCCCAAGTTATTTGTCTATAAAACAAATTTCTGAAGTTTTATTGTATAATTGAATAAAAAAGAAATGATTAAAGGCCCCAAGAAACTAATAGCTCTATCCTCGCCATCAGGCGGCGGGAAATCGACCGTCGTACGGCACGTAATGGAACGCTACCCCGATTTATTCTTTTCCATATCCGCGACTACCCGCGAAAAACGCCCCGGCGAGACGAACGGTATCGAATATTACTTCATAACCCGCGAAGAATTCGAGCGAAAGATACAGGAAGGGGAATTCGTAGAATACGAAGAGATATTTGGAAACTACTACGGAACCCTTAAAACGGAGATCGATAAATTAATCAACGCCGGTATCAAGATAATATTCGACATAGACGTGAAGGGCGCGATCTCTATCCGCCGGGAGTATCCCGAGGAATCGCTTTTGATATTCCTTCAGCCGCCGGACCTCGATACGCTCGAGCAGCGACTTCGCCGCCGGCACACCGAGAGCGAGCAGGAATTGCAGCGGAGATTGGCCCGGGCGAAGCTCGAATTGCAATTCGCGAAGAGTTTCGATTACGTCGTCTATAACTTTGATTTAGAAGAGACTTTCAAACGCATCGACGAAATTCTGGCAGAGTATTTAGGGCCTCCCGCTGTTTCTGAAAAATAATTCGTTTGATATTAGCCGAAAAAGTCGTAATTTTGTACTCCTTTTTGGGACGGCGTGTAGCGCAGCCCGGTTTAGCGCACTACTTTGGGGTAGTAGGGGTCGCTGGTTCGAATCCAGTCACGCCGACGTTCGAGGAAGTTATTAACCTCCGCTCTATTTGCGAGCGGAGGTTTTTTTATTATATCGCTTATGTTTAGAGAGTTCCGTTATATTAGGAATTATCTTAAAAAATAGCGAAATTTGCAATCTTATTTCAATTATCGAAACGCCATGGCAGAAAATTTAATATTAACGAGCGCGAAGCTCGGCGAGGACGAACTCGACAGCTCGCTCCGCCCCGCGGTTCTTTCGGAATTTACGGGTCAGCGGAAGATTGTGGAGAATCTGAAAATATTTATACAGGCGGCGAAAAAGCGCGGCGAGCCGTTGGACCACGTACTTCTGACGGGCCCTCCCGGGCTTGGGAAAACGACTCTGAGCCACATTATCGCGCGCGAGATGAGCAGCGACATAAAGCTTACTTCCGGTCCAATATTGGAGAAGCCGGGCGATTTGGCGGGGATACTGACCAATCTCGGGGAAGGGGACGTGCTCTTTATCGACGAGATACATCGACTGTCATCTGTCGTGGAGGAGTATCTCTACTCCGCGATGGAGGACTACCGACTGGACATAATGATCGATTCGGGCCCTTCGGCGCGGACTATCGGCCTCGCGTTGAAGAAGTTTACGTTGGTCGGCGCGACTACCCGCGCGGGCCTGCTAACCGCGCCGCTGCTCTCGCGTTTCGGCGTAACGAGCAGGCTCGATTACTACTCCGACGAGGAGCTTTTGGAAGTCGTGCTGCGCTCGGCGCGCCTCCTGAAGATACCGGTGGAACGTACCGGCGCGCTTGAAATTGCCTCCCGCTCGCGCGGCACCCCGCGCATCGCGAACAGGCTATTAAGAAGAACCCGCGACTTCGCTCAGGTGAAAGGAGACGGGAAGATAACGCGCGACATAGCGCAATACGCGCTCGAAGCGTTGGAGGTGGACGAGCGCGGGCTGGACGAAATGGATAAGCGCGTGCTGCTCTGCATCATAGAGAAGTTTGCCGGGGGCCCGGTTGGAATTAATACTATAGCCTCGGCGGTAGGCGAGGAGGCGGGCACGCTCGAGGAAGTCTACGAGCCGTTCCTCATACGCGAGGGATTAATCCAGCGCACGAGCCGCGGTCGAATAGCGACGGACCTGGCTTATAAGAGGTTCGGCCTGCAGCGTTCAGCCGGCGGTTTTCCAAATTTATTCGAATAGGAGCATTGCATGCTAAAACGCGGGAATCTTTTCGCTCATCTTTTGGACCCTTCGGAAGAAGAAAAGTTCGAACCAATCGGCGGCGGGGGCTCGGTATTGATCGAACGAATAACTTCGAAAGGGCAGACGACTCCCGAGGGCGAGGAATACGACCAGGAGCAAACCGAATGGGTGGCGCTTTTGCAGGGAGTAGCGAGGATAAAGGTAGCGGGGGAACCCGAGGAAATTACTCTTCATGCCGGCGACTACGTGGAGTTGCCTCCCCGCGCGCGACATTCCGTAACTTATACCTCCAGCTCCCCCGTTGCGATTTGGTTGGCCGTACATTACAGGTAGTCGAAATTTACATCGCGGCCGGCCGTAAACGTTTCGTGATTATCGGTATGCATTCGTAGATCTTGTCTTCCGATTTAAAAATGTCCTTCGCCTGGTAACGCGGATCGGGCAACTTGATCGTCGGGTCGTAAATGTAAGCGTTAATAAGGAATTTCCCGGCCTGGATATTGAAGTTGCCTATTATGACGCGATCAACGTTAAGCGCGTCAACGGCCTTCCACATGTCCGATTGGTACTGGGGGTTCATTGGGTCCAGATTTAGCGAAGCGAGTATCGCTTCGACGGAGTCCTGCGGCACAACCCGATAGTTGTACTCTTCCGGATCAGCCGCAACAAAAGCCTTTGAAAGCGAATCTTGCAGCTTATACATCCAGGTATTATACTGCATATTGCCGTCCATATTCTCGAAGGGGAATATGGCGATCCTTCGTTGCGCATAGGTTTCGCCGAGTAAGCAAAGCGCTAGCGTAGCCGTAAGAACGGAAAGTTTGAGAAAATTTGGCATAGCTTTGCCCCTTATATTTTAAAGAGAGTTACTTTCCAAATACTCTTTAACGCGCGCGAATGAATTTCGAATCGGTTGCTCGTAGGTAGCCGCTTTTTCCCAATCCTCGTCTTTTGCAAGTTCCATCAGTTCGACGCCCATTTTGCCGATGTCGTCGAGTCCGAATTGAAAACAAGAGCCTTTTAACGTATGAGCCAATCTGTACAGCTCGCCGGAATCCTTTGCCTTAATGAATTGCATAAATTTAGTATCAATATCGTCGATCCATGAATCAACGAACTCAGGCAGTAATTCTCGTATAAACGGGTCGTTAGAGATATTCAAGATTTCCTCGCGCGTATTATTTAAGTACTTAAGTAATTGTTGTAATTATGTAATTTATTATCTATAAAGATATCAGCAATAAAGATCGAGCCGAATAGAGGAAAAAACTATAAGCCGAATTCTGTAACGGCAGCCTAAGCCGCCGCCGTTCGTAATTTATCTGGGAGCGACGTTGCCGCCGCCCTCGAGCGTTCTACCCGGAAGCGTTGACGTGCCGGACGAACAGCCCGGCGCCCCTTGCGGGGACCCGCCTCCCTATTTGAACTTGCGCCGCGCGGGGTTTGCCGGCGCGCCCGGTTGCCCGGACGCGCGGGGAGCTCTTACCTCCCCGTTTCACCCTTGCCTCCGTGGCCATACGCGCCCGACCTTGCGGGCGGGAGCTTATGCGGATTAGCGGTTTGCTTTCTGTTGCACTTTCCGTCGGCTCGCGCATTCTTAAAAGAAAACGCTTGCCGCCTTCGCGTTACGAAGCGCGCCGTTCTGTGGCGTTCGGACTTTCCTCGCCGGCGTTGCCGCCGACGCTACGAACCGTTTTTCCCTCAAACGGCTAAATCTATTTCTAACATAACTAATTTTATCGAAAAATAAAAATAGTTTAGTATTTACTTGCAATTGTTTGTACTACAAACTCGATTTGCTCGCGTTTCAATTCGGGATAGATAGGCAATGCGACGGATTCGGCTGCAAATCTGTCCGCCACGGGATATGCCGCTCCGTTAACTATATATTTTGCAAAGCATTCCTGCGCGTGGAAAGGCACCGGGTAGTAAATTTCCGTTCCTATTTGATTTTCCGTTAATATTGAGCGCAACTCGTCCCTGCGTTCGGCGCGGATTATGTATTGATTGAATATATGGTAATTCTTCGCCCCGGACTCGCCGTAGAGCGCGGCCGGGATCAATATCCTGTTTTTATCGTTGAATTCGGTAACGCCTTCGCGCTCGGCAAGCCCGGCGTTGATAAACGCGTTAGCGTAAATTTCCGCGTTCTTGCGGCGCGCCTCGTGCCAACTTTCTAAATGGGGGAACTTAACGTTTAACACGGCGGCTTGTATGGCGTCGAGCCGGAAGTTGCCGCCGACAAATTTATGATAGTACTTCGGCTCCATGCCGTGGTTGCGCATCTGGCGGAGCTTGGTAGCAAGTTCTTCGTCCTGGGTAACGATGAGGCCGCCGTCGCCGAAACCGCCTAAGTTCTTAGTAGGATAAAAGGAGTAACAGCCCATTAAGCCCATCGAGCCTACTTTCTTGCCGTTCTTGTATTGGCAGCCGATCGCCTGCGCGGCGTCCTCGATGACGGGGATGTCGCCGGCGACTTCGAGTATGGCGTCCATATCCGCGGCCTGGCCGTAGAGGTGAACGGGGATAATGGCTTTAGTTTTCGGGCTGATCTTTTCTTTAATTAACGACGGATTTATATTGAAGCTATCGGGCAAGCTATCCACAAAGACGGGGACCGCGTTTAGCCTGGCTACTACGCCCGCCGTTGCGAAGAAGGAGTAGGTCGGCAGGATTACTTCGTCGCCCGGTTGAACGTCCAGGGCCATCAACGCCATAAGTAGGGCGTCCGTGCCGCTGGATACGCCGACGGCAAATTTTGAATCGCAGTATTCGGCAAGCGTTTGCTCCAAACGCGCGACTTCCGGCCCCAATACGAGATACTGACTTTCCGCAACCGACAAAAGAGCCGGCTCTAATTCCGCTTTAAGCGCCTGGTATTGCGCCTTTAAATCCAGAAGAGGAACTTGCATTTTTTATCCTAAGAATTTATGGAGTTTCAAAAAACGCAAATTACAAACAAATCGACTAATTCTCCGCGATTTTTATATGTCAAGTATGACCACGCATTCAAAATTTCCTTCGGAGCCGATTATTTCCGCTTCATGGTATGTAACGGCTTTGACGTCCTCGCCAAACCTATCGGCATGGAACCCTAAAACATAGGCGTCCAGCTCCAATTCGCCCATCTCGCGGACTATTACGCCGGGGTAAAGGGCTTTTTCTTTATGGGATAAATAGAGTATTTCCGAAAGGAAATCTATTAATAGCGAAGTGGAATCGATCGAGCTTAGCGCTATTCGACGTTTAAGCGGAAACTCCGCCGGGTAGGTAACGTCCTCGGGTTTGAGCACGTCGGCAAGCCCGAAAGCGGCGTTTGAATATAGCTGTCCAAGGTTCTCTCCCTTGACAAGCATTCGTATGTCCGCCGTGTGAGGCAAAATAGTATATCTACTTAATAGAATCATTATTTATTTTAATCGGCCGATTAAGCGGCAAACCGCTTGCGCAGGCTTCTACGCAAGCGGTTTGCATGCCGCGTTATTTATTATAGAACTATATTCGTTTCGTTCATGCTCTCCAAACGGCGAACAAGCTCGGCGAGCCATTTGCCGGCGAGCATCCCGTCGATTACCCTATGGTCGTAGGTAAGAGATACGTAAACCATGCTGCGGACGACTACTACGTCGTCGCCGTCCATCTCGCGGACGACCGGGCGTTTTTCAATAGCGCCAAGTCCCATTATGCCCGTTTGCGGCTGGTTAATAATAGGCATGCCGAAGAGCGTGCCGAACGTGCCGACGTTGGTTAAAGTAAACGTGCCGCCCTGTATGTCGTCCGGGTTGAGCTTCTTCGTCCGGGCGCGCGTGGCGAGGTCGTTAATTGCGCGGGCGAACCCGGTAAAGTTGAGGGATTCCGCGCTTTTGATTACGGGCACGATTAAGTTGCCGTCCGGCAATGCTGTGGCTATAGCGAGGTTTATCCGTTTGTGGCGGAGTATATTCGTTCCGTCGACGCTAACGTTGACCATCGGGAGCGCGCGAAGAGCCTCGGCGGCGGCTTGCGCGAAGAACGGCGTATAGGTCAGCTTAAAGCCCTCGCGTTCCTGGAATTCCTCTTTATGCTTCTCGCGGAACCTAACGATGGCGGTAACGTCCGCTTCGGCGACGCTCGTAACGTGCGGCGAGGTTTGCTTCGAATACACCATGTGCTCGGCGATCAGCCTGCGCACGCGGTCCATCGGTATTACTTCGACGTCGGGAGAGCTTGCGGCCGGCGAAGGCTGCGCGGCTTGTCCCTGGGCTGCCAGCGGGCGCGGCTGCTGCGGAGCCGCGGTTGCGGCCGGTTGGACTGGCGGGACGGTCTTAGGTTGCGGGAGGGCTTGCTCGCGGGCCGGCGCAGCGGCGCGGGCCGGGCGGTTTTTGATGTATTCTTCCAGGTCGTTCTTTGTGACGCGCCCCTCTACCCCGCTCCCTTTTATAGAAGTAAGCTCTTCGAGGAATATCCCGTTTTCCTCGGCAATTTTGCGAACGAGCGGCGAGAAGAATTTATCCTCGTAGCGGCGGGGGATTTCCTTCGTGCCTTCGATCGGGGAGGAGGTCATGCCCTCCATAGTGGATTGCCCGGCGGATTGTTGCGCAATGGGCTCTTCCTGCTTGCTTTCTTTCTGAATGCCTTCCCCGGGCGTGCCATAGGCGGATTGAACTTGCTTCTGCGCGTCGAACGTCTCGGCGGCTTCGCTGGGCAGTACTTGGCCGGGAATGGCGCTACCTACGGAAATTTTGGCGATCACGGTACCGACGGCGACTGTTTCATTTTCACCGACAAGAATTTCTGCAAGTATGCCGGCAACGGGCGACGGCACCTCGGTATCGACTTTATCGGTGGATATCTCGAGAATCATCTCGTCGCGCTCCACCTCTTCGCCCTGCTTTTTCAGCCATTTCGTAATAGTGCCTTCCTGCAGGGATTCGCCCATCTTTGGCATAACGACCTCTACCGTTGAGCCTGAGACTGAGTTCAGATCGGCGCCTTTCGCGGACTCGTCGGGCTTGATCAGCTCCTCGGCCTGGGCGACCGGGTTATCCGCGGGCGCGGGCTGCGCTGGCGCTTCCTGAGCGGGAGCTTCGGCTTCGGCGGCCTGGGGTTCCGAAGTCCCGGCCTGCGAACCGGGTTCAGTTTCGATGTATGCTATGGTCGTACCGACGGCGACCGTTTCATTCTCCTGAACTAATATTTTGGCAAGGACGCCGGCATTTGGCGAGGGGACTTCCGTATCGACTTTATCGGTGGAGATCTCGAGTATCATTTCGTCGCGTTCGACCGCCTCGCCTTCCTTTTTTAGCCATTTAGTAATTGTGCCTTCCTGCAATGATTCGCCCATCTTTGGCATAACGACTTCTATTCTCATCTTAAAAAGCTCCGATTAATTTTAATTTTCGAATACTTTATTGACTGATTATTTTTACAAATATTATAGGAAAAACTAAAAATTAAACAAAAAATAAGAAAGCGGTTCGAAGAAAATATCTTCAAATCGCTTTATTAAAGATGAAAGCCAGCGGAGCGCGGGCTTCCGCCAATAGAATAAGAATTATTTAACGAAAGGCTTTAGGCTGCGAAAATCATCCGCGAGGATAATAGTCGCGCGAAGGAACATATTCGAATCGAGCTTCGTTACGATGCAGCTGTCGGGAATGCCCATCGCATAGCCGATCTTTTTGGCGCTCTTTACGTCGCCCACCCGGTCAATTATCATCGAGCGTTCGGTTCTATCGGTAAAGTTGCCGACTTCAACTACGTCGAACCCGCGGTTGCGTAAGTATTCGCGAGTCTCCCCGGCGATGCCGGGAGTTAGGGTTGCGTTTAGTACGTTTATCTGGATTACCTCCTCGACGGTGTTTTTTATAATATCCTCGTCGAGAGTGGGATCGGCCGGCGGAGAGATCACCATTCGATTAATAAACGAGCTTAGCATTACGAATACCACAAGGCTAAAGCTTATTAATAATAAGATATTAGCCGTTTTATTATTAGTAGTGAATTTAATCATATATACCCCCCTTGGATTAGCAAAATTACAATAAAAAATTATACAAAAAACATGCCGTTTTGCCTTTTCCGCCTTTAAAATAACGTCTTAAATGAGCTTTACTAAGTATCGCTAACAATCGGGCATTATAAAAAAGAATTAATTGGAAAATAATGGAAATTATGCAGTTTAGAGCAGTAATAGGTTGTAAGTAAGCTAAAATTTGTACGTTAATGTAACCCTAACGGGGGATACGGTATAGTTGAGGGGAATGTCCAGCGGTTGGGGCCCCTTTTTATGCAAATGCGGCACGAGGTAGCCTATCGCGCCGCCTACGACTGCCCCAGCAATTACGTCCGTTGGGAAATGCTTGCCAGCCGCCACGCGCAGGTAGGCGGTATAGCCGGCCGTAAGGAGCGCGCCGCTCCAAACGATGCCTTTGAACTTCGAGTCTGGGAAGTATTCGCCGTAAACTGAACCCAGGAAGACGGCCCCTGCGAACGCATTCGCCGAATGGGAGCTGAAGAAAGAAGTTCGCGCGAAGGGTTCATATTTCTCGGAGTAGGGCGCTTTATTATCGTAGCAATAGGGACGATAACGCTTTACTACGCTTTTAGTTATCGTGGCCAGGGCATTCGTTAGTAGCATCGTTTCCATATACATTACGGAAATCTCCCTGAAGTCGTCCCGGGCGGTTTCGGTAAAGAATAAAGTCGCTGGCAGGGCCATGGAAACGAATACTGTGAAATCGGATTCGTTCGCTCTATCGATATTCCAATTCTTTGTAGTTCCCCGGTCGAATCCAATAATGTCGCTTCGTTTAAGGGAGGCGATCTCTTGTTGAGTCGGCGCGTCTATATTTCCATACATGTAAAGGCCCGCCCCGCCGGCGAGCGCGCCGATCCCGGTAGCCCAATAATCGCCCTTTCCAAGCTCGTACGGCGACGCTTTTAAGGAGGCGAAGCTAAGAAGTATTATCAAAAACGTTTGCGTTATCTTATTTCTCAATTCCAATCTCAATGTTTACTTTCCTGCGTTTTTCGTAGCTTTTTGCCTCGTCGGGTTCGATGCCCCCGCCGACGGCGATCCATTTTACCCTTTCGAAAACGCTTTTAAGTTCTGAATGTTTTTCAATTCTTATTTTTAGCTGTTTCCCGGTATAGTATGCTCGCAGTAACGAGAGGACGTCGTTGTTCATCGCGGCCCCCTTTGCGACGTTCACGCCGAATTCCGGGTCGGCGATGTCGCCGTCCACGTACTTAGACCCTAGAGAAATTGGCCGAGGGTCGGCGAACCCGGTTAGTTTAATGACCAATTTAGCGTTCGTTTTCGAGGCGCATTCCCCCGAAAGGTTTTGCAGTATTTCCGTAATGTAGTCCGCGGCTCGATCCAACGCCTTTTCCACGGACTCGGCGTAGGCGTCGTACTCCTCGCCCGGATTTTCTATATACTTTGTGGTATCGCTCTTGCCGAATAGGTTATAGGCGAATTTAAGCCGGAGGTCCTCTAAGTTTTCCCTCGTATTTGGATAATAATAACCAGTTACGAAGAACGGCGCGTCGATAGCGGCAAAATCGTAATCGCTTAGACTCGAACGTAGTAGAATGTTCTGGGTAAATACTACGGCGGCCGTGTCAATGCATGGCGCAACAATCTTTTGCTCCGGGGTAAAGGTTGGGTCGCAGATGGGGAAAAACCTAATATAATACGTTTTCGAGGGCTCCAGCTTAAACCCGAATGCGCCGTCGTCGCCGACTTTTATGGAGGACAATTCCTTTCGCTCGGCGTCGAGCAGCTTCAGCTCGCCCGCGACCGGCATGCCTGCGTCCTCGGCGATGGCGCGTCCCTCGTAGCGAACCGGCGCGCAATAGTCGAACATATAGAGGTCCTTCTTGCCGCATCCGCCCGCGCGTTCGCTGGAAACGTAGATAGAAGAGCCCTCTATCCATGCGCCGGTTTCGTTGTAGGGCGTGTTAACTGGATAGCCGGGGACCTTTGGCGTAGCCCAGCCGCCGTTATTAGCGGGAGCGGCTATAGCGATTTGATAATCCTTTTTCTCCGAAAACCCGCGCGAGGAGTAAATTAAAGAGCCGTCCGACGCGATAGCGGGGAATACGTCGTTCTCCGGCGTATTGATCGGCTTTCCTACGTTCTTCGCTTCGCCCCAGGAGCCGTCGGCATTTCTACGTGATATATACAGATCGAGTCCTCCCTCGCCGCCGTCGCGTTCCGACGAAAAGAGAATAAAGGAGCCGTCCGGCGCGACGGCCGGATGAGAATCAAATCCAACGGAATTAACCGCCGGGGACAGCGCGACCGGTTCGCTCCAAACGCCTTTCTTATTTATAGAATAGTAAATGTCCTTGTTCTTAGGATTCCTGTACTTTGGGTCTTTAGCTTTTGCGTCGCCGGAAAAGTATAGCTCGAGCGAGCCGTCGCTCGCAACGAAAAAGGATGGGGATGCAGCGCCCGGGATCCCCGCCATTGGCGGGAACTCTTCTCGCCTCGGGGCGCCGGGCTTGCCGTTTATAATAGGCGCCGAATATATCGTCTCTTTGGCGCGCTTACCTTCGGAAGCCATCGTAAAGTAGAGCCGCCCCCGGCTGGCGACGGGGCCGTATTCGTCCGCCCTCGTGTTGTAGAGTTCGCCTAAATTATTCCAGGAAAGCTCTTCCGGGCATTTATTCGAGCGGCAGGAACTTGAAAAAAGCGCGATCGAAGCAAACAAAACTGCCGTAAAGACGTTATAGAATTTCATTTTAAGAATTAGGTTAATTCAAAAGTATAAATTAGGAAAAAGTTAATTAAACTTGCATAAGTTTGTAAATATTTTTCCGGGCAAAAGCTGTGATTATCGAGAATTTTATTAAAATGCTTATTCATATTAATAAATCGCTTGGCAAATATCGGAAAAATTCGCTAATTTACTTTTCGGCAAAAGAGGAAAATAGCTGAAGAATGAGAACTACTAAAATCAAAGTTGATTTGGGCGCAATGCGGCATAATATTGCGGCTCTGCGCAAGCGCGCCCCGAATTCGGGGATAATGGCCATTATAAAAGCAAACGGGTACGGCCATGGCATGTTGGAAACGGCTAACGTCTGCGTTAGCGAGGGCGTGGAAATGCTAGGCGTAGCGTACGCTACGGAAGGCGCGGAGCTCCGCCGCGCGGGGATAACGCTTCCAATTACGTGTATAGTCCCGGTTCCCGCCTGGGAAGCCGACGCGCTGTTCGACAACGACCTCCAGACCACAATCGCCTCGCTTGCGTGCGCTAAGAATTTAAACGAGCTTGCCGAGAAACGCAGGATTAAGCTAAAAGCCCACCTATTCGTAAATACCGGGATGAACCGCGACGGGATCAAGCCGGAGCAAGCTCTCGGCTTTATGAAAGAAGCGCAAAAGCTCGATAATCTTGATATTGTTGGACTCTGCACGCACTTCGCCACCTCCGACAGCGCCGACGAGACCTTCGCGCTCGAGCAAGCGCGGAAATTCGACGACTGCCTTAAAGAATTGAACGCCGCCGGCTACGAGTTTAAGTATGTCCACGCCGCGAACAGTTCTGCGGTATTAAAGTTCCCCCAGACGCATTATAATTTACTGCGCCCAGGCATCGCGATCTACGGCTACATGAGCGAGCGCGACCAGGCGGAAGCGATGGGGCTGAAGCCCGCGATGGAAATCCTTACTAAAGTTATTAAAATCCAATACGTAAAGAAAGGCGAAACGGTCGGCTACGGCCTTCGGTACATCGCCGAAAAGGACTCCAAGATCGCCGTTATCCCGCTCGGTTACGGCGACGGCTTTACGCGCGCATTTACCAACTCCGGCGTATGCCTGATAAAGGGCAAGAAGTACCGGCTCGCAGGCACTGTCTGCATGGACCAGTGCATGGTCGAGATCGGCCAGGACGACATCCATCAGGGCGACGACGTTATCCTGATGGGCCGCGACGCCGAGGGCAACGAAATCTCCGTCTACGACCTCGCCGGGATCGCCAACACAATCCCATACGAGATAACGACCCTGCTCTCCAAGAGAATTCCCCGCGTGTACGAACACGGGAGATAATTGTTAATTATTAATGGTCAATGGTTAATGGCGGCGCGGCCGCTGAGCTTGTCGAAGCGCCTATAGACAACCACCCCTCGGTCCCCTCCTGGACTCAGGAGGGGAGGGAAAATATCGCGCAAGCGCTTGTCATTCCAAGGGTTTGTCACTCTGAGCGCCAGCGAAGAGTCCAAAGGATTTTGAATAAGATAATAACATATTTACAAGCGAATATACTCATTTCTTAACCCCGGCGGGGTTACAGTTTTGTAACGCGTAGCGCCCGCTTCCCACGCGCTTTTCTCCCGCGGCTGCGCCGCGGAGGGAGGCCGGGGGTGGGACGGCGTTGGCTATTGACGTTGAACCGCTGCGCGGTTCGTAAGATTCGCGCTCTTTATAAGTTTATTGCGTCGAGAATCTATTTAATAATACGCTGACAGTTACGCCGTAGGC
>JBLNBN010000018.1:0-51276 GCA_050260015.1 Chloroflexota bacterium | reverse complement strand
GTACTTTACTATAAACATGCGAATCCTGCGGATTCGTCTAGATTTCTTCTTTCTCAAGACTTAACGCGTAAACGTCTATAAAACGACCACTTTTAACGACCCCTTGGGGTCGAATATTTTTAGAAAACGCGTTCCAACCCAACCCTTCATCGCGGCGAAGCCGCGGGAGAGAGGGAAGCGGGAACGCAATTTACTACCAATGAGTAACCCCTCCGGGGTTAAGAAATGCTTTGCCGGTCATCTGCCCTTTGAGTAAAAGGCGAAGCCTTTTATGGTATCTCTGAGTGACACGTCTTATTTATTACCAAAAATTACGCGTAAGCGCCTGTGAACTGAAGGACGTGTCACTCAGAGCGCCCGCGAAGAGTCCAAAGGATGCATGGACTCTTCCTCGCTGCGCTCGTCTGAGCGACAGACCATTGTATTTACAGGCGCTTGCGCGCTACTCCCTATTATTCTAATCCTGTTAATCATATAAATCAGCTTAATCCTGGTTCAGACACTTTTTTCGCCCTTTGCAATAGAAACCGCCAAATACCTTCTTTCAGAAAATGAATTTGCAAGATGAAATAAAGATATTGCCGGACTATATCGCGAACCAGATCGCGGCCGGCGAAGTAGTCCAGAGGCCGGAATCGGTCGTGAAGGAATTGGTCGAAAATTCCATCGACGCGGGCGCGAAGTCCGTCGCAGTGGTCGTTCGCGACGCGGGCAAGAGCCTAATCCATATCATTGACGACGGTCGGGGCATGAGCCGAGAAAATCTCGAGCTCGCGCTTAAGAGGCACGCCACGAGCAAGATAAAAACCTCCGAAGACCTCGAGCGCATACGTACGTTCGGCTTCCGCGGGGAGGCCCTCGCTTCGATAGCTTCCGTGGCGGTAGTGGAGATCCGAACCCGCCGCGAGAGCGACGAGCACGGTTGGCGGCTGCTCTCTGAACCGAATAAAGAACCCGCTATCGAGCCCGTGGCGACGGAAATAGGAACGCAGATTTTCGTTCGGAATCTGTTCTACAACGTTCCCGCGCGCAGGAAGTTCCTAAAGTCGAACCTTACGGAGTTTAGGTATATATCCGATACGATGGTAAAATTCGCGCTCGCCGAGCCCGAAATACGTTTCGCCTTCTACGACGGGGATAATTTCATCTTCGACGTAAAGCCCTCCTCGCAGCGCGAACGCGTCTCGGCAGTTTTGGGCAAGGTAACCGCCGAAGCGATAATGGAAGTGAACTATTCGGGCGAGATAGTGAAGGTGACCGGATTCCTCGGGAAGCCGCACCTGGCTAAGCAGACCGGCTCGAACCAGTACTTCTTTATGAACCGACGCTCGATAGAAAGCAGGAACCTGGCGCACGCGATTTATTCGTCCTACGAGCACCTGTTAGAAAAGAATCAAAAGCCGCTCTTTATAATCAACCTCGAGATCGACCCGGAGAAGGTGGACGTAAACGTGCACCCGCAAAAGCACGAGGTGAAGTTCGAAGAAGAGAGGCACATATATAACACATTGCGCAAAGCGGTTAGGATGACGCTCGCGGAAAACAGCTTGCTGCCGGAGTTCTCGATTAACTCCGCGGAGAGCCCGATAGAATCCGTTCCCGGCGAGAGGGATTTCCTGGTCAATAGCAGAACGGGCGAAATAGTGGCCCCCGCGCCGCCGAGCGGCGCTTACGGCGGCGGCCAAACCTATTACCCGCCGAGGATCTACCAGCAGGAGCGGGAGAAGAAATTCGACGTATCCGCGTTCGATCATTTATTTGGTCCAAATAAGCGCGAGGAGCGCGAAGGGCAGGAAAGCGCGCCGTTGGAAAGCGCGGCTCCGCTCCCCGCGGAAGAGCGCGCGGCGGAACCGCCTAATCTAAACTACCTGCAGATCCACAATAAATATATAATAACGCAGACGGAGCGCGGGGCGCTGATAGTCGACCAGCACAACGCGCACGAACGCGTAATCTACGAGCGCGCGATAAAACGCCTTCGAAGCGCGGCTCGGGAGACGCAGGAAGTCCTCTTCCCCGCTCGCCTGCCGCTCAGCCCGAGCGAGATCGCCGTTTATCGAGAAGTAAAGGAAGACGTGGAAAAGCTCGGATTTAAAATTGAAGAGACGGCCGAAGGAGCTTTGGATATCTACGGAGTCCCGACGGACTTCAACCCCGAAAAGGCGCAGGGCGCGCTGCTGGAAGCTCTCGCCTCGTGGGAGGAGAATTCCGCCCTTGTCGCCCTGCCGAAAGCGGAGCGACTTGCCGCCACCTACGCGTGCAAATCCGCCATCAAGACCGGGCAGCAGCTTTCGCAGCTCGAGATGGCGCGGCTCGTGGAGGATTTAATGAAGTGCGAAACTCCCTACGTCTGCCCGCACGGGCGGCCGGTAATTCTTGAATTTACTATACCGGAGTTGGATAAGCAGTTCGGGAGAACGTCATAGGCATATCCTTTCCAGATGCTAATCATGAATATTTTCAGTTAAATAATGCGAAAGCGCATAAAAGATATATGCATGGCCTTTCCAATATTTAGTAAATATTCTTAGTTAATATTTATAGGATAAATGGCGTGAAAAGCGTTTCTTAACCCCAGGCGGGGTTACAGCTTTGTAACGCGAAGCGACTATCCCCCGACAAACCTCCCTGCAGCGGCGGAGCCGCGGAAAGGTATGCGGGGGTGAGCGGCGTTGATTACAGATGTAAAACCGCTACGCGGTTCGTAAGATTTTCGATCTTTATAAGTTTATTGCGTCGAAAAACTAATGATTAATACTCTGATAGTTACGCCATAGGCGTTGGACATCTGTAACAGATGCGTTGCCCCGAAAACACTACGCCGTAGGCGTTGGACAAGAAATGCGACAGCCGTATCCTACTTTCGAGTAAAAGGCAAAGCCTATTTATGGTCTCTCCTAACTTGCCGAATTGAAGTAAATTCGTTATATTATCTTTTTAAAAGGAAATTTTATGACCACCGCTATAAATATCAGCGTAGAAGAGAATAAATACTGGAATTGGGCGGTATGGCTCGCCTTTATAACAATATTCTATAACCTGATCGAGGGAATAGTCTCTATCGCTTTGGGTTACTCCGACGAGACGCTGGCGCTCTTCGGTTTCGGCGTCGACAGCTTTATCGAGACTATATCGGGGCTCGGCATACTTTCAATGATATATCGCATTCGCAGGAACGACGAGTCGAAGAGGAGCGGATTCGAAAGCGTTGCGCTACGTATAACGGGATTCTGCTTCTACGCGCTGGCTGCGGGATTGGCTATCGGCGCGGTAATTAATATTATAGAGAATCGCAACCCCGAAAGCGCCTTCTGGGGAGTAGTAGTCTCGCTGATCTCCATTGGAACGATGTACGCCCTGATCAGGGCCAAGGTCAAAGTCGGGAAACGCTTAAACTCGGCCCCGATTATCGCGGACGCCAATTGCACGAAGGTTTGCATGTATATGTCCTTCGCCGTACTGGCGTCGTCGTTAGCTTATGAACTCTTCCATATTCAGTATATAGATTCTATCGGCGCGGCAGCCTTAGTATGGTTTTCCTTCAAGGAAGGCCGGGAGTGCTTCGAAAAGGCGCGGAAGCCGGAGGAGCTTTGCGCGTGCGACCATTGCGAGTGATCTATTAAAGAATGTTCCCCAGTTCGCCGACTATCATGCTTTTGACCTCGCTAAGGGGCCTATTGCCAACCCTCGCCCCGGCGGCGTTCGTATGGCCGCCTCCGCCCAATTTCTGGGCGACCGAGCGAACGTCGTAGTCGTCCTTCGAACGAAATGAGACAGCCACTTCGCCGCGAGTAGAGAGTTCTTTAAATAACACGCCGACCTTTACCCCCTCGATAGCAAGAGTGCGCTCGACGAACCCCTCAAGATGCTCCTCGCCGGTGCCCGTGCGTTCGAACATCTTCGCTGTAACTATCATCGCGCAAACCTGCCCGTTATGGTAAAGCTCGAGGTTCTTATAGGCCTCTCCGAGCACGCGAAGGGTTCCCTCCGTAACTCGATTGTACACCATTTCGTAGAGATAGTGGGGCGAGGCGCCGCTGTCGATCAGGTCCGCAATTAAACGGTGCAAAGAGCTGGTCGTCTTGGGAAACCGGAAGCTGCCTGTGTCGGTCATTATAGCCACGTAGAGGTCTTCAGCGACTTCCTTGGTCATTTTATAAGCGGGATCCATCGATATAAATTGAGCGACGAGCTCGCCGGTCGCCGCCGCCTCAGTATCGGTAATCATCGCGTCGGCGAATTTCTTCGGCTTTACGTGGTGATCGATCAAAATTTTCGAAGCGCGGCTGTTCATTAAGTATTCCGACATCGAGCGGGTCCTGGCGGGATCGTTCAGGTCTAGAATAATTATTAAATCGGCCGACAGGAATTTTTCGTAACTTGAAGTCGGGTTGAATTCCTCGATTAAATTTGAGCCATGAAGAAAATTTAAATTATACGGAACTTTCGAATCAATAATAATATGAGATTTTTTCCCCTTCGCCAGGCAGTATTCGTGCATAGCGAGCGCGGAGCCGATTGCGTCCCCGTCGGGATTCACGTGGGTTGTAATGATTATATATTGCGATTTGTCAAATAGTTCACGAGCGCGCTCAAAAGCGTTCTGCAGTTTGTCGTCCAAGATAATTCCAATTAGTAAGCTAAAAAAAATCATAGACGAAATGGCGAAACGTAATATTTTTTTAGCGATACTGTAGTTATTTGCTGAAATTTTAATAATTTTGTAAGTTGATAAATGATGAAGATAGTCTTTTATGAGTGAACTTAGCGAAAGGTATAAGGGTAGCGCCGGTTATATATTGATGACGGCCTTGTTTTTAGTTGGAATATTTATACTTTTCCTGCTCTTTGACAATATTTTAATCCCATGGATGGTTCACGATCGCGACACTGTCAAGGTTCCGAACATAACCGGCAAGTCGCTGGACCAGGCGAAATACGAATTAGGCCAGGCGGATCTTGTGTACCATATCGCGGGATTTCAGTACAGCGAAGGCGTGCGGGCAAATCGGATCATCCGTCAGGTTCCCTCCGCATACAGCGTCGTTAAGGTCGGACGCCCGGTATTGCTTATAGTCAGCAAAGGCAAGCAAACCGTGACGGTCCCCTACCTGCTGGGCAAGGAAATGCGTAACGCCCAGGTGGAGCTTATGCGGCGCGGTTTGGATTTAGGCGAAGTCTTCTATGGCTATAGCGAAGTCTTCCCTAGGAATACGATTATGGCTCAAAGCATACAGAACGGTCAAACCGCCGCCTATGGCGATAAGATCGATATTACTTTAAGCCAGGGCTCGGAAACCATCCTGATTACGCCGCAGCTAATCGGCATGTCGCTCGAAGCGGCAAAGAATCAGCTTACGCAGTTAGGATTAGTTCTCGGTACGGTCAACTACAAGAAAAGCGATACGTTCTTACCAGACACAGTAATAGACCAATACCCAGCAGCCGGCGAATCGACGCAGCGCGGTTCGGCTGTGGATTTGATAATTGCTAACTGATAACTGATAATTCGGAGGACGGCAATATGGCAAGCGTTATTCAAATCTTCGGTACTGTTAAATGCCGGGAAACTCAGAAAGCGGTACGCTTCTTTAAGGAGCGCGGCGTTAAGACGCAATTTGTAAATTTGGCCGAAAAGGGCATGAGCCGGGGCGAGCTCGAAAGCGTGTTGCGCGGCCGAACGCCGGAAGAGCTCATCGATACGGAAGGGAAAGAATACAAAAGATTGAATTTAGCTTATATAATACACGACATAACCGAAAAGCTTCTGGAAAGCCCATTGCTCCTTAAAACTCCCGTTACGCGATACGGTCAAAAATCAGAGATCGGCTATCAACCCGACGAATGGAAGAAGTGGATAGCCGAATTCGAAAAAGGTTAGCCGATAAACGCATTCATGAAAACGGGCGTTTTTTGCAAATGCGAAAGTTCATCTAAAGCTATAAACTGAGCTTCCTGAAGATAGGTTCAGGTATATGCCGTACGATAAACATGACTAAACGCCAGTAGCCGGGCAAGTATACCTGGTATTTCCCCGAGACCATCGCGCGATGAATTCCTCTGCCGATCGTTTCTGGCTTAGCGAAGAGCGGACCCTTCTTCATATGCGCGGTCATAGGGGTGTCGACCATGCCGGGCTTGATGGTTAAAACGTTAACGCCGTTCTTTGTCAATCTATTGCGAAGTCCCTGCAGGAAACGCGTCAGGGCTCCTTTAGCCGCTCCGTAGAGATAATTGCTCTGCCTGCCGCGGTCCCCCGCGACTGAGGAAATAACGGCGATCGTACCCGCGCGGCGCTTTTCGAAATAGTTCGCATAATAAGTGAGCAGAGAGATCACGGAGGTGGCGTTTAGATTAAAATGAAAGACTGCCTTATCGGCTTCCTGCTCCACCTCGGCCTGCGTCGGGAGCGTTCCGTATGCGACCAGGACTGCGTCGATGTCGCCTAAAGCGGTAACGCTCTGATTAAAAATTTCGGCGTGGGACTTAAAGTTCATAGCGTCGAATTCGACCAGATGAGGATTAACGCCAAAGCGAGCTTTAAGGTCGGCGGCGACTTCGCGCAATTTATCTAATGAAATATCAGCGAGGAAGAGTTCAGATTTATCTTTAGCGAATTCCTTCACCGTTTCCTGTGCAATACGGGAAGTAGCGCCGAGAACGACAATTTTACGCATTTATTATTCCGGATTGTTGTTTTTAATTAAAATCAAAATAATACATATTTCGCTAATTACAAAAATGAATTTACAATAATATAAAATATTACAAATTGATACACGTTATTAATATTAACATTAAAGAAAATTAATTCTAAAGAATGATATGACAAAAAATCAGAAGGAAGACTCAATGAGAAAGGGCGGATGGGACACCGTCGACGACTTGACGGAAATATTGGCTTTAGAGGATGAGATAAAGGCCGAGCCCGAAGTGATAAAATCCTCGTATCAAGGGTCCGGTCGATTAGAAGGAAGGGTCGCTCTGCTCATCGGGGGGGACACCGGCATCGGGCGCTCAGTCGCGGTACATTATGCACGCGAAGGAGCCGACGTCGCCATTATATACTATAAAGACGACACCGACGCAAAGGTCACTCGCAAGCTAGTTGAAAAAGAAGGTCGCGCATGCTTGCTCATCTCCGGCGACATCAGAGTTAGAAGCATCGCTAAAAAAGTTGTTGAAAGAGCGATTGAAAAATTCGGCGAGATAAATATACTTATAAATAACAACGCCGAACTTACAATAATGGACGATATAACGGATTTCGACGTTTCGAACTTCGAGAAAAATCTGCATTCGCACCTTTTGACGTCGTTCAACCTTACAAAAGAAGTGTTGAAATACATGAAGAGGGGCGATTCCATTATTAATATGGTTTCAATGGCGAACTTCCTGCGCAACAGCAATATGGTCGATTTCTCGGCTATCCGCGGCGCGGTCGCTTCGTTTACAAAATCGCTTGGCTACAGCCTCGCTAAACGCGGGATCAGGGTTAACGGCGTTTCGACGGGTCCTATCTGGACGCACGCCATACTGCAATCCGATAAAAACCTGAAGGAATTCGGAAAGGACACCCCGATGGGGCGCGCCGGCCACCCGAGCGAAGTCGCTCCGGCGTTCGTATTCCTTGCTTCACCGGAAGCTTCCTATATCACGGGACAGATTATCGAAATTAACGGCGGCGAAATCGCTGAATGTTAACTCCCGCATGAGTTGATTTATATTGAAAGAAAGCCGCGGCTTCCGAAAATGAAGCCTGCGGCTTTTTTGCGTATTTTTGATTATTTTCTATATCATGGCGCCGTTTAGAGCGAGAAATGCAAATTTATTAATAGCATGGCAATTTTATATTGGAAAAGAAGCTATCTATCGCTAAATTTGCAGTTTCGTATATATCAATAAAGCAAATTACAAATTATTATACTTACTTAACTCGGGAGTTACTCACTTAATGGGAACATTTGAGAAAATCAGGAAAACTTCACCCTATTTACTTGGGCTCTTCGCCCTCTTATTTATAGGTTTTATGGTCGCCAGCGACGCGGACATCAGCACGCTCATGCGCCGCGGTCAAGACCCGTCGACGGCCGTAATTGCCGATATTAACGGCGACAAGATCCTCTATAAAGAATACGAAGAGCGCGTTCGGCAAGCCGTTGAGCAGCAGAGAGCGCAACAGCCCAATAATGAAGACTTCGACGATACGCAGATTCGCCAGCAAATCTGGGAGCAAATGATCGAAGAAATTCTGCTCGAGCAACAAGCTAAAAACGCCGGCATTATTATTTCCGACGAGCAAATCGTCGATCAACTCGTTGAAAATCCCCCGGAATACCTTCGTCGTTCCTTCACCGATTCGACCGGGTTCCGCCGCCAAGCTTACCTCGACCTTATTTCTCACCCTGAGAATATCGTAAATTACCTCGGCGCTAACCCGAACCAAATCCCGCAGGAAGAAAAAGATAAGCACATCCAGGATTTCCGCAATCAGCTTATTGAAATCCAAAAGATGGTTCGCCGTCAAATGCTTACTGAGCATCTTGCCGCAGTCGTTACGGCTTCGTCCAATATCATGTCCCCTACTTACGTTAGAAATCGCTACTTAGGCGAGAACTCCTCCGCCGACGTCAGCTTTGTAAGCGTTGGAATGAACCTGATCGACGCGACCGCCATTAAAGTTTCCGACGACGAAATTCGCGCTTACTACGAGAAACATAAAGAAAAATATAAACAAAAGGAAACGGCCAAGCTTCGCTACGTCGTATTCCCCGCCGCTCCAGCCAAGGACGACACGCTCCGCGCTTACAAACGCGTTCAAACTATTTTAGCGGACATTCAATCCGCCCAGACGCCCGAGCAAAAAGACAGCATCTTCGACGTCAAAGTAAGCGAATATGGCGGTCAGACGTACGACTATACGCTGACGGAGAATATGGACAAGATGAAGTATGGCTATATGGCCCTTCTCGATAAGGGCGACGTAGCGGGTCCGATCTACATGGCGGACGCAGCTTACTTCTTTAAGGTCGACGACCGCCGGACTGGCGTAAACGAATCGGTAAAGGCCAGCCATATACTTATTTCAACGCAGGAAATGCCCAAGGACAGCGCGCTTGCATTAGCGAAGAGCATTAAGGCCCGCATCGATAAGGGCGAAGACTTCGCCGCTCTCGCCGCTCAATACTCCGCAGATAAAGGCTCCGCGCAACAAGGCGGCGACGTCGGATACTTTACTAAAGGCAAAATGGTTAAGCCGTTCGAGGACGCAGCTTTCGCTACCGCAGTCGGTTCAGTTACCGAACCGGTCGAAACTCAGTACGGTTATCATATTATAAAAGTAACCGGCAAGCAGAGCGACGAAATCAAATACAGCGAAATTCGTATCCCGATCGAAATTTCTCCTTCGACGAAGAATAAAAACTACCGCGACGCTTACGCTTTCGCAAAGCAAGTTGAAGAGGGCGAAAGCTTTGAGTCTCTCGCTAAGAAGCTCAAGCTCCAGGCAGGCGAAACTCCTTACTTCGACAGAACCCGCCCGATCTTCGGTTCTTTCTCCCTGACTAACCAGGCTTTTGAAAACGAGCAGAATTTCGTTATCCAACCGATAGATATCCGTCGCTTCGGCATCATCGTAGCGCAAGTCGCCGGAAAACGCAGCGAAGGCTTCTCCCCAGTCGACGAAGTGCGTCCCGAGATAACGGCTAAGCTGAAAAGAATAAAGCAACTCGATATGCTTAAGAACAAAGCGGAATCGGTATACAATCAAATAAAGAATACCGGGCTCTCCGCGGCAATGTCTATCGACACATCCTTGAAGACGTTCCACGCAACGATAACGAATAACGGTATGGTACCCGGCGTCGGGCGCGACGCCGTATTCACTCAAACGGCGTTCAAAGTTCCCGTCGGCTCTATGTCGGCCCCGGTACGCGGCGAAAACGGTTATTATATTATGATCGTAAACAATCGCCAGGTTCCCGACGACGCAACCGTTAAGGCTAAATCGAAAGAATACGCCGCGCAATTAAAATCGCAATCGGATCAGCAAGCGTTTATGGAATGGTTCCAGGAAGTTCGTCAAACGGCGGATATCCAGGACTACAGAAGCAAATTCTTTAAAGAGTTTTAATGCATAGCAAAGAACTCGCGCTCGAACTTTGCAAGACTGACGGCGGCTCTCAAGGGGTAACAACCCTTGAAGCCGCCTATTTTTATTGTCGACGGGCCGCGCTTGGTCATTACGAGAACTTTCCTGTCGGGAGCGCGTTATTGCCTGCGGCAAAACGCAATTACGTCTTCGCAATTTACGCGTTTGCGCGGCTTGCAGACGATATAGCGGATACGGGCGAGCTTACGACGCCGCAAAAGCTCGACGCGCTGAGCCAGCTGGAAAGCGCTTTAATTTCCTGTAGAAATTTTGATTCTCTTAGCAATCCTATATTCAAAGCTCTCGCGCATACCCGCAAAGAGCTCTCCCTGCCCGACGAGCCGTTTCTTAAATTGCTGGCGGCGTTCAAGTCCGACGCAGATTTCCGCCAACCCCGCGAGTGGAGCGACGTATTCGCTTACTGCGAGAACTCCGCTAACCCTGTCGGAGAATTAATTTTACGAACTTTCGGACTGTATAACGGCCGGACCGCCCCGCTTTCGGACGCTATTTGCACGGGGCTGCAACTTGCAAATTTCTGGCAGGATTTCTCGGTTGATCTTTACCTGCCGCAACCGAGGGTATATTTGCCTGAAATAACTCTCAAAAAAAATAATTTATCAAATTCAGATTTGTATGATTTAAAATATTTCAGTAATTTTAGCGAAAGTCTCAAAGAAGCGCTTTCAATTACATATGAACTGTTCGAAAGGGGCGCCCCGCTAACGAAGGCGCTGAAGCCGTTCAGGTTGCGCCTGGAGATTGCGGCCACGCTCGCCGGCGGACGCGCGATCCTCGATAAAGTACAAGAACTTGACTATAGAGTTCTTGCGACGCGGCCAACTTTATCTAAAAGAGATTTATTTAAACTAATTATTCGCTCAATCTTTTTCTATTAATTCAACACAAAACAATGTCGCAAAGGATGGAAGCTATTACACAAACTGAGCTGGCAAATTACGAAAAAGCCCCTCCGCCGAAGTTGGTTGAAAAATCCAATTTCCGATACTCGTTTAAGCTACTGCCGAGAGAGGAGCGAATAGCGATAAATTCCGTCTATGCGTTTTGCAGCTATATCGACTATATCGTCGACGGCACTCCTAACGAGGACGAGCTGAAGAAAGCGATAAAATTCGAACGGCTGGCCTGGTGGGACAACGAGATCGAGAAGATTTACGCCAACGAAATATCTAATCCGCTTATTAAGCCGTTTGTAGCCGTAATAAACCGGTTTAATATCCCTAAGCAGTACTTCTTCGCTTTGATCGACGGGTGCCGCCAGGACCTCATTAAGGACCGTTACGCGACTTTCGAGGAACTAAAGAAATACGCTTATTCGGTGGCCAGCGTCGTAGGATTGATCAGCATCGAGATATTCGGCTATAAATACGAATCCACCAAAAAATATGCAATATATCTTGGTTACGCGCTCCAGCTGACCAATATCCTTAGGGATATTAAGTTCGACAAGGATCGCGGATATATTTATTTGCCTAAAGAGGACATGGATAGGTTCGGCTATACGGAAGAGGATCTAAAAAACGAAGTATACAACGATAACTTCGTTGAATTAATGCGCTTCGAAGCGGAGCGCGTACGCGAATACTACCACAAAGCGAGGACGTTCCTGCGCCCCGACGAAAAGCCGTCAATTATAGCCGCCGAGATAATGGACGCTATTTACTACCGCCTGTTGGAAAAGATAGAGCTGAACGACTTTAACGTCTTTGAAAAGAAGATAAGGGTATCGCCGGCGCATAAGATCCTCACGACGCTAAAGCATTGGCTGTCGATTCAAATGTTTATACGCCGGCTAAAAAAGCATCCTTAGCGGGCGAGATCGCCGTATTTAGCGCGTGCCTGGCTTTCTATCCAGCGATACGTAGCCTCGAGCCCGTCGCGAAGCTTACGCGAGGGTTTCCAATTCAATTCCTGCTCTATAAGTTTATTGTCCGAGTTCCTGCCGCGTACGCCAAGCGGTCCGGGGATATGCTTTATCGTCAGCTTCTTTCCCGCGATATCCATTGCCAATTCAGCGAGCTGATTGATCGTAACCATCTCCTCCGAACCAATATTGAACGGACCGGTCTTTTCCGAACGCGCAAGCCGAAGCGTGCCCTCGAGGCATTCGTCGATGTACAGGAACGAACGGGTTTGCTTCCCGTCGCCCCAAATCTCTATCTCGCCGCCGTCCGGGGCCATCGCCACCTTGCGCGAAAGCGCCGCGGGAGCCTTCTCCCTGCCGCCTTCCCAGGTTCCCTCGGGACCGAATATGTTATGATACCGGGCGATGCGGACTTCCATACCGTAATTTCTACCAAACGCAAGATAGAGCCGCTCGCTGAAGAGCTTTTCCCAGCCGTAATCGCTGTCGGGAGCGGCCGGGTAGGCGCTGTCCTCCGAGCATTTCGGATTGTCGGGATCGAGCTGGTTGTATTCGGGGTATACGCACGCCGACGAAGAATAAAATACGCGCTTGCAATTGCGCTTTATGCAAGCGTCAAGCACATTGAGGTTTATCAGCCCGGAGTTATGCATTATGTCCGCGTCGTTCTCGCCGGTAAAAACAAATCCGGCGCCGCCCATGTCCGCGGCCAATTGATATATTTCGTCGAATTTCCTATCGATCGCTTGCCTGGTTGTATATGGATCGCGCAGGTCGCCCTGCATAAAATCGTCCGCGCCCGTTTCGTTGAATTCAGGATACTTTAAATCGACTCCGCGCACCCAATAGCCTTCGCTTTTCAATCTATTAACTAAATGGCTGCCGATGAAACCGCCGGCGCCGCACACCAAAGCTGTCTTCAAATGAATCTCCGTTTTATTTTTTGGCATTTTGTATTAAGCAAATTTGCCATTTTTTTTTTAATATATAAAACCAATTCGGAGATATTCCTACCGGGTAACGCTTAACTTCAACGTTTTTGCCATCGAGCCGGATACGATATTTACAAGGTAAATTCCCTCCGGCAGGCTCCCGAGGTCAATTTCAGCTTCGTTGCCGGGGTCCCCCGGTTGTGTATGCAGCCTTATGAGTTCCTCTCCCATGGAGTTAAAGACCCGGATCGTCGCGCCCGCGGCGCCATCCGACTCGAAGTAAATTTTGGCCTTCTCCGAAGCGGGATTGGGGTATATTTTAAAGCCTGCGTTCGGCCCGTCGGCTAATGCCTTATCCTTAACGAATACCGGGTCGGACATAAGAGACCTGCATTTCTCGTCGCTGACGCGAACGTTATAGTATCCTTCTATATTTTTGGTGTCGAGTATCTTCCCGGTTTCTCCCTCTATCATAACGCTGTCGCGATACCATTGATTCCCGTAGTCCATATTCGATATTAAAGAATCGCCGCTAACGGCAATCTTAGGCTTAGGCGGCGCGTAAAACACCTTAATGATATTTGTTGCGCTGTCCTGGCAACCTTCGGCGTTGACCGTGTAATATGTAATCTTGTGCTCGCCAGGTATTACGTTTCTCGGGTTAAAATAGACCGAGTCCTCTACTCCTTTACCTTTGTAGTATCCGCCTGCGGGCTGCCCCGCGGTCAGGAGGGCCCGCTCGTCGAAGTTGCAGATCGAGGGGAGCTCCGGCATCGAAGCTTTCGGATTGGCAAAAATCGAGATCTTTATCGTGTCGGGATTCATTTGCGGCTTGCGATGCGGCGAGTATGACTTCACCATCAAATAGTATTTTTCCGACGGCGGAAAATCGCGGGACGCCGTAAATTTAAAGTTCAGAAGGCCGCTGTGGACGAGCGAATCTATATAAATGGGGCGAGACAGGTCGCCCGAGGAGTCCGAAAGAACGAGCGTTATTATGTCCGATGAATCCCTGTCCCAGGATAATATCTTGAAGAATACCGACATGGTGTCGCCCTGGCAAAGTCTCGTCTTACCGACCGATTCAATACCAATATCGAGCGGAGTATCGAAATCTACCACCGTCGAATAAAAGTACCTGTCGACGACGCCGTGAGTGTTTACCATAGAAAGGCCAGCATAGAGAGTATTCCCCAGCTTTCGTACGAAATTAGTGTTTGCGTTGTACAACCCTTCGTTCCACTGCATCCAGTTGTAGCCGCTATCGGCGCTGATATGCACGCCCCGGTTCGCCCCTGCAAAGTAAATTATGTCGTCGTCGAATTCCGCCGAAGCGATCGCTTCGCCGTCGAAATAACTAACTTTACGCCAGGTGGCGCCCGAATCCAGGCTCTCATAAACGCCGGTCGGGGAAAGAGTAAGCATCAATCTATTGTAGAATTTGTAAAGCCTGTTCTTTTTGCCGGGTATAGTATCGCCAAACTTATTCCAGGTAGCGCCCGCGTCGGTCGAGCGATAGAGAAAATTGTCCCCCAAGGTAGCTATCAGGAGCGATCCGAAATCCTCAATATCGCGGGTAAAGGCTCCGCCGGTATTCAGATTCAGCCTCGTGAACTTTGCGCCGTCGGCGCTGTACATGAAGTACTGGTAGCCGCCCGCTACGTAAACGCGGTCGCCGGAGACTTTTATCCTGTTCCAATTGGATCCGTTTAGCGTAGGGATACCGATCCATTGGTCAAGGGTATAGCTGTACGAAGCTTTGCTTGTCCCAAGGAAGATTATTTTGCTGTTAAAATGGACGCTACCGACGACGTTTCCAACGTTCGGATTCGGCGAGCGGGTCTTCCAATAAATCCCGTAATCGTCCGAATAGTAGCAACCGGCGTTGGAGGCGCCAATCATAAACAAGTGATTGTACTTTTCCAAAGCGGTGACCGGTGCGGGAGTGATTGAGAGAAACGTCCAGGGTTTCCCGCTCGCTATAGCGCCGCTATACGCGAATATTAACGACAAAATGAGTATGATATACTTTTTCATAATTATTCTATATTTGATTTTTGTGATTTATCGAAATTAATCAGATTTTGCGTTTCCACGAGTCGTACTTTATCTTCAGCTTGTAAGGCTTAAAGTTAATTATTTTCTTCCCGAAGCGTCGGGCCTCGAAAGTCGCGTCGGACACCGCGAGCGATAGAGGTCGGAGGGCCGATCCCCGGGCTGCGAAGGATCGCCTTGCGACGGGTTCGCGCTCGTCGGCGAAGATCCTGTCGAATTGATCGTACAGCCTATCCCGATCAACGAATTGATTAGGGCGATTACCTACGAACCAGGGCTCGGAAAGCATAGCGCCGCGTTTGCCCTCGTCGCGATCCAGCTCGATAACCCGTTCTATCACGGCTTCCATGGATTCGAAGTCGTGGCTGTTAACGAAGCTATTAACGTTAAATTCCTCGCCTATCAATGGATTTCCCCAATATATCGGGATTGATCCTACCAGCATCGGCTCGCAAATTTTTTCGGTCGTATAGCCTTTTGCTGAAAAGTTCTCGAACGCTATAGTGAATTTATACTCGTTGAGGAAAGCGGTTTTATCCCCTACCCTGCCCCCGATATTATTATACAGCTTGCCGCCGGAGTCTACTTTTTTGTACTTCGATAGCTCTTTGAAAAATTTATTCCTCGCCCTGCAACCGGGATTGGAATATACGAAATTGCAGAATTTTTTCTTTTCTAAGTTCGCCTCGGCATACCCCGCCGATTTAATCAATCTCTCCGGTTCGAAGTACAGCGCATAATGCGGAAGCCTAAAGTTCCTGCCGCCGTAGGCGTCGTAGTCGAACGAGAACGACCAATCGCATTCCTTAAAGTTCGGGCGGATGTTTTCGCCTATGTATATTATTCTCGTACAATCAAAACGCCTGAAGTTATTACCAAAAACGGAATAAAAAAGAAAGTCCGGCTTATCCGTTATTTCAACGTCGTACCTTGGCTTAAGCCAATCAAGGAGCCAGTTGTCCTCTAATTTGAACTTTGGCCAGAAATCGGTAAAGAATATTTTAATCTTCGGTTTATTCATAAATCTCGCGTCTCTTTCTTCAGCTTTAGCTTGCTTTCGGTAAAGCGCAAATATAATCAAATCATGCCAATTATTGACAGCGTTAAGTCAAGATAATCGACTAATTCAATCGATCACGCAAAATATTCGCGCTCTCGCAGAATTTTTTCCCCACAGGACGAATTATTTTTTATTAATCATTGCTGAATTATATGATTGGCCTGCGGCAAAATCTTTCGCTAAGTATTATTACGGTAAATTAATCGCGAATCAAGCGACAAATATGAATTTTACTTTAGCATAAAGCAATTTTTAAATATTTCCTTTAACTTTTTTTGAAATTGCGGTGTTTTCTTATTGAGAAATGCATTTCGACTTTATGATTATTTCACTTTTAGATTTCATGAGGCGAATAAATGAATAAACCAATAAGAACTCTGCTAATGGTAGGCTTCTTTCTGGGCCTGATAAATAGCGAGGCTTTTCCGGGCGAATCCTTACGGGAAATAAAACTGCCGGCGGAAATAAATCTACGCTGCGCCCCGATAAGTCGATACAATACGGAAAACGGCTTAGGCGAGAAGCAAAAACAAATAAATTCCGGCGGGATGGTCCTGCGAGACAATTCAACGGGCTGCCCGCGAAGAGTAATAGGCGCGCCGGAGAAAATCCAGGGCTACGCGCAACTAACCGAAAGCAACATCGAGGAAGCCTCGCGCGCATTTCTAAAATCAAAGGAAAGCGAGCTTGGCTTACGCGGGATCGGGCTTAAGCTCCAAAGAGCTACCAACGTGAACGGCCGCTGGTACGTGACATTCCGCCAAACGTACCAGGGCCTGGAAGTAATGCTCACGGAAGTCGAACTAAGAATTTTCGAAAACGGCAACGTCGCCCTATACGGCGCGGACATAATCCCCAATATCGAGATGGCCGTTATTCCAAAGCTCGGCTACGAAGCGGCGATCAACAAACTAAGCAAGGAAATCGAAGGGAAAGCTAGCGTAGACCGTTCACTGGCTGCGAAACGCCCCTGCATCCTCCCGATTAAGAACAGTAATGGCGTCGGCTGCAGGCTCGTTTGGCGCTCGGAGTTGGTTTCCCGCGAAGGGCGCCGGTACGTGAATTATACAGATGCGAACGACGGCGAATCGGTGTGGCGCTTTGCAAAGACCAGGTCGGCGCTTAGCGAGATAGAAGTAAGCGGGTTGGTGAAAGAGAATAAGGCCACAGATCAGCCTAAGTACGTTAAGTTTAATAATATGTACGTTAAAGTCGGGGATAAGCAATATTTAACTGACGGCGACGGTAAAATCAAAATCGACATCCCCGCGGATGCGCCAATTACGGCTACCCTGGCAGGACCTTACGCCAAAGTCAGCAAAAAAAGCATGGGGAAATCCGCGCTTTTAACGGACACGCTCAGTCCATCGGAAATATTCGATATTGAGTGGAACGACAAGAACTCGCACGCCTTCGAGCGAGCAGTCTTCTTCCATACGAACTTAATTCACGCCGACCTTAAAAGCATCGATCCAAAAATGGATTACATGGACTACCAGATGAACATAGTCGTTAACTTCGCCGGAGAATCCCCAAACGCCTACTCTAACGGCGCGGACAGCATAACCTTCGTTTGCGCCTCGAGCACGAAGATGAATATGCCGGAATCTCCCTCGATACTTTACCACGAATATACGCATGCCGCCAACGACCAAATATATGGCAATTTGGGATCCCTGGACGGCATGACTAATTATTCCGCAAACGAGGCCTTAGCCGATCTTTATTCCTGCTTGCTGCAGCGCGAGCCTAGAATTGGGCTCGGGACGTTCAAGGCGGATTCCAATAAATACATCCGCTGCATCGATAACGATTATACTTACCCCGAGGACCTATCGACGGACTCGCACCATAACGGCCAGATACTGGCCGGGGCCTTCTGGGACCTGGCAAAAACAACTTCGTACGAATACGTCAAGAAATTGTCGCACTTCACTAAATACGGCTTGCCCGACGATCCGGATATTGGCGTCGCATTCTCGGAGTGGTTTATTGAAACTTTAATCGCGGACGACGACGACGGCAATCTCGCTAATGAGACGCCGCATTCAAAGGAAATTAGAGATGCCTTCAATAAGCATCACATCGGAACTGACCTGCTCACGCTAAATTCATTCGATTTCGTTCCGCTGGCGGATACCCAGGATACGCTTCACGCTTTACCGGTATTATTTAAGCTAAAAGCTCCGAGCGTCGCGGGAGGGGGTATTGAAAAAGTAAAAGTCATTTATTCGGTAGACAACTGGGTTACCTCGAACGAACTGGAAGCCCATCCGACAAGCGAGGACAACTACGAAGCGCAAATACCCAGCCAGCCGGCAGGCTCCTTCGTCTGCTACTATATTCTTGCGGAGGAAACGTCCGCAGGGCGGGAGATAAATCTTATTAAATCAAGATATATGGAAAATTATCTCTCCTTCGCAGTAGGCTATAAAACCTTTTACGTTAACGAGTGCGAAAAAGAGGACGGTTGGAAGTTCGGCGATTCGTCCGATTATGAAAACTTTGGGTACTGGGAATGCGACGTTCCCAGGCAGGTCGATTTAACGGAGTTAAGCGGCGGAACCTATGGATTTATGCAAATAGGCCGGGATCACAGCCCGAACGGCGAAAAGTGCTTCGTAACGGACGCGGCAGGAACAGATTTCTCCGCCCCGCTCAAATACATAATTCATATGGCGCAGGGTAAAAGAACGCTCTACTCCCCCGCTTTTTCGCTTAAAGACTTTAAGAAGCCTTTAATTAAATTCTGGCGATTCAATACGCTGAGTAAATTATCATACCCGGAGGCGCAGCCTACGTTTAGCGTTTACGTGAGCGGCGACGAGGGCGCAAGCTGGGCGTTGGCGGCTGCTTATACGAATTCGACGCAGGATTGGAAGCCCGAGCTGATAAACTTGCCTGCGCTTCTGCCAGGAGCAGAATCCGTTTCGTTTAAGTTCGTAGCGCAAAACGATATGGACCTAAAGAACTCGAAATTCAATCACTGCGAGGCCCTGATCGACGACATAGAGTTCCTTGACCTTAGCTCCGCGCTGGCCGTATGCGAAACAAGTAAAAACGAAAACCTGACAGTTTATCCTAATCCCGCCGTGGACGTAATTTATTTGCCTTCAAACGTATCGGGTTGCGTTATTATCACCGACGCGCTGGGGAATATCATAAACCGGTTGGAAGTTAACGGGGGAAGCATTGCGCCGATACGCGTATGGGATCTGCCGGGCGGCGTTTATTTCATTAAGTTGATCTCGGGCGCCGGGACTGAAGTCGTTAAGTTTATTAAAATATAGTTCTTGTTTCCGAACTCAAGGCCGTTGTCCGTCAAGGATTGCGGCCTTTTTTAAAAATTTCAGAAACTTTTTTGGGGTTGAGTTGTTACTTTTGTCGAGGGATGAGATTCTTACTAAGTAGTAGGTGAAGGAAATTTTAACAAAGGTGGTAAAATGAAAAGAATCATTAGAACATTACTAAGAGTAAGCGTGTCATTCGCATTAATAATTAACGCGGCTTACTCGATTGACGACTTAAAAGAAATAAAGCTTCCTGTTGAAAGGGAAAATTGCATCGAACAGGCTCCGAAAATTGACGCGAACAACGCGATAAAGCCGCAGAATCCATTTTCGATCGGCGAAAAGACAGTTTTACGCGATCCCTCGACTGGCAGCGCAAGAAGAGTAATCGGCGCCGCGGAAAAAATTCCGGGATATGCGACGGTAAATGAAAGTAACGTAGAGGAGGCCGCCGCAGCTTTCTTAAAGTCAAAGGAAAAAGAGCTGAACTTAAAGGGAATTGAATTGCGGCTTAAAAGTAAAACGCACGTCAACGGCCGCTGGTACGTATCCTATAACCAGGTTTACAAAGGCGTGGACGTATTGCTTACTGAAGTAATAATCAGGATCTTCGACAACGGGAACGTGGCGCATTACGGCGCCGACGTGGTACCAGGCATCCAATTAAACGTTCTGCCCAAGCTAAGCTACGAAGCGGCGATCAATAAGCTCCACAAGGAGGTTGAAGGGAAAGCCCGCGTCGACGCTATGCAATCAAGCAAAACGCCGTACATCCTACCCATTAAGAACGCCAGCGGCGTATTCTGCAGGCTCGTTTGGCGCGCCGAGCTGCTCTCCGACGACGGCAAACGCTTTATTAACTACGTCGACGCCGACGAAGGAAATACTCTCTGGCGATTTGAAAAGACAAAGTCCGCAGCTAACGTGATACAGGTTTCCGGCCAGGTGCGCGAAAACATGGCTACGGACGAACCGAAAACGCTACGCTTCGCAAATATGAAAGTAAACGTCGGCGGTACGGATTATTTCACGGATAGGGATGGGAAAATAAACCTTGAGAACGACGCCAATGCGCCCGTCGTAGCGTCCTTCGCTGGAAAATACGCCAGGGTCTCTAAAAAGAACGGGGGCGGCCTGTCGTCGCAAATAACCGATACGCTTCGGCCCGGCGCGCAGCTCAATTTGGACTGGAACGACAATAATTCCCATGCTTTCGAGCGCTCGACTTTTTACCACGCAAATTTGATCCATGACGACTTGAAAAGCATCGATCCAAACCTCACGGTCATGGACGTGCCTATGTCCGTCGTACTAGACTTCTCAGGTCAATCCGCCAACGCGTATTCCAACGGAAGGGATACTATCGTTTTCCTCGCCGCGGAGAACGCGCAGGCTAATATGCCCGAATCTCCTTCGATACTCTACCATGAGTATACTCATTCGCTTAACGGGATGCTTTACGAATCGCTCGGCGAGCAGGACGGCATGATTAACTTTTCCGCTAACGAAGGCATGGCCGACCTTTATGGCTGCTTGCTCCAGGGACAATCCAAGATCGGTCTCGGAACGTTTAAGGACGATCCCAGCAGGTTCATTCGGTGCGTCGACAACAATAATGTCTACCCAGACAACCTAGGATCCGATTCGCATTACAACGGCCAGATTCTGTCAGGCGCTTACTGGGACCTTGCAAAAACTACGTCGATCGATTTCGTTAAAAGGCTCTCGCACTTCGTAAAATACGCCAAGCCCGACGACCCCAATATAGGCGTAGCATATTCGGAATGGTTCCTCGAGACGTTAATTGCCGACGACGACGACGGCGACCTGTCCAACGGGACGCCCCGCTCCAAAGAGATAATAGCAGCCTTTAACAAGCATCATATCGGGACGGATTTATTAATAACTCAAACGTTTGAGCATACGCCGTTAACCGACACGCAGGACACCACGAACGCGCTTGCCGTTGAATTCAAGTTGGCGGCCTCGAAGTTGCCTGGCGCGAAATTCGAAAATGCCAAGGTCGTCTATTCCCTGGACAATTGGACGACCGCCAGTAGCATCGCGGCAGAGGACCAGGGTTCCGGTCTCTTTAAAGCCGTATTTCCGCGGCTGGCGGCGGGTTCTTTCGTTACTTATCATATACAGGCAACGGACTCCTATTCGGGCAGAGAAATAAACCTGCTAAAAGAAAAATACTCCAAGGAAAACGTTACGTTCGTTGTGGGGTATAAAAGCGCCATTTACGACAATTGCGAGAACGGCGAAAATTGGAGCATTGGCGATCCAAATAACGACGACGGCTATTTTGGAGCTTGGGAATGCGCAACTCCGCAGCTTGTCGATCTAACTGAGTTAAGCGGCGGTCAGTTTGGTTTGATGCAACTTGGCGCCGACCATAGCCCCGAGGGCTCCAAATGCTTCGTTACAGATCCTACTGGACTCGATCCTTACAATCCGGGCACGTTCGCAATGTATATGACTATGGGACGCACTACGCTCTATTCGCCAACATATTCGTTGGCAAATCTAGAGAAGCCAATAGTGAAATTCTGGCGGTTTAATAAGCTTGAGCAATTGACTTACTTCGAGAAAAAGCCCAACATGCAGGTTTACGTATCTACTAATAACGGCTCCGCCTGGACGCTCGCCGCGAAGTATGAAACTTCGACCGGGGACTGGATCCCTGAATTAATTAACCTGCAAGCTTTGGCGCCGGGAGCCGACGCCGTACAACTCAAATTCGTGTCGGAAAACGAGGTCGATTTTGCTGCATCAAAGTTAAACATTTGCGAATCGATGATAGACGACGTGGAAATACAATCCATTAACGGAACGCTAAGCGCCTCCGACGGGATAAATTCAGGCAACAAGATATCCGTTTATCCCAACCCGGTTGCGGAATTCATAAATATAGACTCCGAAGAGCCCGGCTCGCTCGCGCTTACCGACGCCCTGGGCGTCGCGAGGTATAAATCCTCTATCGAAACAGGAAGAACGACGCTTAATTTAAGCTCGTTGCCTGCAGGCGTCTATTTCGTCAGATTGACCAATCAGAACGGCGTCAATATTTGCAAATTCATTAAGAAATAGAATTTCTTCTTTACATTATACAGGCCGCTTCCCGCTTGGGGAGCGGCTTTTTATTTTCCGGGCAACTTACTTCGATTCAAAACGTATTCTATAAGTTTTATAAGCTATTTTCGTCAAAAAGTGAAACCTTTTTGCGAATTAAAGTGTTATTGTATTATTACCCGATACGAAATAACAAGCGTACATTTTACAATTTTTATAGAGGCGTTGATGTTTAAGTTCCTGGATCTATTATTTGCGACAGGCTTCTCGGCAGTCTTATTTGCCGGCTCCGCTTTTGCGGCCGGGGAGATTAACGAGATAAAATTGCCGGCCGAAAGGATTTCTACTATTCAAAAAGCCGTCCCGGCAACAAAAACAAATATTAAAGCAGACAAGCTCTTGTCCGACGGCGGCAAAGTGATCATCAGGGATCCGTCAACGGGCAGCCCGAGAAGAATTCTCGATAAGCCTGAAAAAATTCAAGGATTTCCAAAGATAAACGATAACAACGTCGAGGCTGCGGCGCGCGCTTTCCTGAAATCGAAAGAAAATGAGCTGACGCTAAAGAACATAGAACTCAATCTTCGCCGGAAGACCCACGTTAACGGACGCTGGTACGTTACTTTCGACCAGGTATATAAAGGAGTCGACGTGCTCCTTACGGAAGTCGAATTAAGAATATTCGATAACGGCAACGTCGCCCTCTATGGAGCGGACGTAATCCCAAATATCAACATCGACGTAAATCCTACGCTCAGCTACGACGCGGCCGTAAACAAAATCAACAAGGAAGTGGAAGGCAAAGGCTCCGTGGATAAGCTCCAACGCAGCTCAACCCCTTTTATCTTACCCATTAAAACCTCGAGCGGGGTAGTCTGCAAATTGGTCTGGCGCGCGGAAATAGTTAACGCGCTTGGCCGACGCTACGTTAACTATATCGACGCCAACGCCGGCGCCTCTATCTGGCGATTCGAGATGTCGAGGTCCTCGCACAATACGATCAACTCCAAAGGCTCGGTACGATTAAATACGCCGATGGATACGCTCAGCGAGGTAGCGTTTAAAGATATCCTCCTTCTCGTTAACGGCGAAGAGTTTTATTCCGACAACGACGGAATTACATCTGTCGATCATGATGCCGACTTGTCGGTGCTGGCTTCGCTAAGCGGAAAATACGCCAGCGTGAACCTAATGAATACCACGAGAAGCAACGGTACGATAAGTACGACGTTGCTCGCCGGCAAACCTCTCAATCTGCTGTGGAACGACGATAATTCCAATATTTACGAAAGATCGCTCTACTGCTACGCTAACGCTATCCATAGCGACTTAAAAAGCATAGATCCCGAAATCGACGTGATGGATTTCCCGATAAGCCTGATAGTCGATTTCTCAACACAAAATTCACCCAATGCATACTCCGCGGGAGAATCGATTCATTTCTTAGCCGTGGACAATCCCGAAGTTAATATGGGCGAGAGTTCCTCTATTCTTTACCATGAATATACTCACTCCATCAACGGCCTTCTATACAAAGAGCTTGGCCTACAGGACGGGATGGTCAACGCCTCCGCGAACGAAGGTATGGCGGACGTGTATTCCTGCTTGATACAGGGACAACCGATGGTGGGTTTAAAATCTTTTAAGAATGACTCAACAAAGTATATCCGCAATATTGAAAATAACTGCGTTTACCCCGACAGCCTAAATTTCGACTCGCATTATAACGGGCAGATACTCTCCGGCGCTTTCTGGGATTTAGCGAAGTTGACCTCTAAAGATTTCGTTAAAAAGCTCTCGCACTTTGTAAAGTACGGAACCCCGGACGATCCCGATTTAGGTAAAGCATACATGGAATGGTTCCTTGAGACGCTTATCGCCGACGACGACGATGGAAATCTCGCCAATGGAACTCCCCATTCCACTGACATAATAACGGCTTTCAATAAGCACCATATCGGCACGGACCTGATCATGGCCCAATCGTTTGTGCACGAGCCCTTGGCTGACACCCAGGACACAATTAACGCGCAAGCCGTTTACTTTTTACTTTCCGCTTCGAACCTTCCCAACTCGGGCGTAGCCAAGGCGGAAGTTGTATATACGACAGATAATTGGGAGCATAGCTTTACGGCTCCGGCGCAGGCGGACGACGACGGTATTTATTTAGCGACGATACCTGCTATGCCCGCCGGCACGTACTTAAAGTATTATATCCAGGGGTCGGAAAGTCTTTCCGGTAGGGATATCAACCTAAATAAAGAATTACTGGGCAAGGATTACTACGAACAGCTGATCGGCTATAGAACTTCCCAAATGGACCGCTGCGAAAGCTTAGGAGGCTGGAGCATAGGCGACGCACAAGTCGACACGGTCGTAAACGGTAAATGGGAATGCGCCGCCCCGGGCCTGGTTGATTTATCCGTAATTACCGGCGGCTTCTTCGGGCTCTTCCAACCCGGTAAAGACCATTCAGAGACCGGAACAAAGTGCTTCGTTACCGATCCGGAAGGAATCAGTCTAAATAACTTTTCCGAATTCCCATCGCATATGCTGATCGGGATTTCGACAATTTACTCCCCGATAATTTCAATGAAGGAGCTGAAAAAGCCATTGCTTCGATTCTGGCTTTTTGCTACTCTTCAGCAATATTCCTACGCGGGAGCCAAACCAAAGCTTGAGCTTTATTATTATACCGACAAAGGCGGTTCCTGGAAATTAGCCTCTGCATACAAACATTCTACCGAGGATTGGATTTCCTCGACAATTGATATTGACGCCCTGGCCGACGGCGCAGAATCTATCAGATTTAAATTTGTTGCGAGCAACCCCGGCGACCTCGAAGAGGGTATGATCAATTTCTGCGAAGCATTGATCGACGACTTTGAAATACTTACGGTAAATACGATAAATAGCGCGCAGGACGTAAACGCCGGCAATACGCTATCAGTTTACCCCAACCCTGCCGCCGATTATGTCAGGATAGAATCCGGCGAACCCGGAAGGATTACGATTACCGACGCTCTCGGGGTTAATAAATACGAGGCAAGCGCCGTCGCCGGTTCGAACAATGTTGATTTAAGCGCGCTTCCGGCAGGCGTTTATTTCGTCAGGTTGTCCAACGCAAACGGTATTAACCTGGGTAAGTTCGTTAAGAAATAAGCGTTTATTTTATTTATTTCCAAAGCCGTTCCCATTTATCATTTGGGAACGGTTTTTTTATAAAAAAGAGGCAAGCCCCAAGGCCTGCCTCTTTTTTATTACTGTTCTAAATATCTTATTCCATACCTTTATTTAGAAAGTCCATGAATTCGTTCTCGTCCCGTGTAAACGTTTTAGTGCCGATCGTTTTGCCGTCGGCAGTCATGATTACGTAGAGCGGGAGCTCGATCGAGCCGTATTTCGATTCTTGCAGCTTCTTGTTCGATATGTAGGGTTCCATATTTCTGTCGGTGTAGAGCTTAACCTTCACGAATTTGTCCATCAGGGCCGTTATAGAGGCCTTTTTAAACATATTCTGCTCCATCCATCGGCAGTTCGTGCATGTAAAGCCCGTGAAGTCTACAAACAGTAGTTTGCCGGTCTGCTTGGCTTCAGCCATGCCTGTAGCAATGTCCGAATGCCACGTCCCGGCGGCCTTGTCTTTACTTTCGCTATTCGTCGGCGAGATGGTGGGCGCGACCGTCGCCTGCCCCATTATCTCGTGGTACTCCGCGGGAGGCAGGAACGCGTCGAGCTCCCCGAGCGGCTTGCCGAACAGGCCGGACAGCAAGTAGAACGTAATCGCAGAAAAAGCGATAGCGAAAACGACCCTCAAGCTTCCAATTTTCTCGACTGGCGAATCGTGGCTGAGCTTGAAGAAGCCTAAGATATAAATTGTTACCAATATTGCGATACCGATCCATATCGATAGGAAAAATTCCTTGGAAAGAACTCCCCAGCTCCACACAAGATCCGCGTTGCTCATAAACTTAATCGCAGCCGCGATCTCCAGGAAGCCCATGACGACCTTAACGTTGTTCATCCAGCCGCCGGCCTTCGGAAGCGATTTCATAGCCGAGGGGAAGAGCGCCAGAAGGAAGAACGGCGCCGCGAAAACGGCGGAGAAACCGAGCATGCCGATAATTGGATAGAACCACTCGCCGCCGCTCGCGCTAATGAGCGCGGAGCCGACGAAGGGCACCGTGCAGGTAAAGGAAGTCAGCGAGAACGTCAGCGCCATAAGGAATACGCTGAGCATACCCGAGCCGCGGCTCTTGCTGTTTAGCTTATTCAATAAGCCCGTCGGCAATTGTATTTCGAAGGCGCCGAAGAGATTGAGCGCGAATATCACGAATACGGCCGCAATAGCGATGTTCACCCAACCGTTCGAGGCGAAGTCGCGTATGCCCGTCGCGCCAAATATCAACGCGAGAGCTATGCCTAAAGCCGTAAAGGTGGAGATAATGCCGAACGCGTAAACGAGCGAGTCCTTCAGCCCCGACGCCTTCTCCTTTTCCGCGCGCTTCGTAAAGAATGAAACCGTGATTGGCACCATCGGGAATACGCAGGGCGTCAGCAGCGCAAGCGCGCCCGCAGTCATAGCGAACCAGAGGAATGAAAAGATTCCTTCGCTCTTCTTTTGCTCAATCTCGCTCTGGGATTCAGTCTTTGCTGATTGTAAATTCTCGTTCTTTTCCGCAGGGGAGACCTTCTCGACTTCGGCGGCAGTTGCAAGGGAGGCGTCTACCGCCGCCGTGCCCGCCGTATCCGCCGAATACTTTTCCGCGCCCGCGAATACGTTAGGAAGCGTTACCGCGGTATAATCGTCCGGCGGCAAGCAGCTTGTCGTGTCGCACAGCTGCATGGAAGCGACGATCGTTAGCTTGTCCTTCCTAAAGTCAATATCCTTTTTGGCGATAAGCGGCAAATCGAAGTTTGCAGAGCCTTCGTATGATTCTACTTTTACCTGGAAACCTTCGTCAAATTTGACTTTTCCCTTCGGCGCTATTATCTTTCCGCCAAGGACGGCAATTGAAGCCGGCTTGACGGAAAATGCCGTCGGGGTCGGCCCGATACCGTCGGGACCAACAACTTCCTTTATGCCGTAAGCATGCCAATATTTGTCGAAAGTAAGATTCAAACGCACATAGAACTTGCCCCCGGACTTAACTTCAAGCGCCGAGGGTTGCGCTTTCAATTTTACAGGCGTCTTCCGCGCTTCAGCGGAACCAAACGCCAGAATTAAAACCGAAAGTAAAATAATAAATCTGTAATGTCTCATTATCAACCTATATGTAAAACTCTTTAGTTTATTTTTTATTCGTCGTCGCCCTGGAAGTAGCTGATAAGGCGTTGTTCCTGGAACGTTCTGTTGGGGCCTTTGCTTTTTATCCTATCGTTGAGCTTGTCTGAGAACACCTTAGCGGCGTTATAGCCGTACGTTCTTAATAAGTAATTGATGGCAATAACTTCCGCGATTACGGTAATATTCTTACCCGGAAATATAGGTAATTTTACGTTGGAAACCTCTACGCCCATTATTTCCATGGGCATTTCGTCCAGCCCGGTACGCGTATACTCCCCGGCCTGCGCCCAATCCTCGAGCTCGACGATAATTTCCAATCGCTTTTGGAAACGGATCGAGCGAATGCCGAACATCTGGCGCACGTCGATTATCCCGAGCCCGCGTATTTCCATAAAGTGCTGCACGAGGCTCGTGCCAGTGCCCATCAGGATAGTTTCCTTTTTCTTCGTAAGCATGACGACGTCGTCGGCGACAAGCCTATGGCCGCGTTCTATCAGGTCGAGCGCGATCTCGCTCTTGCCAATTCCGCTGCGCCCGACAAATAAAATACCCACGCCGTAGACGTCTACGAACGAGCCGTGTACTACGAGCTGGGAAGCGAACTGATCGTCCAAAAACTCGGAAAGTAAGGAGAAAGCTTTGGTAGTGTCGAACGGGGTAGTAAAGACAGCGATATTAGCCTCGGCCGCGATTTGAAGCAAGTCGTCGTCCAGGCGCAAATCGTTGGTGAGTATGATGCAAGGTAATGGGAATTGAGTAATCGTCTTAAAAGCTTTGATCCTGTCCTGGTTATTTAAGCTCTTAAGATAGAAATTTTCCGTATTTCCAAATATTTGTATTCTGTTGTAATTAAACAAGCCGACATAGCCCGCGAGCGCGAGCTGAGGCCTGTGGAGATTTTTGTCCTTGATGAAGTTCTGCAGACCTATTTCGCCGGTTAGAGCGGTCAGCTTGACTGGCGAGGAAAGCAAAACGTCGACTGGAGCCTTATTTTGGCTTATGACTTGTTGATTATGGAACTGCCGCATTACATTTAACCGATGTATGTTTATTTATTTATGCAAATTAAAAAAAAGGGGTTTTGAAACCAAAACCCCTTCGTAAGTTATTTTAGAAAATTTATAAATTCGCTATTTCCGCATTGCGCGGCCTAACGTCGGAATGTTTCGTTTTCCATTTATTAAGTTGCCGCACCATTTTGTCCGAGGCGGCGTTTAAGCTCTTGTGAAAATCGTCGCTGGAATCCTTCGATACAAGGGTTCCCCCGTTAAGATGTACTGTGAATTCTACGATTTTATACTCGTCGTTAATAAATTCGACATTGGTTGCGATGATGTTGTCATGAAAATGCTGGAAGTTGTCTGCCGCGTCAACTGCGAGAACATGCAGTTCGGGATGCTGGGACTTGAAGTGCCTGAACGTTACCTTCGTTTGCATAGAAACCTCTCTCTCATTTAAGTGTTTAAAGACCTTTAGCCCTTGCGGGCCGTTAAAGTACCATGCCTATGTTTCTAAACGAACGCTTCAAAATTTTGTTTTATGAAATGTAAAAATTTACTAAAAATCGACTTTATTAAAATTGAAGGATAGTATCGCGGCTATTCCAAAGTATCCGGGAAACATACTATAGCTCGATTTTAAGCGCGACTCCTCGGGCATGCCCTTCTTCGCGTTCTTAAATATATCCACGTTCCTGAACGCATAAGTATATTCCGCCTCGAACATCAGGCTCGCCGTAAAGAATTTTTCGTACCACTTTTTATCGAACTGCAATTCCGTTCCGGTAAATATCCGTATCGTCGGCGCGCCGCCGTTCTCCGTCGTTTTGTAATTGCCCGCCCGCTTGTCGAACGGCTTGTCGGAATGCACCGTTTCTTTCCACTTGATCTCATATATCGAAATGCCTGCGCCAAGCCCGTAATAGTTTCTAAATTGGGAAGAGCTATAAGGTATGAACTCGCCGGTTACAAGGATAGGAGTGTTTAGGAACTCGAAATCCTGCTTGTGGAATCGCTTGAAGACGTTCTCGCCCACGGTAGCGGTCGTATTGTACTGATCTAAAAACTTCCCACGGAAAGCCGAAACGCATGCCCCAATTCGGAATGACTTCCAGAACTGCATCTTAAAGCCGGTCTCGATCGACCATGCGTATTTTAATTCAGTTTTGACGCCGCCCAGGTATTGACGGTAATCGTCGAAAAATTCCTGCGCGCTAAGCCCGTAAATGTTCTGAGCGGAGAGGTATATCGTAGAGTTGTATACGAGCGGCTTATTCTGCGCGGAAGCAGGTTTGGCGCAAGTCAGAAAGTAAAAAGCAATTAGCGCGGCGACTGTTATTTTCATTTTATTATCGTTCGATTTATTAAAAATATGCGCTCTTCTTATACTTAAGACTCAAAATTCTGCCTTTAAGTTACCGTTTTTTCCGTAAAAGTTAATATATTTTTTTCAGTGTCGAGTTCGGCTTCAATTCCAATTGGAAAAGTAAGACGCTCCTCGTGGTGGCTGATGGGTAAGCCGATTAAAGTGGGCAACTTCAGCGGAATTATTATTTGCTCGAGCGCCTCGATTAGCGAGAGACCGTAATTCGGGAAGAATGGCTTTCTCTTTGCCATATCGTCGAACTTACCGAAAATAATCCCGCGCGCTGCGTCGAATTTACCGGCGAGTCGCAATTGAGTCAGCATCCTATCAATTTTATAAGACGGTTCGGAGACTTCCTCAATAAAGATGATCGCGTCCCGCGTATCGGCTTCGTACGGCGTGCCAAGCAAGCTGGATAGCATCGTTAAGTTACCCCCGACGAGCCTCCCGCTTCCAACGCCCTTCACTAACGTTTGGAACTGCGACGTAGGCAGGCTCCAGGTCGTCTCTCCAGGCTCGCCGAATATCAATTGCGTGAGATTCTCGCGCATCATCTTTCCGAAGCCGGAGCTTGCGACGGGACCGTGAAAAGTCACTATGCCAGTCCTGGCGTAAATAGCGTTCAAAAGAGCGGTGATATCGCTAAAGCCCATAATTATTTTAGGATTGGCCGCGATCACGCCGAAGTCCAGCCTGTCCAGTATCCTCATTACGCCATAGCCGCCTCGCGCGCAAATGATCGCCGCTACGGTCGGGTCCGCTATAAAAGTCATGAACTCTTCGGCGCGGGCTTCGTCCGTACCGGCCAGATAGCCGTTTTTCACTTTCGAGTTCTTTATCAGGTCGCCTAAAACGACTTCGCATCCCATGCTCTTAAAATACGATATGCACCCGCCAACGCTCCCAACGCTCGTGGGACTTGCCGGGGAAACAATAGCGACTTTATCTCCTTTACGAAGGGCCCTCGGAAATACTTTATCTACTGGGGCGGCGCCCTTCGAGCCTACCGCGGAGCTGGCGGCGTCGGAAGCGAAAGCCCCCCCGCCAATAACGCTCATACCGGCAGTTAAAAGAGCGGCCCTTTTTATAAATTCCCGCCTTCCTGACATAATCTATTCCATTCCTATAAAAATCAGAACTATCAATTTAACAAAATTTTCTGATTCGAAGATTCCCTTTTGCGCTTTTGCAAAATTTCCTTATTTTTGTATTCCATTTCGAACGGAAAGGTGCAGGAGTGGTTTAACTGGCACGCCTGGAAAGCGTGTGTACCTTAACGGGTACCGAGGGTTCGAATCCCTCCTTTTCCGCGATAAGCAAAGGACGCGTATTGACGCGTCCTTTTTCATTTTTTATCGCCTCAATCCTTAACGACGTCCAATCGCACGGCGTCCCCGGGGCGCAAATTCTTATCGAAGTACGCCTTTATGTCGCTTAGATCGACGTCGGAGTATTTGCTTTGCAGCTCGTATATCTTTGTCGGTTCGTCGTAGAATACGGCATAATTGCAGGCTAAGTCCGCAATTCCCGACGAGTAAATCAATTCGTTGGCTATCTGGAAAGCCAGTTGGTTGCCCGTCTTCTCTAATATCTTTTCGTCCGTCCTATCGCGCAAGCTCAAAACGGCCTCCATCAATCTATCGTAAAGTTGATCGCAGTTGCCGTTCTGGTCGGAAGCGAACGCATAAAACGTCAGCAGGGAGTCCCCTTCCCGCTTGTCGAGGAATGCGCCCACCTGCGAGGCGATCTTTTGCTCGTGCACTAATTTCCTGTACAGCTCCGAGCTCCTACCGGAAGAGGCAATATAGGATATTATGTCGCCGACGAATGTTTCCTCGCTCATAAAACCATCCGCGTGGAACGCCACGAAAACCGCGTCCAGCGGCACTGTGTCCTTCATAGAGTCGCGCGTCCCCTTTCTTGCCATTTCGGTCGTAAAATTAGCGCGGGGCGCCCGTATGGTTCGCGGCTCGCTCTCGAAATACTTCTCGATTAGTTTCATATCCCGCTCGGGGTCTAAATCGCCGACGAGCGTTAAGCAAGCTGCGCCGGGATAGTAGTAATTGTCGTGAAAGCTCCGAACCAAATCCAGGTCCGCGCCGCGAATCGACTCCTTATGGCCGATAACGTCCCAGGAGTAGCCCGAGCCCTCCGCGTAGGCGAGCTCCGCGATCCTCTCGCGCCAACGGCCGTAGGGTTGGTTCTCCATTACTTGCTTCATTTCCTCGATCACGACGTTTTTTTGATTTTCGAGGGCTTCTTCGTTAATGTCAAGATTAAACATGCGGTCCCGCTCCAGCCACAGCGCAAGCTCGAGCTGGTTGGCCGGCATCGTCATAGTGTAGCTCGTCCAGTCGTACGTCGTGTACGCGTTGTTCGTACCGCCGGCCATAGAGCAAATACGATCGAATTCGCCCTTGGGAACGAGTTTTGATCCCTCAAACATTAAATGCTCAAATAGATGCGCAAAACCGGCGATTTCCCTTGTCTCGTCCTTGGAGCCAATTCTATAGGTAAGGTTCGAACTAATGATTGGAGATTTTTTCTTGCGTACTAAAGCGATTTTCAGCCCGTTGCGTAGCGTGTATTTGTATATCGGGAGAGCTTCCCTCAAATTTAAATCGGTTTTATGCTGCATATCGTAAATTTTATTTCAAAATTTGGAAATATTTCAATATATTACATTTTCGTGATCGACGTAATTAATAACATAGTAACGTGTGATTGATAAATAATATTGGAGATTTTAATGAAGGTTTACGAAACAAAAAGCATAAGGAATTTAGCCTTCCTCGGGCATGCCGGGAGCGGCAAGACGAGCTTTTTGGAATCTATGCTCTTCGTCTCCGGCGCGATTAACAGACGCGGAACGATTGAGGATGGTAACACTGTATCGGACTATAACGATATAGAGCACGAAAAGGGCAGCTCCGTTTTCGCCACTCCCTGCGCAATCGAATGGAAAGACGTAAAGATTAACGTAATCGACGGCCCAGGCTACGACGACTATGTCGGCGAAGCTTTCGCGGCGCTGCATGTTGCCGACGTCGGCGTTATTTTTATTAATGCCCAAAACGGCCCCGAAGTCGGGAGCGAATTGGCATACTCCTACGCTCAAAAGGCGGACAAGCCGCTCCTCTTCGTAATCAACAAAATGGACCTCGACCAGGCCAATTTTGATAAGGTTTACGAGGACGTCAAAGCCGCGTTCCACGGGGCGAAGCTGCTGCAGTTCCCTATCGGGAAAGGGGCCGCCTCTAACTCCATTGTCGACATTTTATCGCAAAAATTACTCGTCTACGGCGCTGACGGCAAGTACGAAGTTAAAGATTTGCCCGCCGACGTCAAAGATCAAATGGAGGAATACAGGAACGAATTGATCGAATCGGTCGCCGAAACCGACGAAGAACTCATGACGAAGTACTTCGAGGCCGGCGAATTATCCGACGACGAGCTCGCCGGCGGGCTGAAGAACGCCATAAAGAGCCGCCAGATCTACCCCATTTTTGTCGGTTCCGGCAAAAATGTGGTCGGCGCGATTAATTTGCTCGATTTTGCCGTCAACGTCCTGCCCTCGCCGGCAGAGTTGCCGCTCCCGCTCGCCGAAGGGTCCAAAGACGTTACCTGCAACTCCAATCAACCGGCTTCGCTCTTCGTTTATAAGATTTACTCCGACGCCCGGCTTGGCGATATGACCTTCTTTAAGGTTATGACCGGCAAGCTAGTTCAATCCGCCGATATGCTCAACGAGCAACGCTCCTCCTCCGAGCGCATCGGCCAGATATTCTCCATGGCCGGTAAGAAGCGCGAAGAATTGCCTCAAATGCTGGCAGGCGACCTTGGCGCGACCGTAAAGCTGAAAAATACGCATATCAATAACACGCTACACGAAAAGGGCTTCAACGTAATCTATAAAGGCGTCGAATACCCGAATTCCAAGATCCGCGCGGCCATAGTACCCAAGACCAAGGGCGAGGAAGAAAAGGTCGGTATGGGCCTTCACAGCTTGCATATAGAGGATCCTACGATCGTGGTCGAGCATTCGCAAGAGCTCCGTCAAACGATCGTGCACGCCCAGGGCGAACTCCACTTAGCTCTCGCTAAATGGCGCCTGCTCAACCGCTATAAAGTAGAGGCGGAATTTACCGAGCCTCGCGTGCCCTATCGCGAAACTATTCAGAAAGCGATCAACTCCAGCTATCGCCACAAAAAGCAATCGGGCGGTTCCGGCCAGTTCGCCGAGGTTCACATGAGGGTCGAGCCCTGGTACGAAAATATGCCTAATCCCGACGGCCTTACCGTTCGCGGTAAGGATTTGCAGGACTTACCATGGGGCGGAAAGCTCGAGTACGTCAACTGCATCGTCGGCGGCGTTATCGATCAACGCTTTATGCCGGCTATCCTGAAGGGCGTTATGGAGAAAATGCAGGTAGGCCCGTTAACTGGCTCCTACGTTCGCGATATACGCGTTTCCATCTACGACGGCAAGATGCACCCGGTTGACTCCAACGAGGCCGCTTTCAAGACCGCCGGTATGATGGCCTTCAAGGACGCTTTCGTTCAAGCGGCTCCGAAGATACTCGAGCCTATCTATAACGTGGAAATTAAGGCTCCCGAAGAGTTCATCGGCGACGTTATGAGCGACCTTCCAAGCCGCCGCGGCGTTATCCTCGGCATCGAGACCGAAGGCCGTTACCAGAAGATCAAAGCGCGTATGCCGCTCGCAGAATTGGATAAGTATTCCACGGGCTTGCGCTCGATGACGCAGGCGCGCGCGACGTATACTTCCGAATTTGCGGAATACCAGGTAGCTCCGCCAAACGTTCAGCAAGAACTTATGGACGCCTACAAGAAATCGCAAGCGGAAGAAGAATAACCGTAATCAATCGCTTCACTCAAGAGAAAGGCGGCCCCGAACGGGACCGCCTTTTCTATTTGCTTACCTTACGGAGTGGTAATTTTATTGAGCGTCGATTAAATCCTTCTTCGCGTTCTTCGCCTTAATTCTATTGAGAATTTCGGGAACCTGGTTGGGAAGCATCTTGCTGTAGACCTCGTCGTTTATAGTCACGACGGGCGCGAGCGCGCAAACGCCGATGCAGCGCGTGCCTTCAAGCGAAAACAGGCCGTCGGAGGTAGTCTCGCCCAATTCGATGCCGAGCTCGTTGCGGAAGTTCTGAAGCACGTCTTCGGCCCCCTTTACGAAGCAAGCCGTGCCAAGGCATACCGATATCTGGTACTTGCCGCGCGGCTTCAGTCGGAAGTAATGGTAGAACGTAGCTACGCCGTAAACGGTGGAGGTAGGCACGCCGAGTAAATGAGCAAGTTCGTCCATGTGAATTTCCGAAAGGAAGCCATACCTGCCCTGCACTTTATGCATTACGGAAATTAGGTAGCTCTCGGGATGCTCTTTTTCCCTGCAGCTTTTAATGTAATCTATTATATCCTGATCTAAGGAATATGTTGGGTTGCAAGCCATTATTTAATCCCCTTCGGTAATTTTTCACAATAATGAGTGTGGAGCAGTTCGTGCGCTAAATGGCTTCCGGGCTCGCCCAAGTATTCTTCATAAAGCTTAAGTATGAAGGGATTCTCGTGCGACTTACGGAGAGGTTTGTTTTCGTCGATCCTGTAAAGAGCTTGCTGCCTGCGGCGAATAATCTCTTTATCCATCGGATAAATATACTCCTCCGCGTGGGGCAACGGCTGGCCGCCGCCTGCAACGCAGCCGCCGGGGCAGGCCATGATCTCGATCAAGTGATACTGCTTCTCGCCCGATTTTACTTTTTCCAGTATGGTCTTGGCGTTGTTCAAGCCGTTCGCTACCGCGACGTTAACTTCCAGGCCTTCGATGTTAAGAGTAGCTTCTCTTAAGCCCTCGACTGCGCGGACGTTCGTAAATTCAAGCTTATCGAGCTTCTTGCCGGATATTTTTTCGTACGCCGTGCGAAGAGCGGCTTCCATAACGCCGCCCGTCGAGCCGAATATGTCGCCGGCGCCCGTGGAATAGCCGAGCGGGGCGTCGAAGTCTTCGTCCTCGAGATTCTTAAAGTCGATACCGTAAGCCTTTATCATCCAGATAAGCTCGCGCGTAGTTACTACTGCGTCCGTATATGGCTGGCCGGCTTCGTTGTAGTGCTCGGGGCGCTTGGCTTCGTACTTCTTAGCTACGCATGGCATGACAGCGACGACGTAGATATCGTCCGGGGAAACTCCCTTAAGCTGCGCGTAATACGTCTTAAGAAGCGTCGAGAGCATTTGCATCGGCGATTTACACGAAGATGCGTTCGGGATCAATTCAGGGTAGAAATGCTCCAGGAACTTGATCCATCCCGGCGAGCAGGAAGTAATCAGGGGCAGGTTCTCGCCATTTTGAACGCGCCCGATAAATTCAGTCGCTTCCTCCATGATAGTAAGGTCGGCCGTAAAATTCGTGTCGAATACCGCGTCGAAACCAAGCCTGCGAAGAGCCGCGACGGTTTTCCCCGTGGCGTTGGAGCCGACGGGCAAGTCCCAACCCTCGCCGATAGCGGCGCGAATAGCGGGAGCGGTCTGCGCGATCACGTATTTCTTAGGGTCGGCAAGCGCTTTCCAAACGTCGTCGGTATTGTTTTGCTCGATGAAAGCGGCGGTTGGGCAAACGTTAATGCACTGGCCGCACTTGATGCATACGGAATCGTCCATATCCGCCTCGAAAGCGGGGGTGACCACCGTGCCGAAGCCGCGGTACATTTGGCTCAAATTATGAACGCCCTGCACTTCGGAGCAGACGCGGATACACCTGCTGCAGAGGATGCACTTCTCGGCGTCGCGAATAACTGAAACGCTGGTGTTGTCCCATTCGTATTCTTTGCGCTTGCCTTCGAAATGACGTTCGCGAACGCCTAATTTATAGGCGAGGTTCTGCAATTCGCAGTTACCGTCGCGATCGCAGGTGAGGCAATTGCGGGGATGATTGTCCAGCAACAGCTCAACGAGATCTCTTCTCGCTTCGCGCAGGGCCGGGGAATTCGTGTTAATGATCATGCCCTCTTGCAATTCCGTGGCGCAAGCGGGGAGGAAATTCCTCGAGCCTTCTACGTCGACGATGCAAATTCTGCAGGCGCCTTCCGTGGAAAGCACGGGATGATAGCAAAGCCTGGGTACGTGAGCGCCGATCTTATCGCCCGCTTCCATTATAGTTGTGCCCGTAGGAACCGAGACGCTCATTCCGTCAATTGTTGCGTTTATATATTTCATTTATTTCTTCCTTAGTATTTTTCAATTGCGTCAAACTTACAGGAATTATAGCACTCGCCGCACTTAATGCACTGCTCCTGGTTGATCTCGTGCGGAGCCTTCTTGGCCCCGGAGATGCAGGAAACCGGGCAGCGTCTTGCGCAAAGAGTACAGCCCGTGCACTTCTCGGCAACTACGTTATAGCGCGTAAGCTTCGTGCAGCGTTGGGTCGGGCAGCGTTTTTCGTTTATATGTATATCGAACTCCTCGCGGAAATTAGCGATTGTGCTGAGCACTGGATTTGGCGCGGATTGTCCCAAACCGCAGAGCGAAGTTTTGTTCATTAATTTGCCGAGGCGTTGCAATTTATCTATGTCTTCTGGAACGCCGCGCCCGTCGGTGATCCTTTCGAGTATTTCGAGCATTCGAACCGTTCCCTCGCGGCAGGGCAAGCACTTTCCGCAGGATTCGTCCTTGGTGAACTCCAGGAAGAATTTCGCGGTCGAGACCATGCAGTCCGTGTCGTCGAGCACGATCATACCGCCGGAACCCATCATCGACCCGATCGCTTTTAATGTGTCGTAGTCGATCGGCGTATCTATTTTATCGAGCGGTATGCTTCCGCCGGAGGGGCCGCCGGTTTGAATCGCCTTAAGCGTGCGGCCGTTGGGAACTCCCCCGCCTATGTCGAAGATAACTTCGCGGAGCGTAGCTCCCATGGGCACTTCCACAAGTCCGGTGTTCTTCACCTTGCCTGCGAGAGCGAATACTTTAGTGCCCTTGCTGGTCTCGGTGCCTATCTTGGAGAACCAATCGGCGCCGTAGAGCATAATAGCGGGCACGTTGGCCCAGGTCTCAACGTTGTTGATGCAGGTAGGGTGCCCCCAGAGCCCGGCTACCGAAGGATACGGAGGACGGATTCTCGGTTGACCGCGCTTGCCCTCGATGGAACGAATAAGAGCGGTTTCCTCGCCGCAAACGAACGCGCCTGCGCCAAGCCTGATCTCTAAATCGAAATCGAAGCCGCTGCCGAGGATGTTTGTACCAAGTAAGTTAGCTTCTCGCGCGCTCTTTATAGCATTCTCAATTCTTTCGATAGCTAAGGGGTACTCCGCGCGAATGTAGAGGTAGCCCTTATTAGCGCCGATAGCGTACGCGCCGATCGTCATACCCTCGATGATGCAGAAGGGATCGCCTTCGAGCGCGCTTCTGTCCATGAACGCGCCGGGATCGCCCTCGTCCGCGTTACAAATGATATACTTGATTGGATCGGGATTCATTATGCGAGTATTTTTCCACTTTATGCCCGTGGGGAAGCCGCCGCCGCCGCGCCCGCGAAGACCGGATTTAAGTATCTCGTCGATTACGAAGTCCGGCGAGCCCTTGTAGAGCACGCGCGCCAGCGCCTCGTAGCCCTGAACGTGAAGGTAGTCCGTCAGGCTTTCGGGATCGACTATGCCGCAATTGCGGAGCGTTATGCGGGTTTGCTTGTTAAAGAAAGAAACGTCGCCGTAGTACTTATAGAATTTTTCAATAAGCGTATCCGTATGGAGCACGAATTGACGAGCAATTTGCCCCTGGACGAACTGGCTTTTAACGATCTCGTCGAGCTCGGCTTCGTTCTTAAAACGATAGACGATATTCTCCGGGAAGACCATCATAACGCTCATGCGCTCGCCGTCCGCCTGGGAATTCGAATCGCAAAGCCCGATGCAGCCGCCCGAAAGAATTCTGACTTCGTCTTCGGGAATGCCGGCGTTAACGAGCTTTTCGGAGAGCGATGCGTTCCATTTTTCGTATGCCTTAACTTTGCAATGAGGAGTCGAGCAGAGAGTAATTACGTTTTTATATAACTTATCGGTTTTCTTGTCTAACATATAGCGAGCGATCGGCTTGTTAGTAAGCACGTGCTCGTGGAAGATATCCTGAACTTTATCGACCGTAACGCGCTGGTATTTAACCGCCATTTGGCCGGGCGCGAACACGCCTACGATGGGCTCCTGCGCGCAGCGACCCGTACAACCCGTTTGCTTGATGATAATATCCTGCCTGCCCGACGTGCGGATCAGCTTCGCAAATTCATTGCGAACCGCGTCGGAGCCTGCCGCCTTCTCACAGGTAGCCGAACCGACCTGAATAATAATCTTTCCCTGGCTGTCGGCGTCCGTAGAGGCGAATTCGATTCCCTTTTTAAGGTTTTCGAATTCGTGAAGAACATTGCTCATAAATTTGTTCCATACTGATACATATAGATTAAGTTTTTCGAGTTATTCAGCTAACTCGATTACAAAAATAACAAAGTTTTCCTCGAAGGCAAGCGTATAAGTCTATGATATTTAATGATTTATATTTTGCTTAGACTAACGATAATGTTAGGCGTGCCTTAACTTATGCCTATTTATTCGATTTTTGTCATTTTTTAAATAAATAGAATTTGCTATTTATCATGAACTTACAAACCAAACGGGAAAAGTATATCGATAAATATATATTGCTTTACACGCTATTTTTTTATCGATAAAATTATCGAAAACGCTTCAAATTTTTTTTTAAAATTTAATTTAGAGTATCCATTTTTTCTTATTTCTTTTCGGCGGGATTATCAACTATCTTTTTTTGTAAATTTGTAGTTTTAATAATGCCCTAAATAAATGCAAGAAAACGTTTATCATACAAATTACCAGCTCGAGGACACCTATTGGTGGTTCGTTGCGCGCAAGAAGATAATTAAGAAAATACTAAGCCTCCACGTGCCAAAAGGTTCGTCCGTTTTGGACGTAGGTTGCGGCACCGGCGGGTTCGCTTCATCCCTGCTCGGGGATTACGAAGTTTACGGAACGGACACTTCCCCGTTGGCTTTGGAGTACTCAAGGAAACGCGGCGTTAAGAATCTATTTCTCGGAACGCTTAGCGACTTACGCGAGAACGGCGCGCCAAAGGCGACGGCCGCTACAATGCTGGACGTGCTGGAGCATATCGACGATTCGATGTCCGCCCTTTCCGATCTCTACGCAATTTTGCCTAAGGGCGGAGTTCTTGTCATTACGGTACCCGCTTATCAATCTCTTTGGAGCCAGCACGACCTGATACATAAGCATTTTAGAAGGTACACTAAAAAGACGCTTAACGCCGCGCTTCGCGAAACAGGCTTTACTATCGATTACTCGACCTATTTCAATACTTTGCTATTTCTGCCGGCATGGCTTAAGAGGTTAGTCGATAAACTGACCGGCGCGGACAAACATAAGGATTCGCCAATCGACGAGGTCCCCGAGGGCATTAATAAGCTCTTTACCAAGGTCTTCGGCTTCGAATCGAACCTTTTACCTGCGATTAAATTTCCGTTTGGATTATCAATCCTTTCTGTTGCGTATAAAAAATAATTTTAAAATATATTCCTCAAACGGCAAGAATCAATGAAACAGACAATTCCTGACAGAAGCGCTAAAACGCCTGCGCCGGCAAGTAAAAAGCCAATGAAAAATGCGGAGGCTCCCGCGTTTAACTTCCCAATGTGGATAGCGGCCCTGATATTCATTGCGACAACTTTGATATTCTTTAGCGAGCACATCTTCGGGCATGCGTACTTTTGGGAGGATTTCGCCGAGTACGTTTACCCGACTCAAACTTTCGCCGCCCGCGAAGCGGCTAACGGCTCGATTCCGTTTTGGAATCCTTACAGCTTTGGGGGCATGCCCTTCCTCGCCGATATCCAGGTTGGATTTTTCTATCCTTTTAATAGGATACTGAGCTTGTTCGTTACGCCCGCCGGGCTGCTTCCTGTTGGGGCTTTGCAGTTCACGCTTATTATTCATTTCTTTTTTGCGCAGCTGGGGATGTTCCTCCTGGCAAGGCATTTGAAGATAAGCTCGATTTCGGCCTTGATAACGGCCTTCACCTATTCTTTCTGCTCGATTATCGTTTGCCACGTGATTCACCCTATGATAGTTTATCACCTGACTTGGCTGCCGTTTATATTTTACTTCCTGTATCGCGCGCTCGAGGAAAGCTCTATTAAATTCGGGATACTTTCCGGGCTTGTCTTCGGGGTGACAATGCTGTCGGGGCACCCCCAGTTCACGCTCTACCTTGCTTTATTCCTGGGATTTTATGTAATCTGGCATTTTGTTTCGCTCGCCGTTGGCAAAAAGCTCTCTGAAAAGCCGCTGGCGAAGTATATTCCTGCCGCCCTGCTGCCTTTCGTTATTGCGCTCGGGATTTTCCAGGTACAATTTATGCCGTCGCGCGAGCTCGCCAACCTGTCCATACGCGCTGAATCCACCTACGAAAAGTCGTCGGTAGGCTCGTTGCAGTTTCGCCAAGTCTTGACCTCGATTATGCCCAAGTTCTTCGGATTCAACGATGCAAGCCAATCGAAGGACCTCCCGTTCTACCTTGAAGCTCCTAACGACGAAGGGCAAATGACCGAAGCGCAGTATTATATTTACTGGGAGACCGCATTTTACTTCGGCATTGTCGGGTTAATGCTCGGCTTTGTCGGCATCATAACTCGCGGCAAGACTCGCTTCGGAGCGTTCCTGTGGGCTGCGGCGCTATTTAGCCTGCTCTATGCTTTCGGCTCTAATTTCTTCCTGCACCGGATATTCTACGAATTGCCCTTCTTCGGGACCTTCAGGAACCCGGTCAGGATGATGTTCTTCGCCGTCTTCGCTTTCGCGTTGCTCGCCGGCTTCGGCCTGGACGACCTGTTCAACGCCGCTAAAAGGATATCGATGCGATCTCTAATTATTATTATATCAGTTCCAATAGGACTATCGCTTCTCGCTTCCCTGGGAGTCCTGCAGGTAATAATGGGTTCGCCGGAAAGCCTAAGCGGGCCGATTGCGAAAAGCGCTACCCCGGCATTGCTTGTTTCTATCTTTGCCGGGCTGATAATACTCCTGGCTAAAAGGAGAACGTTTAATTACTTCGTAGCCGCTTCCCTATTGGCCCTTTTAACGTTTATCGATCTCTACTCGGCCGGTTCTAATTTTAATAAGGGCAAAGAAAACTTTGCGCTGCAATATCAATTGGATCCGCAGCTCGAAGCGATGCTTCGCCCCAACCCGCCGTCGCAACTATTCAGGGTCAATATGCGTATGTATAATCCAAGTTTTATGGCTATGAACCGCAACCAGGGCATGGTCGACGGCATAATGCTGATCGAGGGTTATAATCCGCTCGTGCTAAGCCACTTCTTACCGCCAGTTGCTGGAAAAGACCAAGTGCACGACCTCTACAACGTTAAATACGAAATTGGAATCGACTCGGTAAACCGGGCGCCGGTATTCATCAAACGCAACACTCAGCTTCCCAGGGCATATATCGTACACGACGTTAAAACGCTGGCCGGCGCGCAATTCGACGCCGAAATGAAGAGCGGAAAATACAACTTCGCCCGCACTGCTTTCACATACGACAAGCTTCCCGAAACGCTAAACGACACTAACAGCTACGATGACTTAGTAAAATGCGAGAAGTTCGAATCCTCCCGTTCTGTTTATTCGATTAAGCCGGCCAAGGCGGGCCTCCTAACGTTTAGCGAGGTTTGGTATCCGGCCTGGAAGATATACGTCGACGGGCAGGAGCGGCAGGTCTTCCGTACGAACAACTCTTTCGTTGGCGCATTCGTTAAGCCCGGCGACAAGCGCGTTGAATTGCGGTATGAATCCGCTACGTTCGCCGCCGGCAAAACGATTACCATAATTACTCTTTTACTCTCCGTCGTTGGATTCCTGGCGCTTCAATTCGTTCCGGCTTTAGCTCGGAAAAGTAACCAAAAAGAGATTCAGGGGTCTTAGGAAAATACAGATAAGCCAATTAATAATAAAAACCTTACTATCTTTTAACAGGAGTTAAAATTATGATGAAAAGCGGAGTTATACTATTCTTGACCGCTTTCTTGCTAACCGGCGCCGGGACCGTCTCGAAATCGAGCGCAGCCGAGGCAAAGAAATCCGTCTTTGAATTAGCTTCCCTTTCGGATATTTATTCGGAAGCGCCGGATTTTGACAATTGTAAAGCGGGCGTTTTAACTACAGCCGAAAAGCAGCGGGTACTCGATTACATCAATCAGATCCGCGCAATACACGGGCAATTGCCTGTGACGTACGAAGAATCCGGGAACGTTGACGCGCAAAACGCGGCCCTGATCATGGCCTCCAACTATATGCTAAGCCACCAACCTGAGTCGTCAGTTCTTTGTTACTCGCAATCGGGCTATAACGGCGCCGAAACGAGTAATTTGCACCTTGGCGGCTCCTCGGGCGGAGATCTGGCCGATTCAAAGGATATGGTTACCGGTTGGATGAAAGATAACAATTCGGCGATCGCCCAGGACAGGGTCGGTCACCGCCGCGCTATTATCAATCCCTTTCTAAAATCCATCGCATTTGGACGTTCCGAAGGCGTTCCTAAAACCGGCCAGGTTCCCTATGCAACCGCCGGCGCTCTGAAGTATCAGGATTACGTTGAAAATACGGGGCACGTGGACGTAGAGTATGTCGCATATCCCGTAAACAATTATCCTCCGACCCTGATCGATAGGAATTTCTTCCTCTCGTTCTCGGCGATAATGGATAAAAACAACCTTTGGGCAAATCAAAACGTCGATTTTTCGCAGGCAACCGTGAAGGTCACCTCCGAATCCGGCGCGAACGTCCCCGTTTCGGAAGTCTGTTTCGACAACGAAGGCTGGGGCTCCCTGCCTAACGCGTTAAAATGGAAAGCGGCCGGCCTGCAGGACGAAGTGAAATATACCGTAGAAATAAAGAATGTGCGGTACGAAGGATCTTCGAAAGATTATACCTATTGGTTTAAGCTTACAAGCAACACTACGGGCGTCGCTCCCGGCCCAACGACATTAACCAATCCCGCGGACAACGCCACCGGCGTCGAACTAAAGGGGCTGCTTACCTGGAACGCCGTAATCTACGCAAAGACATATACGGTGGAAGTTGACGACAATTCCGATTTCAGCTCTCCTGCATTAAGCAAGAAAGGAGTTTCCGGGACTGCGTTAACGCTGGAAGGCCTGAAGCCTGAAACAAAATACTGGTGGCGCGTTAAGGCGGTTAACGAGTACGGCGAAAGCGCATGGTCCGCAACGCGTGCATTTACGACTTCCGCTCCCGCTCCCGAAGCTCCGCAGCTTGCGGCTCCGATTAACAATGAGACTAACGTAATACTATTGCCTAAATTCGTTTGGAATAAAGATCCCAAGGCGTATTCGTATGCCCTGCAAGTCTCTAAATCCGACGAATTTTCAAATTATGCAATTTTCCAATCGCTTATTTCAGATACGAATTACGTAGCGACGACCGCCCTTGAACCCAACGTGAAATATTTTTGGCGCGTACGTTCCAATGGCGACGGCGGAAACAGCGAATGGTCGGAAGTTCGCGCATTTACTACGCGCGCGAAAACGCCGGCTCCCGGCAAGATTACGCTCGTGCTTCCTGCCGACAACGAGACCAACACGTCCATCACGCCAGTTTTGAGCTGGCAGGCAGATCCCAACGCGGAAACTTACGAACTGGCCGTTGCGGATAACACCGCCTTCTCCGGCTTCTCGACAATTATCAACGAAAAAGCGTTGACGAGCACGACCTACGCAGTCCCTACGGATAAATTGTATAATGAAACCAAATACTACTGGAAAGTTCGCGCATCCGGCGGGGGCGAAACCGGTCCCTGGTCGTCGGTTAGAAGCTTTACTACGGGCGACGCTTCGGTTTACGAAGGCTACGAGCGCACACTCTCCAGCAAGTATAGCGCGTACCCCAATCCCGCGACTGAAAAGATCAATTTGTCGTTTAAGCTCGTTACTTCCTCTTTCGCGAAGTTGGAAGTGTACTCGGTTAACGGTACGATGGTTATGTCGAGATCGGGCGTATTCGCACAGGGCGACTACAATATCGAGATCATGGTAAATAATTTGCCCTCAGGCTCTTATTCTTTCAGGGTAACGGCCGGCGGCGAATCTCTTGGCGGACAATTTAACGTAGCCAGGTAATATTATCTGAATGAAGATAGGAAGGCCGCGGGATTTACCTCCTGCGGCTTTTCTTTTTTTCTCCCCCCGTTATAGCTTCCTTCTGCAGCCTTTTGCCGCGCTCGCCCTTCTCTACGAAGATCGGTTCGCCCTCCTTTGTTCGTTCGGTATAGTACATCAGCGTAGAATGCGTGGAGGGCGTAGGCGTAAAGATCTGGGTTTGCTCCGGGCTTACTCCCAGGTTCTCGCGAGCAAATTTTGCCAGGTCCTCAGTTTCGCGCTCGCCGCAGCCAGGATGGGCCGCAATAAAGTAATAAGTGAGGAACTGCCTCTTTCCGGCTTTCCTCGACAGCTCCTCGAATTTCTTCTTAAATTGAACGAGGCTATCGTTCGAGGGCTTGCCCATGAGCTTTAACGCGCGAGGGGAAATATGCTCGGGCGCTATCTTCAGCTGCCCCGAAACGTGGTTCTCCGTAATCTCCCTCAAATATCTTTCGCCGTGCTTTGCGTCCTCGATAACGAGATCGTACCTGATGCCCGACGCAACGAAAACATGCTTAACGCCGGCAAGCTTTCTCAGCTTTTGCAAAAGGGATATCTGGGGCTCGTGCGATATATTCATTCTTTCGCAGACCTTCCGTTCGACGCAGCGCTTATTCTTGCACGAGCCGGCTTTATCCGCTATTTCGCAGGCTGCGCCGTACATATTCGCGCTCGCGCCCCCGACGTCGTTAATAATGCCGTTAAAGCCCGGCAAACCCGCCAGCCGCGTCGCCTCTCTCAGTATAGAACCTTCCGAGCGGCTGCGTATGCGCCTGCCCTGCTGCAGCGTTATAGCGCAGAAATTGCATTCGCCGTAGCATCCGCGGTGCGTTGTTATCGAGTTCCTTATCGTATCGAGCGCGCGCACTTCGCCGATGGCTTTTATCGTTTTTGGAGCGTCGTATTCGTAGGGCAGTTCGTAGGCCTCGTCAAGATCCTCTCCCATAAGATATGGCATAGGAGGATTTTGCAATAAAACACGGGCTCCGTGCCTTTGCGCGAGCGGCTTCGCGTTTATGGGGTCGCTGTTCTTATAAAAGAGATCGAACATCCGGGCGAACTCTTCCTTCGACGCGCGAACATCCTCCAGCGACGGGAGCTCGATCGTTCCGCCAGGCGGCTCGGCGCCCTTGAATTCAACGCAAAGACTGCGCAAATCGCGCCACTCTTCGCCCGCGTTCAGCCGGCGGCTCAGTTCCAGCGCGACGCGCTCCCCTTCCCCGTAGATAATCGCGTCCGCTTTCGCGTCGAAGAGAATCGAGCCGCGCAGCGTATCGCTCCAGTAGTCGTAGTGCGCGAGTCTCCGTAGGCTCGCTTCGACCCCGCCGAGAATGATAGGTTTCGTATTCTTAAAGTTCTTTCGTATTAAATTAACGTATGCAATCGATGCGCGGTCGGGCCGGCGCTTAATATATTCCTTATCCTTCTTATTCGTAGGCGTTAGGTCGTCCTGCCGGCGCGGCTTTTTCAATGCCGTGTAATTTGCGACCATCGAATCGGTGAGGCCCGCCGTAACTCCCCACCAAAGGCGCGGCTCCCCGAGATCCGTTAATTTTGGTAGTATGCTGGACGATTCATTTGGACTAAAATCGGGCTGACTAATAACGCCGACCTTAAAGCCATGCTGCAGCAGGTACTTGCCGATAGCCGCCGCGCCGCAGTACGGCGAATCAATATAGGCGTCCCCCGTTACTATTATAACGTCGCAGCTCTCCCAGCCCAATTCCTTCATTTCCCTTCTTGTAGTCGGCAAAAACATATTTTTCCACTATTATTTAAATATAGATATTAATTCAAAACCTTTTTTTATTTTGCGGCGTATAATCGTTAGTAAAATACCGTTTTTTTAATAAAGGACACACTATGCATATCGCAAGAGCTTTACTTATAGCGCTTTGCGCCCTCGTGGCAATTGAGTCCCACGCCGAATCCAAGAAAGACCAGGCGAAGGACCAAAGCGCGGAAAGTTTCAACTCCTCAATTATCTCCGGCATGAAATTCCGAAATATTGGTCCCGCCGTAATTAGCGGGCGTATTTCTGACTTTGCGGTCAACCCGCGGAATAAAGCCGTTTTCTATGTCGGCGTCGCCTGCGGCAGCGTCTGGAAGACTACCAACGGCGGCTCGAGCTTTACGCCGATTTTCGATAATTATTCCTCGTTCTCTATCGGGTGCTTGGCGCTCGACCAGGGCAACCCGGACATACTCTGGGTCGGAACGGGCGAAAATAACTCCCAGCGTTCCGTTTCTTACGGCGACGGCGTTTACAAGAGCACGGACGGCGGCGCATCGTTCAAGAACATGGGGCTGAAAAAATCCGAGCACATCGGCAAGATACTTATCGATCCGCGCAATTCCAACGTCGTTTACGTCGCCGCGCAAGGCCCGCTCTGGGGTCCGGGCGGGGATCGCGGCCTGTACAAAACAACCGACGGCGGCGAAACCTGGACGCAAGTCTTAAAAATCAGCGAAAATACCGGCGTTACCGACGTCGTGCTCGACCCGAGGAACCCGGATATATTAATAGCCGCAAGCTACCAACGCCGACGCCACGTCTGGACGATGATCGACGGCGGCCCGGAATCCGCTATTCATAAATCCTTCGACGGCGGGAAGACCTGGACGAAGCTTACGAACGGACTCCCCTCGGGCGATCTCGGGAAGATCGGCCTGGCGATTGCTCCCTCGAATCCTGACGTCGTTTACGCTACGATCGAAGCCTCGCCCGAAGAGGGCGGCATATACGCCTCGAGCAATTTAGGCTCCTCCTGGGAAAAGCGCAACTCGTGGTTCAGCGGTAGCGCGCAGTACTACCAGGAACTCATAGTCGACCCGACGAACGAGAACAATTTCTACGCGCTGGACACCTATACGCGATACAGTACGGACGGCGGAAAAACGCTTTCTGTTCTAAGCAACAGGCATCGCCACGTGGACGACCACGCGCTCTGGATAAATCCCGATAACACGAAACATATACTCATCGGCGGCGACGGCGGCGTTTACGAATCGTTCGATAAGGGCTCTAACTGGCAATGGTTTACGAACCTGCCGGTCGCGCAGTTCTATCGCATTTCCGTCGACGAAAGCGCCCCGTTTTACTGGGTCTTTGGCGGCACGCAGGACAACAACTCGTGGGGCGGCCCGACGCGAACCAATTCCGTGGGCGGCATTTCCAACGAAGAATGGATAAAGCTTGTCGGCGGCGACGGCTACGAAGCGCAAGTCGACCCGACCGATCCCAATATAATTTACACCCAATACCAATACGGCTCGCTCTTCCGCTACGACAAGAAGAGCGGCGAATTGCTCTACATCCAGCCGCAGGGCGCGACCGGCGAGGAACTCCGCTGGAACTGGGATACGCCTTTATTGATCTCCCCGCACTCGCATACGCGCATTTACATCGCTAGCAACAGGCTATTCCGCTCCGACGACCGCGGCGACAGCTGGCGCGCCGTCTCCGGCGACCTCACCCGCAAAGTAGATAGAAATTCCCTGCCCGTTATGGGTAAGATATGGTCGCCCGACGCTGTCGCGAAGAACGCCTCGACCTCCTTCTTCGGAAATATTATTTCCATCTCCGAATCTCCTAAAAAGGAAGACCTGATCTACGTAGGCACGGACGACGGATTGATCCAGGTAACCGAGGACGGCGGGAAGAATTGGACTAAAATAGATAAATTTGCAGGCGTGCCGGACATGACATACAACTCCGACATCTGGGCCTCGCTGCACGACGAGAACGTCGTTTACGCTACGTTCGACAACCACAAAATGGCCGACTTTAAGCCGTACGTCCTTAAGAGCGTCGATAAGGGCAGGACGTGGAAGAGCATTTCCTCCAACCTGCCCGAGAACGGCGCGGTTTACACTATAACTGAAGACCACGTCGACCCGAACCTGCTCTTCGTTGGTACCGAATACGGCGCGTTCTTCTCGACAGACGGCGGCGGGAAGTGGATCCAATTTAAGAGCGGCCTGCCGACCATCGCCGTTCGAGACCTCGAGATCCAGCGCCGCGAGAACGATCTCTTGCTCGGCACGTTCGGCCGCGGCATTTACGTGCTCGACGATTATACTCCGCTGCGCAATCTTAAGAAAGAAACTCTCGACAAAGAAGCCTATATCTTCCCCGTTCGCGACGCATGGGTCTACAACGAGGACGAATCGCGATACCGCGACGACCACGGCGAACTCGCTTTCCGCGCGGACAACCCTCCCTTCGGCGCCACTTTCACTTACTATGTTAAAACTGCTCCCAAGACGCTGAAGCAGCTTCGCAAGGACCGCGAGCGCGAGGCCGAAAAGGCCGGCAAGGCGATACCTTACGCATCGATGGACTCGCTCTATTTAGAGGAATTGGAAGAAAAGCCTCAATTGATCTTCCGCATAACGGACGCTAAGGGCGGGGTCGTTCGCACGTTGACCGCTCCCGTCGCCGAAGGTATGAATCGCATTACCTGGGACGCCCGCTACCCCTCGAATTATCCCGTCAGCGATAATACGCAGATCAATTCCGCTTCCGGCTACCGCGCCGCGCCCGGGCAATACTTCGTTACGATGTTCCGCTACGACGGCAAGGATACGAAGCAAATGACCGAGCCCCAGCCGTTTACGATCAAGCTCTACAACAATACTACTATCGCTTCCGCCGATTGGAATAAGAACGTGGAATTCTATAACGAAGTAAACAAATTCCAGCTTGCTCTTACCTCCTGGGGATCGATCATGAGCGACAATATGAAAAAAATCAATTTGATCGAGAAAGCAATCGACCTTACTCCTAACGCGCCTCTCGAGCTTAAGTCGAGGGCCCGCGCTATAGAGCTTGAATTGCTCTCGCTCAATACCATGCTTCACGGCAACCCGACCAAGGCAAAGAGAAACGAGAACCAGCCGCCTACGCTCGACGACAGGCTTAACTACCTCTCGTGGGGCATTTGGTCCGTATCCAACGAGCCGACCGCGTCGCAGAGGCAAATACTTGCGACGGCTAAAACAGAATTCGACGCGTTCTACTCCCGCGCGCGGAAAGTAGTCGAGACGGACGTCCGCTCGCTCGAAGCCGACCTGGAGAAGTACGGCGCGCCGTATACTCCCGGCAGGCTCCCCGCATGGGGCAAGCCGTAAGGCACATTTGATATTAATAAAAGAAAGGCCGGGATATTTTTTATCCCGGCCTTTTTTATATGTGAAAATTTAAGTAATTTCCAACTTAATATTGCGTTTTTTACCGAATAGAGGAACTTAGTGATGAGATCTTATCTGAGCTTTTGGATGTATAATTTATTATGCGCTCTCGGCGTCTTTGGATTTGGTTTGGAGCATATCTTCGGTCCCGCCTATGCAATACCCGACGCAATAAAACCGCTATATCTCGGCGTATTATTCTTTGGAGCTATTTTCTTCGCTGGAAAATTGAACCCCGTGCTCGTAGAAAAATACAGATCGCTAAGATCGGCAAAGTATTTGGCTGGCTTGCGCGAGTTCAAGTTAATCGCGCCCGCCCTAATCACTTTAAGCGCGCTCGTAGCTACATTGAACCCTGCGGGCGGCATGCTCCCATTGGCCGCGCTCTACCTAAACGCGATGGCGTTTATATATTTCTTAATACGCTCCTTCAGGTACGCAGAAATAGGGCGGAACTAATCGGCGCTGCTGCCTTCCGCTCCGTACCCTGAGCCCCGTCGAAGGGTGCGGCAATTGAGCGGGCGCTTCGCGGAAGGCTCCGCGACTGCGCTAGCCCGTCATTCCGGGCGCCAGACCCGTAATCTAAAGGAATTATGGGTCCCCGCCTCCGGGGGGACGACGATCGCTGGTTTTGCAAGCTCTTACGCGCTATTCACCAGCGTTTTAATCCGACAAATAATCAATGATAAATGTTAAATGAAGAGGGCGGACACACATGTCCGCCCCTACAAA
>JBLNBN010000017.1:0-4873 GCA_050260015.1 Chloroflexota bacterium | reverse complement strand
TATAAATCAGGTTAATCAAAGGTTCAGACAATTTGGATTCCTCGCTGCGCTTCGGAATGACAGGTCCATATATTTCAAGCGCTTGCGCGCATTTTCGAAATCTTAATCATAAAAATCATATCAATCTGCTTAATCAAAGGTTCAGACAATTTAGATGCCCGCCTGCGCGGGCACGACTAAACGCTGCTATTCCAAGCGCTTGCGAATTATTTCTCCTTCCCATCCTGTACCCAGGAGGGGAACGAGGGGTGGTCGTATTGAAATGAAGAGGGCGGACACATGGGTCCGCCCCTCCAAAAATCAACCCATTTACAATTAATTATTTACCATTGATTCCGGGCTCATCCAAAGAATTTCCCAGATGTGGCCGTCCGGATCGGCGAAGCTGGCGCCATACATCATGTCCTGCTCCTTCGGTTCGCGGAGCGAAGTCGCGCCTAACGAGAGAGCTTTTTTGTACATCTTATCGATCTCCCCGCGACTTTCCAGGGCGAGCGCCGTCATCACTTCGCAACTTTTCGACGTGTCCGTTAGCTCCTTTTTCGAAAAGGATAGGAAGAAAGGCTCCGTTAGCAGCATCGCGTAAGTATTTTCATTTATTATAAGGCATGCCGCATCGTCGTTTGTAAATCTTTTATCGAAGGAGAATCCAAGCGAGTCGAAGAAATCGACAGTTTTTTTTAAATCCTTCACGGGTAAATTAATAAATACCTGTTTCGTCATGCTAACCTCTTAGAGTTTTGTGATATTCTAAGATAAACGATTTACATACGAAAAATATTTAGCTTAGGCTAATTCCCTTGTAGTTATGAAAGTAAGCACGTTCAGGGCGTTCCGCAGCAGGAATTACAGGCTCTACTTTTTCGGGCAATCCCTCTCTCTGATAGGCACGTGGATGCAGCGCACCGCCGCCTATTGGGTGATCTATATGAAAACGCGTTCGGCGTTGATGCTGGGCGTGGCCGTCTTCGCGACTCAATTCCCCTCGTTCCTCTTTTCGCTGCACGGCGGGGCCGCCGCCGATCGTTTCGATAAGTATAAGGTTATGCTCTACTCGCAAATAGCCTCCATGCTACAAGCGATAGCGCTAACCGTGATCGTTATGTTTACGGATTATACGGTCGCGGAGATACTGATACTCAGCGTTGTCCTCGGCGTGATAAATGCGTTCGATATTCCCGCGAGGCAGGCCCTCGTTTACTATATGGTGGATAGCGAAGAGGACCTCGGCAACGCGATAGCTCTCAATTCTTCGATGGTGAACCTGGCGCGGCTCGTAGGTCCTGCGCTTTCGGGCATAGCGCTTGAAACGCTCGGCGCGGGCGTGTGCTTTATGATTAACGCGCTTAGCTTTATTGCAGTTATCGCCTCCATACTAAGCATGAGATTGCCTGAGTTCTTGCCGCAACGCCGCGAGAAAAAAGTCATTGAAGAGATTAAAGAAGGCATTAATTATATCTGGTCGACCCCGGAGCTCTTTCGCGTCGTGTTGATGATGACGCTTGTAAGCCTGCTCGTAATGCCCTACCTGGCTATGTTCCCGGAAATAGCAAAAAAGACGCTCGGGGGCAACGCCGTTACGTACGGCTACTTAAACAGCGCGACAGGCGTGGGAGCAATTTGCGGCACGATGCTTCTCGCCTCGCTCAAGCCAGGCACAAATTTACGTAAGGCGTTGATAGTAATTACATTTATTTTGGGAGTCGGGCTCGCCCTGTTCTCGCAGGCGCACGTTTTAGCATATTCGCTGATATTTGCGACTATAGCCGGGTTTGGAATGATGACCTATACTACGCTCGTAAACACCATATTGCAAACTTCATCCTCGGAGGAGATGCGCGGTCGCGTAATTAGTTACTTCGCTATGGCGTTCTTCGGGATGCAGCCAATCGGCGCATTAATCTTAGGCTCCGCGACGCATTTCTTCAACGCCTCGACGGCCCTGCTCTCGCAAGGAGTCATAGCGCTAATTCTCGGGGTCTTGTTTTTCCCGAAGCTCTGGGGCGGAGAGTAAAAGAAAAATTTTTTACTTCTCCTTTAAACTTATATTAATTTCATCCAGTAACACCTGTTCGTTAATGCCAAGCATCGATTCGGCGTGTTGAAGAAAGACTTCCCCGCCTCCCTTGGAATGATCTCCTCTTGGAGTTGAAGCCAGGCTTCGGAGCCCGGCGAACCCTTTCTTTTGGATAATCAGCTCGACAACGAGGCCAGAGAAAGCGTAGAAGTCCGTCGCCCCGGCATAATCGAATATTTTGTCGAGATCGGAGCTTTTTAAAGGGTAATACTTGGAAGAAAAATCCTTTTTAGTTTCGGCAAAAGATTGATCGCGCATTCCGCCGAAGTAAGTTGCCATGCCTTCGCTCAGCATGCGATTTACGCTGTCGGACGGGAAATTAAATACTATGTGCGAAAGCTCGTGGCGATAGTTGAATATCGGCTTGTCCGAGAAAAGCAGGTTTGCTTCAGGATTGGCCATACCCCCGAACCCGCCGACGAATGAAAATTCAAAGCCCGCGAGCTTGTTTATTGATTCTATCGAATTCGAAATGTAATAATCAATTTTTCTATCGAACGGCTTTCCATGCCATACCAGGGAAAGAGAATCGACGAACCGTACGGCCTTCATGCATTCCGACGAATCGATTTCTATAGACGGTTCGACTATATAGTTTATCTTGCCGATATCGACGCGCTTCCAATACTTAGTTTCATCGTCAAGAACGTTCTTCAGCCTATACCCGGGTCCATTTTTCGTAACGGCAACTTTAACGATTGAAATAGGATTCTGGTTAAAATAGGCCGAATCGCTTCGTGGAGTAAAATCGAATTGCGTGAACATAGTCGTTATTAGGAAAATATCCTTTTGCTCCTCGACTTTTAGAATATAAGGCGTAAAGTACTCAAGCGTCGTCTCCCGCCCAAACGAAGCGAAGAGACTGTTAAACATACAGTATCCGTCGCCGAAGCGCGCGACTTCCGCGGCGTCCCACATCGCCTTCCTCTTATCTTCGCTCGGCTCGTAGAGATACGAGATCCACAAATCGATAGCTTTTTGCTTTTCGGGGGTCATCAATTGGGCGGCTAAGCTATGCGTATAATATTTTGGCGTCTCTGCGAATGAAGAAAGCTGGCAGGCTACGAATGCGGCCAATAACAGAGCAAACAGCGTTCTGATTGTCATTTTATTCGCTTCAATATGTTTGAATAAAATGGAAATTACGCAATTTTCAGAGACATTCATACTTCTTTCCCCGCGTACTTGGCGCGAAGAGGATCCGCTGACCACCAGCGGCCTATTATCGCATCGTACTCCCTGAAAAGGGTCGAATAGTTCGCGCCGTCGCCCTTGTCGGGACGGATATGCTAGTTTATCTGTTATTTCCTTATTAATGGAGATAATAGAAAATGAAATATGAGCAAGATCATGATTATATTGAAGCCCCATGAATATCTTTTATATTTTTTTTTATCCATGACTTTAAAGTATCTAATGTATATATAAAGCCTATTTTTATAAAATATTGCTATTCCATTTTGAATTGCAATTACAATGGACAGAATTACAAACAATAGACTACTATCAATAAAAAATATAAATGAAAAGTCAAATAGCTTAAGTGAAATATCATCTAATACAAACAACGAATAAAAGAATAAAAAATTAATCAGAAGATAAGAGAATATTGATGATGTTATACTATTAATAGAATTTATTGATTTATTTATAGTATTCCATCTTGAATCATATGGCAGTATACCGTAATATTTAGATCCCTTATATCCCTCTTTGATATCAAAGTCTTCTAATGAAAATATTTTATCAATAAATTTAAATAACAAATTTATGCGATAATAAATAAACAGTATAACTAATAGATAGCATTTCATTCTATTTTCCTATTTTTCCTTTATTTCCACCAGTTTTTATAAAGGTAGTCAACGGTTCCATATCCCATTTCTTTGCCAAATTCAACTCCAGCAGAAGCGCCAACAATAGCCGAAGTTGCAACGTAGGCAGGAGCCCAAGGTCCTAATGGAGCGGATGTTATTGAAGCAGCCGTACCAAAAACACTGCCTCCAATTTTTCCAAGAGTGAAACTTCCAAGTACACCTGCACTTGTTCTTTGAAAATAATACCCAAATCCTCCCTCTTTGTAATAATATGATGAATATATCTTGCCTAGATCGGTAGTATATTGTATACCCATCATAATTTTTGAAGCACTTCTAACATTCGAAATCACATTTTCTTTCAAAAATTTGTTATGGTTCGAAGTTGTTTCTAACCAAGAAGAAAATTTGTCTAAACTTTCTAATAGTTCTTCATTCCCTTTAATGATGGGGTAAAAGGGACTTTGTTTTTCTATTGCATAATCCGAATACCTTTTATTGCCTGGAGAATAGTATGTGATTTCCAATCCAGGAAGAAAAGTCACTCCTGAGTAAAGACTATATTGTAAAGCGCCGTATTTTTCAAATGTAGTAAAGCCGTTACTAAGAGAAAGCTTGTCTAAATTGCGCTCGTAATTGAGTTTATCTTCGTTTTTCCAAAGTTGTTCTTGTTGCATTAACTGATTTTTTGAAACATATATTTCAATGTCATTATTCCCATCATTTATAGTGGTAGTTTCATGATTATCTTCCGTTCCAACTTTATAATCAGTACTTCCAAGAGGATCATAACGAATTATTGGATTATTTGAGGAGTAGTTATACGGACTCATCCCCGCGTACTTCGCGCGGAGAGGGTCCGCCGACCACCAGCGGCCTATTATCGCATCGTACTCTCTAAATAAAGTCGAATAGTTCGCGCCGTCGCCCTTGTCGGGACGGATGTTGTTGTCCTTTAAGTGTCCCGTGAAGCCGAAAC
>JBLNBN010000016.1:0-5968 GCA_050260015.1 Chloroflexota bacterium | reverse complement strand
AAGAAAAATAATTCCATAAAGTCCCGAAGGGAGGGCATTATTCGTAACCGTAAGAAAGCGAAGCGCAGCTTACGGATGCCCATGCCTCAAATTCTATCTAAAACGGCGTAGCCGTTAAACGACAGTAGCCCATGGAATATTGACATAAGCGAATAACGGCATAGCCGTTAAACCAAGCATCCTGTTGAATAGAGGATATTAAATCATGACCCCCTATCTAACTTCTCCCGGCGGGAGAAGGAACCGATTCTTCTATTTTCAAGCGCCTGCGCGTAATTTTCGAAAACTTTTATCAAATTTGCCCATCCGCTTTCCTATATAAACAAACGAACTGCCGTTTTGTAACACCCTGAAAAATATATTTTTTTCGATTTTTGAAGGAATTAGGAATAAATGGCTTGGGGCAAGGCCTCCCATCGTTCCGGCGCTCCGCGCGGGAATGCCACACTTTTTTATCCCCCTTTGGAGGGGGCAAGGGGGTGGATTTGCGCTCTCATCATTTCCGCGGCTCCGCCACAGGAGGAGAGGGGGTGGGGGCGGGCGCGTTTCTATAGACATGCGAATCCTTCGGATTCGTCGGGAGTAATGATCTATCCGTATTTGCGCGTTATTATATGCGTGTTTGTATTATAAATGTTCTTTAGATCCTCGCGCGCGCGAGGATGACTAAAGCCTGCAGGCTAAAGCACTTGCGCGTCATTTCCCACGAAGACTACCAAAGCTCCATTAACAATTAATAATTAATAATTGTTAAACGTATCTCCATCCTCGATGCGGCCGGAACGGAAGCCTCGGTAGAACCAGGCCTTGCGCTGCTCGCTCGTGCCGTGCGTAAAGCTGTCGGGCACGACGTACCCCTGGAATCTCTTTTGAATTGCGTCGTCGCCTATCGCGCTGGCGGCGTTTAGCGCCTCGTCGACGTCGCCCTCCTCCAGAAGGTTTTCCTTTTGCGTGTAGTGCGCCCAAACTCCCGCGAAGTAGTCGGCCTGAAGCTCCAACATCACGGAGTACTTATTATATTCCGTCTCGCTCATTCGGCGCCGCAGCGACTGGACCTTTTCGGAAATGCCCAAGACGTTTTGGATGTGGTGCCCCACTTCGTGCGCTACGACGTAGGCCATAGCGAAATCGCCGGAGGCCTGGAATTTATTTTGCAGTTCCTGGAAAAACGCGAGGTCGAGGTAGACCTTCGAGTCGGCGGGGCAGTAGAACGGCCCGACGGCGGAACTGTTATAGCCGCAGGCGGACTGCACGGAGCCTGAAAAGAGCACGAGGGTCGGCTCTGGATAATCGATGCCGCGCTCGCGGAGCAGGTCGCTCCAAACGCGTTCAGTTTCGGCGAGCACGACCGATACGAAGCTCTTTAGCGTGTCCTCCTCGGCGGTAGTAGGGACGTAGCCCTGCTGCGCGTAGGGGTCCTGCCGCCCGCCCGGGTCCTGGTAGAAGAGGTCCAAGGGATTAACGCCGAAGATAAAGTACGCCAGCAGGAAAATTAACCCAAGTCCGCCGCCGCCAAATATTCCCCCGCGCCGCGCGCATCCCCCGCCGCCGAATCCGCTACCGAAGCCGCCCCCAAAGCCCCCTCCGAAGCCGCCGAAACCGGGGAAGCCGAATCCCCCGCCCCCGCGCCTGTCTTCTATATTTGAACTGCCTTGTCTTCCTCTCCAGCGCATAGAACTCACCAAGTAAATTTATTAACGTACTTCAACTAAAGTATTTCCTCCGCAATTATTGACGAGTTGCATCCCTTCAGCAGCGAAAGGCACGCCCCCTTAAAGGCCTTTACGCATTTCAGGCCAAGGGGGCGTTACATCGCTTGCTCCGGTTTAAGGTTCTTCCGTCTAAACCGGAAATTATGTCGTCAAATATTTAAGTTGTTCTCTTCTCTCATAGTTTTAAGAGCTTTCGTCCACATAAGCAACGACTTGAACATATTTTCGGCCGAGGCGACAAGCTCGCCGTTGGGCTCGAATTTCCCGTCCTTGATAAATTGCTCGAAGAACGGGATATTTACCGATTCGTTTATCGGCATCATGCTAATCGTAGTGAACGTCTGCTTCATCATTTGCGTGGCGCGCGTACCGGCGGCGACCCCGCCGTAGGCTACTATGCCGACCGGCTTGTACTGCCATTCCCTGTAAAGGTAATCGATCGCGTTCTTAAACGAAGAAGAGAAGCCGTAGTTATACTCGGGAGCTACAAAGATGTATGCGTCGCCGTCGATGATCATCTTGCTCCAATCCTTAGTGTGCTGCTGCGTGTACTTCATCATGACCGGGTGATGCGGCTCGTCCAATAACGGTAAATTTACCTCTGCCAAATCAATATGGATAGTATTGAACTCCTGCCTGTCCTTTAGCATACTCAAAATCCAGTCCGCTACGATCGGGCCTTTCCTGCCCTGGCGCGTGCTGACGGTAATTACTTTTAAATTATACATGACGATCCCTTGCATTAATGCATGAATATTATTATTTTGTTATCTTTTAGACGTCGTTAAATATCCTTTATTTACCTGGGATGTAACTTTATTTCACGTTATTCGTTTTACCGAAAATGAAAAAGGCGTTTTCCATAATTCTAATTTTGCTTTTCTTCGGCGACGCCGCCGCGCCGCCGGTCGTTTTTGCCGTCGTTAAACGCTCGGCTGAAAAGCAGGCGAAGAGAGCGGTTGAGCAAGGCGTCCCCGCCCGGGAACTCTTCAGGCTTTCCTCGGGCGAACCCGCCTATGCCCGTATCAATTGGATTAAGCCCGAAAAGGAATTTACCCTGAACGGGAACTTCTACGACGTCGTACGGGTAGCCCGGGAAGATGGGAATCGCGTTTATTACAGTTTGCAGGATAGAAAAGAAAAGGAGCTCTTTAGGAAATATGGCAAATTTATAGCAAGCGCCTTTTCCAATAAGCTCGCCAAAAATAAATTAGCGCGACTGGCTCTAAAGAAGCTTGTGGGGTATAAAGTTTACCTCCCCTTCGCGCTCCCAATAAATGGGTTCGACCGTTTTCCTCGATTCGATCGCGACGAGCAAACCCTAGAATTACCCGGCGCTCCTCCCGCCCCGCCTCCCCGAAGCTATTGATTCGCTTTGACTTACTTACCGTACCGTTTCCGGTTGCCGCGAAACGGCTCTACGCGTTGCGCCATGAAAAAGAAAAAGCAAATTCAATAACTTTTAATTAGGAAATGTAATGAAAAGATATATAACAGCGCTTGCCGCCTTAATCATTGCGACGGCAGCAAGCGGAAACTTATTCGCAAAAACGACCCAGGACACCTTAACATTCCAGGAGAGGCAGGGAGTTATTATCACAGCCTCGCGAATCCCGATCACGAATCAATTGACCGCAACGGCAACGAGCGTAGTTCTGGGAGAAATCCTTAAAACTCAGCCCCGCGGAATCGGAGCTGAAGAGGCCCTAAGACTCGTTCCCGGCGTGCGCGTCGAAAATCAAGTTAACGGCTCGCGGCTTCACTTTTCAATTCGCGGCCAGGGAATTCTCTCGGAGCGCGGCATACGCGGCATAAAAGTTCTCGTGGACGGCATCCCGATGAACGATCCTTCCGGTTTCGCGTCGGATCTTTACGACGTGGATTGGTCCCTCGTTAATAAGATAGAAGTCCTCCGGGGGCCGGCCGCTTCGCTCTATGGCGGCGGCGGCGCGGGCGGCGCGCTTAATATTACCTCCGAAGGCTACGATCCTCTGGGACCGAATAACTTAGCCCAATTTACGGGCGGCTCCAACGGCTTTTATAAAGGGCTTTTTAAAACGGCGGGAGGAACGTCGTCGCTCAATTATTCGGCTTCATTCTCCAAGTTCGCCGGCTCCGGCTACCGCGACCACACGGGCTTTTACGGCGATATATTCACTGAAAAGCTCTCCGCGCAGGTCAATCCCGATCTGAAAGTTCGGCAGGTTTTTATCTATTCCGATTACTTTAATCAAAACGCCGAGGGACTGAGCATCGATCAATTGAACGAAGATCCTAAGCAAGCGAATCCCGACGCAGTTCCCTTCAACGAGTACCAAAAGACCGGTAAAATGACGAACGCCGTATTCGCGAACTATCGTATCAGCGCAAGCCAGGACATAGACGCCCATGGATTCCTTCGTTGGGGAAAGTACAAAGAAACGAGCAATAAAGCGGCTCAATACCGCAACTTTATGGCGCCGGGCGGCGGCCTGCAGTACAATATCCGCTTCGGCGAAGGAAACGCCCAGACCCTTGCGTTTGGAACCGATTTCCAATGGCAGGCTATCCAGGAGAATAAATTCAAGAGCCTAAGCGATCCGAACCGCGTCGATAAAATTGACGATAAGAACCTGGAAGACACGACGATGCTCGCAAACCAGACCATCGATCAAAACTATGCGGGCGTCTTTGCATTTTACGGCGGCGAAGTCGCCGGACTTAACTTAATGGCTAATCTTCGCTACGACGCAATACATAACGAACTGGAGGATAAGCTCTTTTCGACGAATAATCTCTCGGGCGACGCAAATTTCGATCAATTAAGCGTAAAGCTGGGCCTGGCGAAGAGCTTCGCCGACGAAATCGCTCTCTACGCAAACTGGGGCCAGGGCTTTATGCCTCCCGCTACGGAAGAGCTTGCCAGCAACCCGGAGAGCTTCGGCGGATTCAATAAGAATCTCGAGCCCGCCTCCTCGCAGAGCGCGGAACTCGGCGCGCGCGGCTTCTTTGGAAACACGTTCATGTACGACGTGGACGCATTTTACATGACCACGCAAAAGGACTTCTTCCGCTTTAAGCTGACGCCCGCGCGCGGCAACCAGGAAGTGTTCTACGGCAACGCGGGCGAATCCCGCCGCATAGGCGTAGAAAGCTACCTCGCGGTAAAGCCTTTTGAGGGTATGACCGCCTCGCTTGCCTATACATATTCCAAGTTTACATATACCGCGCCGGACAGCATGAAGGACAATCGCTTGCCTAATATTCCGGAAAATATGCTTTCGGTCGACCTGGAATATAATTTCCTGCGCAGCTTTACAGCGGGCGTCACCGTAGAATCGCAGTCCGATTGGGCGATATTTACCGATCCGCTGCGCGCCGACATTATGCAGAAAGGCTATACATTAGTAGGCGCGCGCCTGCAATACGAAGCGAGCCTCCTCGGGACGAACGCAACGTTTTCCGTATTTGGAAGAAATCTTACCGGCGAAAAATATGTCGCATTCACTGAACCGGATCCGGACGGTAATTCCTACCAGCCGGGTTCCGGGCGCGAATTCTTCGGAAGCATATCCGTAAGATTCTAATTTTTCTTATTCCTCGCTCCAGGTCGTCCTGGCATCGGTCAGGGCGGCCTTATTAATACGCGGTAAACGACAATAAAAAAAATGCGGGAGGCTACGTTAAAGCGGCTTCCCGCATTTTTTTCTGAATAGATTTACTTTACCTAGCAGGCATCGCTATTCCGTCCGGAAGAAGCTCGACCTTAAGCCAACCGGGTTGCCGCGCGTCGAACGCTTTATATGCGTCCATCACGTTGGTTATCGGCTCAACCTTAGTTAATATATTCGAAGGATCTACCGCGCCGCTGGCGACGAGGTCCACCAGCATCGGCAAATATTTCCTGTGGGGACAATTTCCCATTTTAATAGTCAAGTTCTTCATCATCGCCATGCCTATCGGGAAGCTACGCGCCGTTTCGGGGTATACGCCGATAATGGCGATTGTTCCCGCTTTAGCCACGGCTTCGACGGCCCATTGAAGCGCCATCGACGGGGCGTCTCCCGGGCGCCAGTTCGGTCCTTTTGGATTAGTCTCCGGAGCCACTTGCTTTACTTCTTTTTCAAATTGATTTTCCATCGGCTTAACCGTTTTCGCGGCGGGGCCGCGCTCGGGCTTAACTGCGTCGACTCCCACGGCGTCGATAATTCTATCCGGGCCTATTCCGCCAGTTAATCGCATTAGGGTTGCGACGGGCTCCTCTTCCTCAAAATTGA
>JBLNBN010000015.1:0-23191 GCA_050260015.1 Chloroflexota bacterium | reverse complement strand
TTCAGTAATTGCACGTTATTCTAAGAGTTTTTGTATTGATAATTTTCTTTGGATTCCTCGCTGCGCTTCGGAATGACCGATTTCTTTAATTCCCAAACGCTTGCGCGCTATTTTCAGCTAGTCCATCATTTATTAATCATATTAATCAGCTTAATCAAAGGTTCAGACGATTTGATTCCCGATCGGGTCGGGAATGACAATCCCATCTATCGCCATGCTTTTGCGCGTCATTTCCTGGCAAATTGCCGGCGCCGCGACCGATCAAGGATAAATGTTGAATGATAAATGACTCCGCCTTCCCTTCCGTCTCTTAAATTGTTATTGCGGCGAGCAGAATTATTATTTATCTCAATAATTTTACTATTCGCCTCAATTTGGTATTTTTGTAATTGTATTATAATGTAACACTCATTAATTCAGGCAAGAATTGGCAAAATACGGAAAACCGCGCACGGCAAAAGGCTTAGCGACATTATGCGCTAAAGTGGCCGGCGACAAGCTCGCTTCCGACGTTCAAGTGCTCGATCTGACGAAGATCGACAGCCGTCCGGCAGATTTCTTCGTGCTCTGCACGTGCGACAGCGACGTGCAAGTAAAGGCGATATACGACGAAGTTCTCAGGACGTGCACAGACCTCTCGATTAATAAACCGAGAGAGGAAGGCATCGACAACCGCGAATGGGCGCTTCTCGATTTCTTCGACGTCGTTATGCATATCATGGTACGCCACGCCCGCGAATACTATAAAATTGAAAAGCTATGGGGCGACGCAAAGTTCTATTCCCTTAGCGAAGAGGGCGAATTGAAGAGCTCGCGCGACCAGAAAATAAAGGAAATATTAGACAATAATATCGCGAACAACGGCGAAGCAGCCGAAAACGAATAATACAATATGCAAGAAAGCTATTTAAGACCAAAGGTCGCCGCCGCGCTCGAAAAGCTCGGCTGGGGCGGAGCGGACCTCATTACGTTCGACATCCCAAAGAACCCGGAGCACGGGGACCTCTCGCTCAATATCGCTATGAAGCTCGCTAAAACGCTTGGCAAGAATCCCCGCCAGGTCGCAATGGAAGTAATCGAAGCGCTCGAATATGACGCCGAAGCAATAGCTAATCCCGAAATTGCAGGGCCCGGCTTCATTAACTTTAAATTTACCGGGAAATTCTATACAGACGCGCTTGGACAAATACTATCCGAAGGCGGGAGCTTTGGCAGAAGTAGCTCCAACGCCGGCAAGCGCGTCAACGTCGAATACGTCAGCGTTAACCCGACCGGCTTGCTCCACCTCGGGCACGGCCGCAACGCCTGCTTCGGCGACGCAGTGGCCAATCTATACCAATGGACAGGCTACGAGGTTACCCGCGAGTACTACTTCAACAACGCGGGCAACCAGATGAAGAATTTGGCTAAATCAGTTCACGCCCGCTACGTCCAGATGGTCAATCCCGATTTCGAATTCCCGGAGAACGGCTACCACGGCGAATACGTTAAAACAATCGCCGAGCTCTTCCGGGAGGAGCGCGGCGAAGGCTTCGAAGAAGAGACGACCGAAAATCTATTGGAATTCCAGAAGTTCGGCGAGAAATGGTGCTTCGAGCGAATTACGCATACGCTCGCGCGCATGAACATCCGCCAGGACGTCTTCTACAACGAGGATTCGCTCTACTCCGAGGGCAAGATAAAGGAAGTTATCCAGAAATTCCGCGATCTTGGATTGGTTTATGAAAAGGACGGCGCCACCTGGCTAAAGTTCTCCGAACTGGGCCTCGAGAGCGACCGCGTAATTATTAAATCCACGGGCGAGCCGACTTACCGCCTACCGGACATAGCCTACCATGTAGAAAAATTCAAGCGCGGATTCGATTTGCTCGTGGACGTTTTCGGCGCGGACCACATAGCGACTATCCCCGACGTATTAGCCGCGGTAAAGGCCCTCGGGTACGATCCCGCGAAAGTAAACGTATTGATCCATCAATTCGTAACGCTTACCGAGAACGGCGAGCAGGTAAAGATGAGCAAGCGCACTGGCAAAAGCTACACCCTTGACGAATTGTTGGACGAGGTCGGCGAGGACGTTGTTAGATTCTTTTTGATAATGCGCTCCGTGGGCACGCATCTCGAGTTCGATCTCGCGCTCGCCCGCGAGCAGAGCGACAAGAATCCCGTATTCTACCTGCAGTACGCGCATGCGCGCATCAGCTCTATCTTCGAAAAGGCTCGCGAAGCGTCGGCTATGCCCGACAATTTCCTTACTTCGCTCGCGGAGGGCTCGGCTAACGTAGATCTGAACCTGCTGCGCGATCCTGCGGAAATTGACCTGGTTAAGAAATTGGCGCGCTTCCCGATAATCGTAGCCGCAGCTGCGGAAAAGAACGAACCGCACGCCCTATGCGAGTACCTGCGCGAGATTGCCGTTAAGTACCACGCCTTCTACCACGACTGCCGCGTAATAACGGACGACGCAAAGCTGACGCTGGCCCGGCTTGCTCTCTGCCGCGCCGCGCAAACGGCTCTAAAGAACGGTTTGACGATACTCGGCGTATCCGCGCCGGACAAGATGTAGGCATATATCATGACGACTCTCTATCGGGGCATTTTAATTTCCGCCGATAGCGTCGGCGCTATGCGCGTTACGCGCGACGGCGCGATGATAGTCGAGGACGGACGAATAAAATATTCAGGGCCTGCGGTTGGAGTCCCTCAGGAACTCGAACCTAATATCAAGACCATTTCAGCAAAAATAATCCTTCCGGGCTTAATCGATTTGCATACGCACCTTCCCCAGTACCCGCTCCGGGGAACGGGAAGGGGCGAGCTTTTGGATTGGCTCAACGACTACGTCTTCCCCGAAGAAGCCCGGCATGCGGACGCGGCATACTCCGCCGCGCGAGCAAGACATTTCTTTTCCAGCTTAATAAAGAACGGCACGACTACGGCGGTAGTATTTACTGCGCCTTTCAAGAACGCAGCCTGCGAAGCATTTAAAGCCGCAAAGAAAGCGGGCATACGCGCGATAATCGGCCGCACGATGATGGATTTCAATTGTCCCTCCGGTCTTGGCGCAGCCGCGACGGCAAATATCGGCGACAGCATGGAGCTCGCGCGCTGCTGGCACGGCGCGGACGGCGGCAGGCTACAATACGCAATGACGCCTCGCTTCGCGGGGAGCTGCTCGTTTGAGTTGCTCCAACGAGCGGGAGAATTAGCCCGTAGAGAGGGATTCTATATACAAACGCACCTGAGCGAAAATCTCTCCGAGATCGAGTTTATTAAGAATCAATTTCAAAACTTCGAAAACTATACTGAAGTATACGAGAAGGCCGGCGTACTGACCGATAAAACTATACTGGCGCACGCGATTCACTTAAATCACAATGAAATCGAAGCGATCCGCCGTAACGACTGCGCTATAGCGCACTGCCCTACTTCCAATATATATTTGCGCAGCGGTATAATGCCGTTAAGAGGATATTTGGAAAAAGGAATCCGCGTCGGGCTTGGAACGGACGTCGCGGGCGGCTCGTCGTATTCCCTCTTCAACGAGGCGAGGAACTGCCGCGAGAGCTCGAAGATATTAAATATATTCGGCGCTTCCGCAGAAAATATCGTCTCCGCGGCCGAAGCTCTCTCGCTAGCCACGTACGGCGGCGCGAAGGCTCTGGGCATTGAAAATAAAATAGGCCGACTCGCCGACGGCTTCGAAGCCGATTTCCTCCTGCTGAACGACGACGATTTCGACCTCCCCGCAGAAGAACTTTCAGACGTAGAACTAATCGAAAAGATAATCTATACCGCCTCCCTCGCGAACATAGACGGGGCGTACGTTAGGGGGAAGAAGCTCGCAGAGTAGTTCGCCGGCCTAAATAAATAATTTGGAAATTATCTGAATTTTCAATAATTTAATCCATATTCAGTTTATATTTATCTTCATCGTTAGAATCATATAAGGAATTTCATCGATGAGAAAAGTTATTTATTTTCTCGCGGCCCTCGCATTATCCGTGGCTCCACTCTCTGCTCTTAACCTTGCAAATGAAGATCTGTCGACCGTTCCCGGCAAAGTAATGAATGAAACTCCGCCCCAAACAGAGTCTACCGGCTGGATAGATATGGGGCGGTATAAAGAGTTAAAGGCGCATAATGCTGGAGTCGCTTCGTTAAGGGTGACCGAAGACGGCAAGCGAATAATTTCGGTTACCAAAAATGAATTCAAAGTCTGGGATGCGGAAACCGCCGATTTAATTAACGAATACAAAGTTCCCATTAGCGAATTAGATTCCCTGATTATTCTCGACGACAACAGGGTAATAGCTGTTAAAATGATATACAGGAAAGATCAAGACGACCATTATCGAAATTACCAAATCGAGTTTACGATATATGACGTTAATAATGATATGGTAACTAACAAATTTACGACAGATTCCGAAGAACTTCCATCAAAAACCGCTTCCAGAATCAGACCCGTGAATTTTGAGATTAAGCCTGCCAGGGAAAGCAATACTCTGTTTTATTCAGCGGTTTTATGGACGATACAAAGCTCCAATACCCAAGCAATGGCATGGTATGTCGGAACCCTTGGAAAAGCGGCTCTGAAAGGAGATACTGCGGAAGTTACTAAAATTGGAAATCAGTCAATTTCGAAATTTCTCTTTATTAACACAGATGATATTGCCGCAATATCTGAGGTTTGGTCGGCTACCTGTCATCCTGTATCTAACGCGGTAGTTTTTTTACATTATTTAACTAAATTGGTAGTAAGCAAAGAGGACCTGGTTTCAACAAATGATATTCATGAGGGTATCAGCGAAGGTTACTTTACTTCCACTCACATCAAAACACCGTTAATAACCAATCTTAAATTACTCGCCGCTAAAAAGATACTCGTAGAGTGTTTAGATGATAGCCTGTTCTACTTTAGAAATCTGGACGATTATCACGTAAACGACAGTTGTATTTTTCAAGTTCGAACTCCCTCTTACGAATTTAGTTTTAACGGGAATTTCTTTATAACCGGTTATAATAATGGTATTTATATATATTCCGCGCCTCAACTAACTGAAACGGATTCCTATGCATTCGACTCGAAAAATTACAATTGGAAATTTGCGGTATTCCCTGATTCCGTTTCGTTCGCTACCGGCTCCTCCGACGGCTACCTCCGACTCTTTAGATCGGAGGCGTTAAAGGGAGGCCCCGTTTCGGCGGATGACCCAACTGATCGGGAAAAGCTTGGTTTTATATATCCTAACCCGGCGGCAAACGAGCTATTCCTTCAAAAGAACGAAGCGCTTTTGGGTTCCAGGGTGGAAATTTATTCTCCCACCGGCGTTAAGGCTTTTGAAGTTCCTTACTCGCAACGGATAGACATAAGCGCGCTGCCCGCTGGAATGTATTTTATAAAAGTTGGCGGGGAGTATAGCAAGTTTATCAAGAAGTGATCAGATATTCAATAACCTTTACCAATAACTTATAATTGGTAAAGGTTATTGAATAAGTCGTCGTTTGAATCGTATAAGGAATTTCATCGATGAAACAGGTTATTTACTATCTCGCGGCCCTCGCATTATCTGTAGCTCCGCTCTATGCTCTTACCCTTGCAGGCGAAAATCTGCCGGCCGTTTCCGACAATGTAATGAATGAACCTCCACCCCAAACAGAGTCTGTCGGCTGGATTGATAAAGGAAGATACAAGGAATTAAAGGCGCATAATAATGGTGTCGCTTCGTTAAGAGTGACAGAAGACGGCAAGCGTATTATTTCCGTCTCGGGAAATGAGTATAAGATTTGGGATATGGAGACCGGGAATTTGATTAAAGAGTTCACCCTACCACTTAATAGTTTATGTACAGTCAGGATACTTGACGATAGCTTCGCAGTCGCTTTATATACATACTCGCAAAAAAATTATATGGATCACTATGTTGACTATAAAGCGCAAATTAAGATTCTTAATCTAAAGGAGAACAAAGTAATATACGATTTTTTTCTATTTAATGATAAATTAGAATACTCAACGGTTTATGTAAATACCCCTTATTTCTGTGCAAAGTATGACAGGGACAAAAAAAGCCTTTATTTTTCATTAATATACGAGACTGCGAATGGCGGTAATTCTCAACGAATAGCCGGATTTCATGGCGGCATCAAAAGAGTTAATCTTGAAGGCGATTCTATATCAATGAGCTATATTGGAGATAAATATATCTCGAATTTCGATTTTATTAATGATGATGAGATTTTCGCAATTGAAAAAAGTTATTATGGCCGGGGCGATTTATCTACAATTAAATATTTTGAATATGTTAATAGTTTTGTTGTAGGCAATACTGACCTATTCAATCCGCGCGTAATTGACAGATTTGAAAATAAAACTATATCCTCGAACCGTTCCAATTATTATAATTTTATCGTATTACCCTCGAAAAAATTAATTGTCGAGTACTTGGACGATAGCTTAAAGTATAAAAGGATGGACGACTTAACCACAATTGATAGTTGTAGTTTGCCTTTCCGTACTTTTTATTACGCATTTAGTTTAAAGGAAGACAATATAATTTTAGGCGGGTTGGAAGGTATCGTAATCTATGCCGTACCACAGGGAATTACCGTTGATAGTATTCCGCTGCCAAATGTTGATTATTCGTCAAATATAGACTTGTCCCCGGACTCAGCGTCTTTTTTAATAGGGTTTTCCGACGGCTATATCCGGTTATTCAAGTCCAATGCGTTAAAACCGGGTTCCGTCTCGATCAAAGATCCAATATTGATCGAGCCAAACTTGAACTTATTTCCCAATCCCGCGGGAAACGAGCTATTCCTTCAAAAGAACGAAGCGCTTTTGGGTTCCAGGGTGGAAATTTATTCTCCCACCGGCGTTAAGGCTTTTGAAGTTCCTTACGCGCAACGGATCGATATTAGCGCGCTGCCTGCGGGTATGTATTTTATAAAAGTTGGCGGGGGCTATAGCAAGTTTATAAAAGAATGATCAGCTTATCAATAAATTCGTTAGGCGGCTCCGCCGCGAAAGGGTGTGCGGGTGTGGCGGCGCTTCGCGCTACAAAGCTGTAACCCCGCTGGGGTTAAGAAACGCTTTGACGGTAATATGTTAATTTACCTATAACAATTATTCTAACACAACCCTCTAACTCCCTCTCGAGAGGGAGAACCAAGTATACTATTTCCAAGCGCTTGCGTGTCATTTTCCCGATACTTAACCCGGCTAATCAGTTAAATCATATAAATCAGGTTAATCAAAGGTTCAGACAAAAAAAAGGCAAGCCTCGCGACTTGCCTTTCTTTATCTGTATCGGTCGTTTTTCTTACTTAAACGCCTTCTCTAGGAGGCCGTCGCCGCTGAGAGCCATACGGGGGAAGTAATCGGGTACTTCGCGCCCCATTATGGAATCCACGTACATCTTCGCCAGCCCTTGCCCGAGCATATAGCCGTGACCGCGAAGGCCGAGCAACAGACCCAGTTCGGGATCGATTATCAAACGCGGTTCAATATAATAGCCAGCCCAGACGGCCTGGAAGCTGACGTTCGCCAGCTCGGGGATCCAGCCCGCGAAGACTTCGGCGGAGATCTCCAGGAATTCCTGCGAATTGATCTTGAGATTCGCGCCCACTTCCGTCGGCTCGAGCGCCGGCGAAGCGCAGCCGATTATCTGCCCCGTGTCGCCGAGTTGCTGGCCGTATACGGCGTTGAACCCCTTGTAATTTCTCCTGTCGATAAGCATTCCAAGCGGCTCGCCGTCAACTCCAAGCATTGGCAGCCTGCGCGTGATGAACGCCTGGTGCTTGACGGGATAGAGTCCCGTATCAATACCAAGAGCTTTTGCGAATTTCGCTCCCCCGGCGCCAGCCGCGTTTACGAAGCGTTCCGCGTGGTACTCTACGTATTCGCCCGCGTGATTCTTTGCGAGAGCTATGTATCCATTATCGGACTTAGAGACGTCTATCAACTGGCAATCCTCCGCGACGGTTCCGCCATGGTTAACGCCGATTTGGCGGATGTAATCGATTACCCTGCCGGGAGTGGCCTGCCAGCAGTCGCGGGTGATAAGCGCGCCGAGGTAGGTCTCGTTCTTCTCGTTCAGACGCGGGGATATATGCTTCTTGAAGTCGCGCGGCTCGACCATGTATGCGTCGCTCCATTCGCGCGATTTATCCAGCGCGTTATAAGTATCTTCGTCGTGGGCGAAGTTGACGTAATTGATAAGCCTATAGTGAATGTCGTGCGCTTTGTGAATAGATTTGAATATCTCGTGGCTCCTGCGAGCGATGTCCGCGATTTCCGGCAAGCTGAACGCAGGGCGTCCGCCCGCGATATTTCTCCAGGAGGAGCCGCGCTCGTAGTTGAGCAAGGTCGGCTTCATTCCCGCTTCGGCGAAGTAGCGGAAGAGCGCGCTGCCGCCGATTCCGCCGCCGGCTATGAGGACAGGTACCTCGACGCGTTTCGTCTGAGCGCCGTTAAGATTAAAAATATATTTATCGCGCGCCTGCGAGGGGTAGAGCTCGCCGAGCTCGACCTGGTTGGATAGCGGCGCGCGAGGCGTGGGCTCGCCGAAGAGAGAAATCCCGCGCTCCGCCAAAAGCGAGCGCAGGCGGCGCGAGCAACGCTTGCCGCGGCATGCGCCCATGCCCAGGCGGGTTGTGTGCTTCACTTCGTCGATGGAAATGAACTTGCGGTCGCCGATGACTTCTAAAATTTCCTCGAGCGTCACGTCGTCGCAGTGGCAGACGTAAGTCTGGGCTTCCTCGGCGTTGGCGAGCGGGGTCATTTCGAGCGGCGCGGGCATTTTGTCCTTCGGTATAAATCCGCGTACGTTCGTCAGCTGGATGCCCTCGAGATCGTTCGCCTTTACCCTTGCCAAATTCGTTTTATTAGCTTTCTTAATTACCTTTTCCAGAATGCCTTCGCCGAGCGGAACGCCGTTATTATCGACCAAAAATACTTCAATTCCTTCGCTCATATTAAATTCTATAGGAAGGAATACGGTCTTCTTTGCTAGGTTATAGCCGAAAATAGCCAAGCCAGGGCACTGCCAAACGCAGTCCATGCAGCCCGAGCAGAGTTCGTAATCGATTTTCGGGACGTCCGCGGAGGAATTTTTGCTTATAGCGCCTTTCTTGCAGGCGAATTTGCAGGGGTTGCAGGCAAATCCGTAGAGGCAATCCGCTATGACGAACGGTTTGTCCAATCTCTCGCCCGCGGGCATTTGGGGAACGTTTAGTAAACGGTTCGGATGCTGTTGGGAGTCGATGTATTCTTTCGCAGTGGTTAGGTAATCGTCGTACCTAAAGCGCGCGCCGGATTCTCTCAAGATTTCGTAAGCGATTTGCTTTCCGTGGAGCACGGCGGTCGTTCCCTCGCCAATTCTAAATGCGTCGCCAATGCCGTAGCAATTTCTTCCGAAGACTTCCTTGCCCTTAGTGAAGAGCTGGTCGTCCGGAACGAGGCCGGTACAGATATTAATGGTATCGATGCCGGTAATAATTTTTTCCGTACCGGGGATCGGCTTAAAGTTCTCGCATTCGGCGACGATAGCTCCGACTATGCCGTCCTTGTCGCGGTTCGGAAGAGCTTCGATCAAAATATGCGAGGTCATTATGGGAACGCCGAGGCGGCGAAGCCTGTTCGCCTGCACTGGGAATCCGCCCTCTTTATCCTGCGCTTCGATGATAGCTTTTACGTTCGCGCCGGCCTGCATCAGCTGGTAGCTGGTCAGGTAGCCGATATTTCCCGCGCCTACGGTCAATACGTTTTTGCCTAGAAGAGTGAGTTCGTTGTTCATCATCTTCTGTACGACCGCCGCGGTGTATACGCCGGGCAGATCGTCGTTCTTAAAGGCCGGCATAAACGGTACGGCCCCGGTGGCTACGATTAAGTAATCGCATTCGAGATAGTAGATCTCGCCGCTGACGACGTTCTTAATAGCGAGGCGTCCGCCGTCGAGTATGTCCCAAACTGTAGAGTTTAGGAAAATGCCCTCGCGGTTGTCGCCTGCGAGCTTCGACGCGATGTCGAAGCCGCGCATGCCGCCGTAGCGCTGCGCCTGCTCGAAGAAGAAGAATTGGTGGGTCTGCATCGTGAACTGCCCGCCGATCTTATCGTTATTGTCGATAACGATATTCTTGACGCCGTGGCGCATCAATTCTTCGCGCGCGGCGAGCCCGGCTGGGCCTGCCCCAATAATTCCCACCGTGGTTTTGTACACCTTTCTCTGCGGGTTGAGCTTAACTTCCCTTGCTTCAGGGGCGTGCTCTTTAGGGATTTCGGCGACGGTTTTAACGCCGTCGACCTTAGTAATGCAAATGCGGGCGATTTTTCCGTCTACGAGCATTTCGCAGGCGCCGCACTTGCCGATGCCGCATTCTAAGCTGCGGTGCCTTCCGGAAAGGCTTTCGCTGTGCACGGGATGGCCGGCCCTGTGAAGGGCGGCGGCAATTGTTTTCCCGCTTTCGCCGGCGATAATTTCGCCGTTAAAGCTGAAATGGACTTCTTCGGTTTTATTTATCGTCAGTATTGGATGATCGGTAATCTCTAACATTACGTTTACAATAAAATATTAAAAAAATTCTCTAATCAAGATTAGTAAATTACTAAATTTCACGGTTTTATCAAAGCGATTAAAGGGATTTATTAAAGAATGGAAGGCGAAGGGAACGGTAAATCAATTGAGAAATTAAGGGTCGATATCGATAGTATTGATTATAAAATCATTGATTTACTTTTAAAACGAAACGAAATAGCCCATAAAGTTATAAAATTAAAAGCCGCGAGCGGGGCGCCCGTATTCGACGAGGAACGGGAGCGTTTAATAATCGAGAAATTATCTCGTTACGCCGGCGGCCGGCTCTCCAATGATTTTATTGAAAAGCTCGCGAGAGTTTTTCTCTGGGAATCCAAAAGCATAGAGCGGCCAAATAGCTTCCGCAGGCGCAACGACAAAATTTTTTCGCTTCTTGCGACGCGTCCTGCCGTTATCGCCGGCCCCTGCGCAGTAGAAAGCGAGGAGCAAATCATGGCTGCGGCTGCTGCTCTCTCGGCGGCCGGGGTTAAATTCCTTCGCGGCGGAGCCTTTAAGCCTCGCACGTCGCCGGATTCGTTCCAGGGACTTGGCGACGAAGGCATTAGGCTGCTTAAAGCCGCAGCCGCAAAGTACGGTATGTTTTCCGTTACTGAGTTCTTAGAGATTAACGAAATAGAAAGGCATTACGACAACGTCGACATAATCCAGATAGGCAGCCGAAACATGACTTCCTCCGGTTTCCTGAAGTATATCGCAAAAATTTCCTCGCAGGACTGCAAGCCGATCATACTGAAGCGCGGATTCGGCTCCACCATAAAGGAATTCCTGCTTGCGCGCGATTACCTCGCGCGCGACGGCAATCCAAACATCGCTCTCTGCCTGCGCGGGATAAGAACGTTCGAGCAAATCGAATCCTCCATGCGCAATACGGCGGATCTCGCCGCAATTTTGGAACTAAAAAGCTTAACGGGCTCCCCGGTATTTTTCGATCCTTCTCATTCCGCGGGCCGCGCGGACTTCGTGCCGCAATTGGCCGAGGCTGCGCTTGCGCTCGGGGCCGACGGGATAATGTTCGAGTGCCACCCGGCGCCGGAAAAAGCCCTCTGCGACGGCGGGCAATGTCTAACGCTCGTCGCTTCGGCGGAGCTTTCTAAGAAAGTATTATCGTCGAAGCCGTAGGATTTCACCCGCGGCCTCGCAAAGCTTTATCTTTAATAATAGAAGAAATATACTTAAATTACGCGCGTTAATTAGCAATATTACTATTATATATATTAAGTATATGAAAAGACTATTTCTTCTTCTTACGTTCATTGGAGCTATAGTAATTACGCGCGCGCAGGACGTAGTCGTCAGCGAGTACTATAACATCTCCGGCGTGCCGCAGGGCGAATGGACCGAGCTGCTCGTTATAAAGGATAACCTGGACATGACCGGTTACGTCATACGCGACAATTCCGACGGCAACGGCTGGCAGGGCGGAGTTAAGTTCAGGGACAATCCTCTTTGGAAAAATCTCCGCGCGGGCACGATTATCGTAGTCAATCACCGGAATTACCAGTGGAACGAAGACGATTTCAATAAAGCCGACGGGCACATCGCCGTCTCCGCAGAGAATGCGACTTATTTCGAAAAAGTGTTATATAACGCCACCGACTGGGCTTCCTTCGCCCTTTCCATGAATCAAACTAACGATATGCTGGAGATACTGGACGCCTCCGGAAGACACGTGCACCTGCTTGGGCACATGGCTACCGCGCAACCCGATTACCTCGCAGTTACGGGGCCAAAGGCGGCATACCAGGGCGACGTTAACAATGGAGCTACAGTTAGGGTCGTGCCGGGATTGGATATATCAGCGTATTCTTCCGGGTTGGGAACCCAGCAGGTAACTACAGGGAATACTACCCCCGCGGATGCGCGCGGCCTGCCGAATCAACCGTTTAACAACCCGCCTAATTTAGATAAGAACCAGCTCTTTTGGAGAAAGCTGCGCCAGCCCGCCTGGACCGCGAATACTGTCAATTACGACTTTGCGGGCGGGAAGCTAAACCTCTCCTGGACGCCCGCTTCCGCTTCCGACGCCGACCCCGTCCAGGGATATATAATTTTAAGAATGAAGGCGGGCGACGCCGGGAGCGCCGTGCCGCCCGCCGACGGCGCAAGGTACGCTAAAGGCGATAACATAGGCCCCGCCGCGGTGGCTGACATCGTTCCTTCGCTGACGACTTCAACGTGGACCGAGACGTCTTCGCTCGACTGCGGAAGCGCATTCCTCTATAGGATTTACGCATACCGCTTTGACGCGGACGATTTAAATAAAGATATAATCCGCCCGGAAAACGCCCGCGGCAGGCAGTTTAACGAATACGAGTTCGGGCAAACCCAGCCGATATCGATACCGAAACCCGAAAAACCAAATTTATCGACGCTTGAAGGAAAGACTGCATACTGCGATGGAGAGACGGCCAATCTCCGCGCGCAATATGCCGACGTAGGCGGCTTAACGTACCAATGGCTGCGCAACGACGCGCCGATTGCCGGCGGCGCGGGGCATGACCTCGCAGTTAGCCAGGCCGGGGCATATAAGATAAAGATCGTTACCGCGGAGGGTTGCTCCGAAACTTCATCGCCGCTCGATATTGCGTTCGCTCCATACCCCAACGCTTCGATCAGCTTAAGAAAGAGCTCCGGCGAAGTTGTTCCTGTCAGGCTCGACACGACTATCTACGTCTGCAATAACGAGAACAATTCGTTTGTGATGAGCGCCGGAGAATCGAGGCAATGGCTTATCGACGGCGCGCCGCAGGGCGCGGCGGCCAATAAAACGGAAATTACTATTACCCAGGAGGGCGTTTACCGGGGAGTGGCCGTCAATTCGGGAGCCTGCGCGGACACTTCCTTTGCGGTAACAGTTAAATACAAGCAAGTCAGCTTTTCCGTTTCGCCGACGCCGCTCGTGTTCGATTACGATACGAAGCCGCAAGCGGTTCTTACAATCAAGAATACCGGGGACGAACCAATTGTATTCCTCCCATCGGACTTTAAGATCTCCTCGAATTTCGTTATCGTCTCGCCGCCGCCGTTTATCGTGCCGGCTAAAGGCTCGCTGGACGTCCTGATTCGATACAAGCGGGCTGATATTGGCGACTTTACCGAGAATTTCTCCCTGGTTGGCGAATGCGGTAAATCCCGCACATTAGTCTTTAAGAGCGGCAGGAAAAGGCCCGATAAAACCATACTTATAGCCGAGCCCGATTCGATTGATTTTGGCAAGCGGCTGGAATGCGATAAGCTCGATACGACTATTACCGTTTTTGCGTATGGATTGAACGCCGTTTATTCCACCGACGTATCCTTTACCGAAGCCGGATTTGCCGTGCAGGGCGCCGGCGGAACGTTCCAATTGGACAGCATGCAAAAGGTAGAATTGAAAATAACGTATTTTGGCGGCGCGGAAGGCGTCCATACGGCCGAATTAATGATTCCGTATAACGATTCGCTCGGCGTAGGTTACGACGATACCCTGCGAATACCTGTAAGAATTGATTTCGTAGTCCCAAGATTAAGTATTCCGTCGGCTACTCTAAACTTCCCCGAGATCGGCGATTGCGAAGAGTATAGCATGCTGAAAGTAACATTTACAAATCCCGGGCGGGAAGACGTAACAATAAAGGAGCAGCCGGCCGACGAACGGCTCGTCTTCGCGACTCCCCTGCCGGTTTCGTTGAAGGGCGGGGAATCGAAGGAGATAGAATTAAGATTTTATTATAAATTTGATCCCGTGCCGTTTAATACGGATATAAAATACGAACCCTGCGCAAAGTCCATCCCGGTTACGGTCAACGGCTCCAGGCAAGGCCTATCGGTTTCCTTCAGCGGGGATTCTATATACGTCGGGGGGCTCGCTACATGCTCGGACCTGAAATCCATTTCTACGACGCTGGATATAACCGCTTTCGGCGGCGAAATCGAGATTGGGGACATAAGCGTAACGGCAGGATTTACGACGGACATAATACCTGGAACGAAGATTAACGGCAAGCAAACGTTTCGCCTTACCTTTGTACCATCAGCGAAAGGATTTTTCTCCGGGGAATTGCGGGTTAAGTATGAGCCGTGCGATCGCGAAAAAGTAATTATATTAACGGGCTACCTCGGCGACCTATCTCTTTCCGGGTACCCGGCGGAATACGATTTTGGCAAGCTCGCGCCCGGCGCGGCTACTCCTATAACGGCGTATTGCCGCAACACCAGCCAATTCCCAATACATATCGCGTCGATAGAGGGAGCGACTCCGCCCTTCTCGGTAACCCCGCTCTACGGGGTTTCTCTACCCGTTACTTTGCAACCCGATTCATCAATATACTTCGAGGTCAGATACAATCAAACGGAAGTATCGAAAACTGACACGGCGAAAATTAAGGTCGTAATAGATTCGCCTTGCGATTTTAAATATACTTATGTGTTCCGCGGCGCCACGACTAACCCGAATGCGATAGTTCGCGCCGCCCTAATCACGGCTCCCCGCTACTCGGTCGAAATCGGCGATACCGTGATGATCCCGTTCGAGCTTAGGTCGCTCGGCGTCGAAACGTTTGCGGAAGCCGGTATCGATACGATCGAGTTTTACCTGAGCTATGATTGGAAAGTAATTGAGTTGCGTTGGTTCGCAGGGTTCGACGGTTCGTCGGTCAAATCTTTCTTGTCGCCCAATCGCGATAAGTTAGTCCTGAAGCCTCGCGACGCGTCTTCGCTTCAGGGCGGCGTATGGGGCTCGCTCGAGGCTCGGGGCCTGCTTGGGAAGGATTACTCCACGCAAATCATAATTGATAGCGTCCGCGTCGTCAGCGAAATACCCGTGGAATTCGATTCGCTATCCTCCCCTATCGTCGACGTAATCGGCGATTGCGGGGACGGCTCGCGAGCGGCCGGGAGCTTGGGCTCTTTAAAGTTGACGGCGGAAAAATCCGCTGCGACGGGCCAGGTCTTAATTCGGTTCAACGCGCTTGCCGAAAGCTCCGCGTCTCTTAAGATTTACGATGTTCGCGGCGATTTAATATATACCGCGTTCGACGGGACGTTAACTAAAGGCGAGCACACCTACGCTCCGCCCGCGGGCAAGCTCGCCCGCGGGGTATATCTTGCCGTCTATTCCCATTTAGGAGCAGTCAAGACGGCAAGCTTCGTCGTCGAATAATAAAGTAAATTTAGCGGGATCGTTTCTCTATCTCCGCTCCAAACCTATTAGGGAGTGTTTGCCCCAAAGTCGTTCTATAGACGGCGGCAATCGCTCCCTTTTCTAATCTGACGCCTAAGATCGCCAGGTCGGGGGAGGAGAATTCAGAGAGCTTTTGCCGGCAGACGCCGCACGGCATTGCCTCGCCGTGCGAGGATTCCATAACCACCGCTACCAGCGCGGGATCGGAGCCTCCGCCGAGTATCATATTGTCGAGCGCAAGGCCTTCGGCGTGAGTGGTCAAAGTATAAACAGAGCTCTCAACGTTGCAGCCGGCGTAAATTTCTCCGTTGACCGTTAAAAGGGCCGAGCCAACCTTGAATTGAGAATACGGGGCGTAGGCCCGGTTGCGAGCCTTCAGGGCGGCCCGCAGCGCGATAGTCTCCTCGACGCTCATATTAAATGTTTCTATTGCGGATTTTATGCTCTCCTCCGAAATATAGAGCGCGCCGCGCGCATCGGCGGAGGAATTCATCTCGTTCATAAAATTCTTTTCCTCTTAAATTGAAAATATATTAAATTAGCAAAATACGAATCAACATTATTAAAAAAGGTTGAAAAAAATGAAAGAGACGATTGTCCAGAAGATATTAGCGCGAGCAAGCGGAAAAGATTACGTCGAAGTTGGCGACGTGCTCGAACCGCGCGTGGACTTAGCGATGAGCCACGAAAATGCCGCGTTGGTAATTAACCAGTTTAAAGAGATCTTTTCAGGCTTAAAGAAAGAACCCCATATTTGGGACCCAAATAAAATTGCGATAATTTTCGACCATCGCGTTCCGGCGGAATCCAAGAAAACCGCTACAAACCAAAAGCGCATCCGCGAGTTCGTTAACTCGTATGGTATCACTAAGTTCCACGATATCCGCGGGGACGAGGGCGGCATCTGCCACCAGATACTTCCCGAAATGGGTTACGTGAAGCCGGGCTACGTAGTGGTCGGCACGGACAGCCACACGACGACGCACGGCGCGCTGGGAGCCTTCTCCTTCGGCATCGGCGCGACGGAAATGGCCTCCGTATGGGCGCTCGGCTCAATACTTAACGTCGAGGTTCCCGCTTCAATTAAAGTAATAATTAACGGCGAACTCAATAAATTTGTCGCTCCCAAAGATATAATTTTGAAAGTCATCGGCAAGCTTACCGCCGAGGGCGCCAACTTTAAAGTAATTGAATTCCACGGCTCGGCTATACGCAATATGAGCGTTTCCGGCCGACTTACGCTCTGCAATATGAGCGTCGAGGCCGGCGCAACGAGCGGCATCGTCCCCGCCGACGAAGTCACGCTCGAATACCTTCGCTCCGAAGCGGGCGTCCATGGGGACATTCACGTAGTAAACGCGGACGAAGACGCCGTCTACGCCCGTACGATCGAGATCGACGCCAACCAGCTCGAACCCCAGGTAGCCTGCCCGCATACGGTAGACAACGTTAAGGCGGTAGACGCTGTGGAAGGCATCAAGATCGACCAGGTAGTAATCGGCTCCTGCACGAACGGTAGGCTCGACGATATAGAAATCGCCGCCAATATCTTGCGCGGTAAGAAGGTAGCCCGCGGCGTACGTATGCTCGTATTCCCAGCTTCTATGCGCATTTACGAGCGCGCGCTCGAGCTTGGCTACGTCGCCGATCTGATCAAATCCGGGGCGGTCGTAATGAATCCAGGCTGCGGACCGTGCCTCGGCGTCCACCAGGGAGCGCTGGGCGACGGCGAAAAGGCCTTCGCAACCACTAATCGCAATTTTAAAGGAAGAATGGGCAATCCCGATTCCGAAGTTTATCTCGGTTCGCCAGCAACGGCCGCGGCTACGGCTATCGCCGGCGTTATTACCGATCCAAGAAAAGGAGATAATTAATATGTTGAAAGTTATATATAAGCTCGGGGACGACATAAGCACAGATATTATATATCCCGGCCGCTACATGGCGACCGTGCTCCCTACGGAAACCCCGCAATACGCCTTCGACGACGTTAAAGACTTAAACTCGGCCCTACTAAAGAGAAACGGGCGAGACAATTACGCTATTATTGCCGGAAAGAATTTCGGATGCGGCTCCAGTCGCGAGCAAGCGGCCTCTACGCTTCGCGGGCATAATCTAACAATTATTGCTAAGGACTTCGCGCGAATTTTCCTTCAGAATTCAATTAATCTCGGGCTGAAAACTATCATCTGCCCAAACATTGAAGGAGAAGCCGGCGACGAGCTCGAAGTAACCCCGACTAAGGTTATAAATGTTACAAAAGGCAAGGAATTCGACATTATCCCGCTGCCGGAAGCCCGCCGCGCCATAGTTGACGCTGGAGGTCTCATTGCCTATACTCAAAAACGCTTAATGGAAATGGCCGGCTAAGGCCGGTTCCTACGCTAATATAGAAAAGCCGCTTCCCAATCCGATCGTCGGAATAAGAAGCGGCTTTTTATTTTTAGTTTCGATTTATTATACTATCAGCATCGCGTCGCCGTAGGCGAAGAAACGGAATTCGCTCTTCATTGCCCGCCTGTATGCCTTAAAGAGATTATCCTTGCCGGCGAATGCTGTTGCCATTAAAAGCGATGGCGTTGCCGGCGGATGGAAATTGGTTATCATACGCGTGACTATTTTAAAGTCGTAGTGCGGGTAGATAAACTTATCGGTCCAACCGCGGTTCGGCTTGACGGCGCCGGTAGTCAGTACGGAAGCCTCCAAAGCGCGGGCGACGCTCGAGCCAGCCGCATACACGTTCTTCTTGGCCTTTAGCGATTTGTTTATCATCTCGGCCGCCTCGCGCGAGATCTCGAAGTACTCCGAGTACATCCTGTGCTTCGTCAGGTCCTCCACTTCTATCTTTTCAAAAATGCCCTGGCCTATATGGAGGATCATTTTGGCAATGCGAACGCCCTTTGCCTCCAGCTTTTGGAGCAGCTCTTCGGTGAAGTGCATTCCAGCCGTGGGAGGAGCTATCGAAGAAAGAAAGTTTGGATTCGCGTAAACGGTTTGGTAACTCTGCTTATCCGCTTCGTTGGGGTCGCGCTTTATGTATTCGGGCAAGGGCATTTCGCCGATGCGCTCGATAACGTCGAAGAGGTTGCCGTCGTAGCTGAAGCGGACCGTTCTGCCGCGAGAAGTGGTGTTATCGATCACTTCGCAGTAGAATTTGTTATTGTCGAAATAGATCTTATTGCCGATACGCACTTTACGCGCAGGCTCGACCAATACGTCCCAGATGCGCTCCTCGCTCTTTAGCTCGCGGAGCAGCATCACTTCTATCTTCGCGTTGGTCTTCTCCTTCTTGCCGTAGAGCCTTGCCGGGAAAACCTTGGTTTCATTAAGAACGAGACAATCGCCTTTTTTAAAATAACTCAGGATGTCTGAAAAAATCTTTTCCTCCATATCGCCCGTATCCTTATTGAGCACGAGCATCCTCGCGCTGTCGCGAGGCTCGGCGGGAAATTTGGCGACCGCGTTACGTGGTAGAGTATATTTTAATTCGGAAAGTTTCATGTCTTGTCCTTTTATCTTCTTATATTAAATTGTTAAATATTTGAAATAGTTTATTATTAATCGACTTACGCCCGTAATTATTTTGTCGCTTTAATCAAAAGCTCGTTCATCCTGGCTACAAACTCGCCCGGGTTGCTTACGAAGCCTTCTATCAACAGGGCGCCTTCGAATATTTGTATTATCGATTTTTCAAGTAAATCCGCGCTCTCGGGCTTGCCGAGCATCGCGCTTAAATTCTTAATGAGTTCATGATTGGGATTGATCTCCAGTATCCTCTTCGAACCCTTGAAGTCCTTGTCCATCATTTGCATTAATCGCTCCGTCTGCGTGTCCATGCCGGTCTTCCCGGTTACGAGCGACGCCGGGGATTCGAAAAGGCGGCGCGAGCGAACTACGTCCTCCACCTTGTCCCCAAGTATTTCCTTGATCATTGCTATCAGGGCGTCCGCGTCAGCCGCAGGTTCCTCGGAGTCTTTCTTCGGCAATTCGATGTCGGATTTCTCGATTGAAACGAGCTTTTTCCCTTCGTATTCGAATATATTCGGCACGGTGAAAACGTCCATCGGGTCCGTCAAAAGCAGGACCTCGATGTTGTTCTTCCGGAAGTATTCCAGGTTAGGATTGCGCTCGAGTTGCTCGCGCGTCGCACCGGATAGATAATAGATTTCCTTTTGATCCGAATCCATCTTGGCGAAGTAACCCGAGAGCGAAGTAAATTCGCCCGGCTTCGTCTGCGAGCTTTCAAACCTGAGCAGCTCGACGATTCTATTTTTATTAGTATAATCGGAATTAATGCCCGTTTTAAAGAGCATGCCAAAGTTCTTGAAGAACGTCTCGTATTTCTCCTTGTCGTTTGCGGCCCAGTCCTCGAGCAGGGAGAGAATTTTCCCCGTAAGCACGTTGCGTATCTTTACCATAACCGGGCTGAACTGCGTAACCTCGCGCGAAACGTTGAGCGGCAGGTCTTCGGTGTCGACCACGCCCCGGACGAACGCCAGGTAGTCCGGCATAATGTCCTTCGCGTCGTCCTGGATAAAGACTTTGCTCGAGTAGAGATGCAGCCCGCGCTCGTTCGGCTGGCGGAAAAGCACGGGGGGCGCTACCTTCGGCACGAAGAGCAGGGACTTGAAGTTTAAGTTTCCTTCTATCGAAACATGGAGATGGCCTAAAGGCTTATCAAAGTCGCCCGAGATAAATTTATAAAATTCGTCGAGCTCCTCTTCTTTAATATCGTCCTTCTTGCGATGCCAGAGAGCCTGCACGGCGTTAACCTTTTCGCCGTTGACGTAAATCGGGAAGTCTACGAAGTTGGAGTAGCGGCGCAATATATCGTTTACTTTCCAGCTTTCAGCAAAGTCCTTATACTCTTCCTTTAACGTAAAGCTAATTTTAGTTCCGCGATTTCTTTCCTCGATTTCCTCGATCGTATAGCTTTCTTCGCCGCTCGATTTCCATTGGAGAGAGAGCGAGCCCGGCTCTGCGGAGCGCGTGTCGACCGTTACGTCGTCCGTTACCATAAATACGGAATAGAAACCGACGCCGAACTTGCCAATAAGGTTTTCGGCGGCTTCGCGGCCGTTTTCTTTTAATTCCTTCATGAATTCGAGCGTGCCGCTGGAGGCGATCGTGCCGAGGCGCGCGATAAGTTCCTCGCGGCTCATGCCGACGCCTGTATCCTCGATGGAGAAGCTTCTCGTTTCGGGATTCGAAACGATACGAATTTCGAGCGGGAGTTCCGGCTGCAAGAGCGAGCTCTCGGTCAATTGTCTGAATCTGATTTTATGGAGCGCGTCGGAGGAGTTGCTGACGAGCTCGCGAAGGAAAATTTCGGGTTTTGTATAGAGAGAGTGAATGATAAGATTTAAAAGCTGCTTCATCTCAGCTTTAAAGCCATAATTTTCCATACTTTACATATCCGAATAATATAACATACATCGCATTAATACAAGTTTGCTTTAACGTTTTGGAAGTATGAATATTGTAAAAGCTATTAAATTTTGACAAACTTTCCCGCTCGCGCGCCGCTCGTTATGAAATACACGCCCACAGGCAAACTAGAAATATCTATTCTTCGAAGAGATTCAAAATTTTGCGGCTCTACGGTTAACAGGCATTCGCTAAATGTATTGAAAATTTTGATCCCATAGGCACGCTCAACATCGTTACGTTTAACCGTAGGAGCAAGATCTATTTCAATATAATCCGAAGCCGGATCGGGAGAGATACTAATTATATTAGTCGTATGAAGCTTAGGATTGTCATTTACTTTTGTAATATCATCATAACATATTGAAGCCGTTCTACGCGGGTCGCGTTGAAACATCAGCCAATCCGGTCCCCTCCCTTTTCCCATGCCGACCATATATGCCCTGCCGTAATTGTTTTCTATTGTAGGGCTTGACACTCCCCACCCGCCTACGAAGAATGCCTCAAGGTTCCCGTCCTTATCAAAATCCGCTATAAGCGGGGCATGGTTTATATCAAACTCCTTTTTTCCATAATCTTCGGCAATATTCATATCAAAAATTACGGAACCGTCGTTTCCGTTTAGCGCTATAAACCGCCCGCTGTTTGTTCCAAAAACCACATCGGAAAACGAGTCATTGTTGATATCTGCAATGGCGCAACCCCTAAAATTTGACGAATAATCCGGGATAACATATTCCCACTTAAGCGCTCCCGAACTGTTTAACGCTATAACTTTATACCAGCTTGTAAAGACTATATCGCAATCCCCGTCGTTATCAATGTCCCCGGTTACAACAGGGCATGTTACTGCGCCCGGCCCCTTATAAGTCCATTCTACGCCGCCATCTTTGCCATTAATGCAATAAAGATTGTTATTATATGAACCTACCAATATTTCCGGAAATTTGTCATTATCGAAATCGGCGACTGCTGACCCGTGATAAATATGCCCATGAATAGGAACCGCCCAAAGTCTTTCCCTTGTCTTGCCGTCAAATGCATAAAGACTGTCTTTATCGTTAAATTCCCAGGTTCCGACGACGAAATCAAGCTGCGAGTCGTTGTTAACGTCAACAATAGTTGGAGCGGTCTGAACCCATGAATTCAAATTTACAGGCAGTTCCCAAAGCGTTTCTCCATTCTCGGCGTCCAGGCATCGCACCCATCCGCCAAATTCTCCATGAAGAATGCTGAGTTTACCATTATTGACCAAGCGTGCGATCGTAGGAGGAGAATCGCTGCCCCTGGCGTTTTCTTCCCATATAATGGCGCCCGTTTTCCCGTTGAGGCATATTGTTTTCGGCGTGCATGAACTCGCTACTATTACTTCCGGTATTCCGTCAGAATTCACATCGTACAGGAGAGGCGCTGCGTCGTTACAACCTTCGCTCGGCGGGTTATTAGGGTAATAGCTCCAAAGCGCCGAACCGTTTTCGGCATTTAGCGCATAAATCGCTCCGTCGTTCCTATAGCAACCAAATACGATTTCAAGTTTGCCGTCGCCGTCAATATCCGCCGAAGCCGCCATACCCGCTGAAAATGATTTCGTATCGAAGCGCCATTTTATGCCCGGCTCCTCCGCTATTAGAGTGTGCCTTAGGGCGATGACTAACAGGACAATTATGAAGCAAGTTTTCATTTCTTCTCCAAATGAATTTTTATTTGCTGATTTCAGGGTTTTCCGCTTTCGGCAATTTAACAAAAAGGAAATTAAGATATTTACCTAATAAAGATAGCGGAGGGAGAAACTAAGCCAGCCGGCGCGGGCTCTTGCGCGTTATTCCGAAATACCATAAAAGGCTTCGCCTTTTACTCAAAGGGCAGATGACATTAATAGCATTTCTCGTCCAACGCCTACGGCGTAGCTTATTCGTCGAAAAGCGCTTGTTACAGATGTAAAACGCCTACGGCGTAACTGTCAGCGTATTATTAAATAGATTCTCGACGCAATAAACTTATAAAGAGC
>JBLNBN010000014.1:0-51967 GCA_050260015.1 Chloroflexota bacterium | reverse complement strand
GGACATTCAGTTCATCAGCAGCAGGATCCGCTATCACTGCGAGAGGCATATGAAGTGAGGATACTGATCGTAAGCACGATCGTCCCGATGATCGAGGGGGGCGGGACGTTCTACCAACCGGGGCGGTAATTCAATCCATATCCGGAAGTTGGACGGGAGTATCGGGGACAACCCTTACGGGCGGCCCTTCGACGCTCTACGTATCGCCGTGGACGGTTTGGTACGTCGTTTATGTCACTGTCAAATTCCCAAGCTCCGCAGGATTTACCTCCGGGCAAACGGTCGTCAATTCCTCCAGCATGACGTTCAACACGCCATGCAATTCGCAGATGCTGACATGGACCGATACGGCAAGAGTCACTCTCTGCCAGGGCGTCTCCTCCGGAGCGCTCGGCAAGTATTTATCGCTCAGCATGTACTTCCCCAGTAATCCAAGTTGGTACCCGGTATTTACCCCAGGCTGCTGCGGGACGTACACTTGCATTTACAACAATAACGGAACGCTCGCGCAGCCGTCGTTCGTCATGCAGGACGACATACCCGCGGAACTGGACGTTACGTCGATCAGCGGAGGGAGCATACCGGCGGCAAACCTGCCGATGACGGTCGATATATATTGTTGGACCGGCACGACTTGCTCGGCGACGCCGTGCTCGACGGTTACGGTCACAACATCCTCCTACGCTATAAACAGCTTGCCTGCAAACGTATGCAAGGTCAAGTGGAGCTACTCAGGATCGGTTGCCGTTTCGCAAACGGTTTATAATTACCTGGACGTATGCGTACGCTCGACCCGATATACGAACGGATCGAACGTGCTCGCAGGCCAGAACATCGTAAACACTCTAACTGCTTCAGCAACCAATTTAAGCCCGATCTCAGTTACGCATACGAAGGTCGTGGACGCGACGCAGCCGAAGGTAATCGCCACGAAGATGTTTATAGGCGATTGCAATCCGAGCTGCCAGGTTATGCCATATGGACCGTTCCAACCAGGCGATACGGTTAGATTTAGAATAGCGGTCGCGAACATTGGAAATGCAAACGCGACTACCTGCAACATATCGGACAACCTGCCGGCTGGCCTGAGCTACGTCGGCAACGAAACATACTTCTACGGCAGCTTCAACTGGATGGCGAATATTTACAATCCGCCATGCTGTTCGCTAACGGTCGCGGTTCCTACCCAGATCGGCGGCACGCTTACGTCGCCGTCCGTCGGGGCGACGAACCTTACGTGGCAATTCCCGACGCTGCCCGGGCGATGCGACGGCACAGTCGATTACTTCCTGATAGATTTCGACGTTAAGATATCGAGTAATCCTCCAGCGCCTCCGGGAAATTATACGAATACGTTTACTTTCTCGGCAAGCAACGTTACAAACGTTCCGAGCAACCCGGCGATACTAACCGTGAACGCAACGGCGCAGGTACAGGCCCTGAAGGAAGTGCAGCTTGCTCCGTCGGGTCCATGGGGACCGAGCGTAACTGCTCCCGCCGGCGGCGCGGCTAACTACCGGCTAACGGTTAAGAACACGGGCAACACCGCTTTGACCAATCTCTGCTTGCTGGACATTATGCCCTGGAATGGCGATATCAAGGTTCTGCCAGCATATTCCTCCCGCGGCAGCTTGTTCGATCTGCCCTACAACCCGGCCAACGGGGCGATAACGATTACGCCGACCGGATTCCCAGCGACCTACAACAACGTAGCGCTAAACAATACGAAGAATCCACGCCGCTCGGTGGTTTGCGGAGGATTCTGCGGGGTGGCCGATCCGCCTGGAACGGTCGTAGGCAATTTCGTCGCGGCCCCGCAAACGACTTACTCGTTTAAGATTACCGCTAACACGGGCGTTAACCTGGCTCCGGGCGCAACGCTAAGCGCCCTCGTGCCGGTCAAGACGCCTTCTTCGGGCGTCGGCGCAGGCGCGAACGCATGCAACTCGTTCGCTATTCAGACGACCCCGCAGGGCATGTCGACCGTATGCCTCCTGGCGGAATCGAATCCCGCCTGCATAACGATCGCGCAAAAGCCGCCTTGCTTCAAGATTGTCGAGCAACATCTCGATTGCGTAGGACAGAACGCTAACGGCCAATGGGTCTACCAATTAGCCTTCAGCATTACTAACGGGAGCGGTACGGGAGCTTACCTGAATATCAATCCTACGACTGGCTCGATTACTTCCGGCAACAACCAATGGCTGCCGCTCGGAGGTCCAACTAATATAACGGCGACTTACGTTACTCCAACTCCTTCCGGCAGCGTCTGCTTCTGGCTTACGCTCAACGGCAATGGCGTTGAGAATCCCTGCGACACGTCCTTCTGCCTCGATCTGCCTCCGTGCAGGGAAGCATGCCCGTGTCCGTTCCAAATGGTCGTCAAGGATCCTAAGGCATACCAGGCTTCGGGCAATAACGTAATATTCCAGAACTGGCTCTCGGTGCTCGGAACCGGCATTCAAAGAGTGCGCGCAAATATAGTAACCGCGACGGTAACTGAAACTTGCCGCAATCAGGTCAATACCTATACTCCGGCCGTTTCGATAGTAGCTTCGAACTGGAACCCGGCGATAGGCTATGGAACGAGCGAAGTTACGTGGAACAACCTACAGTGTCCGCCTTTGAACAACAAACTGCTTACGTTGAATCTAAACGTTCCAACGGCTCCAGCAAGGAGGTGCACTCAAGTCGTTAGGATTTGCATACGCTACACGTTTACGGACTGCAAGTGCAACGACTGCGACACGCTCATCTGCTTCGAATTTACCCGCAGTTGGATGCCGTTTGACGGCGGCGACTTAGGAGGATGGGACGGCGGAATTCTAAACGTCGTTAAAGGCGCGGAGATCGACCCGAGCGAGGGATTCGCTTCGATTAAGATGACTTCGGCAACTACTGGCGACTTAACGATAAACAATCCCGCTTCCGACGAATACACTACGCCTATTACAATCGTTCGCGTTGGCGTTAAGCCGCAAAACGGGGTATCCGTCCAAACGATGCAGCCCGTTACGTCGGGTTGGAGCATGAGCGAGACGGATCCTGCCGGCGACGGTCTTGAATTCTACTCTAAGGGAGTTCTGCCTCCTGGCGGAAAGGCTTCGTTTAACATTAGTTTCGGGCATGCGGAGGATCTGAACAGTTGGAACAACCGCGTCAGGATATACTACCTGGTCGAAGGGCTCCCGGACACTCTCTATACCGATCTGATACTGAAGGCGCGCAAGCCGGGCGCAAGCGGCGGCGACGTGCTGGCCTTCGACGAGAAAGACGAAGTCTTGAACAAGGTAAAGACGGTCGCGCTCAAATTCGAGAACGCAAACTACACCGCCGATCATATCGCTTACGTCATAGTCAGGCCGCTGCAGGGCAAGATACTAGCGACGGGCTCGGCCCCTGCTGAAACCGAAATCGCGCTTACCGCGACGAAGGCGGAGGACGGCCAGGTTAAGCTATTGCTCGATCCGTTCCGTGAAAACATGGCGGAAAGAGCTCCCCTTGCTCCAGGCGGAACTACGGCGACTGTTTACTTAACGCTAATGACCGACGACCCGACAACGGAACTTGAATTCGGAACCTACACCGAATCGGGCGATCTGGTCACGAGCGGAACGATTAAGCAGACGCTGGGCTCCTCGGTGGAAGTCCCGACTATGAAGCTCGACATGCGGCTCTCCGAAGCCATTCCGAATCCTACGGGAGGAATGTCGACGATTCGATTCGAATTGCTCAAGAGCGAACCTGCGGTAACGTTGACCATAACCGACGAACTCGGTAATAGGGTGGACGCGCCGTTATCCTCGGCCCCGATGGCGCCGGGATTGCACGAGATCAATTACGACGCGTCGCGGCTTCCGAACGGCGTATACTTCTATACGCTCTCGACAGGAAACGCTACGCAGACGCGCAAACTGATTGTTATTAAATAACTAAGGCAGGAATGCCAGGCGTTTAATAGCAGTTATCTCTAAAACGAAAGGGCTGCCTAAAGATGATTTTTTAGGCAGCCCCTTTTTATTTTATGTTAAGATTAAGAAGAATATATCCCCCTGCTGCAAATACGCTTCTGAATGTTTTGTTAACTTTATCATAAGTATAATATCATATTAGCGTTCACCATTTTAGATGTATTTTGCAATTATAATAGGAATATTCAATCCTTCTATGCTAAATTTATATTTTGGAAGTTTAATAAATATTGTCTAAATTGCATTAAATACATGACAAGTCGTTTATATATAGATCCTTTAGCCTTTTTAATCAGTTTATTTTCACATCATTAAACAATTGATAGCTTATATTGGGCTATCAAAGGAAGGAAAACCTATGATTCCTAACACAGTTATTCTAATGATTTTTGTCATCGCGTTCGCGTTGATCGCTTATTTCTCTTCAGGGGACAAAAGGGTCAAGAAAATCATTGAAAAAAGATCAAATTTCGTAAGAAGCCTTATTTTGATGCAGGGCGAACAAAACGTCGACAAGACAATCCTCACATTAGCAAAGGACTTCAAGTACTCTTTAGAATTTCACGATGCAGAAAATAAAAAGTATGTCCTTTCGGACAAGATGACTCTTTTCTCCTGGGGATTCTATTATCTCATCGAATTCTCCGGCGGCAAGGTCGACGTTTATTTGAAGCCAAGATTTCCATTCGAAATCAATAAATTTGGAATGTTCGAACGTCGTTTAAGAAGAATCTCCGAACTTATTCCATTAATTGAAAGCTCCCTTGTTAAGGGATAGCTATCAGTTAAAATCATCCGAATTCAATAAATCCCCGCTAATAAATTGGCGGGGATTTATATTTATAATATACGAATACCTGGGGCTTTCTTATAATAGTTGTAGAGAGGGTTCTATTTTCTCCGGATTAATTCTAGTATCCCATTAATAAAGGTCAGCGGGTGAGGCGGCGCGCCCGGGACGTAGAGATCTATATCATGATCCTTTAGGAAGCTTCGGTCGAGCGCGGGGCTGCCGGCGAAAATCCCCCCGCTAATGGCGTCGGCTCCGCAGAGAATTATTATCTTAGGGCGGGGGATTGCTTCGTAGCATGTCTTAAGCGGGGCGGCCATGTTCTCCGAGATCGGCCCGGTTATAACAATGCCGTCCGCATGGCGCGGCGAGGCGACGAACTCGACGCCGTAGCGGCCCATGTCAAAGTTTACGTTGCCCGCGGCGTTCAGCTCCCATTCAGCCGAATTGTCGCCGCCGGCGGAGACCTGCCGCAGCTTCAGCGAGCCGGAGAACATACTTCGGATCTCCTCGCGAACGAGATTCGGATCTAATTCTATAGGATGCGTATCGCCTTCGCCGACGACGAGGGCGTCCCGAACGTTCGAACTCAACCTGTAATCCTGGGTGAATTTAACTTTTTCGGGGTAGCGCAGGGCGCATTCGCCGCAGAAGACGCATTTCCCCAGGTCAATCGAGACGGGGCCTGCCGAGATAGCGCCCGCCGGGCAGATAGCCGACAAGGCAGCTTCGTCGACGCTCACGGAAGATATTTCCGGCCTGCCGCGGAACGGAGCCGGGAGCGAGACGCCGCCCGTGTCGGGGATATATTGTTTACCTTGGCGCCAAAGTATTTTGAGCGATTTTATCATATTCTTGCCTTAAAGGTCGAAACCGCAATATGAGAGATTGAAGCTTTTGTTGCAAATTGGGAAATCGGATATCTCGTTCTTGCGAACTGCCAGCGCGAGCGCCAGCCAGTTGTGGAACGAGGGATCTTTTACTTTATAGCGGATCAGCTCGCCCCTATCGCCGGTAACCGCGCAGTGACATATCTCGCCGCGCCACCCTTCGACGAGCGAGACGGCGAAGAGATCCGGTTTGCTCTCAAGTTTCAACGGAGCTTCCGCCGGCGAGTTTGAGACCGCTTCGCCGAGCTTGCGCGCGTAGCCGATTGATTGGATTACTTCCTCGCGGCGGATCTGCGTGCGCGAGTATACGTCGCCATGCCGCTTAACCGTAGGCCTGTGCATTAATTCTTTGTAGGCGTCGTCGGGGTGGGACGATCGTATGTCGCGGGAAAGCCCGGAAGCCTTCGCAGCCATGCCTACCGCGCCTATTTCTTCGGCTTGATTCGCCGTGACGACGCCGGTTTTTTCAAGTCGCGAGAGGCAGCCTGGGTTATGGAAGAACTCGTCTATCATTTCCTCGAAGTCGGGCTCGAACTTATCGAACGTCTCGTTCAGCAGTGAATTTAATTCTTTCGTGAAAGTATAGTTTACATAGCCCGGCCGGATCAATCCCTTGCCGAGCCGGTTTCCGCACCAGCGTTGGGTAAAGTTGATAACAGGCGTGCGCAGCCTGCCGAAGACCGAGGCGCCCAATTGATAGGCGACGTCCCCGCAGATAGCGCTTAGATCGCCGGTATGAACGGCAATTCTTTCAAGCTCTATAGCGAGCGCCCGGCTACTGCGAAGGGCTTTCGAAGCTTCGACGCCCGAAAGCGCTTCCATTAATTCCGCGTGCGCCGTGGCGTGCCCGGCGGCGGCGTCCCCGGCGATCGATTCGGCGAGCAAAGCGCGGCCGAGAAAATTCTTCTCAAGAAATAATTTTTCGACGCCGCGATGCTGGTAGCCGAGCTGTATCTCCATGTGCTGGATTTGCTCGCCCTTACAGATGAATCGGAAGTGGCCGGGTTCGATTACGCCTGCGTGTATTGGGCCGACGCCTACCTCGTGAAGCTCTTCGCTATGGATAGAGTAGAAAGGATAATTTGATATAGTTTGCGACAAATCGAATCTATCATGGGAGTATCTAACCGGCTTTAGCCACGGGTGGTCGGAGTATCGCAATCCGAAGCTCTCCCAAATTTCCCTTTCGAACATATAGTAAGCCAACCTGCGCGCCGAAAGCGAAGGATATTCCTTTGTAGGATCCACTTTAGCTGAATTTATTCGTATCGCGCCGTCGGAATCGTCGGCGACGCAGCAAATCAGCCTTAGCTCCGAACCCTCGCGCATGCCGAAGAGGCTTGCGCAATGCCTACCAGGGGAATCAAGCGCGGCTGCGTTTATATCCAAAAAGTCGGCGTAGTCGAGTTCCGGGATCGTTCCGAACAGTATCGCTTCGTTATTTCTTCTTAATATTATATACTCTTGCATATCTTAACTCCTTATTGAATAAGCGCCGCGGCCGAGCTTAGCAAATTCGAAAAAAATTCGGGCGGGAAGAACCCAAAATAAATCGCCGCTATAAGCAAGGCGCATTGAGGCGCAGCTTCAATGAATGCGGGGGCTGATCTTACCCGTCCATGAGTTTCCATGGGATTTCCAAAGAGCAAACGGAAGATATTCTCGCCGAAGGACCAGACTATAAACGCGAGCAATATCCCGACGATTACAATCATCCATGCCATGCCGCTCTCCCACATTGCGCGGAATATCCCAAATTCGCTGACAAACAGCCCCGAAGGAGGGATTGCCGTGATCATAAAGAATGCGAGCAGGACCGTCAACGCACCAAATACGTTGGTATGGAAGTAGCCGCCGGCGTCTTTTATAAGATCGCTTTTATATGTTCTATAGATAGTACCGAATTGGAAATAAAGCGAGGACTTAACGAGCGAATGCAGGGCGATGTGCAAAAGGGCCGCATAGGCGCCGATCCCGCCGAGCGCCACGCCGACGAGCGCCACGCCCATGTGCTCGACGCTCGAGTATGCGAACATACGCTTGAAGTTCTTAGCGCGGAGCATATACTGCGCGGAAATAAATATCGATAGGACGGCGCTAATGATCATTATCATGCTCGCCCAACCTCGCGCGTTCGTATGAGCGACTATCTCGTAGATCCTGATTATTCCGAGCATGCCGACGTTAAGAACCGCGGAGGAGAGCATCGCGCCGATCGGCGACGGAGCCTTGTCCTTAGCGTCTATTCCAGCGGTGTACATCGGAACGAGCCCCGCCTTAACGGTAAATCCCGTGAAGATTAATAGGAAAGCGCTCATTAGCCAGAATTGATCTAATTTTGGCGCGACGGCTACCAGGTTTGAATAGAACAATTCGCCGCCGCGAGCCTGCTGCATCGCCAGTCCAAGAATTAAAATGCCCATAAAGATCAACGCGACGCTCACGGAACAGATGAAAATATACTTCCAAGTCGCTTCAAGAGCCTTTTCCGTTCGGCGATGATATATTAGAATCGAGGACGAGAGGGTGGTCAGCTCGACGCAAATCCACGAGATAGCTACGTGGTTGGCCAGGTAGGCGCAGGCGAGCGAAGCGTTCAGCATAACGAAAGCGGCCAGGTAATAGCTTCGGCGCTTGGGCGTCTCGTTCCTTCCCTCAACGTAAAGATAGCTGTAATAAAGCGAAATTGTGCCTACTACGCTTAAAAGCGCCAGGAAGAGCGTTCCAAGCGCGTCCATTGTAAAATACCCGAGCTCGACCGAGTTCGGACGGGTCAATGCATCGACGGTCAGCCCCCATTGCATCCCGAGGAACGATGCGGCGCAGAAGTAATTCGCATATTTATTCCTAAATAATAAAATCGCTGCGGAGAGCGCGACCGCGGAAAGTATGTATATTCCTAAAAACATTCTAATCTCTCAATCGGTTTAGTTCGGAAACCTCGGCTTCCTTGAAAACGTCGCCGATCTTATTTACAAATATGCCGAGCAGAAGCACGGTTACGAAGATGTCCAGCAGCACCCCTATGTTCACCAACATAGGCATTTCCGCTCCGACCGCGAGCGATAGCGCGACTATTCCGTTTTCCATGATTATAAAAGCCATAACGTGCGTTAGTATCTTCTTCCTGGAAATTATCAAGTAAAAAGCGGTAAATAGGGTCGCCACCGAGACGATAAAGTACATATTGTTCATTATGCCGCCCTGCAGCGCGTTCGCAAGGAAGAAGATAACGACGACCGCCGCGGTCACCGTGAAAAGCGAAGCGAAGTTCGACACGAAGGGCTCCGCGTCGCGCGTTAATCGATTGCGCTTAATCAAAAAATTGAGGAAGTAGGGGATCAGTATCGACTTAAATACGATCGTCTCGAAAAGCAACAGCGCGAGATTCACCCAATTTATAACCCCAAGCTGGAAGAACATCAATCCGAACAGCGCGATTCCCTGGAGAGCTATCGCCTTTATGAACGTGCGCAGCCTATTGGCGGTGGCGCAGATAAAGAGCGTCAGTAAAAATAGTATTAGTAGTATGCTTTCCATAATATTTCCCTACTTCTTAGAGTAATTTGCCCTTTAAGATCATCGCCATAATGAATACAAGCAGCGCGAGCGACGAGATTGAAAAAATGAACTGCGGATTCTGATTTATCCGGAAGCGGGCCATAAAAGATTCCACAGTTCCAATTAAAACTGCGAAAAGCGTCTGGATACCGATAAATATCGCCGCATTTACGAAAATCGAAGCTGCGGGATCGAGAAATAAATTAGAGATGAGAGCGCCGTAGATCGCGAATTTAATCAGCCCGGCAATGTGAATCAGCCCAAGATCGAACCCGCTGTTGTCCAGTATCATTACTTCGTGGATCATAGTTAGCTCCAAATGCGTTTTGGGGTCGTCGACAGGCACGCGGCTGTTTTCGACCAAAGCGAGCAATCCAAAAACAACCGCAGCAAGCCCTGCGAACGAGTAAGTCAAAGCCGGCGAGACGCTCGCGACGTTGCGCACGGTAGCGAAGATATTCGTAAAGGAGGAGTAGCCGACGAGCGATCCAATCGAACCCATAACGATAAAGAACGCCGGCTCGGCCAGCATCGAGAATAAAGCCTCGCGGCTTGCGCCCATGCCCTCGAACGCGCTGCCGGCGTCGAGCGCGCCGATTATGTTGAAGAATTTCCCCAGGCCAAGTATATAGGCGAACATCACGAAGTCGTAGGGCAGCGAGAGGATGCCTTTATCGCCCGCAAAGGGGATAAATAGCGCGGCCGTTATTATGCTCGTTAAATAGAAAGAGGGAGCTACGCGGTATATGGGGCCTGCGGTTTCAGGGTAGACGGCGCCTTTTTTTAATAAACGGATTATGTCCTTAACCGGTTGGAGCAATCCCGGCCCCTTGCGCCCTGAGAAGAGGCTTTTAGCCCGGTTAATAATCCCGGCGAAAAAAATCGCGACTAATAAGATTAACGCTATATTTATCATTTATTTAGCCCCGGAATTATTCCAAGAATGCGCGCGTAGGAGAGCAGGACGATAAGTAGAATGAATATTAAACCGTACATTATGTAAAACTGCGTTTTTCCGTTCTGCAGGAAATTAAATTTATAGAGCAGCTTTTTAATTAACTTAAGATTCTTATCTATTAAATAGTATTCCGACTTGTCGTACGCGTCCGATTCGTAGCTTTGCGCGGCGGGAAACGTCGTATTGATCTCGGTTTCATGCTTGTGTATGGAGAGTATCGGCTTGATCAAATTTGAATATGTTTTAACGAAGGAGCTTGCCGTATACTGCATCTTTGGCGTGGGAGCGACGTAGCCGCAGCTCCACGTGGGGGAAGTTTCTATCGCCCTGTTACGGGTAGCCAATTTCTTTAAGCCAAATATAATCCCGAAAATGACCAGGACGGACGCGCTGATCATTCCAACTTTATTTAGGGCTTCAATATAGAAATTATAAATAGCCGGCTCAAGATAGACCGAAGGAGTAAAGAGCGAGATCGCCCCGGTTAGAGCTTTCAAGACGTAGCCCGGGAAGAGCCCTATAAATAGAATTACGGCTGCGATCGCGAATTGCGGCGCCAGCATTAGCTTCGAAACTTCCCGCGGCTCCGCGTCGAGCTTATGGCGCGGCGAGCCGAGAAAAACGATCCCAAAAGCTTTCGTAAAGCAGAGCGCCGCCAAACCGCCGACCAGTACGAGCGATACGGCGGCCAACAGGAATGTAAGCGCGAAGGCCAGCCCGGGCGAGCTTACCCCGAAGAACAACCCGGAATAAACTAAGTACTCCGAGACGAACCCATTGAACGGCGGCAGCCCGCAAATAGCGAGGGCGGCGATAAGGAATAAAGCCGCGGTGGCGGGCATCTTCTTCCCAAGACCGCCCAATCGCTCCACGTTGAGCGTATGGGTAGCGGTATAGACGCTTCCGGCGCCGTAAAACAAAAGAGATTTAAAAAGCGAGTGATTTATCGTGTGGAGAAGAGCTCCCGAAAAGCCTAAAATGGAGAGAACTGAATTACCCAGACCCACGCCAATCGCGCCGATACCTATGCCGATGCCTATTATCCCTATATTCTCGATGCTGTGGTATGCCAGCAATCTCTTTAAATTGTGCTGCACTATTGCCAGCATGACGCCGTAGAGCGCGGTAGTTACGGAGACTATAAGTATTATAATCCCAATTGTATAGTAGTCTCCGCGGAAGAGCAGCAGCATGCGCAGAATTCCATATATTCCCAGCTTTATCATTACTCCCGACATCATGCCCGACACGTGCGAAGGGGCGGCGGGGTGCGCGTAGGGCAGCCACGTATGCAGCGGTACGAAGCCGGCCTTAAAGCCGAAGCCGATGAAGAGCAGGAAAAAGAGAATGCCCGATTCGCGGAAGGGAGCGCTTTGCGTGAGGGTCGTAATCGCTCTAAAATCGAAAGAGCCCGTGGAGCTTATCGCCCAGATAAATCCAAGCGTGAGGAAGAGAATGCCGACGTGGGATTGAATCAAATAATTCAACCCCGCGCGCACGACCCCGGGCTTGCTCCACTCCATAATCGCCAGCAGGAACGAGCTGATAGCCATTATTTCCCAGAGGGCGAGGAACGCCAGGAAATGCTGCGCCGCGCAAACCAAAATCATCGACGCGTGGAAGACGACCATCATCGCGAGATGCAGAGCGTAGTTCGCGCGGTCCTTCTTATACGGCTCCAGGTATCCCATGCCGTAGACGGAGCCGGCAAGGACTGAAAAATTAATAACGAGGATCATCCACGCCGAGAGCGCGTCCACGCGGAACGCGACGTCGCCGAGAGTCGCGCCCGCGTTGACCGTAAGCTCGAAGGGGGCGCCCTGCAGCGCGCCGAGGGCGATCCATGACGAATACGCCGCTATTAAAACGACGATAGGGAGAAAGGCTTTCTCCCAGGTTTTTATAAGCATTGGCTAACGAGTATTTATTTATCGATACAAAACTACAAAACGAAAACCGGGCTGATCTTATTTTCAGCCCGGTAAATTATTCACTTACAAAATTAGGAATAAAATCCGCTCGGAGGAAAAATCCGGAAAATATTTTTTTCCGTACGTTACAAAACGGCAGTTCGTTTGTTTATATAGAAGAGCGGATGCGCAAATTTGAAAAAAGGTTTTAAAAATTGTGCGCAAGCGTTTGAAAACTACCGAATCCGTCATTCCCGACCCGATCGGGAATCCAAATTGTCTGAACCTTTGATTAAGCTGATTTATATGATATTATGATTAAGAATCACGAAATTGCGCGCAAGCGCTTGGAAATACACGGTACCCGTCATTCCCGACCCCGTTCGGGAATCTAAAGGACATTTTAATTAAGCAAAATGCTTGCAATAACGCGCAAATACTTATAAAATATCCCTCCCGACGAATCCGAAGGATTCGCATGTCTATAGAAACGCGTTTCCCTCCTTCTCCCCTCCTCACTGCGGCGCAGCCGCGGATATGTACGGCAAAGAAATGAACGCTGGAGCGTTCATACTGCATTCCCACGCGGAGCATGGGGACAATTAGGCTCGGCGACCGGCTTTTGGGCGTAGGTTACGGCGTAAAGATTGTTTCGACTGAGAAAGAAATTCATGAATACTTAATGAATAGGTTAAAAAAATAGCGGGAAAAATACCAGGAAAGAGAAAATATATTTGGAAGTATGTAATAAAAATTGTAAGTTCAAAATAGAAATATGAACGTTGAAAAATTTTGTTCCGGAAATAAAATTTTCAATTATATAAGGATTCCAAGGAAAAACCCAAAACAAGTCAGCTTTTCATTTGCGCTATGCGCCGCTCCGCATCGATTTTCCGACGGCAAGCCGCCGGGACGACCGTATTTAAAACGATTTATTTGTTTAAGAAATATGGATATCAAAATGAAAAAATCCCTTCTAATTATTTCACTCTTTTTTGCTTTCCTATTTGGAGCTTTCGCCCAGAATCCCTTCTACGATAACTTTGAATTAACCCGGCTCTCGTTTTGCTTTAACGGCGCCGCGTATAACGGTAGTAGCATTCTAGCTTACGGGGAGGCCGGAATTATTCTTCGAAGCGAGGACGGCGGAGCTAATTGGGAAAAGATTACATTCAACGACTCGTTAAGCATTCTCGCAATCTATAATATAAATTCGAATTATGTTGGAATATCATCCAGCAATCATGCAATTATATCCAGCGATAACGGAAAAACCTGGACAACGAAAAAAATTGATCATAACGGCAAAGTATACCAGGGCGCTCTATCAAACGATAAGATATTCTTGCTAACCAATAATGAATTGGTTGAAGTAGATAAAGAATTGGAAGTGATTAATAAAATCAGCATTCAAAACAAATCACCCGAAAAGGAACTTACAATAGTAGGCAATTACGCTATCCATAATTCCGAAAAAGGCGAATTGACTTTAATTAATACTGAAACTAAAGAATCCGAAAAAATTTCGTTGAAGGAATTAGGCCTCTGCGAGAATTGCGCCTATATCAGCCAGCTAAAAAGCGACGGTCAAAACACAGTTTACTTCATGATGGAAAATTCCATATATGGATATAATTTAACTACTAAAACCGCGCAATTGTTAAATAATCTTCCAAAAAAAGATGGAATAGCTCTCACCGTAAATAATAAAGAACCTTATGCAATTTACACTATTCAACAAATAGGTAATTTAGATTCTTTATATTTTGTTAAATACGATCCCGCAACGAAAGAGTTTAAAAATCAAAAAGAAGATGGAAACGACCATTACATTTATAAATTAAACTTTAGAAACATAGAATTTTTAACAAAGGATACGCTAATAGCTGTCGGCTTCAATAATTTAATTTATATGTCCTACAACGGCGGTAAGAATTGGAGTTTGAAAACATTTTTGGGGAGCATTCTTAGAATTAACGTCTTCAGCAAGCAGGAAATCCGAGCGTTCGGCGCTTATGGACAGTTTTTCCATACGAATAACGGCGGCGTAACCTGGCTGCCTCAGAGAAATTACATTGCCGCGATATCTTCCGATTATAAGTTTTTACAACCTATAAATTTTAGTGGGACATTCTTATATAAGGATAAATTGAATGGATTTATGTTCGTACATTCATCTCATACGGCCGACACTAATTTAATCTATACTAATGATGGCGGGATAACTGTTAAAGCCAAATACAGAGATAAAATCCAAAGGAGCGGTTTTTATTCTTTCGCGATGCCTTATAAGGATAAAACTTTTTTTATTTCTTCAGGTATAATCCCATTTGGATGGTGGGCTCTCATCTTCAAACTTGATGATGAGTTTAATTTTGAAAAACAAATTAATGTCACTTCCACGCAATTTTTTCATGCCTTCGTTTACGACAACAAAATCTATGCCTTAGGCCAGGACTCCTCAGACGCAGATAGCGTATTTGCCGTTTATTCATCGGATGACGATGGGGAATCATGGAAAAAGGATTTTAACTTTCCAGCTTTAAAACCTATAACAGGAAGGCTCGACGGGATAACAATCATAGGTAAAGACATTTTTGCATCATTTTCAAATGATATTAAAATACTTATGAAAATCGATGTTGTTAACAAAAACGCTAAGATTATTTATAAAGATAAGAAGAATTTACCCCTGTTTCCGCTCCTGTTAAACGGTAAATATTATATTTTAAAAGGCACGCCTTCTATTTTAAAGTCGGCTTCGTATGTATTATTAACTCCAGACATTGAAGCGGATTCTATAGAATGGAAGAAAGTAGAAACGACCCGGTTTAGCGGGCCGGAGTTACGGTACTCCTTGAATGATACTTTGTTCGCTTTTTCTTTGATTGATTCTTTAGTAGGGGAAGATCAACTATTTCTCGCCAAGCCCAAAGGGAACACTGGGATAGCTGATCGCCCCCGGAGAGAAAAACTTAGCGAGATCGCCCTCTCCGGGCCGCTGGCAAGCTCCCAGGCCGGCGAGTACGAATTCAACGTAACCTTGGACGAAAAAGCCATAGCGGAAAAGATGATCCTTGCCGCCTACGACGTTCGCGGCTCGCGCGTCGGCTCGGACTTCCTCTTTACGCCCGGCGGCGCGGGCCAAGGCCGCCTGCTCTGGAAGCCCGGCAAGCTCCCTCCCGGCGCGTACGTATTAATTCTAAAATGCGGCTCCGCCGTCGGCTCCGCGACTGTAGTGGTCGAGTGACGTAATAAAAGTAGGGGCGGACCCACGTGTCCGCCCCCCTCATTTAACATTCAACATTGATCATTTATCGGATTAAAACGCTGGTGAATAGCGCATTAGCGCTTGATAATAAACGATTTAGTTCCTTCTCCCCCGGAGAAGGTTAGGATGAGGGTCATAATAAAATATCCAAATTCTATCTGTTTCATACAACCACCCCTCGGTCCCCTCCTGGGTACAGGATGGGAAGGGAAAATGATGAGTAAGCGCTGGAAACTGCAGGCTTTGCTGCTCGGAGCTCCAGCAAAGAGTCCAAAGGATGCATGGACTCTTCCTCGCTTCGCTCGTCTGAGTGACAGATACTGACTATTTCAGATAATCGCGCGCAAGCGCATGCATTAGAATGGTTTAGTCATGCCCGCGTAGGCGGGCATCCATGCCTGGAAATAGATGGATTCCGGGTCTGGCGCCCGGAATGACAAATCGAAGCGCGGCCGCTGAGCCTGTCGAAGCGCCCGCGCATTTGCCGCGCCCTTCGACGGGGCTCAGGGTACGGCTTCAATAGCCGTGCCCGCGCACGCGGGTATCCATATTTGGAAATAAATGGATTCCGGGTCTGACGCCCGGAATGACACACAATCGCGGCCGCTTAGCCTGTCGCGAAGGGTACGGCAAAGTAAAACGCCGGACGCTGAGCTTGTCGCCCCCTCTAAAATTGAATTTTACCTGCGGAAAATTTCTTTATTTTATTAACGTCCTTTTGTGAATTGCGCGTAGAATTTTATTTTTGCAAGCTACCTACAAACAATTATCAGAAAAGGAATTGCCGATGAGAAAATGGAGAGTTGAAGATTCTGCGGAACTCTACGGAATTAATGGCTGGGGAGTGCAGTACTTCGGCATAAATGAGAAGGGGAACGTCTTCGTTGCTCCTAAGGGCAACGGCCAGCAAATAGATCTAAAAGAATTGGTTGACGAGCTATTGCTGCGCGACGTGGAGCCCCCAATGCTGCTTCGCTTCCCGGATATCCTGGATCATCGGATCGAGACTCTTCAGCTTTGCTTCAATAAAGCGGCGGAGCAATACGGCTTTAAGGGCCAATACTTTACGATCTACCCGATTAAGGTAAATCAATCCCGGCCCGTCGTCGAGGAGATAATGCGCTACGGCGTAAAGTTCAACATCGGGGTCGAAGCCGGCTCGAAGCCCGAGCTTCACGCGGTGCTCGCCATAACGTCCAATCCCGAGGCGATGATAATTTGCAACGGGTATAAAGACCAGGAGTTTATCGAGCTCGCGCTCCTGGCGCAGAAGATGGGCAAACGCATCTTTATCGTCGTAGAAAAGCTCAACGAACTCCGCCTAATCCATAAAATAGCCAAGCAGCTCAAGGTCCAGCCCAATATCGGCATACGCATAAAGCTCTCGAGCTCCGGCTCCGGCAAGTGGGAGGAGTCCGGCGGCGACCAGAGCAAATTCGGCCTTAACGCGTCGGAATTGCTCGAGGCGATCTCCTTCGCCGAGAAGCACAAGATGATCGACCGCATTCAATTTATACATTTCCACCTCGGCAGCCAGATTACAAATATTCGCAAGATAAAGAACGCTCTCAGGGAAGTCGCCCAGTTCTACGTGCAGGTAATGAAAATGGGCTGCAACATCCAGTACGTAGATATTGGAGGCGGGCTTGGCGTCGATTACGACGGCTCGCGCTCGCTCGGCCCTTCGTCCATTAACTACTCCATCCAGGAGTACGTCAACGATGCGATCTATACGATACAGGACGCCGCCGATAAGAACGATCTGCCGCATCCAAATATATTGACGGAATCGGGACGCTCGCTGACGGCGCACCACTCCGTGCTGATTTTCGACGTGCTCGAAACGACCACGCTACCTTCGTGGGATTACTCCTACAACGTTACGGAAAAAGACCACGAGCACGTCCGCGAGCTGTTTAATATACTTGAAAAGCTCTCGTCCTCGAATATAAACGAAGCCTGGCACGACGCGCTGCAGATCCGCGAGGAAGCCCTGGATATGTTTAGCCTGGGGATGCTCGACCTAAGGACGCGCGCGCTCATCGAACGCCTGTTCTGGTCTATAGCGCGGGAAGTGCATACCTTCGCGATTGAGCAAAAGCACATGCCCGAGGAATTGCGAGCTCTCTCTAAGATGCTCGCCGATAAGTATTTTTGCAACTTCTCGCTTTTCCAATCGCTTCCGGACAGCTGGGCTATCGACCAGATATTCCCCATTATGCCTATACACCGGCTCGGCGAGAAGCCGATGCGCGTGGCGACGATCCAAGACATAACGTGCGACAGCGACGGGAAAATAGATAACTTCATAGGCCAGAAGAATTATTCGCATTACCTGCCCGTGCCGGAGTTCCGCTCGGGCGAGGGGCTTTACTTCGGCGTGTTCCTTATCGGCGCTTACCAGGAGATACTTGGCGACTTGCATAATCTCTTCGGCGACACCAACGCGGTGCACATAAATTTAACCGAGGACGGCTACGAGATCCAGAAGACGATAGACGGCGAAACGATAGCCGACGTGCTGGACTACGTCGAGTACAACCCGAAGCAGCTCGTCCGCACCATGGAGCAGTGGGTTTCCTCCGCCGTAAAAGCCGGCAAGATCTCCGCCGAAGAGGGTAAGGAATTTCTTGCAAACTACCGTTCGGGGCTCTATGGCTACACGTACCTGATCTAAGCGATGAAAAAGATAATTCGGTATATACCCCGAACGAGCGTCGAAATCGAGGCGCTAAAAAAGATCCGGGAAGAGCAGGAAGCGCGGCGCGAGGAAAAAACAAACCTCGCGCTGATCGCTTTGCGCAGGAAATACCTGAAAACTACCGCCGAAAACAGGCGGCTCGAAGCGAAAATAATTCATTTTAATAAAGTTATAAAAACCAAGCCGCTGCCGGTTCTGGTAAAAATAATTCATTACCTGGTCTCGGACCTTAACCTGGAAAACGAGGAAAATAATGCTACGGAATAGCGCCGAATTTACCTACTACGACTTAGCTTCAATCTTTAAACAATCTCAAATAATCAACTTAAAAGAAAATTTCGCCGCTCTTGGCGTTAGCGTCGATACGCGACAGGTCGAGCCGGGAAATATTTTCGTCGCGCTGCGCGGGGAAAAATTGGACGCGCATTCGAAGGTTGGGGAAGCTTTCGAGCGGGGCGCAACCCTCTGCGTCGTCGAAGGGCCCTGGTACGCGGAGAACGCCGCGCGATTTATCGATAAGTCGTTTATCGTAGTTAAGGAAACAATTTCGGCCCTGGGCGCGCTCGGCAGGCATCACCGCGAGCGATTCAGTATTCCCATAGTCGCCGTCGCCGGCTCCAACGGCAAGACCACCACGAAGGATATGGCCGCCGCCGTTCTATCCGAAAAGTACAAAACGCTCAAAACGTTCGAGAACTTTAACAATCAACTCGGCGTCCCGTTAATGCTGCTTCAGCTGTCGGGCGAATACGAAGCCGCGGCGCTCGAGATCGGCACGAACGAACCGGGGGAAATAGGCATACTATCCGAAATGGTTCGCCCGACTTCAGGCGTTATTACGAATATCGGCAAGGAGCACCTCGAAAAATTAATCGACCTGGACGGCGTGGAATTCGAGGAAACATTCCTCTACGGCTTTCTTCGCAAGAATAATAAAACTGCACTCATTAATATAGACGACGAGCGGCTCGCGAAGTACGCCCGCCTGATGGATAATAAGATAACATACGGCGAGACGAACGCCGGCATGCTTCAAGCCAACATAATACTAACCGAAGAGCTAAAGCCGATACTTAAGCTAATGTACGGCGAGGATCAAATAGAGATCGGTCTGCCTACGTACGGACGCGTTTCGGCTTTAAACGCGCTCGCGGCGTCCGCGGTCGGCATAGCTCACGGCGTACCGCTCGAATCTATTAAGCGCGCGCTCGAGAATTTTGTCCCGACGGAAGGTCACGGCTACGCCCGCATGCAAGTGGAGCCGCTTGGCGATTCGTTAATAATAAACGATTGCTACAATTCCAATCCCAACTCGATGGCGGCCGCTTTGGAGTCGCTGGCCGCGTTGCCCGGCGATTACTATAAAATAGCCGCGCTGGGCGATATGCGCGAGCTTGGCGAAGCCGCCGCGGACGAGCACGAGAGATTAATCGTGCTGGCTTGCGAAAAGGCGGATAAAGTCTACCTTCACGGCGAGGAATTAGCTAAAGCGTCGGCGAGGTCGAACGTGAACGGAAAAGCTCAGGTTTTTGATGATAAACCGGAAATGGCGAAAGCGATCCGCGCGCAAGTTATAAGCAAGCGCGCGGCAATTCTCGTTAAAGGCTCCCGCGGAATGAAGATGGAGGAGCTTATCGCTTTACTTCGTTCCAATAATTAAGCTGGTATTGTAGTTAGTGTTCAATCTATGCAGGTCGTGGAACCAGGCTTCTTTTAAAGCGATCCATAGGTCGGTTTCCGTGTAGGCGTCGCCAGACTGCGTGTTTACCATCATATTGATCGACCAGAGAGCGCTCTCGAGCGGTTCGGAGCGGTTATCTTCAATAATTACGTCGTTGATAACGATTCTGCCCCCGCGCTTGAGCGCGTCGAACAACTTTTGCATCAGCGTGATATTTTCCCAAATAGAAAAGAGGCTAACGACGTTGGATACGAATATCAAATCATAATCCCCGCCGATGTCGTCCTTCATAAAATCGCCGGCTATTGCCGTAACTCTGCCTTCGAACCCGGCGTTTGCTACGTTAGCTAAGGTATAAGGTATTACTTTTGGAAGGTCGAAGCACGCCACCTGGGAGTGGGGATTCTGGCGGGCGAATTCAATTGCGTAGGCCCCGGAGCCGGCGCCGAGATCCAGTATCTTTTTAGCTGCGGAAGCCCCGACAATCCTTACGATTTCCGCCGCGCTCTGCCCGAGCTTCCAGTTGCTGGAATATATCAACGACTCGATCCATTCCTCGGACTTTTCATTCAGCGTTTCGAAATTCACAGGCTCGCCGCGCCGAACGACTTCCGTCAAGTTGCTCCACGGCTCCCAAAGCGAAGCGAGGTGGATCATATTGGTTAAGTAATCAGGACTGCCTTTGACGAGGTGCAATAGCGATTCTACTGTGTTGCTGAAGGCGGAACCCTCTTTCCGGAGGATTTCAAGGGAGACAAGGGCGTTGCAAAGCCTCTCCATAGAGCGGTCGTCGGCGCCCAATATTTCGGATATCTCGGCCGCCGTGACCCATTGATTCCCGATAATTGTAAATATGTCAAGCTCGCATGCAGTAAAGAGTATGCGGCTTTTTTGGAATCCTAAAGCTATATCGTGAATAGCCGTGGTGCGAATGCTCTTTTGCGCCGGCGCTGGTATAGTTTTCATGGGTTTTTCCGTAAGTTATTTTTTTGATTATTCATTTAAGCTTTAATTAGCAAAATTAACTTTTTTCTTTGATAATTAAAGCAAGATTATATACTTTTTCCACTTGAATCGATTGCGCACGCACATTTAACTTCACTTGCGCGCCGTCTCCTCTTTGAATCTCGACTTCCATTTCTTTTCCGTTGAATTCGGATTCCCCGGAGATTAGATATTGATTTATCTTTTTTGTGTATATTTCTATTGAAAAAGTATCCTTCAATTCATAGGGAAGCACATTATAAATTACCGACCAGAGCGGCTTGCCGAGTATTTCCTTCCGATCGATCTTTGTCAAGTTCTCGGTTTTTTGGTTGACGGCCTCAATCCGGCCCAGCTCGTTAATAATGACCAGCCCTACCGTGTAGCGTTCAAATAGGGCGAGAATATTCATTAATGAGTTTGCGGCGATACTATTGGCCCCGGGCGGAGAATGTAGCTCCGCTGTAATACCGAGCAACTTTACAGGCCGCCCGCCCGGCGCTCGTTCCGATATAGCGAAGCGGGCTTTGTACCAGCAATAGCCCTTTCCCTTTATATCGATACGGAATTCAAATATTAACAGGCCTTCGCCCCTGGAAATAAGAGTCTTGACGGCGCTCAAAAGATGCTTCAGATCTTCCTGGTGTAGCGATTGATAGATTTCTTGGAGGGGTACTTTGGCCTTTGGCTTTAAGATGCCCAATTTACGTTGGAACTCCGCCGACGGGGTAGCGGTATTATCCCGCAAGTCGACTTCAAAAATTCCGCTATCCAGCATTTTGTTTAGAAGCGCATCCCGCTCGAGAAGGGCGTCAGTCCTTAATTCCAGCCGCTTTTCCTTATCGATATACCTCGCCGCTCCTCGCGCCGTACTCGGAACTCCGTCGCCGTCGGACTCTATTATATAATCGGCCTTGAACCATGCCCACTGGCCGTCGTATATCCTGAAGCGGAACTCGACCGACGAGTAAGCGGGGTTCAATTTTGATCTAAACGCGCGTTCCTTCGATTCTACTATTTTATCAACGTCGTCGGGATGAATATTGAAAAGTAAGTATTGGAAGTCTGTGTTTGCGAAATGCGTTGCGGGCTTGCCTGTGAATCGCTCAATAGAAGGGCTGACGAAGGTGTATTCGCCTTTTTGTATATCGTAAATAAAAGCTATATCATTGGACAATAAATTCGCCGAATCGAAGGCGCTATCTTTGCCCTGAAATAATGAGTCGGTATCGGCCATAGTCGTTTACATTAGTATGTCGCGCAAATTTAATAAATATATCTATATGTATAATTAATACGTTGTAATAATAATAAATAATTTATTCGCTAAAGAAAGCTCTACGGGTAAATTTTCGTAATTTTGAGTTTTTGAATAATAATAATCTGATAATAATGGCATCCTATCCATACGATATAATTGAGCCGAAATGGCAGAAGATCTGGGCGGAAACCAACGCCTACAAAACGGGCGAGGACCCCTCGAAACCGAAGTATTATATTCTCGATATGTTCCCCTACCCAAGCGGGGCCGGGTTGCACATAGGGCACCCGGAGGGCTACACGGCGACGGACATCATCGCACGCCACAAAAAGATGCGCGGCTTCAACGTGCTGCACCCAATGGGATTCGACGCGTTCGGACTGCCGACGGAGCGGTACTCGATGACGACCGGCATCCACCCGGAAATCGCCACGAAGAAAAATATCGAGAATTTTAAGCGCCAACTCGACCTCATCGGTTTGGGCTACGATTGGGAGCGCGAGGTAAATACGACCGACCCGCGCTACTACAAATGGACGCAATGGATGTTCTTGCTGATCTATAACAGCTGGTACGACGCCGAGCAGGAGCGCGCGCGCCCGATTTCCGAATTGCCTATACCTGGAGATTTAAAATCCGAAGTCGAGATCCAGGAATATGTGGACTCGAAGAGACTAGCCTTTATCGCGATGATCCCCGTCAATTGGTGCGAGGCGCTCGGCACCGTGCTCGCCAACGAGGAAGTGGACGAATGGCGCGAAAAGGGCTATACGGTCGAACGCCGCCCCATGCGCCAATGGATGCTTCGAATTACGGAATACGCGGGACGCTTGCTGGACGATCTCGATCTCGTCGATTGGCCGCACTCCACTAAGGAAATGCAGAAAAATTGGATCGGTCGCAGCGAAGGCGCGGAGGTGTTATTCAACGTTAAAAATTCAGACAAAAAGATAAAAGTATTCACGACGCGCCCCGATACGCTATTCGGCGCGACCTACGTCGTGCTCGCCCCCGAGCATCCGCTCGTGGAGGAAATTACCTCGGCCGATAAGTCAAACGAAGTTCGAGTTTACGTCGAAGCCGCTACCCGTAAAACCGATCTCGAGCGCACGGAGCTTGCTAAGGAGAAGACAGGCGTCTTTACAGGCGGCTACGCAATTAATCCCGCCAACGGCGAAGAAGTCCCCGTCTGGACCGCCGACTACGTGCTTGGAGCATACGGCACGGGCGCTATAATGGCCGTTCCCGGGCACGACGCGCGCGACCACGAATTCGCACGCGCATTTAATTTGCCGATTAAGCAAGTCGTCGCTAATCCCGATTCCCCGGAATGGGACGTTCAAAAGGAAGCCTTCACTGAAAAATCGGGCGTCGGCGTTAATTCCGAAAACGCGGAAGTGAGCCTTAACGGGATCGCGACCGAAGAAGCGATTTCTAAAATGAACAATTGGCTCGAAAGCAAAGGCATCGGCGCTAAGAAAATTCAATTTAAGCTGCGCGATTGGCTCTTTTCGCGCCAGCGCTACTGGGGCGAGCCTATCCCCATTATGTTCTTCGAGGACGGCACGCGCCGCTCGCTCGATCCCGAGGAATTGCCGCTGAGACTGCCGGACGTAAAGGACTTTAAGCCCGCCGGCACGGGCGAATCCCCGCTGGCGAACGTGCCCGAGTGGGTCGATTTTATCGATAAGAAAACCGGGAAGCGCGCACGCTTTGAAACAAACACGATGCCCCAGTGGGCCGGCAGCTGCTGGTACTACCTGCGCTATATCGACCCGACGAACGACGAAGCCTTCTGCTCGACTGAAAAAGAAAAGTACTGGATGCAACCCGGCGGAGTAGATCTCTACGTCGGCGGCTCCGAGCATGCCGTGTTGCACTTGCTCTACGCGCGATTCTGGCATAAGGTACTCTACGACTACGGCTACGTAACGACTAAGGAACCCTTCAAGAAGCTGTTCCACCAGGGATTGATAATGGGCGAGGACGGACGCAAGATGAGCAAATCGCTCGGGAACGTCGTAAACCCGGACGAAGTTGTGAAAGAATTCGGGGCCGATTCGCTGCGACTCTACGAAATGTTCCTCGGGCCGCTGGAGGCCTCGAAGCCATGGTCGAAGACCGGCATCGAGGGCGTAAACAGGTTCCTCGCGCGCGTCTGGAGAATGTTCACAGACGAGAGCGGCGCGCTTTCTAAGGATATAAAGGACGCGCCCTTGACGCAGAACCAGGAATTCGTCCTGCATTCCACTCTGAAGAAAATTGCGAACGACATCGAAAACCTGAGCTTCAATACGGCTATCGCCCAGATGATGATCTTCGTAAACGAATTCTACGGCGCCGAGCCGAAGCCGCGCGAGGCTATGGAAAAATTCGCGCTCGCGCTCGCGCCGTTCGCTCCGCACATTACGGAGGAGATCTGGAGCCTGCTGGGCAAGAAGAAATCAATAATTGAAGAGGCGTATCCCGAATGGGACGAGGCGAAAACGCACAAACAAACGATCGAATTCGTCATACAAGTTAACAGCAAAATACGTTCGAAAGTTGAGGCGTCCGCGTCCGCGACTTCAGAAGAAATAGAGGCCGCCGCGCTTAACGATGAAAAAGTAAAGAAATTCCTCGAAGGGGGAAGCGTCAAAAAAGTAATTTTTGTGCCCAAAAAACTTATTAATTTTATAGTAAGTTAACGCATAGTATCGATAGAGAATTCGCGAAAGTTTGTTTCGCACGCGATTTAGTATTAATTTTGTGTTCGCTTTAGGAAGCGTTAATTTTATATATAAATATTTTGGTTTGGGGCTGCAGAAAATGGGTAATGCAGGTTGGTTAGCGCTTATCGCAGCGATAAGCTATTTATTGGGGTCGATACCCTCCGCGGTAATTATCAGCAAAAAGGTCTTCGGATTTGATATACGCGAGAAGGGAAGCGGCAATCCAGGTTCGACTAACGCTTTTAGAGTGCTTGGTTGGAAGTGGGGAATAGCCGTTCAATTGATCGACATAGCAAAGGGCGTCGCGGCCGTGCTTATCGCAGCATGGTTGGGACAAGGATTGCAAATTCCCAATGGCACATGGTTCGAAGATCTGACGCTAATTAAGATCGGCGCCGGTCTTTTCGCCGTAATAGGGCACGTATGGAGCGCTTTCGCGGGGTTCCGCGGCGGCAAGGGGATCAACACGGCTCTCGGCATGTTGCTTTCCGTAGCTCCGGTCGACGTATCGATAGCTGCCGGGATATTCGTGCTTGCGGTTATTATGAGCGGTTACATCTCGCTTGGTTCGCTCCTTGCGGCTTTCACCGTTCCGTCGTCGCTCTTCGTGCGCTATAACTTTTTAAACGTGGACATCCCGGGCTATAGCGTTCTAATATACTTCTCGTTGGCTGTTACGCTGCTTGTAATTTATACGCACAGAAGCAATATCAAGCGATTGCTCAGCGGTCGCGAAAATCGATTTAACAAATTGAGATTGATAAAGTTTTGATCGGTATACCAAGCAAGGGCAAAATAACTACTCTCGGCGCGGGCGGATGGGGCACGGCCCTGGCGGATATGCTTGCACGCTCCGGGTTCGACGTTACGCTTTGGTCGTTCGAAGCGGAGACGGCCGACGAAATCAATTCGCAACATACTAACGGAGTTTACCTGCCGGGGATTGCGCTTTCCGAGCGCGTTTGCGCTACGACCGATCCCCGGCTGGCTCTTGAAAGCGATATAATCGTCAATACGATTCCCACGCAGTTTATTCGCTCCGTTATAGTTAATTCCAGGTTCGACTTCACAGGCAGGCATGTCGTCAACGGCTCCAAAGGCATTGAAGTAAATTCCCACAAAAGGATTTCCGAGATATTTGCGGAGGCGGGCGGAGTTTCCCCTGAGAACTTCGCTACTCTAACCGGGCCTAGCCACGCCGAGGAAGTCGCCCGTAAAATGCCGACGACGGTAGTCGTCGCTTCGGCCAATATCGATCTCGCCTGCGAAGTCCGCGAGACGTTCTCCTGCGAATCATTCCGCGTCTATAGCTCGAGCGACGTAGTCGGCTGCGAGATAGGAGGCGCGCTGAAGAACGTTATCGCTATCGCCGCCGGCGTAATCGACGGATTAGGGATGGGCGATAACACCAAGGCCGCCCTGATAACGCGAGGGCTTGCCGAAATGACCCGCCTTGGAGCGGCGCTCGGCGCTTCCCCGATGACTTTCTCCGGGCTTTCGGGTTTGGGCGATCTCTACGTTACATGCTCCTCCAAGCATAGCCGCAATCGCCGCGTGGGAGAGCTGATCGGCAAAGGAAAGACGCTTCCCGAGATACTCTCGGAAACTAAGATGGTCGCCGAGGGCGTGCCGACCACTAAATCCGCCGTGGAGCTTGCAAAAAGCCTCGACGCGGAGCTGCCGATCGCCGAGGCCATGGGAAATATTCTCTTCGAGGACCGCAAGCCGCTCGACGCCATCCGCGACCTAATGACGCGCTCCGGCAAAGACGAGCTGTGGTAAAACCGCGGCTATCTTAATCTTTAGATTCTAAATCTACAATTTTCATCTTATAAGTAAACTTCTTCTCTTCGTCTTTCTTGACTCGGACGGTCGCTACGGGTATATTTCTCTCATTGTTATTGTATGGCTCGGACGACGAAATTACAGTAATAGACGAGTTCTCGTAGTCTTCTGAAGGACTCGCGTAACTTCTGGATATATTTGTGTTTACGAAAGGCGTTAAAGCTATGTCCACCTCGATGTCTTCGTTCTTATGATTTCGTAATACTATCTCGTAATCAATCTCAGTATCGCTCTTGCTAACTCTTTTCTTAGATAAAACGCTTTTTTGTACGAAAATATCGTAAGCGGCCCCGACCTTAATCTCCACTTTTTCATCTTTAGAGGTGTGGGCGATTTTATTCTCGCCGATAAACTGGCTGGATTCGCCGTCTGCTTTAAATACTCTCGCAATTCCCTCGGGTAGGGGTATTCCCAGTTTATTTTCTTTACTGTTTTTAAAACTTAAATAAACTCCAATGTTATCTCCGTAGTAGTATTGATATTTTTTAGTGACAGGGACTTTTTCAATCTCGAATAGGCTGATTTGTTTATTCTCTTTATTTTTAATCGTAGTAGGGAACGGCAAAGTATATTCATGGTATTCAAAAACCGGCTTTTCTACTATGCCGCTGAAACCTGCGGAGCCCGCTCTAACATTGACTAATCCGTTGTCTTTCTCAATATATTCAATATCGACAGTCCTTTTAACCTGGCTGATCTTTCCACCGATTAATTTTACGTTCGCATTTTCGAACGACCCGCCTGAATTGTTATCTATACTAACCCAGGCGAGGAAATTCATGTATTTCTCAGATTCGTCCAGCGTTCCTACATATTCGGCGTGCCAGCTTATGCCTTCGGTCATGTAACTTAACTCCGCGTCCTGGTCGCCCGACTTCTTCCCGTTGAGCAGCCAATGTAGAGTAGGTTTTGTAATAAGATCAGCCGGGAGGTTTGGCGTGGAGATTTGATAGCCGTCCATCTGCGTGAGCATAGTCAAACCTCCGTCGGAGTTTCGAATGATTATCTGACTTTGGTCTTTCTGCCAGATAGTTCCCTTTTTTGGTTCTACGGCTGAGAGTAACGTCCCTTTAATTGTGTTTGGGCCGACGAGAATAATTTCCTTATCGATATATTTATTGAGAATTTTATAAACGTCGACAAGATCGTAATTGTAATTTTGCTCGACGACGTCGCCGTCAAACTTTAGCTTGATGCTGGTGGGCTCTATCTTTTCGGGGATCCCGGTCAATTCTGCTTCAAACCTGCCCTGCCTGGAGGGCAGGGAAAGTTTCTCCCTGACAACCCCCAGGTCCTGGTTGTAGATAGTTAACGCGACGGATTTTCTTTGGGGGGCTTGAGCGTTTAGAGATAAAGCGGAAATAAAGGCGATAAAAAGTAAGCTGAACGTCGTTTTCATAATACTACCTTTAAAGATGAGATCAAGATGATAATTTGTTGTAATCTTAATTTAATACTTTTTTTGATATATTAGAAATATAATTTTGGGATGGCGCGCAAGAGCTAAGATCAATAATGGGGTGTCATTCCCGATTCGATCGGGAATCCAAAGAACATTCTAAATACAAGTAGGCGCTTAATGACGCGCAAATACAGATGGATCAGCGCTCAGGACGTATCCGCAGGATTCGCATATTTTTAGCGTAATACTACCCCAATACCCTCTTGCCGCGGCTTCCCCGCGGAGGCGTAGCGGGTTGGGCGAGCTTCGCGTCTCTTGTTCAACGCCTAGGGCGTAGCGAATTTGCCGCAAAGCGGCTGTTACAGATGTAAAACGCCTACGGCGTAACTATCGGCGTATTATTCAATAGATTTTCGACGTGATAGCATTTAAGAATGCATAAATCTTACGAACCGCGCAGCGGTTCAACGTCAGTAGCCAACGCCGTCCCCACCCCCCAACTTCCACCCTGCGGCGGAGCCGCGGGATGGATATTTGAGGAGGAATATTTTCTACAAAGCTGTGAAGCCTACGGCTTCAAGAATTCTCTCATTTATTATCGCTTCTTACCAGGTATTTCTTACTAAATAAGTTAGCTTCGCTTCGCCGCCCTTTGGAACTTTAATGATAAAGCGGGCGGTCTGGGCGTCCTTCATCTCGTATTTTTCGGAGGCGGAAATTATCTTCGCGTTAAAGCCTATGTTGCGTTCAACTTCAATAGTAACGTCCTCGTCCTTGCGGTTGCGGAATACTATTTCGTAGCCGATCTCTCCCGTATGTTCGTCGATTCGCTCCTGAGAGGTCTGCCTTTCTTCGGCTATAATATCGAAAACCTTTCCGACTTTCAAAGTTATCTCTTCGTCTTTTGGCGTATGCTTGATCAAGTCCTCGCCAACGAATTGATTTGACGATCCCTTCGTCTTAAATATCCTCACCGTGCCTGCTGGCAGCGGCATTCCGAGGTTATTGTCCTTCTTGTTGGCGAACTTGATCGCAACGTCTACATTCTGCCCCGAAGTATAAACGTATTTCTTTGTAACTGGGACTTTCTCCGCTTCGAAGAGGCTTATCTGCTTCGTTTCGCGGTTTAATATAGTGGCGGGGCGTTGAAGAGTATACTCGTGGTACTCGAAGAATTGCTCCTCCTGGAACTGCGGGGCGAATCTTTTGCCCTGAGCCGCTTCCTCGTAAGCCATATCCGCCCTGTAAACCGCTTGCGGCCTGACCGCCCTGTGCACGTCCCCGCCTATCAGGCGCAGTTCGGCGTTCTCGTAGTTGGCCCCGCTCTCGTTCTCAATCGAGACCCAGGAGAGGAAGCTCATCGTCTTTTCCGCTTCGTCGAGCGTGGCGACGTATTCGGCGTGCCAGCCCATCCCGCCGGTCATATAGCTCAGCTCCGCATCTTGATTTCCCGAACGAGTTCCGCGGATTTGCCATTGTAAAGTAGGCTTAGTCACTAGCCCGGAAGGCAGCGACGGCGCGGATATCTGGTAGCCGTCGATTTTTGTCAGCATCGTGAGCCCGCCGTCGGGATTCCGTATAACTATTTGGCCCCCGTCCGTCTCGCCGCCGGTCGGGACGGCCGACAGGAGCGCCCCTCGTATAGTGGTTGGGCCGACGAGAGTAATTTCCTTATCGACATACTTCTGCAAAATTCTATAGACGTCGACTAAATCATACCGGAAGTTCTGCTCCAAAACCTCCCCGTCAAGGTTTAGCTTGACGCTGGTGGGATCGATACGCTCCGGCACGTCGGTTAATTTGATCTCGAAAATGCCGCTTTGCGAGGGCAGGGAGAGCTTTTCGCGCACTACCCCAAGGTCGTTGTTGTATACGGTCAAAGCGACGGATTTACGGGACGTTTGCGCGCTCAGCGAGCAGGCGGCGATCAACGTAATAAACAATAAAGAGAGAGTCCTTTTCATCTTAAATCCATCAAAGTGTTTTTAATCAAATTCTTTGACGAATGAGCATAAAAAAGTGTTATTTTAGCGTAATGAGATTAAATCAGGAACAAATAGAGGCAATACGCTCGGCCTTCGCGGAGATAATCGGCGACGGCAAAGCGTATTTATTCGGCTCGCGCACGGACGACGCCGCAAAGGGCGGGGACATTGACTTGCTAATAATCACCCCGCAGCGCGCTTCGCTCGAATCGATCCTTCGATTCAAGACGCGGCTTTTGCGCAGGCTCGGGGAGCAAAAGATCGACGTAGTAAACTACGCCGAGGGCGAAAGCGCGAGCTTTTTGGACATAATATCCCGAGAGGCGATCGAACTATGAGGAAACGCGAAGAGTTGATCCGGCACTTCGAAGAAGTGTACGAGGCGTTTGAAAAGTCCTTCGGCCGGCTGGAGAAGGCGAGGGAAAAATGCATTGCGCTCGGGATAAAGCCCGAGTACACGGACGAAGAGCTTGAGAGCTTCGAATCGCTCGCTTCGCGGTTTGCCAGGACTTCCGACTTGCTAACGCAAAAACTATTGCGAACGTTCTATATGTTGATCTACGAACGGCCCTCGACGACGATCGACGCGGCGAACCTGCTGGAAAAGCTGAAATTGGTGCGCGACGGCGACGATTTTATAATTATTCGACAGTTGCGTAATAAGATATCCCACGAGTACGTGGAGGACGATCTGCCTGAACTATTCGAATCAATTATCGGCTACGCGCCGCAGATAGCGACAATTGCCTCGAAGACGCGGGATTACGTAAAAAAAATCGAAAAAAAATAAAATAATCTGCAACTTTTGGGCATTACAATTTGTTATTAAAATATCTGTTTATACAATAGTTAGATTTGTTTGTCGGTTTATTTTTGAATAGCCTGGAGCGGAGCTTATGAACCGGAATTTTACTTTTAGAGCGCCGATATATATTATTATTTTAGCTTGGGCGATCTCGTTATTATCGCCAACGCCAACGCGCGCAAAGTACTGGGAGGAGGTCCAAAATCTTCCCGCTGGATACGCCCTAAATTATTGGCTGGACGTTTACTTCTTGCCCTCCGACCCGCGCTACGGCTGGATATGCGGCTTCAACGGTATGACTATGCGCACGACTGACGGCGGCGCGACCTGGAGCGGCAACCAAATTCCGGGCGTGGATCACCTCGAAAGCATACATTTCCCAACGGCGACGGTGGGCTATACCTCCGGTCCCGACGGAATTTATAAATCGACAAACGGCGGTTTTTCATGGTTCTCCGTAGCCCCTCCCAATGCGTTCGCGACGTGGGGATGCTACTTTATGAACGAGAACGACGGCGTGTTGCTCGGCGGGGGATGTACGATTCCGCAGGAATTTTGGCGCACCACCGACGGCGGATCGAATTGGTCTGTTTTCCAGGGCACCGAGCCTCAGTCGGGGCTATCCGACGCTATTATTTACGATCCCGCGGGCCTGGGCTACGCCTCCTCGAGCGGAGAGATATGGCGCACGACTGACGGCGGATTTACCTGGGACATCTTCGCCGATACGGGAGATAATTACTGGCAGGAAGAGATTACGAATATCGGCCAGTCCTTCCTCGTGCCCAACTCCGGGCAGACTTGTATGGGGCAGGGCGATAACTCCGGCGAAATAAGATTTTCAACTGACGACGGCGCTTCCTGGAGAAGATTTACTACGCCCGCGCCGATGTTCGGAACGTTCCTTACCGGCACGCAGTCAGGTTGGGCCTGCGGCTACGACGGATTTTGCTACTATACTTCCGATGCGGGTATTAAGTGGACGAAACGCGATTGCGGGCTGGACGAGCGCGACCTCGACGATATCTGGTTCATCACCCCCGATAAGGGTTGGGTAGTCGGGCGCGGCGTCTGGAAGCTCTCGCCGACGAAAGTTACCCTTCATAAAAATAAGATCGATTATCCTTTTACCTGCGTGAACGACGACGCAAGCGATACGCTCTATCTGCGCGCTTTTAACTTCGACGATACGAAATGTAGGTGGGAGATAACGGGCCCGAACGCAGGCGATTTCGAAGTTCCATTCGTAGGGAAGGATTTCCTCATCGGCAGCTGCCTGATTAAAGAGTTCATTATACTGTTCAAGCCGAAGACGTCCGGCGATAAGCAGGCCACGCTTACGCTTCAGTGCAACTACGACGTCCCCGGCGAAGAGTTCACCTTTACCGTGCCGCTGGCCGGAACGGCGCGCCGCTCGACGGTTTACCCGGAAACTGACCTGGTCGTTTACAATCGCGCCCCGGTCGGAAGAACGCTGGACACTTCGATTACCTGGCGAACGCCGGACGTAACTTACTTTGAAGCGCTCAGCTCCTTTACCGTTCCTTCGCCCGTTACGGGCTTTTCCCTGCAAACTCAATTGCCCTTGGACGTCCGGCAGAACGGGGCGGCTACGGTTTTCAGGACGATCCCGCAGGATACGGGCTGGCAGGAGCAACGATATACGTTCCACCTCTACCCATGCGACCGCGATACTACTATCACGGTGAGGGTCTACGGGGTTTCGCCTATAATAAACGTCGCCGATTCGAACTTTACCGCGTCGGAATGCAACTACTCGCGTTACGACACCCTGGAGTTCAATAATACCGGCAACGACAACTTAATAATAACACAGGCATTTATTTCCGAGAATCCCGAGATATTCTCATTCGTCGGTTTTGCGAGCGGCGGAAATTTCCCGCTCGTAGTGCAGCCGGGCAAAAGTGAATCAATAATTATTCAATTCAACCCGAAAGCGCCGGATATAAATTACATCGGCAAGCTGGATATACTCAGCAACGACGCAACGAAAGGCGGCTCGCGCCGAACCGTTCATGTGACGCTGGCCGGGACCCTTACCGAAACAATACTGGAGCCGAGCAGGACTTTTGTCGATTTTGGAAAGATTTGCGTCGGGGATAGAGTCTCCGAAAAGATTCAAATTCGCAATAAGGGGAAATTAATAGCAACGGTCGTCGGCGCGACTAATAAGCTTTCCCAATTTAAGTTCGCTTTCTCGCCGGACGTTTTACCCTATAAGATCGTCAACGGCTCGCAAGCCGAAGCGCTTATACGCTTCGCCGCCGACCGTGTGGGCGTATGGATGGATACGATAAAGCTTACAAGCAAACCCTGCGACGAGATCACGGAAATAATTGTGCGCGGAGAAGGTATCTCCGCAAAGCTCGCCTCGGATAAAGCGGTCGTTTCCGCGATATTCGACGACGCCGGCGTCGCCCGCGACACGGTGGAAATCCGGGCGGAAGGCGACACGCTAACCGTGACGTCTATATCCCTGCCAGTACCGCAGGGATGGGCGGTTACGTTCAACCCGAAGCCCCCAATAAAATTAATTCCCGGGGAGAGCCGTAAGATTGCGATTGAAATAACTTCGCCTAATCCTGCCGATTACTCCTCGAATCTTTGCTTCGACGCAATGGGGCTCTGCGACGATAAACTTTGCCTTCCGGCAAATATTTTAAAGAAGCTGCCCTCGGTAGCGTATAATTTCGCCTTTACTCAATTCCCCGACAGCTATTGCTCGTCGACTAACGCCGAGGATACCGTAACGGTAACGAATACAGGCGAGGAAACCGTGGAAATAGTCGCGTTCCAATTGGTAAACGGCTCGAACTTTACGTTGAGGAACGCCCCGGCTTTGCCGTATACCCTGGCGCCGGGCGCAACGCTGACCGGTTATGTAACGCTGAACCCAGGGGCGAGCGGGGTAGCGTCCGATTACTTCAGGATTACCGCCAACGATACGAAAGGAAGCTTATTGCACGATTACATGCAGGAGTTACGGGCCAATATATTTATTCCTTCGGTCTCGGTTACGGAATCGTCGATCGGTTTCGGAGAGTTGCAAACTTGCGATCCGCCGCTTTCCCGCTCGTTTACTTTCGTAAATTCAGGTAATATCCAGGAAACTATTACGCTCGCGCCGCTATCGTCAAACCTGCAGCGATTGGGCTTTTCGCCTACCTCCTTAACGCTTCAACCCAACGAATCGGGCAGTATAGTCGTAAGCCTGGATCCGGCTGCGACGGGCGAGATAATGCTCGCCGATTCCGTTTACTTCACGACAAGCCTATGCCCCGTCCGAATCCCGGGGTACGTCTCAGGCGAAGTAATAATTCCGAAACTGCAAATTACTCCTTTGGACGTTAATTTCGGCGGGGTAGCTCTGGGAGAAACCGCTACGAAGCCCGTTACTATTAAGAATATAAGCGACTATTCGTTAACGCTCGATTCGTTAATCTTAACTCCGTCGGGCGCGGCAGTTTTGGAAGGAATTTCCTGGCCGGTGGAAATAAAACCCGGCGAGACGAAGGAATTCTTTGTAAAAGTCCAGGGCGACGCGATCGGCAACTATACCGCTTCGCTTGACTATTATTATTCCTCGGTGTGCCCTTACCGGGCGCATTCCACGATACTTTACTCAGTCTTCGAGGAAATATTCGCTACTACCCTAAAGGCTGGAAATTACATCGTTGACGCAAGCGACACGCTGGACGTCGCAATAAGCAGCTTAACGGCGGCGCCGGGACTCGATGCGGATAGCGCGTATATAGAGCTTGATTTTAACGTCAAGTTATTCCACCCGATCTCCGTAAGATTGGCCCGGTCGCCCTTCACCCCGCTACAGATGACGAGAAACGATAATGGAATGAGCATTTCCGTGCCTCGCGCCGAAGCCGCCCATCTGCTTGACGCGTCAGGCGACGTAATAACGATTCACGGTTTGGCCCTGCTTAATATTCCGGATTCGACTGCGTTGGATTTAAAGCGGTTTGACGTGCTAACCCGCAAGAACTTTACTGCGACGCTTTTAGACGGCTCGCTGGAGCTAAATCCATTCTGCTACTTCTACGGCGAGGTTGACTATGTAATGACGGAAGGATTTGAATTTGTGGTCCGCGGTACGACCTACGACGGAAGCCGCCTGAATCTTGATTCATACTCCTTTGCCAATTACTCGACCGATTACGTAATATATAATTCGATTGGGGAAGCTGTCGATTCCGGGAAGCTCGATGTGCCTAAAGGGATCAATCCGCTTTACCTGCCGCTTGATTCAAGACTCGCTACCGGGGTTTATAAGCTTGTACTGCGAAACGAATTGAACCGTTCTGCGCCGTGTATCTTTATCTTGTTAAAATAATATTTCAGGTATTGAAGAGAAAAACTTTAGAATTAGCTGTAAGTTAAATAGAGTTATTGGAGCATAACATGGAAGGAATCAGGTATCCGAATCTCGACGTTAGTTTCGTCGAAAAGCTAGAGAACTATCTGGCCTCGATAGATTATAACGAGGCATATATAACCCATTTTTTGGAGAACGTGAACGAAGCTCCAAAGCCTTTTGAGTATGTATTATTTAAATTTCCGGATTTCGAGGAGTACGTCCCCTCGATAAACGCGAAAAAATCGGAGCTGTAACAGGACAGATTTAGCATTTACATACGTTTTCGATATTTCTTTGCAGCCTGGCCAGTTCGCTAAGCTGTAATGAAGTATCGTGCAACCCCAATATCTTGGCCAGAATAAGGCAGTCCTGGCATTCCAAAAGGGCGGTCTTTACTCTCATGATAGTTTTTATCTTGGATATGCGGGGGTAGGTGCAATTGCAGTGGGCTACGCTATGGATCAACTGCCGGTTGATGTCCAGTAGCCGCGTTTGCAGCCTATGGGATTTCTGTCCAGCAAAGATATCCGCGATCGTAGTTAATTCGCCGGCTAATCGATTTATAGTCAACCTTATCGAACAGATCTGCGTCGAGAGTATACTGTCAATGTCTATGGCTTCGTCCAATGCTTCGCGGTCTTTCATTCTTACTTTTTGAGTTTGAGTAATTTTTATCTTACAAATGTAGCTATTAATACTACTCGGAATAACAAAAAATATTTAGACGTAATTCATTTAAAACCAAAAATGGCGAATAGCGGGCAGGAGGTTAAAATATTTAATTTTATATTCACTCCAAATATAAAATAAAAGTTCGATTGTTTCAATTTCTTCATTCTTGCTTAATTCATAAATAAAAAAGCCGCGAATCTCGCGGCTTTTTTATTTTTATCAGGGAATTGGGCTACTCCTGGGCGCCCGGCTCGTTTAGAGAAGTAAACAAGGCGACGACTTCCTCGAAAGTCTTCGAGCCGATATCGCCCTGGGTATGCCGGCGGAGCGAAATCGTGTGCGAATCGACTTCCTTCTGGCCAATTATGGCCGCGAAAGGAATCTTTTTCTGCTCGGACTCCGCGATCTTGCGGCCGATTTTCTCGCTGCGAAGATCTATCTCGGCTCGGAATCCGGCGCTTTCCAGCATCTTCTTAACGTCCTTCGCGTAATCGACCTGGTCGGTTCCTATGGGAAGTATGTTAACCTGCGTCGGGCAGAGCCAGAACGGGAAGTTGCCAGCGAAGTGCTCGATAAGGATCGACATAAAGCGTTCCATCGAGCCGAACGGGGCGCGGTGGATGATAACGGGGCGACGCTTCGAGTTGTCGCTCGCGGCGTATTCCAACCCGAATCGCTCGGGCATAACGTAATCGACCTGCACGGTGCCAAGCTGCCACTTGCGCCCGATAGCGTCCTTAACGATAAAGTCCACCTTGGGGCCGTAGAACGAAGCTTCGTCCAACCCGATAAAGTAATTCAATCCCATCTCGTCTGCGACTTCCTTGAGCTCGCGTTCGGCTTGATCCCAGATCTCGGGATCGCCCGCGTATTTCTCGGAATTTTCGCCGCGGAAGGAGAGGCGCGTCGTTACCTCCATACCGAAAGTTTTGAAAACCAATTGCGTGAGTTCTATCGCGTTGACGAGTTCGGATTTCAATTGCTCGTGCGTGCAGTAAATATGCGCGTCGTCCTGCGTAAAGCCGCGCACGCGCGATAGCCCGTTTAGTTCCCCGGACTGCTCGTAGCGGTAAACCGTGCCGAACTCCGCCAGGCGCACGGGCAAGTCGCGGTACGAACGCGGTTTCGACGAGTATATCTGGTGGTGATGCGGGCAGTTCATGGGCTTTAGCATGTACTCCTCGTCCTCGACTTTAATAGGCGCGAACTGCGATTCGGAATAGTAGGGGTAGTGCCCGCTCGTCTTGTATAGGTTTAAGTTGCCGATATGAGGAGTAATTACCTCGACATAGCCGCGGCGGAGCAACTCCTCCTTAATGAAATTCTCTAACTTGCGCCGAATAAAGGCTCCCTTGGGCAGCCAAACCGGCAAGCCGGGGCCGATCGCCTGGGAGATCATAAAGAGCTCCAATTCCTTGCCGAGCTTGCGGTGGTCGCGTTTTTCCGCTTCCTCGCGCATTTTCAGGAATTCGTCCAATTGCGCTTTCTTAGGGAACGTGACGCCATAGACGCGGGTCAGCATGGGGCGTTCGCTGTCGCCGCGCCAGTAGGCTCCGGCGATGGAAAGCAACTTAATCGCTTTAATAACGCTCGTGTTGGGCACGTGCGTGCCGCGGCAGAGATCGGTAAAGGAGCCGTGCTCGTAAAAGGTTATCTCGTCGCCCTTTAGCCCCTCGAGCAGCTCCACCTTATACTGGTCGCCGATAGTCTGGAAGCGTTTTACGGCGTCCTCCCAGCTAACTTCTATACGTTTGTATTCGTTAGCCTGCTTGGCGAGCTCGCGCATTTTTTCTTCGATTTTCGGCAAGTCCTCGTTCGTCAGCTTTACGCCTTCGGGCAGGTCCATGTCGTAGTAGAATCCGTTCTCGATTGCCGGGCCGACGCCGAACTTGGTTCCCGGGTAGAGCTGCTGCACGGCTTCCGCCATTAAGTGCGCGCTCGAATGCCAGAAGATATCTTTTCCGACTTCGTCGTCGAACGTAAATATTCTAACCTTAGCGTCCAAAATGATCGGCGTAGAGAGGTCCAGCCGTCTGCCGTTAACTTCGATGCCAAGCGCGTTCCGCGCAAGGCCTTCGGATATTGATCTTGCTATTTCAAGCCCGGTAGTCCCCGCGGGAAATTCGCGCGAACCGCCGTCCGGAAAGGTGATTTTCATTTATTAACCCTATGTGTTATTTATTTCTTTTTGCTTTCTTTTAGCTATTTGAAAAATTTCTTTGATTCTTCCCAGATCTCGTCCATTTCTTCGAGAGTCATTTCTTCAAGATTTCTGCCCTGTTCGCGGGCTATTTGCTCGATCCGTTGGAATCTTTTAGTGAACTTCGCATTTGTTAAGTGCAGAGCTTCCTCGGCGACTAAATCATATTTACGCGCGGCGTTTACGATCGAGAAAAGGAAATCTCCGAGCTCGGCGGGCGCGCGATCGGATTTCGCTTCGATTTCTTCCCGCAGCTCGCCGAGCTCTTCGTAAACCTTAGCCCAAACGTCGCTTGCGTCCTTCCAATCGAATCCCACGCGCGAGGCTTTGTGCTGTATGCGCTCCGCCCTCAGTAATGCGGGAAGCGTATTGGGAACGCCTTCAAGCGCCGACTTTTTCCCTTCTTTTTTCTTTAAATGCTCCCAATTCTTCAATACTTCCTCTGCGCCCGAGACCTGCGTCTCGCCGAAGACGTGCGGGTGGCGCGAGACCATTTTATTGCGGATGCGCGCGATTACGTCGGCCAGGTTGAATTTTCCCGTCTCCTCGGCCATGACGGAGTGCATTACGATATGCAGCAAAAGGTCGCCAAGCTCGCGGGAGAGCTCTTCGTAATCGTTCTCGTAGATCGCGTCGATAGCTTCGTAAGCTTCTTCGATCATTAAGTGAGCGATCGATTCGTTCGATTGCGTCGAATCCCAAGGGCATTCGCGCCGCAAAATCCTTACGATTTCTACGAACGCCTTAAATTCATCCAGTATATCGCCGGGTTTTTCCGGGACGGGAGCCTCGTTATTGTTGGATTTCATCTATCTTTTTTTGAATATAAACTGCAAAATTAAGAAAAAATAGTTTCCTCATTCGATATTTTCATAAAGACTAATATTTCTTTATTTTATGATAAGGGGAAAATGGTTTAAATTTGTAAGATTAAATCTGATAAAGAGAAAATATTACTTAATATATTGATGCAGGTTAAAGAATATGTCAGTAGTTTTAAATGGTGAAGGCTTAACTATAGAGAAAGTAGTAAGCGTAGCCCGCGGCGGCGAGCAAGTATCTTTAGGCGATACGGCAATTGAAAGGATAAAGAAATGTCGCGCCCTATTGGAAGAAAAGATCGAGAAGCGAGAGATAATGTACGGGGTTAATACCGGCATTGGCGAGTTTTCGGAAATAGTCCTGACGGACGACGAGATCAAGGAATTCCAAAAGTACTTAATATACAATCACTCCGCCGGCATTGGCGACCCCGCCCCGATTGAATTCGTACGCGGCGCGATGACCGGGCGCATAAACGTGCACGCGCATGGCAATAGCGGCTGCCGCCCCGAGATCACTCAAACCCTGGTCGATATGCTGAACAAAGGCGTCACCCCCGTGGTTTGCCAGAAGGGGTCGGTCGGCGCTTGCGGCGACCTTGCCCCGATGTCGCAGATAGCCCTTCTTATGATGGGCGAGGGCGAAGCATACTTCAACGGCGAAATGCTCCCCGGCAGGGTAGCTTTGGAACGCGCTGGAATTCCCGTCCCCGGGCTCCAGGCGCGCGACGGCCTTGCGACTATCAACGGTTCGAACCTACTGACCGCGATGAGCGCTATTACGCTCTACGACTATAACAGGCTGCTAAAGCACGCGGAAATTGCCGCGGCTATGTCGCTCGAAGCTCTTTTGGCCAACATGAAGCCCTACGACGTCCGCCTGCACCAGATGCGCGGATTTATCGGCGCGCAACGTTCCGCCCAGGCGATAAAGAAGATGATCATGGGCAGCGATTTGCTCTCGGGCAAGGTAAAGACGAAGGTGCAGGACGCCTACTCGATGCGCTCCACTCCGCAGGTCATCGGCGCGGCCCACGACGCGCTCGCTTACGCCCGCTCGCAGGTCGAGATCGAACTGAACGGCGTCGGCGACAACCCTATTTTCCTTCCCGAGGAGAGCTTAACGCTAACCGGCGCGAACTTCCAGGGGACTCCCGTCTCGTTGCCTATGGAAATGGCCGGGGCGTCTATTACTATGTCCTGCGTGCTCAGCGAGCGCCGCTTAAACAGACTGTTAAACCCAGCTCTCAGCTCCGGCTTGCCGGCGTTCTTAACTAAAGGCGCGGGCATGTACTCCGGTCTTATGCTCAGCCAATACACGGCGGACTCTCTTATCGTAGAGCAAAAAATTCTCTCCGCGCCGGCTTCGATCCAATCCATCCCGGCCGCCGCGGACCAGGAAGACTTCGTATCGATGGGCATGAACACCGCTATAAAGAACACTCAAATACTCGATAACGCCTTTGGCGTGATCGGCATCGAATTAATGGCGGCCGCGCAGGCGCTCGACTTCCGCAACTTCAGGACCGGCGACGGCGTAGCTAAAGCGAAGGAAGTTATTCGCCGCTACGTGGACTTCCTCGACGTAGACCGCCCGCTTTACAAAGACCATACGACTATGAAAGCCCTCGTAAAGAGCGGCGAAATACTCGACGAAGTAGAAGCGGCAATTGGAAGCCTTGAAAAGTTTTAAACCTAACGGGTAATTATCGCAAATGAAATTGCAAAGATAAAAATGGAGATAAAATGCTTTTAAGAAATTTAGATTCGTTTATTGAGATAGCGAAAAGCAAGCCGAAAAAGAAGATAGCGATTGCCGCCGCCGAGGACGAACCCGTATTGATAGCCGCTAACGAAGCCTTCAAACAGGGTATTGCCGAGCCGATTCTCGTCGGGGACAACGCAAAAATACAGGGCATAGCGGATAGACTGGGTTTGGATATTTCTGGATTTGAGATTATTAACGAGCAGGATCCATCGGCCTCCGCTCGTAAGGCCGTTAAGATTATCCTCGAGGGAAGGGCGCAAATACTTATGAAAGGGCTTGTTTCCTCCGCCGATTTCCTTCGCGCCGTCTTAAACAAGGAGCAGGGCTTGCGCAAAGGCGATTTGCTCAGCCATATCGGGTTTTTCGATCCGCCCACATATCCGAAATTGATCGCCATAACCGACGCGGCTCAAAACGTCGCGCCGGACTTCAACGAAAAAGTAGGAATAATTAAGAATGCGGTTGATCTATTCCACAGGCTCGGGGTCGCGAATCCTAAGATAGCGGTCGTTGCGGCTGTGGAGACCGTGAACCCGAAGATGCCGGCTACGATAGACGCGGCATTGCTTACCATGATGAACAAGCGTAACCAGATCAAGGGCTGCATTATCGACGGGCCGCTTGCGCTCGATAACTCGATTTCCGCCGAAGCGGCTCATCATAAAGGCATAGATAGCTTGGTTTCCGGCGACGCCGACCTGCTAATGATGCCAGACATCGAAGCCGCTAACGCCCTGTACAAGAGCCTGACATACTTCGCCGGAGCGAGCGTGGCCGCTTGCATACTTGGTGCGGCGGTTCCCATAGTACTAACGTCCCGCTCGGACACCGACCGCAGTAAACTAACGTCGCTGGCCCTCGCGGCTTCATTTTAAGGAGAATTGATGAAAATCCTAACTATTAATCCCGGCTCCACCTCGACGAAAATTGCAGTTTTCGAGGACCTTACTTCTATTTTTGAAAAGACGCTGCGTCACTCCGTCGAGGAGCTTGTCGGTTATAAGACAATTATTGATCAGTACGAATTCAGAAAGAATATAATAATCGAAGCTTTAAAGGAAGCAAATATAAAAGTCTCCGACCTGGACGCCGTCGTAGGCCGCGGCGGGTTGCTCAAGCCAATTCCCGGCGGAGTATACCGGGTAAGCGACGCGATGATCGAAGACCTTCGCAAAGGCGTTATGGGCGAGCACGCTTCAAATATCGGCGGTCTGCTCGCGCGCGAAATTGCTCGCGCCGTCTGCGACGATTGCCCTTCTTTTATTGTCGATCCCGTCGTGGTCGACGAAATGGACGATATTGCTCGCTACTCCGGCAGGCCCGAATTGCCGCGTATCAGCATCTTCCACGCGCTTAACCAAAAGGCGGTGGCTCGCAGGTTCGCCCGCGAGCAGAACAAGCGCTACGAGGATTTAAGGCTTATAGTAGCGCATCTCGGCGGCGGCGTAACGGTCGGCGCTCACGCGAACGGCCGCGTTATTGACGTCAATAACGGACTGGACGGCGACGGACCGTTCTCGCCGGAACGCGCCGGCGGGCTGCCGTCATGGCAATTAACTCAACTCTGCTATTCCGGTAAATACGAGCTTCACGAGATGAAGAAAATGATAACGGGGCAGGGAGGATTCGTTGCGTACCTGAATACGAACGACGCGCGAATAGTCGAGGACGCCGCTCTGCGCGGGGAAGAACCCGCGCGCTCGGTGTTCTTCGCTATGGGATACCAGGTCGCAAAGGAGATAGGCTCCTGCGCCGTTGCTTTGGACGGCAGCGTCGACGCAATTATCATAACTGGCGGCGTCGCTTACGCGAAGCCCCTGACCAAATTCATTACAGAAAAAGTCAAATTCATCGCTCCCGTTCATATCTACCCGGGAGAGGACGAGCTGCAGGCCCTCGCCGAAGGCGCTTACTATGCCATTAAGGGCGAGCTGGAGATCAAGGAATACGCATAATTGTTAATGATAAATGATCAATTGTTAGTTAGGGCGGACCGGGTGTCCGCCCTTCTTCATTATCTATAAGTGAATATTTCAATATTCACTATTATCGAGCAAAATACATTCATCTTAATATTATTATTTTCGTATATTTGCTGAATGATTACTGTTTTTTTATTATCTTAAAGAGGTTATCAATGAAGCAGTTATTGATTATCGCCATTATTTCAATTTCTGCATTTGCTTGTGGCAAGGACGATTCGTCGCCGGATGCGCCTAACGGTAAACCAAGCGTACTTATTCCCTTAGCAGTCGGCAATACTTGGTACTACGAGTCTTATTACGTCCACAGCTTAACTCCCACAGATACGGAAAGATATGATTCCTATATCGAGAAAATTTCAAGAAAAGAGAAGATTGCAGGCGAAGATTGGTACTATATAACAGCCGACTATAATAACTATGCCGAATTTGCGCCTATAACAAATCGTTCTAAAGGAGTATATGGCTATGAAGTATTGGACGGGTATCCATTTACTTTGATATATAAATATCCGACGTTTGTCGGCGACAGACCAAAAGATCAATATTTTGATAGAGAAACGACAAGTATCGATGCTAAAATTAAAGTTGCCGCGGGTGAATTTGTATGCGTTAAATATGAACAACACCTTGTATATGAACAATATGATGATATAGGAACTATTTCTTATTATTGCCCGGACGTTGGATTAATATTAATCTCGCACATAGTAGAAATCACCGGGGGAGGCGCATTCCTCGACACAACGTGGTCACACTCCGCGCTAACGAAGTATGTATTAAAATAACTATGTTAATAAGCGGCGATTACTTTACTCATTTCCGGCAACTTGCAACTCCTCGGCTTACGACGCTTCAAATTCTAATTAAGGCAAAAAAAAACCCGGCGCAAGGCCGGGAAATAAGGAGTTCGCCATGAAAAAGACTTTTTTATTCGGCCGCTTTGGTAGCGATAAGGAATTTAACCAATGTCGTTAAATCTTCGTCGCCGCCCTTAAATGCGAAGGGGTGCTTCTTGCCGTTGATCTCGGATTCTTTCTTTAAGTAAGCTTTAACGTCTTCTTCTTTCATGGAAGAAGTAACGCCGCCAAGATCTTTCTTGTTGTTCTTAGCTTCGATGCCTTCGGACTTAATGGAATGGCAATTCACGCATTTCGCTTCGGTATATATTGTCTTGCCGTCTTTAGCCGTTTCTTCGGCGCGATTCGTAATCGCTGCGCCGACGAATAGTGAAGCGGCTACGGCTAATATTGCTATTTTTTTCGTTTTCATTAATTGTTTCTCCAAAAACAGATTGCAATTGATTACAATACAAATATAACAAAAAGTTCCGATTCAACCAAATTATATTTGTAATGCTAAAGTGTTATTTGATTGGTTGTACGTCGCGTCGTATTTATGTAGTCCAGTTAGAGCGACACCGATGTTATTGTACGCTATTTCTCCCGTGTCCGGTTTATAGCCGACCGAATGGCAAGGACAATCCATGGGGCTGCCGGGCGTTTTCGGCACGCTTACGGAGCATTGCTGGTGCGTGCAGCGGGAGTCCAATACGATATAGCTCGTAGCGCCCGTCCTGGAAACGATTAACGGCTCTCCGCCGTTCTTGCCTGGCGGCGGATCTACTTTAACTACGCCGCCGACCGCGGAAAGTTCCGGGTATTGGCTCAATTGTATTGTGAAAGCCTCCGGGGGCTTGACGGGCATGGTTTCATCGCGTTCGCATGCGGTAAATATGGCTCCGAAGGAGCTGGCCGCAAACCCGAATCCTATAACGGCTCCGGCCTTCTTTAGGAAATCTCGTCTATTTGTCGAGTTCATTTTGCCTCCGCTAATTAATAGAATAAATGAAGATTAAAGGACCATTGAGCCGCGTAATCCGGCACGTGCTGGCGGTCGTAGACTCTGTACTCGGGCATTATGTCCAGGTACGGCAGTAGTACGAACCTTGCCCCAAGGACGTACTGGTTCGTATGCGTTAATTGATTGCGGAATACCTCCCAGGTATTTGCCGTCTCTGCGCGCGCGTGAGCGATGACGCCTTCCATTGGCTGATAGTTCAACTCGAGAGTAAAATTATTGGTCTCGCGGACTTGCTGCTTTTCCGAATGCATGTAGTCGGCTATAACCGCCCAACTGTCCGACATTCCAAAATTAAAGAACGCGTTGGAAACGGCATAGTAATTATTTGCGAAGTAAAGGCCGTTGTCCGAACGTAGGGGGCTATTAATGAAGAACGAGCCGCCGAAGAAATAGGTTAACCCCATGAACTGCTCCGGATGGAATGAAATCCTGGCAACTGCGCTGGCGGCTTTTTCATTTACGAGCGGTTCGGAACCGCCGCTTCTCGTTTGGATAGTAGCGTCGGCCAAATTCTTCGAATCAAACGCCCCTAAAGTTACGCCCAACCAGGGGAGAGCTTCGTACTCGAGCGCGACGCCGAGCTCGGAGTAATCGCACGGGATGATCGGGCGGCTGCGCTGAGCGCTCGAGGCCTGGCGTACGAGCATGGTGTGGTCGTCGTACTCCAAAGCTACGGGCGGTTGGAAGTGACCGACGCGCAACTCTGGAAGGTAGTCGGCAAAATGGAAGGTCGCCGATACTTCGTAAGCCGATTGGCCGGGATAGCGCATGCTTTCGTACAGCGAGTAGGAAAAGTTATAGGACGCTTCAAGATGCATCCATTCCGCCGGTTGGATGGCGACGTAGGGAGCGGCCTGCATGAGCATATAGTCGCGCTTGTACTTGCCGCCGCCCTGGGGCCAACGGGCCGAAATACCGCGCACATCGGCTCCGTAAACGATCTTTTCGTCCCAAGCGGTATTCGTGCTTGCGAAATCATAAAAGCCGCTTAAACCGAGCGTTTCGGGCTTAATAAGAGCAATGTCCTTTCTCGCCATAAAGCCGGAACTGGAGCGTATGCCGCCTTGGTGCGGGGACATATGGCAGTTCTGGCATTTAGTTCCGAAACTTTGCAGTATCGAATACTGGGGGCGCGCGTTGGCTACGCTGCCGCCAAATAGTGCGAGAATCAGAAACGGTAATAATTTTTTCATAAACTTCTCGTAAGTATTAAAAAATATTAATGGATTATTCTGAAAAAATTTGGGGAAACAATTAAAAAATAATCATTTCCCCATTTAATAACCTTACGATTATTTTAAAGCTTCGATCGAATTCGTCAAGAGGGCCTTTACTAAGCGAGGATTGTGAACTCCAAGGCTCTTATCGCGTTCGATAAGCATAAAGTTAAGAACGATACCTGCTTCTTTAGCGGTAGCGGTCTTACCGGGGACGGAAAGTCCTTCTTCGTCGACGAGTCCGCGACCTTTAAGGAGCTCGTGCAATTCTTTCAAGTCGGCGGCTACTTTCGTGCGAACGCCGTCAAGGTCGAAATTCTTTAAGCCGCTGTGGCAACCGGCGACGTTGCAAGCCGCTACGTTGTCGACAATAGAGCCTTCGTTGTCGTATCTCATCTTCATGGTATGACCGCCGGCCTGGGTTCCGTAAGACGGGCCCATGTGGCAACCGATACAACCGTTTTGAACGCCCTTATGCGGGTTTTGATCGCCGTCGGGATAAGGAGCGGAACCGGCTACGCGGTAAACGCCCTGGCCGAAGAAGATACCGGAAGTAACGGACTCGTGCGGTCCCCAACGATTGTTGTTAAACTTAATATCGTTGGTAGTCTGTAACGTGACCATAGGCGACGGAACGCGCGGCTGATGGCATTTAACGCAGAGGTTGCCCTTCTTAACGTCGGCGGCGTAGTCTTTGTTAATGCGCAATTTTACAGGCGCGGTAGTTGTGAGCTCGTAATCGGTAGAATCGTAATTGCGATGTACGAAGTGGCAAGTACGGCAATTCTGACCGGTCGGGTTCATTATCGTGCCGCCAGTAGTGTCTGCGCCCGTCATGAGCGTTTCGCGGAAACCGTCGCTGGTGTGGCAACCGGCGCATTGGTTAGTGGAGCGCGCAAAAGCCGTTCCCGTGGCGTGCAGCGAAGCTGCCCACTGGAGCTGGCGGGAGAGCATCTTGGTCGAGTTGTTGTGGCAGATCGTGCAGCCTTCGGCGGCATTTGTGCCGTTCGTGCCCGGTTTGCCTTCAGGCCCTTCGCAGCTCGTTAGGGCGCCGGCTAACGCTATCATGGCAAACGCCGCGATAGGTAGCAGTAGGTTGTAGAGTTTCGATTTCATTAGCATCCTTGTGCTTAATTGGTAAAACTTCAGTTAATTGCATTCAAAAACCTAATTATCTTTTTTAAATTAATTCATATAAAAAAGTATTAAAGTCACGAATACAATTTAACAAAAATCGAAGTTAATACAAATTAATTTTTCCTTATGGTTTGGGCAAGCCTAAAGCATGAAACCCTTTGTCTTTCAAGCTTTGCCCGCTGTGTCGTTAAATATTTCGCGTTCATTTTTGCTGTTTTTTTGTTTATTTTTATGGCGCGCCAAAGCTATTATAAAGCCTCCCATCGTCAAAATGGTACCCAACCATACAAACCAAATCAATGGTTTTTTCTTTAATTCAAATGTTACGGTCTCGCGAGGCGCTTTGGCTTCGCCTTCTTTTGCGATAGAGACCACGGCTTCGCTCCCTTCCAGGCTCATTCCGGAAAGATTAAATTTAGTGAAGGCTATAATATAAGGAGCGCCGGCGATATTCTTCCAAACGGGTATGATCTGTCTCTGTTCCATGTCCATCATGCCGAGCAGGGTGTCCTGGACAGCTTCGCCGCGATACGTTCCCTCGATGACTATGCCTACTCCCAAGTTCTTCGAAGAGCCGTCTTCTACCTGAGCGTGCGCCATTTCGAATTTCGTCAGCTTGAGCTTTAACGCGGTGTCGCCGGGGAAATCCCTCAATTCTTTTTTGCTGAGCGACAAGTCGACCGATTCGTTATCGCTCCCGGTTGCGCGGGGCTCGACATAGACGTCGCCTATAAAGCCGCGGAGTATGCCGGGTTCGAAGAACGGGGATTGTCTCATGTTGAAATCGCTCCAGTAGATAACGGCCGATACCTGTTTTGTATCGCCGCCCTCGGAGTACTCGAACTTATATTTATACTTTTCGCGATCGGTCAAGCTTTTTTCAATTTGCTCCTTGCCGATAAACTTAATTGTGCCGTCGAGCGCTTTTTTCGATTCGCCAAGCGCGAGCGTTACTTGAACGTTTCGTTCGTAGACGCCCGAGGCGATGACTCCTAGCACGAATAGGGATATGCCGATGTGCGAGACTACGGCGCCCCTTCCCGGCGAGTAACGCTTCCAGATGCGCGCGGCGTAATCCGCGTTAGCGAGCAGGCCCCAGAGAGCCGCGAAGAGAAGCAGCGCATGATGGAAGGTCGACGGATGCAGGATCGAAACGACTACGGCGATAATTAACGCGGCGATAAACGCGGCTCCGAGCCTCTTAAGGAGCGGCTTCCATTCGCCCGCGCGCCACGAGAGCCAAAGCGAGAGAACGTTCGTTACAAGCAAGCCCAACGCTACCGGCAGATTCCAGCGATTGTAGAACGCTACGTCCACGGAGCTCTTGTTCGCGCCTATTATTGATGTTATTATAGGCCAGCTTGTGCCGATAAATATGATAACCGACGATATTAAAAGGAAAAGAACTCCAAGCGAGATCATGAACTCGCGCGAATTGGATTGGAACGCTACTCGTTGCGCCCCGCCCATCTCCTTAAACCTGGTAAAATAGGGAATAAAGCCTATCAGCGCGAACACGGCCAGGAACGTCAAAAGAAGCGCGTAGACGTAGTTGCCCGGGTCGCCGAAGGAATGTACGCTCATATCGCCAAGGACGCCGCTACGCGTTAGGAATGTGGCATAAATCACAAGCAGGAACGCGACGATAGCCAGCGCGAAATTCGTGCGTTTTAGCCCGCCGGTTCTCTTTTGAATAAGCAGGGTGTGCGCTAAAGCCACGGCGACAAGCCACGGAAGAAGCGAAGAATTTTCCACCGGGTCCCAACCCCAGAAACCGCCCCAACCGAGCGTTTCGTACGCCCAAAAGCCGCCGAGCATTATGCCTATGCCTAATATAGCCGAGCCCCAGAGATTCCAACGAATCGAGCTTTGCGCCCATTCTTCATATTCTCTGCGGAATAACGCGGAGACTGCAAGCGCGAATGGCGCGCTCATTATCGCGTAGCCGAGGAACAGCACCGGGGGATGGATAACTATCCAGAAGTTCTGCAGTATCGGGTTCAGGCCGCGTCCGTTGTCCGGCGTAAATCCAGCTTGCAACCCTTCCCCGGTGAACGTATCCCAAACGTAGTTGAACGGCGATTTCGCGATCAGCATTAACAGTACGAAAAGCATGATAACGGAAAAAATTCCGAGCGAAAGCGCCGCGGAAGGCTTGCCGCGTTCGGACCTTACGAAAATAACGCCGATTACGCTAAGGAACAGCGACCACAACAGGAAAGACCCTTCCTGCCCCGAGAAGAAGGAGGAAACCTTTAGGAATAGAGGCAATTCCTTGGAGCTATAGCTCCATATATAAGTAAAGCTAAAATTATCCCGGAGGATATTGACCATTAGGAAAACGGAAAGGAACAAGACGCCGGCAGCTGCGGCGTAAAAGAAAACCTCGCCCCATTTTAAAAGCTTTTCGTTGGAGCCTTTATGTGAGACGAAAAAACACGCCGCCGCTATAAGCGAAAGCGATGCAGTAATGAAAAGCACGATATTGCCCATTCGTTAATTATCTCCCGTATTCTGCGTTTTTTTGATGCTCCCCGCCTTCACTTTCGTATTTCGAGGGGCATTTGGTTAATATTTCTGTGGCATGGAATTCGTCGCCCTCTACTTTGCCCTTAGCGACGATGGTCGGAGCGGAGTCGAACGACGCGGGTTTCGCTCCGGAGAGCTTTACAGGAAAGACTTTCCCGCTTTCGTCCTGCATAGTGAAGTAAAAAATATTTGCGTCGGCGTCGAATTTCGTCGGCGCGTCCTTTTTCCAGGATCCGATTATTTGCACCGTTTTCCCGGACTTTATAGCGCCGGCGTAGTCGGAATAATCGATCTTATTTGAATCGAAGCTCAGCAGGAGCACCGTCATGAAGACGATGATGGCCAAACCGCCAATTATATACCTTGGTTTCAATTTCTTTCTCCTTGTCTATTATGAGAGCTCTCGGCAAGCCGCTTCTCAATCTTGCTAATAGAGGCGTCGAGCCTGGTAAGGTAAAAAGCGATCCCGGCCCAAATAATAAGGGCTATGCCAAGCACAATATAGAGCGAATTGTTCGATAAAAAGGTTTCCATATATTTATTCCTATCTTATTGATTTTCAATATTATGTTGAAGTAATTTTACCCTGAAACCCAAATTCAGGGCCCAGAAGTAGAGCATGGTAAAAGCAAAGAAGGAGACTCCGAACGCCCATTGCATGTTGGAGTTCAGGAATCCGCCTCCGCTGCCGGTCACGGGGCCTTCGCCTCCGGAGCTTGGGTGCAGCCCGGTCGTCAGTCGCGGCAGCACGAACATAAAGAACGGCACGGTCGCGAAAGCAAGCAGGGAATAAACGGAAGAAAGGCGCGCGCGGGTAGTTTCGTTCTCAATCGCCGAGCGGAGCGCAAAGTAAGCGAAATAGATCATCATCAGGATAAAGATCGACGTTTCGCGCGGATCCCAATTCCAATATGCTCCCCAGTTGAACTTGGCCCAGAGCATCCCCGTCACTGTAGCTAAAATAGTAAAGACCAACCCCAGCAGGGCCGAGGCGCTGCTTTTAATGTCGTCGGCGATGTCGCGCTTTCGCAAGTACCTAACGGAGTAGACCATGGAGATTAGGTAGGACAGGACGGCTATCCATGCCATAGGCACATGGAAATTAAGGATCCTAACGCGTTCCATAAGCGAAGTAATATATGGAAACGCCAGGAAAGCGTTGGAATTCCCGCCTATAGCGAGCGGAGGAAGTAAGTTGATTAAAACTGCGCCGGTTACGGCCAGTATAACCAGTACTTTCCACCAATTTGGTTTAGGTTTGGCTAAGCCTCCGTAAAGCCCTAATACTAAGGAAGCTACCAAAGCGGATATCATTATTATTATTTTCATGTTTCGATTAGAAGAAAATGTTTTTTACAAAGATATTAAAAATTAGATTAACAACGCTAACGGCAACCGCGAAAAAATAGTTTATTAACTTTTGGATATATTTGTTAAATGCGTTATATTTGAACGTCAGCTGTAAATACGTTATATGAAATGACGAACGAATATTGTAATACAAATGCCAATGTAATCAATATTTGAATCCTAATTAAAAAAATATTAAAAACGTCAGCGTATAACGGCCTCAACTGTAGCTATTTGCAAATAACATCAAACCAAAAATAAAGGTTTACTTAATATGAAGAACCAATCCCGACGCGATTTCATCAGGAACACCGCCGTCCTTGGCGCAGCTGCGGCAGCAGGCTCGAGCGCAGGAGCGGCGATGTTGGAAACGCCGGAAAATTCGCTGACCGACGAGAGAATGGGAGTTCTTGTCGATACGGCAGTATGCATCGGTTGCCGGAATTGCGAGTGGGCTTGTAAAGCCGCTCACGATATCGACCCCGGGGATTTGGAAGACTATGCGGATCGCTCCGTTTATAAAGAGTTCCGCAGGCCGCACCCAAAGGGATACACTGTAATTAACGAATTTCCGAACCCGAAGAACGAATTGCTGCCAATAGACGTAAAATACCAATGCATGCACTGCGATCATCCCGCTTGCGTATCCGCTTGCATCGTAGGCGCCTTCGAAAAAATGAAGTCCGGCGAGGTCATCTGGAATACGGAAAAATGCATCGGTTGCCGTTATTGTATGGTTGCCTGTCCCTTCCAGATCCCTACGTTTGAGTTCTCTAAAGCTTGGATGCCAAATATAACAAAATGCGATTTCTGCCACGAACGCCGTATGGAGGGCAAGATACCGGCCTGCGTGGGCATTTGCCCTGTCGAAACTATGACGTTCGGCAAACGCGAAGATATTATCCGGCTCGCTCACGAACGCATCGCAAGCAAGCCCGACGTTTACATCGATCACGTTTTCGGCGAGCACGAGGTGGGCGGTACGGCTTGGGTTTACATAGCCCCGAAGGACTTCCATCAGTTGGGCTACCCGAAGCTGAACGAAAAACCCGCCCCGGGCGTGTCCGAATCAATCCAACATGGCATTTTCGCGTACTTCGTGCCCCCAGTCGCGCTTTATTCTCTGCTCGGAGCGCTTATGTGGATGACCAAAAAACGAGCCGACGCAAAACAAGAGGAGGACGACGATTATGGAGCATAATATGATCCCGACGCCTATAACGGGTAAGAAATTCTTTACGCCGGGCGTCATTATAATTACTCTGCTCGCGGTGAACGGACTGGCGTTCCTAGCCGCGCGCTATTTACTGGG
>JBLNBN010000013.1:0-9071 GCA_050260015.1 Chloroflexota bacterium | reverse complement strand
GCTAAACAGACAGTTTCAATTGATTTCGACGGCAGGGAATACTCGCTGGAGACCGGCAAACTAGCAAAGTTTGCGAACGGCTCCGTTATGGTAAAATGCGGCGATACAATGGTTTTAGTTGCGGCAACGGCTTCCTCGCAAGAAATGCCGAACATCGACTTCCTTCCGCTGCAGGTCGAATACCGCGAGAAAACGGCTTCAGCCGGTAAGATTCCCGGCGGCTTCCTTAAAAGAGAAGCGCGCCCAAGCGATCACGAAGTGATTTGCTCGCGTTTAATTGACCGCCCGATTAGACCGATGATACCCAAGACATGGCGATTCGAGACGCAGATTATCGCCACAGTTTTTTCGGCGGATCCGGAGGTTAATTCCGATACTTTAGCGGCTGTCGGCGCGTCCGCAGCCTTGTTGATCTCGGATATACCTTTTAACGGGCCAATCGCCGAAGTGCGCGTTGGAAGGTTAAACGGCGAATTTATCGTTAATCCATCCAACGAGCAATTGAAAAGTTGCGATCTTGATATTACGATTGGCGGAACTGAAACTGCAATCACTATGGTCGAGGGAGAAGCCAAGGAAATTAGCGAAGAAGAATTCACCGCGGCTATGGAGTTTGGTCATGAGCAGGTCAAAAGGCTTTGCGCTCTGCAGAACGAACTGGCTGCGTTAATCGCTCCCGTCAAACGCGAATTTATTGTAGACGAGGCTCCGGAAGAATTCGTCGACGTAATTTATCAAGAGATCAAGCAAGATTTGATCGACAACGCGCGTTCCACCTCCGCAAAATCCGAGCGTAGCGAACGCCGCCGCGCAATTAATGAAAAAGCCCTCGCTAAGGCTACCGAAGTCTTCGGCGAACGCGAAGAATACCTCGAAAAGATCGAGAAGTACGCTTCCGCGGTCGTTTCAAAATTAGAAAAGAAAGAAATGCGCCAAATGATACTCTCCGAGAATCAACGTTTGGACGGCAGAAAGACAACGGAAATCCGACCGATTACCTGCGAAGTTGGGCTATTGCCCCGCGCGCATGGTTCCGCGCTCTTTACCCGCGGCGAGACGCAGAGCTTAACTACGGCTACGCTCGGCACCTCGCGCGATGAAAAGATGGTCGACGGTCTGGAACCGCTTTATACCGAGCATTTCATGCTTCATTATAACTTCCCGCCATTCTGCACCGGCGAAACAGGCAGGCTTGGGACCGGCCGCCGCGAAGTAGGCCACGGCCACCTGGCTTGGCGCGCGCTTAAGGATATGTTGCCGGAAAAAACTGATTTCCCATATACTATCCGCGTAGTTTCCGACATTTTGGAATCGAACGGCTCGTCCTCTATGGCAACGGTTTGCGCAGGCAGCCTTTCGCTCTTCGACGCGGGCGTACCGATGAAAAAGCCGGTAGCCGGCATCGCTATGGGCTTAATTAAAGAAGGCGACGACGTGGCTATCCTCTCCGATATCCTCGGCGACGAAGACCACTTAGGCGATATGGACTTTAAGGTCACAGGCACCGTAGACGGCATAACCGCTTGCCAAATGGACATCAAGATCGAAGGTCTTTCTTTCGATATAATGCGCCAGGCGTTAAATCAAGCCCGCGACGGTAGGATGCATATACTCGGCATTATGAACGAAACGCTCTCCGAGCCGCGCGAAGACATCTCGAGATTCGCTCCGAAGTTCACCTCCATACAGATTCCCGTCGACACTATCGGCGCGGTAATCGGTTCCGGCGGCGAAACTATTCGCGGCATCGTGAAGGACACCGGCTGCGAAATCGATATCGAGGACGACGGCACGGTTATGATCGCCGCCGTTACCAGCGAAGCGGCCGACGAAGCGATAAGAATTATCCGCTCGCTTACCCAAAAGCCCGAGGAAGGCAAAGTCTATATGGGCACTATTAAGGAAGTTCGCGAAGGCCTCGGAGCAATCGTAGAATTCCTACCCAAGCAATCCGGACTTCTTCACCTTTCGCAAATTTCTTACGATAGGTTCGAGAACGTCGGCGACGTGCTCAAGCAAGGCGATAAAATCGAGATTAAGCTGCTTGAAATCTCCCGCGACGGTAAGTACAGGCTCAGCCGCAAAGCTCTGCTCGAAAAGCCCGAAGGGTACGTCGAGCAAGAACGACCGCCAAGAAGCGACAGGCCCCGCGACGATCGCGGCGGTAGAGACCGCGACAGGCGAGGAGGCGATAGGGACAGGGATCGCGACCGCGACAGGGGACCCCGCAGACATTAATTGAATTAAATAATACGGCGCTCTTTTTTAACGAAAGGGCGCTGACTTTTTATGCTCAATTCAATACGTAATTCTTACGTTTTTCGATTATGAACTCACTTTATAACTATTTAATATTACCCGCGCTATCGTTTATAATATCCCTGGCTAAGCTTTTTAATCCGAAGCTCAGAGAGCGCGAAGGCATTGTAAAGCAACAACTTAAAGCTTCTAATTTAAATATCCGGAGGAACGCTCCAACTATATGGTTTCATGCGGCTTCCATGGGCGAATTCGAACAAGCTAAACCCGTTATTGAATTAATAAAAAAATCCAACGCCAAGGTAAACATTGTATGCAGCTTCTTTTCTCCCTCCGGCTACGATACGCAGAAAAATTATGCTTTTGCTGACGAGACTCTTTACTTGCCATTTGACCTTAAAAAAAACGTAATTAAATTCCTCGACCTGGTAAAGCCTGATTTGGCGGTCTTTATCCGGTACGATATCTGGCGCAACTATCTAAGCGAATTACACAATAGGGAAATACCCGCGTATTTGATAAACGCTACCGCGCCGCGGAGCAAAGCGTTGCGTTCTTTTATCGGCCTGAAGAGCTTTACGCGCGGCAATTACGCCCTCTTTAAAAAGATCTTCGCAATGTCGGAAGGCGATTATTCCTATTTCAAAAGCCTTTCCCTACCGGATAAAGTTATTCAATCTTCGGATTCGCGTTTCGATAGGATAATTGAAAAGGTAGAGGAAGCGAAAAACGCTCCGATAGCGCCCAAAGAACTGATTAACAGCGGTAAGAAAATTTTTCTATTAGGAAGCTCCTGGCCCCCGGACGAGGAATTGGCTATCCGGGCTTTATTTAAAATAAACCCCGCCCTATCGGATAGCCTGCAGTTAATAATCGTTCCACACGAACCTACGCCCGATTGCATCGCCCGGCTACGAGGATCGTTTAAGGAGAGCGTGCTTTTAAGCGAAATTCTAGGCGGCATAAATAACGGAGCCGTCGAAACGTTAAAGAAGCAAGCAATGGATAAAACCATAATAGTAGATTCCATCGGCCATTTGCTGAAATTATACTCCCTTGCGGACGTCGCGCACGTCGGCGGGGCTTTTGGCGCCGGCGTTCATAGCGTAACTGAACCTGCCGGTTATGGAATACCGCTTAGCTGCGGTCCCAAATACAAAAACTCCCCGGACGCCGTTCGCCTGGTGGGCGAGGGAGCCCTGACTCCCGTGGAAACTCCTGAAGATATGGCTAAGCTATTGACCCTGCTGCTCGAAAATCCGGGCGTAAGGAAAGAAAGAGGCGCGCGAGCGGCGGCTTACGTATACTCGGGCAAGGGCGCGAGCGCGGCGATCGTGGAAAATATATTTGACGAATTGTCCAGCTTTCGTTTGGATAAATCATTGAAATAAGTTAATTTTGTCGTTCGCATATACTTAGGTTTAGGAAATGTTTGAGAATTTACAAGAAAAGTTAGAATTAGCCCTAAAGCGGTTTCGCGGTCAATCGACCATTAGCGAAGAAAATATATCCGAAGCAATAAAAGAAATCAGGCGCGCCCTTTTGGAAGCGGACGTCAATTTGCACGTCGTCAATAAATTTGTCGAAGACGTAAAGGAAAAGTCCGTCGGTAAGGAAGTAAAGGGAACTTTGCTTCCGGAGCAATTGATCGTCAAGATCGTGCACGACGAACTGGTCGAGATAATGGGCAGCAAAGTCGCCGAAATGACTTTTTCTCCCGCTCCGCCCACCGTCATTATGGTCGCCGGCCTCCAGGGCTCGGGTAAAACGACTTTCTGCGGTAAGCTCGCAAAGAATTTGCGCAAAAAGGGCAGGCAGCCCCTTCTCGTAGCCTGCGACATTCACCGCCCGGCGGCTGTGCTTCAGCTCAAACAATTAGCCGACTCCATAAAAATCCCGGTCTTCTCGCAGGAAGGCAAGGACGCAATAACAATTGCGAAAGAGGCTCTCGCATACGGCAAAAAATTCGCCCGCGACGTTATCATCATAGACACCGCCGGCCGCTTGACGATCGACGAAGCGATGATGGAAGAAGTCGCAGGCATAGCCGAAGCCGTTAAGCCCACGGAGACGTTCTTCGTTTGCGACGCGATGATCGGCCAGGACGCAGTTACTACTGCCAAGGCCTTCCATGAAAAACTTACGCTAACCGGCATCGTGCTTACTAAGCTCGACGGCGACACACGAGGCGGCGCGGCTCTTTCCGTGCTAAACGTAGTCGGTAAGCCGATTAAGTTCGTTTCAACGGGAGAGAAGCTCGACAACTTAGAGCCCTTCCACCCCGATCGTATCGCTTCCCGTATACTCGGCATGGGCGATATCCTTACCATGGTCGAAAAGGCCGAGCAAGCCTACGATCAAAAAGAAGCTGAAAAGCTCGAGGAAAAGATCAGGAAGAATCAATTTACTTTCGACGACTTCCTCGATCAACTTAAGATGATCCGTAAGATGGGTTCGCTTCGCGATCTGCTCGGCATGCTCCCGGGCATGGATAAAGCGATGAAGAACGTAAACATAGACGACAGCGCGTTCAACAAGGTAGAAGCCGTAATCCTTTCGATGACAAAGGCCGAGCGCACTAATCCGAAAATTATCAACGGCAGCCGACGCCAGCGCATCGCGCGCGGTAGCGGCTCCTCCGTGCAGGACGTCAATCGCTTGCTAAAGCAATTTGAAGAAATGCAAAAATTAATGAAAAATATGACCGCGGGCAAACGCAGCAGGTTTATGCCGAAGATGCCCATGGGATTTGGAAATTAACGTTATTCTTTTATTCACACACTAATCAAACTTAAGGACCCGAAATGGTAAGATTACGTTTGAGACGCAAGGGTAGAATTCATCACCCGGTTTACGACATCATAGCGATTGACGGCAGAGCTCGCCGCGACGGCGCTTATTTGGAACGCTTGGGCTTTTACGATCCCAATACTCATCCAAATACAATTACAATTCAGCCCGAAAGAGCTATCTATTGGCTTAACGTCGGCGCGCAGCCCAGCGACGTCGTCGAAAGAATTTTAAGCTACGAAGGAGTGCTCCTCCGTCGTCATCTCGAATTCAAAGGCAAATCCGCCGAGGAAATCGAAGCCGAAGTCGCTAAGCACAAAGAAGTTGTTACGCGCAGATATGACAGACGCAAAAAACTTCGCAAAGAGCGTCAAATCGAAAAAGCTAAGGCCGAAGCCGCCGCTAAGGCTGCCGAGGAAGCGGCTAAAAACGCTCCCGCCGAAGGTTAATCCTATAAAAGTTTTAACGCTAAAGCAAAAAAGCCTCCCTAAATGGGAGGCTTTTTCATTTCTATAAAATCCTTCTTATTTCCTTATTTCTATCTTCATGGCAGTTTCGCCGGCGCGGCTTCTGATCGTAGCGAAATACGTTCCTGACGGAAGATACTTGGTGGGAATAACCGACAAAGAGGCGGTAATTTGAGCTTCATAGAGCTGCTTGCCGCTTAGGTCGGTAATTATTAAAATCGTTCCCGCTTCAACTGGATTATGTAATTCAACGTTCAATTCCTCCGTTGCAGGATTCGGGTATATTTCAAAATCAGCGTTTCCGGCATCGACGACGCTAAGCGTTCCCTCTACGATAAAGCTGCGAACCTCGGACCACTCGCCGGTCCCGGAGCTGTTTACCGCCCTTACGCGCCAGAAGTATTTTTGCCCGGTCGCAAATTTTGGAAATGGAATAAACTCTAACTTATCAAGATTCTGCCTGTCGTACTTCACCTGGGAGAAATCCTTATCCAGGGCAATTTGCAAGTCGTACGAATTTGCATCGGGTATGGCTTCCCATTTTAACGGAACGTTCCTTGCGACGCCGGAGTCCAAATTGGCAGGCGAAGTTAATATGGCTTTTGCCGGGAGCGGGAGCGTCGTAAAATGAAAGGTTTGGGAGGTTCCCGATGGAGAGTTCTCGCCGAAAGCGCTCGATACTCTCCAATAGTAACTTGCCCCGGGTTGGAGCCTTATTTCGCTCAACTGGTAGTTTGGGTCCCTTATGCCGTTCAAGGAGAACTTCTTGTCGGTCAGTAAGCTGTCGCCGTATAATTCAATATTGTATATCGTGCGAGGTACGATATTTGAAGTGGTCCCGGCAATCTTCCAACTAAAATATGGTTGAACGGACTGTTTTGTCGAGTTATTGGCTGGGGCAAGAAGAGCAACATCGGATATTGGAATTCCAACGTAGAAATGAGCCGGGCTTGACCAAATAGTAGTGTCCGCGCCACGGATTGCCCTTACTCTCCAAAAGTAGACCAATCCTTCAGTTAATTCCTTTTGTAAAGTATTTTCAGCCGAAGTAAAATATCCCATGTTGTCGATTGTAGCAAAGTCTTCAAATATTGAGAGCTGGTATTGGTATTTTTCCGCTCCTTCGCTGACTGACCAAATCAGGTAAGGCGTCTTCGGTACCTTCATAGCGCCGTTCGCCGGGGAGATGGGTTGCGGCGTGGCTAGCCCGAATTGAGCCGCCGTGCCCATGTAATTTACCGTATACCTCGCGTTTGCCTTCAGTCCTACCAGCTTTAATCTCTTGCCGTTGGGGTACGCCACGATAGCGCTGTCGATTTGATCGACGTATCCCAGCCCGAAATGCAGTTCGTTCGAGTTCTGGTTCGAATGAGTACCTGCGGATGAGCCATTGAGTTCTCGGAAGAAAAGCTTCCCTTTAGAGTAAACGTAGATTTTGCTGCCGTAGGCTTCCGTAGAAACTTGCTCCGCAGGGTTGCCGCGCAGGCGGAAGGCGATCCACGAACCGTTGCGCATCAACCTATTCTCGAAGAGCCTTCCCGCTACTAATATATCCATATCGCCGTCGTGGTCGTAGTCCAATCTAACCGCCTCCCACGGATTCTGTACGATTGCGCCCGATTTCCAGGTGATTTCAACTAATTTATAATCGGGGGGGCCTTGGTTAATATAGAAGGAACCTATGCCGCCGCTGTACTTGCCATGCCACAAATCTAAATATCCGTCGAGATCGAGATCCAACCAGCATACGCCCGCATTGCCTTCATGGAATTTAATTCCCATCTTCCTGCCGACGTCCTCGAAAGCATAATTTTCCGCCGGACCTTTATTCATAAAGATAAGCGAAGGGTTGGAATAAACGCCGCGCTGATCGGTATGCGCCAGGTTCCCTACGCAAAGGTCCGCATAGCCGTCGTTATTGAAATCTCCCCATTCGCTGCCCATTCCATGGCCGAAATACCCAGGATCAGCAGTTTTCCTGCCCTGGACGCCTGTCGTCGCGGCTACGTTAGTGAACGTCGTGTCGCCGTTGTTCTTCATTAGCACGTCGGGAGCCAACCTGTATGTAGCCACAAAAATGTCAGTTTTACCGTCGGAATTGTAATCGCAAGCGGAAGCTCCGTAGCAATCCTGGTACCCGGACGTACCGGGAACAAACGGCTCGGCCTGTCGTAAGCCCGCTTTAACCGAGATATTCCGGAAAGTACCGTCGCCCATATTTAACCAAAGCTCGTCTGGAGTAAAGAGTTCGCCCTTACCGCCGACCTCGATCCTCTTATTTGCGATGAATAGATCGAGCTTACCGTCGCCGTTAACGTCCAACCAGGTAGGCGTGCATGCCGGGTAAGGATTAGCGATTGAGTCCTGCGGAACGTGCGTCTTATTTGATTTAAAATCCGCTATCGGATCGGGATAGGGGAGCCTGAATATGTCCTTCGGAGCCTTGGGAGTGAACGTTCCGTCGCCGTTATTGATGTAAATCCTATCATTGTTTATTACCGTATATTCTTCGAATAAATAAGCGCCGTTTACCATTGCATAGCAGTCAAGGTCGCCGTCGCCGTCTATGTCGCCCCATGAAGTTCCGCCGGCGGAAATTTTCATTTTTGAGGATACGTTAGTGAAAGTTCTATCGCCGTTGTTTTGGAAGAAATTCGATCCTATCGCTATATCGTCCCAACCGTCGTTATTCCAGTCCGCTATAGAAATCTCGCCTCCGCCTGCGATACCCGAAGCCGTAGTTACGTCAACTAACGTTGGCGTCGGGGGTAATGCGCTACGGCCAAACTCAGGATAAATATAATTTACGTCGAGCCGAACCATGTAATCGCCCTGCGCGTACTCGGAAATAGTACCGATTATATCATAGAAGTCGTGGTTGGGAGTGTAGGGGTCGGTTCTCCAGGAGAGAGCCGAGCTTCGTCCGTTCGCGTCGTAGGAGAACCAAGGGCCATTCGGCTTAATAATATGCTGAACGACTATCTTATCGTACCCGTCGCTGCGCAGTCCAAGCTTGGAAACGTCGATCGTCTTCCAGCCCGGTATGCCGTCGTATTGATATATTATCGGCTCTACCAGGGAATTATAATCCCAGATATACTGCGTAGGGTAGATATTCCCGGCCGTTGGCATGCCGACGATATGCAGGGTGTCTGGACCGGCTACGTCCCCGGCATAGCAAACCGCTATGTAATTAACAAAGCAGGGACCGTCCGGTATTAATACGGTGGATTCCTCCCAGAAAGGCCTTGCTCCATTAATGGATCCGCCAATGACGCCATTATCGTTTTTTACTTCTATGGCGCGTAGCGGAAGCCCGGCGAGAAACGCCAATAAAATGAGGCAATATGTTCTCATACTTCACCTAAATTTGATTGATTTTGTTATTTAATAAATCAAATCAAATTAGGGAATTTTTAACGATTAACCAAGGATTTAAGCCGTTCAGCGAATAATTTTACAGCTTTTGCGCGATGGCTTATCTCGTCCTTTACTTCGGAGGGTAATTCGGCGAAGGTCTTGTCGTAGCCTTCAGGAACAAAAATAGGATCGTAG
>JBLNBN010000012.1:0-9043 GCA_050260015.1 Chloroflexota bacterium | reverse complement strand
CGTCAAAAATCTATCGAATAATTCGATGACAGTTACGCCATAGGCGTAATACATCTGTAACCGGCGCTTTGCGGCCTATAAGCAACGCCGTAGGCGTTGGACAAGAAAAGCTATTAACATCTTCCGCCATTTGAGTAAAAGGCGAAGCGTTTTATGGAATCTCTGAGTGACAAACCTTTCAATATACTGATGCTTACGCTTCCTCCAAGATATTTAGCATACAATGATAGACTAATAACGCGATTTTATTTTGATGACTGCCGGGTTGAGAAATCCGGCAGTTTTGTTTGCCGGCCGGCGACGACTGCGCGGATATTTTCCAATAAGCTCTCCTGGTCGATAAACTCATAATTTGAAAGCATAACAATCGTTAGCCCGTCGCCAACGTACTTGGCGATATAGGAGCGGAATCCGTTTGTTCCTCCGAGGTGCCAAACCATCGTGTCGCTCGAGCCGGTTAACGGGGAGGCGGTCTTCGTAATGCACCATCCAAAGCCGTAGCCGAAGCCCGGCACGAAGTCGCGGAACATCCTACGCTTCGATTCTTCGCTTACGAGCAAATTATTGTCGAACGAGCGCGAGAAGGTTAATAAATCGTGGGCCGTGGAGTAAATATCCCCCGTTGCAAGCGCCGTGGACATATCCCGGAAGGTAGCTCGCTCGATAGGGCCGCTGTACCTGGCGTAGCCGTAAACGAGGTCGGGTATTACCGCTTGCGTCAGGACTCCTGTATTCGTAAGTCCAAGAGGCGTAGTTATTTCGTCGGCTACGAGCTGATCCCACGTCTTGCCGGTTACCTTTTCGAGTATAACTCCCAAAAGGTAATAATTAAAGCTCGAATATTGGCTTTTAGTTCCTGGAGGGAATAGCAAATCCAAATCCCAGAAGAGCTTTATGAACTCGTCGTGCTTGTAACTCTTCGTCGAGTACTTCGCAAAGAAGTCCTGTATGCCGTCGTAATGCGGCAATCCGGAGGAGTGCGAAAGCAAGTTCGCTACGGTGATTTTATTCCCGGTCTTCTTTGGGTAATTTGGTATGTAGTGGCGAACGGTTTTGTCCAGGTCAAGCTCACCCCGCTCTACGAGCCTCATCGCTATGGTCGCGGCGATAGGCTTAGTAAGGGAAGCTATGCGAAAGCGCGACCAGACGTAATTCGGCGTCCTCAGGTCGTAGTCGGAAAAACCGACGGCGCGCTGGTAGATTATCGAATCGGCTTTAGCCAACAGTACAACGCCGGAGAACTCACGATTTTGAAAATAATAATTAAGGACGGCGTCGAACTCTTCGGCACGCATTCGCGCGTTAAGAGGCGCAGTCAAGGTTAATACTGAGGCCGCCCAAAGCAAGGCCTTACAAATTTTAGAGGTTATCTTTCCGTTTGTTCGATTCATATAAAAAATCTTTCCTTTGTGAGGAAATCTCTATTATTTAGTTATTTTGCGATTCAATTTAGTTCCAAAATTACGAAAAACATTGAAACCGGCAGACATCTCCATAGTCATCGTAAACTACAATGTTAAGGACTTCCTGCAGCAGTGCTTAAAGTCCATTCGCACGGCTTCGCAGGGATTAACGGTAGAGACGATCGTCGTCGATAACAATTCGCAGGACGGCTCCGTCGAAGCGCTCCAGCCGCTCTTTAACGAAGTGAAATTTATCGCCCTGCAGGATAATCTTGGTTTTTCCAAAGCTAATAATATTGGAATTAACGTTTCGACCGGGAAGTACATTTTAATCTTAAATCCCGATACGATCCTTGAAGAGAAGACGTTAAAATCGATGAAGAGTTACATGGACGCTAACTCCGAGGTTGGGATAGCCGGCTGCAAAGTATTAAATCCCGACGGAAGCTTCCAACTCGCCTGCCGTCGCGGACTGCCAACCCCATGGGCGTCCTTCACGAGGCTCTTCGGGCTGCAGAAGCTCTTCCCTAAATCAAAAATTTTCGCTCAATATAATCAAACATTTCGCTCAGTCGACGAGACTTATTACATCGACGCCGTCATTGGCGCGTTTATGTTCTGCCGTCGCGAGGCCGTATTGAAGGCCGGGGGGTTCGATCCCATTTACTTTATGTACGGCGACGATCTCGACCTCTGCTACAGCGTCCAGCGCGCGGGCTATAAAGTTGCCTACTACCACGAAACCTCAATAATCCATTTCAAGGGCGAGAGCACTCGCCGCAGTTCGATAAACGAAATAAAGCACTTCTACGAGGCGATGGAGATATTTGCCGGGAAGTACTTCGGAGGCTCTAAAGTATTCCTCGCTTTCCTGCGAATGGGCATAACGGTGCGAACCCTGATGGCTTACGCAAGCAGGTTCCGCCGGGATATATTCTTAATAGCGACGGACGCGCTCGCGCTTAACGCCGCGATGATCATCGGCTCGCGCGTTAAGTTCGGCGAGTTTTTCGGCTTTCCCGAATACGCTTACCCTTGGGCCCCGTTAATAGTAACGATAGTTGTATTACTCTCGATATTTTCGGTCGGCGGCTACTTCGAGCGCCAGTCGAGCCTTCGGCGCGCGGGGATAGGTTTGCTTGCGGCGTTCTTCGTGCTTTCTTCCTTAACCTACTATTTCCGGGAGTGGGCTTTCAGCCGCGGAGTGCTGCTTTTTACTATAGGCGCGACGATGGGATTTGCCGTACTAACGCGCACGGCGCTCGCGCTCTACGATAAATTTATTGGAAGAGAGCGGGATAGGAGGATTGCCTTTATTGGCGCTAATCCTCACACGGAGAGCATCGCGCGAGAACTGCGCGAAAAGAACTTGAAAAACTTGGTTTTGGCGGGCGTTGTTTCTACCTCGTCGGAGCAGGACGGCGCCCCGGACTTGCCGACGCTCGGCTCCATCGACTTCCTTCAGAAGATAATCGAGCGGCACAGGCTAAAAGAAATAATAATAACGGATTCGGAAATGACCCGGGCGGAGCTAATGCGCATCCTTACCCAGTCCGCGAGCTCGGGAGTAAAATTCCATATCGCCCAGGAATACGACGAACTCGTCGCTTCGCAGATAATAAACGAGATATCGCCGGGACTGACCGCGCAAAAGTTTAACCTTGCAAACATACGGTACCGCGCCATAAAGCGCGCGATTGACATAATCGCAGCCATCCTTTGCCTGACGCTCGGCCTTCCTTTCATACTGTTATTTAGTTCAAACCGCGCCGCATCCCTTAAGAAATTCGCGCAACTCCTAAAGGGCCGGAAAACGATGGTGGGCGTTATGCCGGTAAACGGCGAAAAGACCGTCGGCAAGCCGGGCCTAATAAGTCTCGCCGCCATCAGCCGCGGGCAAAACCTCGCGCCGGAAGCCGTCCGCCGCTTAAACGAATATTACCTGGAAAACTTCGACTTCTCCCTCGACGCCGATATATTGGTTAAGTATATAAGTAGGAGTATTTATAAGAATTAGATACGATACGTCCGCAGGAATGCGGGAAAGAAGTCCATGACAAAAGTTGAAGCCTGCCTCTGGGGTATGGAATTATAGAATCTCCACCCCCTGCCCCTTAACAATCTTGGTAGAATAATTCCTGGAAATGACGCGCCAGCGCTTGGGATCAAACAACTTGGTTCTCTCCCCTGTGGGGAGAGTTAGAGTGGGGGTTATTGTTAATATCCTATAAAATAGAATACTTATATAATCGAATATCCCCAAAAAGGATATGGAGTTGATTCCTCGCTACGACAGTATCTTAAAAGAAAACGCGCGTTATTTTCGCAATCTTTCCACGCTGGCCAAACGTATCGTTTGGGGCTTTATAAGATAGAAACAAATGTTCGGATACGGTTTTTACCGGCAAAAGCCGATCGGACAATATATTGCCGATTTTTACTGTAAGGAATTGGAGCTGGTTATTGAAGTTGACGGCATATCGCATAATTCAAGCGAGGCCCAAGCAAAAGACCGGGAGAAGGACGCATATTACGCGTCTCTTGGCATGAAGTTATTCCATTTTTCAGATAAAGAAGTATTAGGGAATGGAAACTCAGCGGAGCAAAAGCTAAGAGAGTTCATCCAAAACATGGAAAAGAGGATATAGAATTACACCCCCTCTCTAACTCTCCCCGGTGGGGAGAGGACCAAGCCTTCAATTACCAAATGTGTAGAGTGTTATTCCAAAAAGTCGGGTCATGTATTAATATGTCACATATAATTCTAATATTTTAAAATATTAGCAATAAGTTAAATTACCGACATCATACCTTCTTTAAACTACAAAGAAAGACCCCCTCCAAAGGGGGATAAAAAAACAGTTTTATCCTCAACCTTTCGAAAAAAGGTAACTTCACCCTCTCCGAAGGGTATTAAAAAGTATCTTCTACTTCATCTCAAAATCTATAAACGGGGAGGGGAGGCCCTCCATCGCGTTTACTACCAGCTCGGCGAGGCCGTCGTAGTGGATGCCGTAGTCCTTCTTTAGGCCGTAGTACTCATAGAGGTCGCGGAGCTGCCCCTTGCAGTTGGAGCATGGCGCGCAGACGTATTTCGGAGCGTCGGGGGACATGTCCTCGCCGGCGAAGGCTTCAAGAGTCTGCTTTATCTTCATGCGGCCGCTGACCGAGAGCTTCCAATCGACAAAATTATTTGAATTCATTATCGCGAAGCCGGAGCCGCCCCCGCAGCAATAGTTTTTGTCGCGGTTGGGGGTCATCTCGCGGAAGCGCGGGGCGAGGTAGTTCAGTATTTTGCGCTGCGGTTCGGTAATGCCTAAGTTGCGCGCAAGGTTGCACGGGTCGTGCAACGTAACGGGGAAGTCGTTGTTCTGCGGATTGAACTTAAGCTTGCCCGAAAAGACTATCTCCTCGAGCAAATTCAATACGGAAATTCTTGGTATATCTGGGAACAGTCGTTCCGAGGAGGCGGCGAGCGCTTTGCTTTCGTGGCCGCATTCGCCCAACACTATCGCCTTTACTTTAAGCTTTTTAGCGATTTCGTAATGGCGCGCGGCTATCTTCGCAAACTGCGCGTCGTCGTAGAAGAGGCCGTAATTAACGCCGTCGTAGCCTAAGAGATCGCTCGAGAGAGTCCAGTTGTAGCCCATCAGGTTGAATAAAAGCGAATAGGCGCCCGGGTTGTCCGGCCAGGAGAGTATCTCGCCGGCGTTGTGGATCAGTAGGTAATCCGCGCCCTCGACGTCCCAGCGGCTGTGCGTCTCGATGCCGGTTCGCTCGGTAATATCCTCGTCGATAAATTCGAAATTGTCTAGTACGGCGGCGGGGTTCATCCCGGTCGAGGAGCCCGCCTTAAGCTGAGTCATCGTGCCCTTTTCGTGCAATTCTTTCGGCGCGAAGCCGAGTTCCTGGCTGAATAGCTTGCGGAGCTCGCGCGTAATCAACGCGTTGTCGATCGACATGGGGCAGCTCTGCGCGCAGCGCCTGCACATCGTGCAGCGGTACGACAGCTCGTAGAGCCGCGAAAGCGTCTTAGAATTGATCTCGACTTCCTCGCGCTTGAATATCGAAAATAGCTTCGAGCCCGGCTTTATACGATTATTATATATTTTTCGGAATACTTCCGAACGATAGATCGGCCTGTAGATCTCGTTGTTCCCCGTTGACTCGAACACGGGGCAGCTCTTTGCGCACGTTTGGCATTGCGCGCAGTGGTCCATCGTCAGCAGCAGCGGCTTCAGGAATGTCCAATTGTTCTCTTTAGTAAAGAGCTTTTCCAGGCCGTTGAGAAATTTCTCGACGAGAGCCGCCTCTTCCTCGGGGGTTTCAGGCGTTTTGAACCCGCCTACGGAATACCCGTCCAGCGGGAACTCATCTTTTGCAGAATCCTTGAACTTAAACTGCGCGAGAGGTTCGGGCAGCGGCATTAATTTATTTGGATCTATACGGCCTATAGAAGCCTTATTGGAAGATATATCGGAAATCTTGGCTTTGTCGGACATTAAAGTATACTCTCTAAAAACAAATTGGGATATGCAATTCTTAACAATACCGAAAATAATACTTTTTTTCGTAAATTGCACGTTTATATTGATTTAATAGCAAGTTTCAACCCATAATGACGCAACATAAGAGCATAATAATAAAGGGGGCTCGGCTCCACAACCTAAAGAATATCGACATCGAAATTCCGCGCAATAGAATTACCGTAATTACTGGCGTTTCGGGCTCCGGGAAGAGTTCGCTCGCGTTCGATACGCTCTACGCGGAGGGACAGCGCCGCTTCGTGGAGTCGCTTTCCGCCTACGCGAGGCAATTCCTGGAGCGGATGACGAAGCCCGACGTAGACTCCATTTTAGGACTGCCCCCGGCCGTCGCAATCGAGCAAAAGCCGCCGGGGCGCAACCCGCGGTCGACGGTCGGCACCACCACTGAAATATATGATTACCTGAGGATAATATTCGGGCGAATTGGCAAAACGTACTGCCGAAATTGCGGGAAGCTGGTCCGCCGGGACTATCCCACGGGAGTCGTTAAGGAGCTTCAGGAACTTCCCGAGGGCGCTAAATTATATATTCTCTTCCCAATATCCCCGAAGGCGCGCTCGCTTAGCGTCGAGCTGGATAGATTCAGGGAGTTGGGGTTCTTCCGCGTAGTTCTCGAGGGCTCGAGCGAGATAATCAACTTAGAGAACGAGGAACTGCCTAAGAAAACTGAGATTGATAAGGTTTTCGTGCTTGCCGATAGGATCGCGCTCCGCCACGACCAGGAATCGATAACGCGTTTAACCGAATCGATTGAATCCGCGTTCGCGAACGGCGGCGGCAAGATACTTATTCAAAATTTAAACGACGGCGGGTACTTAAAGTATAGTTCTACCTACGAATGCTCCGACTGCGAAATCGTTTACGCCGAGCCGGATCCGAAGATATTTTCTTTCAATAATCCGCACGGAGCCTGCTCGCACTGCCAGGGCTTCGGCAGGACGATCGGCATAGACGAGAATTTGATTATCCCCGACCGCTCTCGAACGCTACGGCAGGGAGCGATACACCCGTTCCGAACGCCGAGCTTTTCAAAGTATCAAAAAGAACTCGAGAGCGTCGCGAAGCGCTACGACGTTCCGCTCGACGTGCCCGTTGCGAACCTAACCGAAGAGCAATGGAAGGTCGTTAACGAAGGCGCGCCGGGTTATATAGGCGTCGATGGCTTCTTCCAGATGCTCGAGGATAAGAATTATAAGATGCACTACCGGATAATGATGGCGAAGTACCGCGGCTATACGAAATGCAAAGCCTGCGGCGGCTCGCGCCTCCGCACGTCCGCCCGGCAGGCGTTCATTGGCGGGAAGAACATTCCCGAAGTCGTCTTAATGCCGCTGGACCGCTGCCGGGAATTCTTCGATAATTTAACTCTGGACGAATACGAAACCCAGATAGCCGGGCAAGTGCTGGAGGAAATCCGAAGAAGATTGGGAATGCTCGTAGACATCGGTCTGGAGTATCTCACGCTTTCGCGCCTGACTCAAACCCTTTCCGGCGGCGAATCGCAGAGGATAAATCTCTCTACGGCGCTCGGCAGCTCGCTCGTCGGAACGCTTTACGTTTTGGACGAGCCCAGCGTCGGCTTGCATCCGCGGGACACTAACAAGTTGATTAACATCCTATTTAAGCTGCGAAATCTTGGGAATACCATAGTCGTAGTCGAGCACGACCCGGACATAATCCGCCACGCTGACTATATAATCGACATGGGGCCGCGCGCCGGCGAATACGGCGGGGAAGTTATGTTCGAGGGCAGCTATCCCGAGCTTATAGAACACGGGCATTCCTTGACTGCCGAATACTTTTCCGGCAGGAGGGAAATACCTATCCCAGAGAAACGCCGCAAGCCAAAATCTGAAAAGATCACTATACTGCACCCGCGGCAGAACAACCTGAAAATCGACAAAGTAGAGTTCCCGCTGGGCTGCCTCTGCGTAGTCACGGGCGTATCGGGCTCCGGGAAGAGCACGCTCGTGCACAATATCCTATACGCCGGTCTGCGTAAGCAGCGCGGCATAGCTGATTCAAACGCGGGCATATACGAGAAAATTTCCGGCGGGGAAGATATCGAAGCTATCGAATTGGTAGATCAAACCTCTATCGGGAAGACCTCGCGATCTACTCCCGCCACCTATACTAAGGTCTTCGACGCGATCCGCGAGCTGTTCGCCTCCACCCAGGCTGCTCGCCAGCTCGGCTGGAAGCCCGGGTACTTTTCCTTTAACGTGCCCGGCGGCCGCTGCGAGGTTTGCGAAGGCGAGGGCAGCGTAACGGTGGATATGCAATTCCTTCCCGACGTCAAGCTCGAATGCGACGCCTGCCATGGGACGCGGTACAAGCGCGAGGCCCAGGGCGTTCACTACAAGGGGAAATCGATAGTGGACGTTCTCGATATGACGATAGACGAGGCGGCGCAATTCTTCGCCGAATCATCCAAAATAACAAAGAGATTAGCTATATTGCAGGACGTTGGCTTGGGCTATCTGCGGCTTGGGCAGCCCTCGACCATGCTATCGGGCGGCGAGTCGCAGCGCATTAAGCTTGCCGGTCATTTGGACCAGGATTCAGAATCCAATTCGTTATTTATTTTCGACGAACCAACGACAGGCCTGCACGTCGACGATATCTCTAAGCTGCTGTTATGCTTTAACAGGTTAGTGGACAAAGGCAATTCAGTTATAATAATCGAGCACAACGTGCACGTCATGGCTTCCGCCGATTGGATAATCGATCTCGGGCCCGAGGCGGGCGAGCGCGGCGGGGACCTGGTAGTAGTCGGCCCGCCTGAGAAGGTCGCGAAGCATAAGTTCTCGCATACGGCTCGCGCATTAAGGGAGCATTTCGAGACGTTGCTTGTTGTGGAAAAATAATATATTGGATCGCGCGTAAGCGCGGCCGCCGAGCCAGTCGAAGCGCCTAAAGACGACCACCCCTCGTTCCCCTCCTGGACTCTGGAGGGTAGGGAATAATGGCGCGCAAGCGCTTTTCATTCCATGGGTTTGTCGCTCTGAGCGCCAGCGAAGAGTCCAAAGGATTTTGAATAAGATAATAACATATTTACAAGCGAATATACTCATTTCTTAACCCCGGCGGGGT
>JBLNBN010000011.1:0-65847 GCA_050260015.1 Chloroflexota bacterium | reverse complement strand
TCGTAAACGACCAGGCCTCCGACCAAAAGCCCTTTTGGGAGCCTTTTACGGCTCGCGCCCGCCAGAAGTACTTCGAGCTAAGCCGAAGGCCCGTCGTGTCGTACGTCTTCGCAGCCGTTGCGCGCGGGGCGCCGCTAAAGGCCAGGCTCGTGTCTATCTGTATTTCATAAGTATAGGAGCCCGCCGGGGCGAATTCCCAGGTTAGGGTTACGTTGGGCGGGAGCCCCGCAGCCTTGTCCGCCGGGCTTACGAGCGTCGGCGGCTCGATGCCCGTAGTGAAGGACCACGCCCCGGACCAATCGCTTACTACCGGCGCTGCGCCGGCCGATACGCGCCAGAAGTATATCGTATTATATTCCAATCCCTCGATCGTAACGCTCGTGTCCGTTACTGCGCTCTTAGTCGCGATCGGGGCCGCAAAGTCGTCCGACGTCGCGACCTCCACGTCGTAGCTCGGCGCGCCCTCTACCTTTTTCCATTTCAGGAGCACTGTCCTATCGAGATCCTTCGATTTATTCGCAGGCGAGACGAGTTCGGGAACGCTCAAGGTCGTGCGGAAGTTCCAGACTTCGCTCCACTCGCTCGAGTTCGTCTTCGTCCGCGCCTTCACGCGCCAGAAGTACTGCGTATTCGGCTTTAGCTTCGAAGTCTTAACGGTTAGATTAACGGTGGAATCGACCGAGAAAGCAAGCGCAGAGAAGTCGCTCTTCTCGGAGACTTCCACGCGGTAGTAGTCCGCCCCGTCGACCGCTTCCCACAGCAGATCGGTTGAATAGTATACCCCCGTCGAATTTTTTTCCGGGGAAATTAGTATCGGGCCGCCGAGCTTAGTCATGAACGACATCGAGCTCCAGGGGCCGAAATGGTCGTTGGCTCGCGAGCGAACCCTGGCATAATAAGTAGCGCCGAGCGAAAGCTGGTAAGCCGATGCATAAAGCGTATCGGAAGTAAACGTCCAATCGTCGATTATATCGAAATCCGGCGATTGCGAGAGCTCCATTTCATAAAGCTCGGTTAATCTCGAGGTTCTCCATTTGAACGCGAGGTTAGTATCTATCCCCTGCGCGTTCGGCGCGGGATAGACCCAGCCGGGCGCCCTAAAGGAATTGTTATTGATTATTCTTAGTAAATTATTGCGCATAATATAGATATTCCCTTCTCTATCCCCGTCAATATTTGTGTACTCGCCCATAGTAAGCCCGGTCGAGAGCGAGTCCCAATTTATAAAGTCCGAGGATCGGCGGACGTCGAATCGTTGCCTGTTGAGCGAATCGTAATAGTAAAACCCCGCATAGACTTCCCCGTAAGGAGTCGCCCCGACGGTCGTAATCCCAATTACGACTCCAAGCGGCTTCCCTATTCTCGTATTCTGCCAATTTGCTCCGGAATTAGTCGAGCGGTAGAGCTTGTTCCCGCCGGCCACGTATATATCGTTGGGCGCTACGTATTCGAAATCGTTGACTGTACCGGTTATCGACGTCCAGCTTCCGGAGCCGTCATTATTTATTAAGCTTAAACCGGTATCGCCAACCTGGTAGATCAGGTCGCCGCTAACCGTTACAGCTAGCTTCTTATAGCTTTCGCTTGTAGACTGCTTGAGCGTAGTCCAGTTATTAAGATCGTCGCTGCGGAGTATTTTCATCTCCGAGGATGGAGGCGCGGGGGGAATGCCGGGGGTGATCTTAATCGTAGAAATATATACCTCCTGCGAGGGCGAAATCTCGACGTCGACTACCTGCGTAATGTCCAACGGTATAGGCGTCCAGTTCGCTCCCATATCAGCGCTGTATTCAAGCCCCGAAGTCGAGCCCATAAATATACGCCCCGAACTGTCGAACGCGAATGAATTTACTTCCGTCGACTCCCTTCCATGCGCGGTCCAGGTGTTCCCGTAATCGGTCGATACCTGGATAGGCTTGGAGGTATTTTTTGCAATTATCAATCCATTGCGCCCTAGCGTTATAGCTGACGTAGTCGGTATCGGAACGATAGTTCCCCCGTCCTGCTGGAAGCTCCTCGCTTTGGTGTCGCTGTAGTAAGCTATGTTGTCCATATTGGTGTAGAGCACGATCCCGGAATTATTGCAGGCCAACGAAGCGACGCCCTCGTCCCAGCGCGAGACCATCTTCCATTTGAAGTACATGCTGTCGTCCTTCAGGTAGATCCCCCGCGATCGGGTGCCGGCGACGAGTTCTCTCTGCTCGTTGAAGCAGAGGCAGGTTACGTATTTGTCGCGCAGCGAAGCCGAATCGTAGGCCGCCCAGTACGTGCCGTTATTCCCGGAAAAGTAAACGCCGTCGCCGTTTGTCGCGACGTACATATTGCTGTTCCCGCTAACGACAATTTGGTTTATGTATTTGTTGGCCAGGCCGCTGTTATTCGCCTTCCAGGTCAGGCCCGAGTCGCGGGAAAGGAATATGCCTCCGCCGTACGTTCCGGCCAGTATAAAGCCGTTATGCGCCGTCGCTATAGTTTTAATATCCTGGTATTGGATCCCGACGCGGCTGTTCGTCCACGTCGCGCCTTTATCCCTGGAGACGTACATACCGCTGCCTGCGGAGCCAGCGAGAATAATATTGCCCGGTCCAAAACCAAGGGCGGTTATTTCCTTATTGCTCAGGCCGGTAGACGCCGCGCTCCAAAGCAGCCCGTTGTTCGTCGTGCGGAATATGCCGCCGCCCTGGGTAGCCGCGTATCCCTCGCCGTTCTTATCGAAAATGACGTCGTTAATGTATGGTGTCGTTATCCCAACGTCGGATTTTATCCACGTCAAGCCTTTATCCGTCGAACGGTAAAGCCCTTCTCCCCAAACCGCGCAAAAGAAAGCGTTCGTATTCGGGTTTACTGCGAGCTTATTCATCACGCCGCCGCCGGGAAAGTTCAACGCAGTAGCGAAATCATTCGCGTTGGCCTCCAGCGTAATTATGCAAAACGCTAATAATAAATAGCGAATATATCGGGTAAATCTTAAATCCATAAACAAATTCTCCCTTTAACAAAGTAATAACATATTAACAAATTTTTCCTGAAATAGTTTCAGCCCTTGAAAATTAATTTTTTGATAATAAGACGTATAAACTAAATTATTTATACAATTTTTTTTCGTCCCGGCGAAACCTGAAGTTGTTTCCGCCGTATAAATGATATATCGTTCATGGATATTTAATGATGGCTCCATGAGGCTGCGACTATCAAGGCCTCGCTACAAAATGCGCAAGATTGTCCTCCCGGTTGGAATATCCCCGGGAGGATTGAAAAAGAGATTAAATCAAAATTCAATGCTGTAGAATAATGAAAACATGCGGGCGCTCGCGCAATCGCGGAAAGGCTTGCTTTATAATTTTTTATCGGGTATCTATATAGAGGAGAATTGTCATGAAACAGCTTATACTCGCCTGCCTGGCGGCTACGGCCCTCATTTTGGCTGCTTGCGAAAGCGGAAACGAACCTAACGGGGCCGGTGGAAACAACAACGGGCTTTGGAATATGAAGGTCGGTAATTCCTGGACTTACGAAGTCGTAAAGTACAACGGCTCTGGGATGAACAACCTAAGCGTCGTAGACACAATAAATATTAGCGTAACCGCTAAAGTCATAATAAACGGGGAAGAATGGTACCGATTTGTCAACTCCAACAATGAATCCTTCCTCTACGCAAACAGGGATCAATCGCTCTGGCAATATATGGAAGCGGAGCAAAAGCCTATCCTGGTTAGAAAATATCCTACCTACGTCGGCGAATTATGCAGGAATGCCTCGAGCATTTACAAAACCGAGGGAGTGAGGGAGAAGATGACTACGCCGGCAGGCACGTTCGAGTGCGTCGTCTACTCGCGCTGGAACGAGGGCGAGATCGCCACCGTAAACGGAATTAAAGATATCTACTGCTACTGCCCCGGCAACGGCCTGACCGTCTACAAACGCATAACGGACATCTCCTACGGCGGCGGCCGGGCGGATACGCTCTGGGTGGAGAACCGGTTAATCGGGCATAACATTAAATAGCCCGGCCAAAATTATTTTAACATTTAGCATTGATCATTTATCAATTGCGCCGTAAGCTATCGTTTTGATTAATGCCATGCAAACGCTTGATATTGAAGGGTCTGTCGCTCAGAGGACCGAAGCGAGGTAAAGTCCATGCATCCTTTGGACTCTTCGCTGGCGCTGAGCGACAGGCTCTTCTGTTTTTATATAATTAGCGCATTATTCACTTGTATCCGTCATTCCAGCGCAAGCTGGAATCCATCTTATTGAATACATGGATTCCGGCTCAGGGGCCGGAATGACTTGGAGCGGGATTTTGCGCGGGATTTTCCTCTTTTCTTCCACGGCCCGCGCCTGGGAAGCAGCGCGCGGGAAAGCGCTAAAAATATTCCTATTCAGCCTATTTCATTTCGAATATTAATATTTTTTTCTGGGTTTCCAATAAATTAATTACTATATTTGTCAAAAGGCGTTCGACTTATCACTACGGTAATTATACTTTTGTAAATTAAGGGATTGCGCTATGGCTTTTGCTGAATTAAAAACAGAATTTGCGCCGCCGGAACGCGCCGCAGTTGAAAGGATCCACCAGGAAGCGGATTTGCTCATTTCTATGCCCCTGCTTTGCGAACTGCTCGATTCCATTCCGGATATAGTTTTAATCCTGAACAAGCACAGGCAAATCGTCTTCGGCAACCAAACCCTTAGCGACGCGTTCGGACTTTCCCGGCGCGAGGACGCCTACGGCGTGCGGCCCGGCGAAGCTCTAAATTGCGTCCATGCGGACGAGAACGACGGCGGCTGCGGCACGACGTCGTTTTGCCGCACCTGCGGAGCAGTCAACGCTATTGTCTCCGGCCTGCGCGGGAAAAAGAAAATGGAAGAATGCAGGATTACCCAAAGGAATACCGGCATTGCCTTCGACCTGCGCGTAACGAGCTCGCCGTTCAAGGTAAATGACGATAACTTCGTTATCTTCGTCGCTACCGACATTAGCCATGAAAAAAGGAGAAACGTGCTCGAGAGGACTTTCTTCCACGACATATCCAATACGTTGACCGGCGTAATCAATTATACCGAGATGCTACCCCAAACAAATACGGCCTACCAGAAAGAGCTGCTGGATCGCCTGGCGCTTGGCGTAAAACGGCTCCACGAGGAGATTAATTCTCAGCGGGGGCTTTTCTCCGCCGAGAGCGGCGACTTAACCGTTCAACCCGAACCAATTCGCTCGAGCTTCTTCCTGCGCGAAATGGCCGATTCCTTTAAGAATGATTCGCTCGGGTCCGAGTCCGTTCAGATACAATTGGACGCCAACGCCACCGACGTTATGTTCGTATCGGACAAAACCCTGCTCTCGAGGGTTTACTCCAATATGCTTAAAAACGCGGTTGAAGCCTCCGGCCCCGGCGATAAAGTGACGGGCGGATGCAAGATAGAGAACAACTCTATAATTTTCTGGACGCATAACTCGCAATTTATTCCCATTGACGCGCAACTGCAGATATTTAATCGCTCGTTCTCGACAAAGGGAAAAGGAAGAGGGGTAGGCACGTACAGCATCAAGCTCTTTACGGAGAAATACCTTAAGGGCAGGGCTTCCTTTGCGACTAATGAAACCGCAGGAACGACCTTTATGGCCACCCTGCCTTTAATCCTGGAAGCAGATTAAATAAAGCAAAAATATTATTACTACAAAGCCCGCCGCAAGACGGGCTTTTTTGCCTCAACGAAGAAGAGAGTTTTATTGTTATTAATAAACCTATTGTCAGGTCTTTTAGAACGTTTATCTACCGTTTCAACTAAGACCTGTCTTGGATCGCCGACATCCCAACCTAAAACATTCCAAAACTTGTCGATGAAGCTTAGTCTGGTTTGGCTTTCATTGAGCGTATTTTTATCAAAATCGCTGAATTTCTTTTCTAAAACGCTAAATTGATCTTTGACTTGGTTAATCATATAACAACTGCTTTCTGTTTCATAAATATCTCTAATTTAACGCTTATTGATCGAAAATAAAAAACAATTTCCCTGCTTTTGGCGCATTTTTTGCATATTTCAGCTTCTTTTATACAAATATCACAGCGCAAGCAATGCTAAGCAAACCAAAGAAGTACGCGGATTATTTCAATACCGGCATTCTGTTTACTATCATTTTTTCTTCTATACTAATAGGGTTTGAGTCGTTCCCCGCGCTTCACGCCCAGTATTCGCATTTCTTTTCTACGGCTGATATGCTTGTGCTTCTCATCTTTTCGATCGAGATAATTTTTAGAATCGCCGCATACGGTAGGCATTGGTATAGATTTTTTACAAGCGGCTGGAATTTATTCGACTTCTTTTTGGTCGCAATATCGATCCTGCCTTACTTCGCGACTTCCGGCGCCATCGACACACACGCGGTTATATCCCTGCGTTTGGTCCGGCTCGCTCGAGTTTTCAGGGTTTTGCGAGTCGCGCGTTTAGTCGAGAAATTCGGCAATCTGAAGATATTGGTTGAAACGCTCATTAAGAGCATGCCCTCGATGCTCAACGTTATCCTCCTGCTCTCGATTTTATTCTATATATACGCGATAATCGGCGTCGGCATCTTCGGCAAAACGGACCCGATACACTTCGGTAGTTTGGACTTAGCGCTGTTAACGCTTATCCAATGCGTTACGGACAAGTGGTCAGAATTGATGGAAACGCTGATGTACGGAGGTATGTATACTTTCCACGATAAGACTGTGCCGATTCAGCCCTACGACCTTCCGTTCATAGTCCCGATATATTTTATAAGCTTTTACTTCCTCGCGGGTCTTATCATCTTAAATTTATTCGTAGGCGTGCTCGTTTCCGAACTAACAAATATGCAGGAACAGGAAAAAAAGAACAGAATAAAATCAAAATTAGAGGACGATCTCGCTGAGAGCGCCCTCTCAGCCGTGATGGAAATTCATGAACAATTGGAGGCGTTACAGGGCAAATTTTTAAGATTGCAGGAAAGGCTCGACATAGTAAAAAAAAATAACTAATTCCTTATCGCTTCTTATGAAAAGTTTTCGTAATTTTACGCTTTAAATGTGAATATAATTACATTTTCATTTGGAGAATAATATGAACTTTCCCGCAAACTTAAAGTATTCAGACGACCACGAATGGGTTGCAGTAGACGGCAACGTCGCAACTATCGGCATAACCGACCACGCCCAGGGCGAGCTTGGCGACGTAGTCTACGTCGACATAGCCGACGATTTATCGGAACTTAAATCCGGCGAGACCTTTGGAACTATCGAAGCCGTTAAAACGGTTGCAGATATGTACGCTCCCGTCTCCGGCAAAGTAATCGAAGTAAACCGCGCGCTCAACGACAGCCCCGAAGTAGTTAACAACGATCCCTACGCGGCAGGCTGGATGATCAAAGTTGAAATGAGCGATCCCTCCGAGCTCGATAAGCTGATGGACGTAGAAGCATACAAAGCAATGCTTGGTTAATATCTCAGAGTCAATTTCGGCTGCTTGGGTCGCGGAGTACCGTTCCCAGGCAGCCCTTAATTTATTTAGTCAAATAATATGGTCGGATTCGGTTACGATTCGCATAGGCTCGCCGAAGGCGAGAGCTTGATACTCGGCGGGGTAAAGCTGGAAAGCCCCTTGGGCACGGTCGCGCACAGCGACGGCGACGCGCTGCTGCACGCGATTGCGGACGCCGTTTTGGGCGCCGCTGCTCTTGGCGACATCGGGGAGCATTTCCCCGACACGGACGAACGCTGGCGCGGCGCGAACAGCATGGACTTGCTGCGCGAATGCTGCAGGATGTCCCGCGAGGCCGGCTATGAATTGGTAAATATCGATTGCACCCTGGCTTTGGAAAAACCGAAAGTATCCCCCTTTAAGCAAGAGATGCGGCGGAACATCGCAATCGCTTGCGGTTTGCCGTCGGAGCGCGTAAACGTAAAGGCCACGACCAACGAGAAAATGGGATTCGTAGGGAGACAAGAGGGCGTAGCCGCCTTCGCCGTTTGCATGTCAAATTATATAAGCTCACATTAATGAAAATTCTAATCTCAGGCGGCGCCGGCTTTATCGGCTCCTTCATCGCTGAAAGATATTTGGAACTGGGGCATGAAGTCCACATAATAGATAACTTATCTACGGGTCTGCGCGAAAATCTACCGAGCGGAGCAAAATTCTACGAACTCGACATAACGAGCCCCGAAGTTTGGCGCATATTCGAGCGCGAACGCTTCGACGCGCTGAGCCACCAGGCGGCGCAGATGAACGTGCGGCGCTCCGTCGGCGATCCGCTCCACGACGCTCGCACGAATATAATCGGCAGCCTGAATCTCTACGAAGCCTGCTTGAAATACGAAGTCAAAAAAGTCATATTCTCCTCCTCCGCAGGCACTATCTACGGGGTTCAGTGCGAATACCCGTGCGGCGAATCGCATCCGCAGAATCCTATCTCCCCGTACGGCATCGCCAAGTTGACGAACGAACGCTACCTGCAGTACTACGAGGCTTCTTTCGGACTGAACTATACGGCTCTGCGCTACGCGAACGTCTTCGGTCCGCGGCAAAATCCGCACGGCGAAGCGGGAGTAATCGCGATCTTCGCTGAAAAGCTGTTCAAGGGCGAACGCCCCCTGATCTTCGGGGAAGGCGAAGCCACGCGGGACTACGTCTATATTTCCGACGTCGTCCGCGCGAACGAGCTCGCGCTCAACCCGGGTATGCGCGGCGCCTACAACGTCTCGACGGGAACCGAGCGCAGCGTAAATCAAATTTTTGAAGACCTTAAGAAAGCTACCGGCAGCCCGCTCGAAGCCATAAAGTCCGAAGTAAAGAAGGGCGAGCTCGAGCGCAATAGCTGCTCCTACGCTAAAATTGAGCGCGAATGGGGCTGGAGGCCGGAGGTAGGATTCGAGGAGGGCATGAAGCCTACTGTTGAATTCTTTAGAAATAAAGCCTTATCCGGCAAATGACGCTTTCCGCCGCCGATATAATCGTAGTCGCGGCTTACGTCGCGCTCGCGCTCTATCTCGGCATATTCGCCGCCCGGCGCAAAGCCTCGAAGGGCGTCGGCGCAAAGGAAGATTATATCCTTGCCGGCCGTCGGCTTACTCTCCCCTTTTTCGTCGCGACGCTCGTCGCCACCTGGTACGGCAATATATTAGGCGTCGGGGAATTCATTTTCGGCTCGGGGCTTGTCGCCTGGATTAGCTTCGGCATACCTTACTATATTTCAGCGCTCCTTTTCGCGTACTTTTTCGCCGGTAAGATCCGCAATACCGGCGCGGCGACCATACCGGAACAGATCGCGTCGGCGCACGGCCGCCGGGCCGGGTTTATCTCTTCGGTGGTAGTGCTGCTTATTACTATCCCGGCCGCTTACATGCTTATGCTCGGCGTCATGATTCAGCTTTTTACGGGGTGGTCCCTGGCAGTCTCGGTGACGATCGGCGCGGCGATTTCCCTGGCATACCTCTACAAGGGCGGGTTTAAGTCCGACGTGGCTACGAACGCCGCTCAATTCATTTTGATGTACCTTGGTTTCGGCGCGCTCGCGACTTTCGCGATAATGCATTACGGTTCGCCCGGAGAAATGATTTCCAGGTTGCCTGCCGCTCACCTGAGCGCGACGGGCGGGCTCTCGCTGCAGTACGTCCTGGCATGGTACGTTATCGCCTTCCAGACGTTCGTCGATCCGAGCTTTTTCCAGCGCTGCGCGGCAGCTACGTCCGGGAAAACGGCCCGCCGCGGCGTATTTATTTCCGTCGGCTTTTGGCTGCTCTTCGATATGCTGACCCTCGCCTGCGGGCTCTACGCGCGCGCTTACTTGCCCGGGGCCGACCCGCTGCTCGCTTTTCCGGCGTTGGCGGAAAGCGTTATGCCGCCTTACTTCAAGGGCTTACTTTTAACCGCTATTATAGCCATAATTATGTCCGCGCTCAGCGGCTATGCATTCCTGACCGCCTCGACCATTGGCGCGGATATATTGCTTCCTCTCTCGCATAGAATCGCGTTCCTAAAGCGGTACGACGCGCGCCAGCTTAGCCGCTTCGGCCTGTTCGTCTCGGCAGTCCTAGGGGTCTTATTGGCGTTAATACTGCCCTCGGCCGTGGACCTGATCTATAAGACGTCCTCGATAGCCGTGCCCGCGCTACTCTCGCCGCTAATGCTCAGCTACTCCAAAAAGTTCGTCATGGCCCGCAATAGAGTGATCGCAACGATATTTCTTTCCGCTGGGGCTTCATTTTTTTGGACGATCTTAAAAATAACAATGACCAATAATTCGTTCGTTCAAAATATTGAGCCGATGCTTCCCGGCATTATCGTAGCAACTATCAGCACGTTAGCGTTTACTAAAAGGCGAGAAAATGAAAATTTGGACAATTCCTAACATACTCAGCTTAATAAGAATTCTTCTTATAGCTCCTGCCGCTCATTACTTATGGTACGGGCAAAATACGATCGCCGCGCTTATATGCGTGTTCGCCGCGCTATTGGACATATCCGACGGGTATATTGCAAGGAAATTCAACCAAATCTCGGAGTTAGGCAAGATACTTGATCCAATCGGAGATAAAGGCTTTTTCGTCGCAGTTACAATTATTCTCTTAATTCAGGACAGGATGCCTCTCTGGTTCGCGGCAGTTATTATTGGTCGCGACGTATTAATACTTATAGGGGGATTAATCGTCGCAAATAGGAAGAAAATTGTGGAGCCCTCGCATCGCTCCGGTAAAAACGCTGCCGTAGCTATTTCGCTGACGTTATTGGCTTTAATTGTAAATATGCCGTACGCTATGCCGTACATGCTTATCTTTTCGCTTATTTTTATAACGATTTCGCTCTGGGACTACGGAAAAGTCTTTTTCGAGACTCTCCGCAGCCCTGCTAAAGCGGTTTAAAGATGCTTTTCAGCATGGTAGGAGGAGCGTACCAGCGGCGCGCTCTCGACTAATCGCAGCCCAAGCTCTTCGCCGAGCTTCTTATATTCAGCAAATTCCCCGGGCGTCACGTAGCGCTCGACTGGCAAGTGAGCCTTCGTAGGCTGCAGGTATTGGCCTATAGTCATTATATCGCAGCCCGCCTCGAACGCGTCGCGCATAGTTTCAATTATTTCCTCGCGCGTCTCGCCAAGCCCGACCATAATGCCCGTCTTCGCGGTGACGCCGTTGAAAGCGATGCGTTTAAGCACGTCCAGGCTTCGATCGTAGTTCGCCTTAGAGCGCACGAGCGGGGTCAGGCGGCGCACCGTTTCGAGATTATGGGATATTACTTCGGCTTTCGTTGAACAGACCAAATCAATTAACTCCGCCTTGCCCGAGAAATCGGGTATGAGAGCTTCGATCGAAACGCCGGGATTCGCCCTTTGAACTTCGCGAATGACCGCGGCCCAATGCCCGGCGCCGTAATCGCGCAGGTCGTCGCGATCGACGGATGTGAGCACGGCGTGCTTCAGCTTCAAGGTTCTAACCGTATTCGCCACGGAGGCGGGCTCGCTCTCGCGCACGGGAAGCGGCTTGCCGGTTTGCGTGGCGCAGAACTTACAGGCGCGCGTGCAGACGTCGCCGAGTATCATTAGAGTAGCCGTGCCGGCCGCCCAGCACTCCGCCTGGTTGGGGCATTTGCCGCTTACGCAGATGGTATGCAGTCCCTCCCCGTCGATAAGCGTTTTTAGCTCCCTGTACTTTTCGCCCGTAGGCAATTTTATCTTAAGCCATTCCGGCTTTCTCTTTATTTCCATAATTAATTAACTCGATATTGAATACTTCAGCGAATTTTTCCGCGTACTTGCGCTTTAGTTCCTCGAAATCGATCTTCGCTCCAAGCTCCTGCTCGAGCGAAGTAACGCCTTTGTCGCGAAAACCGCAGGGATTGATAAAATTGAAATAGTTGAGGTCGGTGTTCCCGTTGAGGGCAAAGCCGTGCATAGTCACTCCGCGCGAAACGCGAACGCCTATAGCGCATATCTTACGGGTTCTGCCCTTTACGCCCACGTCGAGCCAAACGCCCGTGGCGCCTTCTAAACGATCGCCCTTGACGCCGTACCCGGCGATAGTTTGGATGATAGATTCTTCGAGCTTTTCTATATAGCCGCGCACGCCGAGCTTAAACGCGTCAAGATCCATAATCGGGTACCCGACGAGCTGCCCGGGGCCATGGTAGGTAATGTCCCCGCCGCGGTTTGTGCGGAAGAATTCCGCATCCTTGGCCTGGAGCGCGATATAATCGACGAGCAGGTTTTCCTCGTTGCCGTTCTTGCCAAGCGTGTAGACGTGCGGATGCTCGACGAGAGCTAATGCATACTCCGGCGCGCCGCCCGAAAGCTTCTCGGAGACGATTTTGGAATGAATTATTTCCTGACGCTCAAAAGCTGGCCCATACGCCAGTTTCCCCCAATCTTCAATTCTGAATCGCATTGTTTTGTCGCTTTATTTAAAATTCAAAATTAATATAATTTTTGATACAAAAGTATGGGTTTGCTAAAGCAATTATCGCCAAGCCTAAATTATTAATTTAAAGTACTCGTATTTTTAAAATATTTTAATTAATATTCGTTTTAAAATATGATAATTTCCCACGAATAACAGGAGTCTTCATGAGAAAACATTACTCATTAGCGGCGGCCATATTTTTGCTTGCTCTATTGTCCAATGAATCTTTTGCGCGGCCCGAGCGCGTTAACCAGATACCGAACGGCACGAAATACATGTGCGCTAATTGTCACGTTAACCCGGCCGGCGGCGGCGCAAGAAATCCCTTTGGGCAAAGGGTTGAAAGCAGCTTTCTATCCAACGGGGTAGTTCAATGGCAAGCCGCTCTCGCAAATTTGGATTCCGACGGCGACGGCAAAACTAACGGCGAGGAACTCCAGGACCCGACCGGCGCATGGCGAATCGGACAACCGCAGCCCGGAAATCTAAGCCTGGTCACTATTCCGGGCGATCCGAACAGCGTATCGGCCGGGGACTTGCCCGCGTTTCCGTTTGCGCTTAGCCCCGCCTTCCCGAACCCCGGCCCGGGCGAAGTATTCTTCAACGTAGAATCCGGGCTTGCCGGACTTGCCGACGTAATAATTTACAACTATTCCGGCGCAAAAATCGCCCAATTGAGCGGGATATACGTTAACGCGGGCAGAACTACTATTGCCTGGGATGGAAGAGACTTACGAGGCGCCCCGGCTCCGGGCGGCAGCTATATAGTTTCAGTTATGTTCAACGGCAAATCTTCAACGATTTACGCTACCATCTATAGGTAATTCAAAAGAAAAAATTATTAAAGGTCGCCCGTGCGACCTTTTTTTTTGCTTTATTTTTTCATTTAAAATTGTTAATTTGTATGAATAATTTACCGAAATTTAACTTGAAGGAAAAAATTATGGCTGAGAAAGTATTAGACAAACTTCTTAGATACGTTAAGATAGACACCCAAAGCTCCGAAAAGACAGCCGACGTAACCCCCAGCACCGAAAAGCAATTCGATCTCGCGCGCCTATTGGTCGACGAGTTGAAATCTATCGGCGTTCCGCAAGTCGAGCTCGACGAGCATTGCTACGTTTACGCGACCATCCCCTCGAACGCCGGCGACGACGTTCCCGCTATCGGCTTCGTCGCGCACGTCGATACGTCCCCCGACGTTTCCGGCGCAAACGTAAAGCCCAACGTAATCGAAAGATACGCCGGCGGCGATATCGTTCTCCCGGGCGACTCCAACGTCGTCATACGCGAGAGCGAGAATCCTCATCTTAAGGAGTGCGTCGGCCATACTATCGTTACCTCCGACGGCACGACGCTTTTAGGCAGCGACGATAAATCGGGTTGCGCAGCCATCATGAAAATCGCCGAAACGCTCATGGGCGATCCTACCATAAAGCACGGCGAGATCAAGATCGCGTTTACCCCGGACGAGGAAATCGGCCAGGGCACAAAGTTCTTCAACCTCGATAAATTTAAATGCGAATACGCTTACACGCTCGACGGCGATATGCCCGGAGAGCTGAACAAAGAGACCTTCAGCGCCAATGCGGCCGTCATCACGACTTACGGTCGCGATATACACCCCGGCATGGCAAAGGACATAATGGTCAACTCCCTTCGCGCGATGGCCGACATCGTAACGCGCTTCCCGAAGGACATGGCGCCTGAAACCACCGACGGCTACGAGCCCTATATCCATCCCCATTCGCTCGAGGGCGGCGTCTCCAAGTCGGTTTTGAAAATTTTATTGCGCGACTTCAAGACGGAAGGATTGGACGTGCAGCGCAAAGCGCTTGAAAAGATAATCGAGGAAGTGAAGCCCCACTATCCTAAAACGAATATCGAGCTTAAGATAATTGAAATGTACCGCAATATGTACGACAAGCTGACCGAGAATCCCAAGGGGCTCGATTACCTCTGGGAAGCCGCCGAACGCGCAGGCGTCAAGCCCTACTGGAAGCCTATTCGCGGCGGAACGGACGGCTCTCGCCTGACGGAAATGGGACTTCCCTGCCCGAATATTTACACTGGCGGGCAGAACTTCCACAGCCGCACGGAATGGGTCTCCATCAATGCGCTCGAAACCGCCGTGGATACGTGCATGCATTTGATTGAAATATGGCGAGATAAGAAATAAGTTAAGGCTTGAAAATAAAAAAGGCGGTTCTTCAGAAGAACCGCCTTTTTTATTTAAAATCGAGAAAGTTATAAGCGAAGCTTATCTTTGAGCTTCTCGATAAACTTTTCAAATTTTGCAAGCTGGCGTTCGTTTAGCTGGCTGCGGATATTGTCGAACAGCGTTTCGTAGCAATCCTTAATTGATTCTAGGGTTTGCGCGCGCAAAGGGTTGTCCCGAATAGCTTCGCGGGTGTCAACCGCTAATTCGTGGAGCATCGTGCGGGCGGTCGCGGTGTCGATCTCGCCGGCGGCCAATTTAGCGCGGATATCGAGGCGTTGCGTGTTGGCGTTCTGCAGGATTTCCAATTCCGAAGCGCGCAAAGCGGCAAACGCTTCGCGTTGGCAGTCGCGGAAAGCTTCCATGTAGGTCTGGATAGCCGCGCGCTGATCGGGAGTTAATTGGATAGAGCGGAAAAAGCCGCGAAAATCGTATTTATCCATCTTCTTGTTCGGACCCCAGCATCCGCCGTCATTGCTTCTGCCGTTGCCGTCCCCGCGCATGCCTTTGCCTTTCATCACCTCGGATGATCCGTTCCAGAGCATTTCGTAGGGTTTCATCATATCGCCCTCGGTATAGTCGGCTTCAACTTCGCCGGACCACTCTACCATATAAAGCGATTCCGAGCCGTAATTATCGTCTACAGGCTGGTTCGGCCCTTCCTTCGAACAAGCGCTGAAAGCTACCGCCAGGAGCGCTATTGCAAACAGTTTCATATAGTTCTTCATTCGTCTAAACTCCAGTTATTTTCAAAATTGTTTTTTATGACATTTAGACAAGAAAGAAATTTATTAAGTTTAATATAAATCTATTTCTCATCGAACTTTTTTATTATTTCTTCGCTTATCTTTGTTTTTAAAGCGTTTATAAAGTTCTCTGCCGATTCCCTATCCGATTTGCTTATTAAAAAGCAGAGCGAGCCGATAGTTTTAGTAGGGAACTTTTCTATGCCCCTTACGGATTTAAGCTTTATAGTGATCTTCCCGGAGAACCAGCTCTTCTTAAAATCCGCTGAAGCTATGTTCGCGACGTCGATACGCGCGCACTTCACGGCGGACTTCAAGGCGCCGAATATAGAGTCTTTCACCTGGTACTCGACGCAAACCTGCCCGCGATCGAAGCGCATTACGCCCGTTGCCTCGGCGAAGGCGTTCCCCGCTTCATCGATCGTAAACGGTACGGAAATCATCTCTATATAAAAGTCGTCCATTAATTTCCTGTTTCTATGATTTCAATTTAATTGGTATTTTACACCTTAATACAGAACGCGTTTGAAAAAAGAAAATTACATAAATAATTCGAATATAAAAAATCGGATACTTACCTCGTTAACGAGCGAAATCCGGTTTAAGCAGGCGCATGCGCCGACTAGCGGATCCGCCCTGCTTGTCGTGGACGTTCAGAAATATTTTACGGACGTTAATTCCCGGGCTTACCTGCCCGCGGCTAAGGAAGCTCTGCCAAATATTGTGCAAGCCATCGGCGTTTACAGGGCGCTCGGGCTTCCCGTCGTGTTTACAAAGCATATTGATCGCGACGAGCTGAGCCCAATGCTGCGATTCTGGCGCGGAGGCATTCAAGACGAATCGATTTACGCCGGGCTTGACGACTCATTAAATCACAAGGATGAAGTAGCTTTAGAAAAACCGTCTTATGACGCGTTCTATAATACTGAACTAAACTGTATCCTGGCAGATCTTAATATAAATCATTTATGCATTTGCGGAGCCGTAGCGCATCTGTGCGTGGAGTCGACCGCGCGGAGCGCATTCGTACGCGGGTACGATTGCTCGATCCTTGCAGATTGCGTTGCCGATTATAATTACGAATTTCACTACGGAACGGTTCGCTCGCTAGCGCATGGGTTCGCCTCAATTGCTTTTCTGGACGATTTAACGGCAAGCGATGAACGCTAAGCATACCGTCGGAATTATCGGATTAGGCCCGGCAGGGATTGGGGCCGCTCTGCAGCTCGCACGCGGCGGGGTAGATTGCGCGGCCCTGGAAAAGGGCAGAATTGGCGGCCTTCTTCGCGCCGCAAATTTAATCGAGAATATGCCCGGCTTTAAGGCGATTACGGGCGAGAGGGCTTGCCGCCTGCTCGAAAAGCAACTCCGCGCGCAGCCGGCGAGAGTCATTAATAGCGACGTTAAGGAAATTGAATTCTATAAAGGCGCGTTCGCTTTAGTAACCAATAACGAGACTATTTTATCCAAGTATTTAATATACGCCGCAGGGACGCAGCCCATTATGCCCGATTTATATCGTGAAGCTGAAAGCGACATAACTCCGCTTCTAAATAAATCAGGCATGAGAATAGCCGTCATCGGCGGCGGGGACGCAGCGTTCGATTACGCGTTGAACCTCGCAAAGAGAAACAAAGTATCAATACTGATGCGCGGAAAGATATCCCGCGCCCTGCCGCTGCTGCAAGGGCGCGCCATAAGCGATCCAAATATTACGGTTATGCCCGAAGTTATTATGGAAAATATCGAACGTCGCGGGGACCTATTTATTATCGACGGGCGCGACTACGACTCCGCTCTGGTAGCGGTTGGGCGCAAAGCTAACCTGGAGTTAATCTCTAATCTAAATCCTGTTGATTTGCAGGATAATATGTTTATAGTCGGAGACGCTGCAAACGGGATTTTCCGGCAAGCGTCAATTGCCTTTGCGGACGGGATTCGCGCCGCTATGGCAATATTAAACAAGGAAATGAATGCTCGACGTAATATATAGAACCTCGAAGTCGGATTTAGCGACCGTGTTTATCGCTAAGACCCCGTCCGGCAAATATATCGAATTTGTGGAATCAGTTCAGCCGCCTCACCCGCGTCATAAGAAATGGGTCGTTATCGTTTCGACTTTAAGCGGCTGCCCGGTAGGATGCAAATTCTGCGATTCCGGCTTTTTCTACGACGGCAAGCTAAACGCCGAGGAAATTTTCGCGCAAATCGAATACTGCGCCGCCCAGAGATTTCCCGATGGAGTAATCATATCGGAAAAATTTAAGGTACAGTTCGCCCGGATGGGCGATCCCGCGCTGAACGAGGCGACGCTGGACGTGCTCGATCAGGCTCCCCGGAGGCTGCCGGATAGCTTTTTGCCTTCGGTCTCGACTATCGCGCCCTATGGAAGAGATCCCTTCTTCGAACGCCTGTTGGATATAAAAGATAATCATTACCGCGGCGCGTTTCAATTGCAATTTTCAATACATTCGACGGACGAAGCCGTGCGCGACGCGTTGCTGCCCGTTAAGAAATGGAGCTTTGAAAGGATATCCGAATACGGCGAACGCTTCATGAAGGAAGGCGATAAAATGATCACGCTAAATTTCGCGCTCGCGCAAGGCAATACCGTCGTTCCCGCAAGCTTGCTCGATTTCTTCGACCCGTCCATATTCTTAATAAAGCTTACCCCGGTTAATCCAACGTACGCCGCAAAAAATAATAACATAAGCAGCTTTGACTTCTCTAAGGACGAGTTTAAGCGAACCCGCGACGCTTTCCGCGGCGCGGGATACGACGTGATCGAAAGCCTTGGGGAAATGGAAGAAAACCTGATAGGCAGCAATTGCGGCCAGTCGTTCCGGAAGCTATTGCAGGCGGAGCCGAAGGAAATCGGGGCCTACTCTTATAAGCTTGAAAATATATAAAAAAAGGCGAACCCTATGCGAGTTCGCCCATAAAATAGAAGTCTGTTTAACCTAGAAAGCGTAGCGCGTGTTGATGTCGCGCGGCACGCTGACCAGGCTTTCGACGGCTTTCTTAATCTCGTCCGAGCGAACGGCGTACTTATTGAGAATTTCGCCGGCCTTAGCGTAATCGCCGGTAGCTTCGGTCGTTAGGACTAAATTGGAAAGACCTTTAACGCCGTCCCAGAACTTCGCCTCGTCGAGCTTGTACTTGCCGTCCTTCGTAGGAGTAATAGCGCCCGCTTCGCGAAGATAATTTATTTGGATGAGGTTCGCCAGCGTATGGGCGTCGCTCGAGCCGAAACGGATCGATCGGAAGAGGCCCGCAAGGTAAGTAACCATCGCTTTCTTGATCTCGTCCTTCGTTAAAAGGCCCTTGTCGAGCATGTATTTATGGTTCCACATTCCAAGTATGTCAGCTTTGCACTCTTCGATAGCGGAGTACTTTTCTTTCAATGCGGAGCGAACTTCCTGCTTCTCGGCGCCGTAAACGAAACCGCGGCCGAGAGTATGAGACACTTCATGAAGCGTTATGAAGCTCGTGAAGGATTTCTGATCGACGTAGGGCTGGAGGTCGTCGGTTAAGATGATCTTTGCGATAGGGACAAGGTTCGTGCGGAATTTAGCTTCCATCATGTTCTTGTACATATTGTTCTTACCGCCCTTTGCGGCCCGGACTCTCGGGTCGTTCGGGAGCGATGCTGCGATAGTCTTTGTGCCCTTCTGGCAGTCGCCTCCAAAGTAAGCGACGTTGGCTATATTAACCTGGCTGTTGTCGCTGACTGCGGCTTTAAGATACTTTTTATCGATTGGGAGGGCCGCTTCAAAATTAGGCACGTTATTGCGGAACATAGCGAGTTCCTGCGTAGCGGCGGCGTCCTTGATCATAATTACGGCTTCGAAAGCGGCTTTATAATTAAAAATGCCGTCTTCGTAATTTTCAATCGGGCCGATTACGATGTCGATATTGCTGTCCTTCATATCCATCCAGGCCATATCGCTCTCTAAGTAATCGCTTGTGCGGATCGCTTTTGCGCGCAATGTCAAATATCTCTTGAACGAAGGGTTATCCGCGTACGTAGCGGCTTCCTCAAGCTTTTTAGCCAGCTCTTCGCATTCTGGGTAAGCCACGTGGTAAGGAACCGCTACGAGCTTATTCCCTTCGCGGCGAATAACGGTATACTGGCTTTCGAAAGCTTCTTTATCTTTCGGATTGTTTTTAATCCAGGTCTCAAATTCTTCTTTGGTCATGTCCGCCGGATAGAATCCTCCGCCGAGAGGACGGGTGTCGGGACCTTTCCCAACGAAGCGCTTGTTCTCGTTAAGTATGTCGTATGGGCCGAAGTTGACGTTAACGTATGCGAGCATATCCTTAGCTTCGTCGGTGTTGAGCTTAGCGAGAGAATCCCGTACGGCGAGACCGTCGACGGTGGATTGCTTCCAGAAGATGCTCTGCGCGATCTTGCCCGCTTCCACTAACTTTTGAACGAGCGTCTTTTCCCGTTCGGTGAGGTGGGACATATCGGCCGTAATTTCTATAGGCGCGTAGGCCTTAAGTTGAGTTTTAACGTATTCATGTTTGTCGCTCATATCCGGCGCGCCTCCTTTGTTATCGCTTTTCTTTCCGCATCCGGCGAATGCCAGGGTCGCCCCCAAAGCGAGTATTGCAAGCTTTTTCAAATCAAATTCCCGATTTTATTGGACAATATTAAATTATAAAGCGTAAAATTAAGTAAAAAATGGGGATGAAAAAAGCGAGGTCTATTCCATTTGTCATTTGAAGATTCCATAAAAGGCTTCGCCTGTCACTCGAAGGGTAGATGACGTTAATAGCTTTTCTTGTACAACGCCTACGGCGTAACTGTCGGCGTATTATTTAATAGATTTTCGACGCAATAAGTTTATAATGAGCGCGATTCTTACGAACCGCGCAGCGGTTCTACGTCAGTAGCAACGCTGTTCCCCCCGCTTCCTTTCCGCGGCGGAGCCGCGGGAAGAAAGCGCGCGGGAAGCAAGCGCTTCGCGTTACAAAGCTGTAACCCCTCCGGGATTAAGAAACGCTTTTCCCGTCATCCGACCTTTAAGTAAACGGCGAAGCCTTTGGGATTCTCGGAGCAATAAATTCTTTTGTATTCATGCAATTACTTTGTCATTTCACAAATCTTAAACAGTTTAATCGCTTTAATCAGGTTAATCCAGGTTCAGGCAATTATGGCAGCGGAGACTGTGGGAACGATGTAAAACGCAAATAAAAAAGGGCGCCACGCGCGGCGCCCTTAAATATTCCGAGGATTCACTTTCGAAATATAACATCTTTAGAATTTGAACATAATCCCTAAGTATGGATTATGCGTACCGCTTGTCTTGAAGGATCCGTCGAATTTATAAAACAGAAGAGAATAATCGTAACCAATTATTAAATTAACATTGTCCGATAAAATCCCTCTCTGCAGGCCGATCCCGGGTCTTAAAGTCGTACCGTAACCCGAACTACCGACCGTGACCGCCAGGAACGGGGACGTATTAATAAAGCTCATTTCAACGGGTTGGTATTTGCTTGCCACACCAATAAAATATACATTATCAGAAAGCCGGCTAACTTCCCCAGTGACTTCATCCTTAACGTCCTTTATAAAATACACCGATCCGCCCTCGACGCCAAAGTAAACTCCCTTCCCAGTCGGCCAAAGAGCGCTCGCCGAGAAGTTCGTTAATTTTCCAAACCCCACGTTATTGTTCATCGGGGATCCGCCTTTGAATGCAAGTAACACGCTTTTTTCTTTTTTCGAAGAAAGGGACTGGCGCCCGTCAAAGTTAGGTTTCAACTGCTCAAAAATCGATATTGCATCCGCAAGCGCATTATGAGCTACCGGGGTCGGGGCTATTGCCGAGCGGCCAAGCTCCGGCCTTCTATCCTGCGCGGGATACTGAACTTCTGGCGCCGGCGGTATGGGCTGCGCAGTAATAGCGTTCGCCTCGGGGCTGGGAGAGGTCGTAATCGAACCATAATTTCTCCCGGCTCTTGCGCGGGGTTGCGTATTTGTGCGAGTCGAAGCTATAGTACGCTCAGTATTTTCCTGGGGAATTTCCTTCGAAGAAATAACGGGCGGCGCAGTTTGACGGCTATTATTAGAAGTAATACCCGTTTGATCCTTCACATCGGCTTTGTTATCTTCTACCGAGTTGAATATGACATATAGCGATAGAGTCAGGAACATGAGCGCCCCGGCAATAAGCGAATAACGCTTGATAATAACCGGGAGCCCGACCGTAGCGTAACCGACCGCGGCGAATATCCTCTCGCGCGATTCCTCGGGAGCGGCGATGGCAAGCCTCTCGTTGGCGCAGGCGCGGCGGATAGCGGTCATATCGGCAAATTCCGAGGCCGCTTCGGGGTCGTTCTCTATTAGTTTTTCCGCTCTTTCGGCGTCGGCTCCTTTCAGCGCGCCGTCGAAGTACAGTTGCAAAAGCTCTTTGTCGTCCATATATCTTAAGTCTCTTTAAATTTTCAGTTAAGCCAAATCCGTTATGTGCGGTTGCAGTATCTCTCTAATTTTCTGTCGCGCCCGGAAAATTCTAACTTTCACGGTCGAGAGCGATTCGCCAATCATTTCGGCAATCTCGGCATACGTAAATCCCTCGTATTCGCGAAGCACGAAGCATTCGCGGAACTCGGGGGGGAGCTGGGCCAGCGCGGCGTTCACCCACTCTATCAGCTCGCTTTCCTTTGCGTTGTCGCTCGAAACAGCCATATAATCCTCTAATTGCGTAACGCTGGTTTTCTTATTTCTCAAATAATTCAAGCAAACGTTCCGCGCAATTCTATATAAGTAGCCGATTACGTTTGTCATCTCTCTCGGCTTTGCGGAGCTTTCATGGAACTTTATAAAAGTTTCCTGGAATGCGTCGCGCGCTTCTTCATAATTGCCAAGCATCTTCCTGCAATAGGCGAAAATCCTGGCAGAATGCCTTTTATATAGCTCTGCAAATGCCCTTTCAGAGATCTTTTTCGTGCCCTGCAGCATCAAATACAGTTCTATATCAGCGGTATCTTCAAAGTTTTTCGCCATCTTACGGTATTAACACAATTATTTGGGAAATGTTACAACGCTTGCTAAATAATAACAAATTTCAGGAAAAAAGTTAAAATATTATTAGGAGCTTTGTTTGAAAAAATCAGTAATTTTTTACATATTTGTTTTTTTCAATAACGCTAATTCACTTAATCCACACAACAAAACAAAAAGGAAAACGATGAGCATTAGTCTAATCGGCAAGTCGATTGCCGAATCGGCAACATTGAAGCTCAACGAGAAAGCCGCTATTCTTAGAGCAAAAGGCGAACCTGTCATCCATCTCGGCGGCGGAGAGCCAAAGAGCAAAGCGCCAATGGACGCAATACTCGAGGCTGTCGGTCTGATAAATACGGGCGAAGTTCGCTACACCCCGGCCGACGGGATCCCACAATTAAAGTCTTCAATTATCCGATATACTGAAGAATTCTATGGACGACACGTCTATCCTGAAAACGTAATCGCCTCCAGCGGCGCCAAGCAATCCATTATGGTCGCCCTTCAAGCTATACTCAATCCGCAGGAAGAAGTCATTTTCCCGGCCCCCTATTGGGTCAGCTACCCGGAAATGGTCAAGCTCTGCGGCGGCATCCCCGTCCCCGTTTATCCGGAAGACGGAAGTTTCTATCCAAGATTGAAGGACATCGAGCAAGTAGTCACTTCGTACACCAAGGCCGTTATTATTAATAGCCCCAACAATCCCACCGGCGCGATGTACTCCGAAGAATTTATCGCCGAAATAGTCGAGTTCTGCGAAAAGAAGAACATATACCTGATAATGGACGATATCTATCATCGCCTAATTTTCGACGGCAAGAAGCCCATCAGCTGCTACGACTACGCTAAGGATTTCTCGGACAACTCGAAGCTGATCGTAATTAACGGGGTCTCCAAGCAATACGCGATGACCGGCTTTAGGATCGGCTGGGCCGTGGTTAATAAGAATTTACAAGCCGTAATGACAAATATCCAGGGGCATCAAACCTCCGGCCCCTCGGCAGTCGTCCAAAAGGCCGCCATCGGCGCCCTTAACGGCGTGCAATCCAGCGTCGACAATCTACGCCGCACGTTGGAAAATAATCGCAACGTAATGATGGAACGTCTCAACGCCTTCGAAGGCGTCCGCGCTACCAAACCCGACGGCACGTTCTACTGCTTCGTCGACTTCAGCCATTACAACAAAAATTCCCGCGCGCTCTCCGAAATGCTTATCGATAAAGTGCGCGTCCTCACCGTGCCCGGCTACGAATTCGGCATGGACGGCTATCTCAGGCTATCGACCTGCGGAACTATTAAAGATATTACCGAGGGGCTCGAGCGCATTAAGTGGGCGTTGGACCCGAACTCGCCAAACGAACTATACATTGGCGACCGTAAGCTCGTGAGGGATTGGTTATGACAAAATATTTAGAGTTTTCAACTCCCGCCTCGAAGCACGCAAAGGAGCTTTCGAGCGATTACAAGCTTGCAAATCACGGGTTGCAGTACTTAGATACTGTATATTGGAACCTGCCCACGGCGGCCCTCTACGAGGAAGCCGTCTTCCGCGGAGAAGCTCATATAGTCAACGGCGGCGCCCTTTTAGTAAATACGGGGAAATGGACCGCCCGCGCCGCGAACGATAAATTCATCGTCGCCGAGGAATCCACCGAGAATAACATTTGGTGGGGCGTTTACAACCGCCCGATAACCGCAGAAAAGTTCAATTCGCTCTATGCGCGCATGATGGCGTTCCTGCAGGGCGAAGAGCTCTTCGTGCAGGATTGCTACGTCGGCGGCGATCCGAATTACCGCATGCCTATTCGCATAGTAACGGATAAAGCGTGGCAGAGCCTCTTCGCGCGGAATATGTTTATCCCGATCGAGAATCGCGACGCTCTTAAAACGCATATACCGGAATTTACGCTTATCGCCTCGCCCTCGTTCAAGGCCGATCCGAAGATCGACGGCACGCGCAGCGAAACGGCGATGATAATTAACTTCGCGCAGCGCATAGCGCTCGTAATGGGCACCTCCTACGGCGGCGAGATCAAGAAGACGATCTTTACTATAATGAACTACTTAAAGCCGCTTGAAAACGTTATGGCTATGCACTGCTCCGCCAACGTCGGCAAGTCAGGCGACGTCGCCCTTTTCTTCGGCCTTTCGGGCACGGGAAAAACCACGCTTTCCGCCGACCCGACCCGCCAATTAATAGGCGACGACGAGCACGGCTGGAGCGACGACGGCGTGTTTAATTTCGAGGGAGGCTGCTACGCGAAGGTTATCCGACTTTCCGCAGAAGCCGAGCCGGAAATTTACGCTTGTACGCGCCGATTCGGCACAATCCTTGAAAATGTCGTTCACGACCAGGCCTCCAGGAAGATAGATCTCGACGACGACATGCTCACGGAAAACACGCGAGCTTCCTACCCTATCGATTTTATACCGAACTGCGTCCCGGAAAAGATGGTGCGCACGCATCCGAAAAACGTCATATTCCTTACGTGCGACGCTTCGGGCGTCCTGCCGCCTATCGCAAGGCTCGATATGAACCAGGCGATGTATCACTTCATAAGCGGCTATACGTCCAAGATCGCGGGAACGGAAATCGGGCTGGGCATCGAGCCTGAAATCACTTTCTCGGCCTGTTTCGGCGCCCCTTTTATGGTCCATCACCCGTACTACTACGCCAACCTGCTGCGCCAAAAGATGCAGCAGCACGGCGCGACCTGCTGGCTTGTGAACACGGGATGGGTTGGCGGCAAGTTCGGCGTAGGCAAACGCATCTCTATCCGACACACGCGCAATATGCTCAATGCAGCCCTGGAAGGCAAGCTCGCCGACGTAGAGTACCGCAAGGACAAGATCTTCGGCTTCGAAGTTCCCGTCACGTGCCCCGGAGTGCCGGACGACGTGCTCGAGCCCTCGAACGCATGGGGAAACAAAGAAGAATACTGGAACAAATACGACGCGCTCGCCGCTCGTTACATCGAGAACTTTAAGCTCTTCTCCGACGGAGTTTCGGACATGGTCAAGAATTCAGGACCTGTCAGAAAATAGGGCTTTTACGACTAAATGAAAAAGGCGGTTCCGTTTTGGAGCCGCCTTTGTTTTATCTTCATGTTCTATTTATTTAATTGCTTTTATAAGTTCATCTTTGGTCATGCGGCTCCTGCCGCGAATATTCTTTTCCTTAGCAAGATTCAAAAGTTCCTGCTTGGTGCGGTCTTTCAGATCCTTATTGGGATTTCCCGTTCCCTTGGATTTTTTATTCCTCGTTTCGCCGCGCTCGCGTCGTTGTTTGTTTACGGTCCTCGCCGCGATCTCTTCAGCTCTGTCCTCGTCGGTTCCGCGGTCCAGCGAGCTTTCCTTTATATGCTCGTACTGGCGCTCTTCCTTTGCTGACCATGCTTTAGGCATAATGATCCCTCCAAGTAAATTAGAGATAATTCATAATGAATAAGCGTAGGACGAGGCTTAATATTGCACCACCTTCTTCAACGAGCCGTCCAAACCGATAGTATGCTCTTCGATTGGCATATCCTCCCTTCCGGAGAAGGCTCGGGCGGCCAGCGCGATTTTCGTCAATCCCTTGCAGCATGGCACTTCCATGACTACTACGATAGCTTTGGGCGTCGCGTTCGCTTTGAAGATCTCGGCTAATTTTTCCGGGTAGGGCTCGGTATTGTCCAGCTTCGGGCATGCCACTACGCATGCGCGGCCCGCGAGGTAGCGCGGGTGCACGTCGGTCGAGGCAAGCGGCGAGCAAGTGGAGATGATAGAAAGATCCTTGCTCCTGAAGTATGGCGCATAGGGGCTTACTAAATGCAATTGAACGGGCCATTGGGCTAATTGCGGCGCGCCGTAATCCCCCTTCTCCTTTGGTTGCGGCGCCTTTGGAGCGGCCTGCTCGAGCGTGATCATGCGGGAACCGGGGCACCCTCCGCCGCCATGATGGGAATGGTTATGCATCGAGCCAAGAGCCCTCTTAGCTTCAGCGGCGGCTTCCTCTTCTATAAGCGGATTCCTCAAGCCTACCAGGGCCATCGCGGCAAAAGCCTGGGCGAGCAATTGCGTCTCGCCATGCTCGCGGAGGTGCATTAAATGCGCTTTAAGCACGGAAGCGGGCTGCGATGCGAGCGATTCGATTACCTTGCGCTCGTCGTACGGCTCGGCTTCCCGCTCCTCGATCGTTATCGCGCCCTCGGGGCAATGCCCAAGGCATGCGCCTAATCCGTCGCAAAACAGGTCGCTAATTAAGCGCGCCTTGCCCTCTATAATTTGAATTGCCCCTTCCTTGCACTCCGGAACGCAATTTCCGCAGCCGTTGCATATGTCTTCGTCTATCCTGATGATCTTTCTCTTCATATCTAATATCCCATTTCAGATTAATTTGTCCGATTCAAAAATACGATTAAAGCAGTAGACTAACAAATGAAATTAATATTTCATTTTTTTTCTCATAGTCTTATTTTCGAATGAGTACCCTAAAATTTGGTGTTTGAAGGAATTGCTCGTATTGTGCGGTAATTATTCCATTCATTACCGGGAAATTCCTGATAACTACCCATTCCGGTTCCTTTCTTCCAAGATTATAGAGGTCGCCTTTGTCGGTGCGGAATATCAACGCTTTAGCGTTCCTCAATTCATAAATAAATTCTTCCTGGTATTCCCTTGTGGCTTTTGGCGATAAATAAAAGCCGGAGTGAGCGAACTTATCGATTCTATTTGCCTGTAAATAATAATAAAGCGGCTGGTCGCCATGCGAGAGAATGAGAACGAGATCGTCCCGGCTAATCTTGCTTTTTAACGAATTTGCAATATATCGCCATTCATTTAAGCTCCTATGAATCGCGCCTTCGCTCCTATCGTAGAGCGCGCCGAATGCGTAGGGATTCTTAAAGTATTCCTTTGCTTTCGAGAAATTAATGGCGATTCTCCATACGGGACTAAATAAAACTCCCGCGCCCATCAAGGTAATAATTATCGCGATCTTCGCGGTATCGAACGCCCTAAATCGCTTTAAGGCGCTATAGGCCAGGCCGACTCCTGGGGCGGCTATCATCATTAGCGGCGCGTACATTCGCGTCCAATGGTAACCGAAGTACTTTCCCTCCACGATCACGGAAAGAAAGAGCGCCGCAATAGTTGCAATAATTTCAAGAAAAAATGGCGCGATCTTGCGGCCGCTCCTGGAAAGGGCGTAATAAAATCCCAGTACGATCAATGCGATGTAAGATAGCGGGATATTATCGCTGAAGTAGTTGGCGGTATTTTTTAATAGCGGCTTCAGCCCCGTTTCAACCCCCGGAGTATACGTAGCGTATACTTTTAGAAATCCCATCGCCCCAAAGTAACCATGGAAGGAGCCCTCGGCTAATAAAGGCAGATGCGTCGCAATAAGGCCGGCAAAAGCGGAAAGGCCAAAAACAATAGCGCGCTTTAATGGTTTCTCTCCTTCTTTAGAAAACTCGCATAAGAACATAAATAGCGCGACAAGCCCAAAGGTATATTTAAACCCGGAACACACGCCAATTATAGCGCCTGCGTATGCCGCGTTCCTTAAATTTGACTTCCCGGAAGCGAAATAAATCGCCCAGGCGAGCCCCGGGGCGATAATTGTCTCGCACTGAAAGGTGGCCGCGAAATGCAATCCCGCATATAGAACCAAATATAGAATTGCGGCGCTCCAGCCGTATATATGATTTTCGGAGCGTTTATGCACGACGTAAAATAAAGACAGCACAGTAAAAAGCTGGTAGAGGATGTCAAATACCCGGATGGACATTTCGCTGCCGCCGAAGATCGTATAAACCGGCGCCATGAAAAGATAAATCGCAGGCGGCTTAAGGTCGACGAAATCTACGTACATCGAGCCGCCTTCCGCAATCGTTTTCCCGCCGTAAAGGAAGATCGTCAGATCCGGGGATATTGGAAAGCAGAGGGTAGGCAGCAACAGGGCCAATGAAAGCGCTGCTAATAACGCAAAATGCCAAAGCTTTGGAGATCTGTACTCAACTAATTCATTCATATAAAACGCTCTATTAATTTCGCCATGAAAAAGGCGGTTTAACAAGAAATTCCATTGCTGCAAAATTTAAGAAAGATGGGGATCCTTACTTAGAAAAATCCTAAAATGCGTCGTTTCAAAGCCCAGGTAAAAATTATTATCAAGGATTTCGGCAAGTCGGCGGTTCTTTTCGAATAATTTCCAATCGGAATCGTAAGTTCCAAGGTTATTTACGTCCCCGACATCGCTCCGTATAATTATTACTTTAGTTGATTTAATTTCCGGTTCGATTCCAGACTTATAGTAATCGGTGGCCATTGTAGACAAATAAAAACCGGAATGCGCAAATTTACTAATATTCTTTGCTTGCATATAGTAATAAATTGGCTGATCGCCGTGGGAAACGATCATCGTTTTATCGTCGAGTCGGCCTTTTAACCTATTCGCAACGTATTTCCATTCGGAAAGGCTCCGTGGGACGTAGCTTGTTCTATCCTCATATCTTAAATCAAATCTTGATGGGGAGGTTATCCACAGGTAAGCCGAATAACTATTTCGAGCCAATCCGGATTGGGGGCTAAAATAAACGGCCGCGATCAGGATAATTGCAGTTGCGATTTTTTTATAAATACTAAAAGATTTTAAATTTGCTACTCGTTTCCAGAAATAGGCGCCGCCGGCTCCAGCCAGGACCGCTACGGGGGCTATTAACCTAATCCAATGATAATTCATGTACTTCGCTTCGAATATTATAGAGCCCCACAGCGCGATTGAAATAATAACCGAGCTCATAGTAAGATTGGAGTACTCCCTGCGCCTCCCGCCAAAGACAGTATAGACGCCCATAGCCGCAAAAGCCAAAATGCTGTATGAAAACGCCTGGTCGAGATAAAACCTACTTACCCTCAATATAAAAATCACGTCGAAAATCGAGCGGCCGGAGCTATTAGATACGTAACCGCCCAGGAAGCGCATTGCTTCGAAGTAGCCATGGAATGAGTCGCCCGTAAGAAGAATGCTATGCGGAATCGCAAAACCGGCAGCTATGCCCGCCGATAAGTACAATATACGCTTCGCCCACGCAGTCCCGCTTTCAAGAATAACAATTAAAAACGATGCCGGTACGAGCATTCCCAGCGAATACTTAAGACTGCATGCAAACCCAAGCAGAAGTCCCGCAATTATAGCGCTTCTGGCCGCGGGCTTACCGCTCATGAAATATAGCGCCCAAATCAACGGGAGACCGATGAAGGTCTCGCATTGGAAAGCGATTTCGTAACTCGTCGCCCCGTAAATCATTGCATAAAAAATCGAAGCGAGCCACGCGAAACTCCCGTCCCTGGTCCTTTTAAAAATAACGACAAAAATTGAAATAATAGCGGCCAGTTGATAAATCAAATCAAAAAGCCGTATTAAAACTTCGCTGCCGCTAAAGAATTTGTAAACTGGAACCATAAATAAGTAAACAGCGGGCGGCTTGATGTCTATAAAGTCGGCATACATATTCCCTCCTTCGGCGATAGTTTTTCCTCCGTAAAGGAAGACCGTTAAGTCCGGGGAAATGGGAAAAAAGAGCGTTGGGATCAATAAGATGCAGGCTATTAGGAGAAGAAGAAAGATGCGATTAATATCTATTTTTTCATTAGGTTCCATCATCGATCACAGCCCTCAAATAAAGTCAGCTTATTATTACTTATTTCTTATAATGGCTTTGGAAGTTTCATTAAAATAATAAAAATAATTGATATTCTCAGGTAAAGATTAAGTAAATGTACATATTGGGCAATAAAAAAAGACGGCTCCAATAATGGAGCCGTCCCTGTTCTAAATAAAATAGCGCTCTTAGTGTTCCGGCTTTGCGCGCCAGATGTCCCAGAGCATATAAGCGATGATCGCGAAGAACGCGAATATAGCCACTACTTGTCCCGCGCCGTCGCCTTCCGCATAGAGACCCATATTGAGGTCGAATCCGAAGAAGCGAATGAGCGCGCCGATAACGCCGAAGATAGCCGCGCCCGCTATAAAGCCGGAGCTGATTAGCGTTCCGCGCTGATGGCGAGCGGCGGATATTGCCGGGTTCTTCGAGCTCTTTTGAACGATATGAGCGAGGAAGCCGCCGACGATAAGCGGAGAGTTCAGGTGGAGCGGCAAGTACATGCCGAGCGCGAAAGCCAGCGGGGATATGCCGAGGCCGTTCAAAAGGAACGCTATGACCGCGCCTACGAAGTAAAGCATCCAAGGAACTTGAGCGTTGGGCGACATCAAAGGCTTGATAACGGCCGCCATTGCGTTCGCCTGCGGGGCTACGAGTGTTTGCGTGTGAGTCGCGTCGGGAACGAAGCCGTAAGCCTGGTTCAATATGAAAATTACCGCGCCTACGGTAGCCGCGGAAACTAAAACGCCGAGGAACTTAAAGCTCTGCTGAACTCGCGGCGTCGAGCCCAACCAATAGCCGATCTTGAGGTCGGTGATAAAGCCGCCGGCAGTGGAGAGCGCCGTGCAGACGATGCCGCCGATGATTAATGCCGAGAGCATGCCCTGGTTGCCCGTCAAACCTACTTTCGTAAGGACGATAGAGGAAAGAATCAAGGTCATTAGGGTCATGCCCGAAACCGGGTTGGAGCCCACGATGGCGATCGCGTTCGCTGCTACCGTCGTAAATAGGAACGAGACGATAACGACAGTAAGCAGGGCTACTATCGCCTGGGTAACAGTTAACTCGAAGCCCGTCGCGAGGAATATAAAGATGCCCAGTATAGTCAGAAGAGAGAACATAACTACATAAGTCATACTAAGATCTTTCTGCGTACGCGGTTCTTCTTCTTTATGAGCCTTCTTTGCGCCGAACAGGCCGCCAAAAGCGAGACCGAACGCGGCGCCGATTACTTTAGAGGATTTCAGGATACCGATGATGCCGGCCATTGCGATGGCGCCGATACCTATGGGACGCACGTAAGCGGTGAAGATCGCCTCGGGTTGCATAGCCGCGATAGGATTTGCGAAGCCGCCCAAGCCGGCTACAATATTGCCAATTTCGTTGATCAGGGGGATCAGTACCCACCAGGAGAGCAACGAACCGATCGTGATAATAGCCGAAAAACGCAAGCCGACTAAATAGCCGAAGCCGAAGATCATCGAGCTGACGTTCAATTGGAATAGCATCTTAGCGCGGTCCGCAAGCTCGGTTCCCCAGGGGAGGACGCGCGACGTGAATACTTCATTCCAGAGACCGACGGCGGAAAAAGCGAAATCATAAAGTCCGCCGATGATGCCGGAAGCGATAAGCGCGCCGGCGTGAGCCCCGCCGCGTTCGCCCGTTATTAGAATTTCCGTCGTAGCCGTAGCTTCGGGGAACGGGAATTTACCGTGCATATCCTTAACGAAGTACTTCCTAAACGGAATTAAGAATAATATGCCTAAAAAGCCGCCAAAGAGCGACGAAAGAAAGATCTGGAAGAAATTAACAGGCAGTCCGAGGATGTAAAGCGCCGGGATAGTAAAGACCGCGCCTGCGACGATAACGCCCGAGCTTGCGCCGATTGATTGAATAATTACGTTCTGGCCGAGCATGTTCTTCTTTTTAAAGAACGTCGCCGAGCCGACCGCCATGATTGAAATCGGGATTGCCGCTTCGAGCACCTGTCCGATTTTTAAACCCGAATAAGCCGCAGCCGCGGAAAATACGACCGCCATGAGCAGGCCCCACAAGAGCGACCACGGGGTCACTTCCGCGAAGAGACCCGTCGCGGGCATTACCGGCTTATACTCCTCGCCGGGAGCAAGTTCGCGGTAGGCGTTGTCCGGCAGCCCGCTCTTGCCTGTGTGTTCAAGTTCCATTAATACTCCAATTTGATTTTCATAAAACTTCAATTATCCAGAATATGCAAAGTTAATTAAAACCTAAGAAAGAATAAAGGACTTCGGGTAATTTAATAAAGAAAACGCCCAACTCATCGTAGAGTGGGCGTTTGGATTTACAATTTCAATTAATTATATAATTAATAATTTTTGTATTGTCGTAAAAATTCCAGCCTGGATTGCAGTTGCGCAACCGGGGTTAAAAGCTTGTCCTTGCCTAAGTAAGCGTCCTCGCGGCTTGTAAATACCATTTCGTAGTCCTGGCTCATAACTATTGCCTCCTCCGGGCAGACCTCCTCGCAGAACCCGCAGAATATGCACCGAAGCATATTTATTTCAAAGACTTCGGGATACCGTTCCTTGCCGCGTTCGGTCTCGGCCGCCTGCACCTGGATAGCGAGCGGCGGGCATACGCGCGAGCAGAGCCCGCACGCCACGCAGCGCTCCCCTTCGTCGTCCTCCACCAGGACGGGGCGCCCGCGATAAGAACCCGGAGCTACGAACTTTTCCTCGGGATACTGCCGGGTAAATTTAGGCTTGAACATCTCGCGGAATGTTAATCCCATGCCCTTGATTATTTCAGGAAAATAGAGCTTTTGCCAAAAGGTTAGTCGCTCCGCCTCCGTATTTTTTATATTATTCATTCAATTACCCGTCGTTCGTTGATTTTTATCAATGATAATAAAAGTAAACCACTATAGCCGTCGCCATGAAATTAAGTAAAGACAGCGGCAATAGAACTCTCCATCCCAAATTCATTAGTTGATCGTAGCGGAAACGCGGCACGGACCAGCGCACCCAGACAAATACGAAAATCAGGATAGCAATCTTTATCAGCAACACCAAAAATTCTAATAATGCGAGCAGTATCGTCCCCCGCTCCAACCCGAGAACTTCCGGTTGAACGGGCAGCGTCCAGCCGCCGAGGTAGAGTATCGAGATAATTGCCGAGCTCGTCGCGATGTTAGCGTATTCGGCCAGGAAGAACATACCGAACTTCATGCCTGAGTACTCCGTATTGAACCCGCCGACAAGCTCCGGCTCGGCCTCGGGAAGGTCGAACGGCGCTCGGTTCGTCTCGGCAAACGCGGTAAGTAGGAATATGAAGAAACCGATCGGTTGAAGTAATATATTCCAGCGCCACCCGGCCCACGCCTGCTGATCGCGCACTATGTCCACTAAAGATAGCGAACCGGTCAGAACTACGATCGCAAGGATTGAAATGCCCATAGAAAGCTCGTAGGAGATCATCTGCGCCGCCGAACGCAAGCCGCCGAACAGCGAATACTTGCTGTTCGAGGACCAGCCGGCGAGCGTAATTCCATATACCCCTACGCTGGTAAGAGCGAGGATATAGAGAATGCCGAAATTTACATTCGGGGCTATTCCCATTTCAATCACCCGGTCGCCGACGTTAACATATTCGCCGAAAGGTATTACCGCCCAAACGGAAATGGCGATACCAAGCGTGATCACTGGCGCCAGGCTATGGAAAAATCTATCCGCGGCTTTCGGGACTATGTCCTCCTTCCAAAAGAGCTTTACTACGTCCGCTATAGGTTGAAGCAAGCCCAAAGGGCCAACTCTATTTGGGCCGATACGGTTCTGGATGAACGCGGATATCTTGCGCTCCAGGTAAACCGAAATCGCCGCCGATGTCAGGATCAAACCCACTATTATCAGGGCTTTGATAACGGTCTCTATTACTATCCACCAAAGTTCGCTCATATTCAATCTTACGGATTATTGATATTCTTTATTAATACTTCCCAATTCCACAATTTATTCCGGTTTCAGCTTATGCGATTCATAGTTAACCACTATCGGGTCGGGCTTATCCCCGCGATTCAAAACCAATCCCTGGTGCTTTTCCAACAGTTCGTAGGTCATGGCGTTAAACGCTACGTAATTCTTTACGATATCGTCGAAGACGTCTTCGGAGTTCTTGAAGTTAAAGTCCGTCCCCATCGCTTTGGCGAGTCCTTTTAGTATAGCCCAGCTCTGGCGGCAGAGCCGCTCCTCGCGCTGCATGAACTTATCGTTATCGGCGCCGAATTTATCCCAACGCCCAAGCCTCATACCCATGTGCCGCCAGTTTTCGTTGGTAGTCAGGGCCGGGCTGAAGAGTTGCACCCTCTTGTCAATATTTATAAACGTGCCCTCTATCTCGGCATAAGTCGAAGCGGCGAAGAGCAAATCGGCGCGCTTTGCGAATTCAGTGTCGTTAGTCGCATGAACAGCCAATAGCTCTAACTTATCCAATGCGCTCATGATTTCCGGCATATCGGAGAAATCTTCCTCCATGACGTACATCGCCTTATACTTACCCGATGCGAGCTCGGGAGCGAACTTCTTAATGAAATCCTCCTTCGTATACATCGGTATCCCGAGCTCGAAAGCCCCCGTGTAATTAGGCGTAATATCGCTCACGCGCAGGTAATCGTCTCCGAAGCTTTCGTCTATGTGGCGAATGAAGGCGATATTCTGCGAGCCGGCGACTTCGCTTGCGAATTTATTCAGGACGTGGTTGTCCTCCGTGGTCGCGCGGGCGGAGGCTACGAAAAGGATATCGTTACCCCTGTAATTTTTCAAAAGATCGGCCGCCCCGAGGAACATCTCGTCCCAGCTTGTATCGACCTGCACGCCGTCTTGCTTTATTCTTGGGAATTTCACCCTGTTTTCGTTAAGATAGCGGTATTGAGTTAACCGTCCGTAGTCGCACATCCAGTATTTATTAACGTACATATTCGTGCGCGGATTGAGCCTAAGCGCTTCGTTATTGCTGCGGACGCCCACCTTCATATTGCAGCCGCGGGAGCAGCCCGGGCAGATGGAGTCGTTAAAGCTCATCTCCCAGACTCGCGCGCGGAACCTAAAGTCCGCGCTCGTAAGCGCGCCGACGGGGCAGATCTCGATTACGTTCATCGAGTAAGGATTGTCCCACTTCTGGCCTTCCCCCACTTCTATATAAACGTGGTCGTTCCTTTGAATAAAGGACAGTACGGGTTGCTCGGCTTCCTCGTTAGCGTAGCGAATGCAACGGGAGCATAGTATGCAGCGCTCGGCGTCGTAGACCACCGTGTCGCCCCAGAGAACGCGTTTCGGCTTTTTGTTCTTCGTTTCCTCGAATCTGCTCTCGCCCCGGGATTGCGTATAGGCGTAGTCCTGTAGCTTGCATTCCCCAGCTTCGTCGCAGATCGGGCAGTCGAGCGGATGGTTGATTAGCAGGAACTCCATAACTGCTTCCTGCGCGCGTTTAGCTTTTTCAGATTTTATTTTAACGCGCAACCCCTCGGTGGCGGGCGTCGCGCATGCAATTTGCAATTTGGGCATGTAATTGACGATGTCCTCGCCGTCGGGACCTTTTTCAAAAGAGCCGTCGGGCAGCTTTTTCGGCATGCCAATCTCGACAAGGCACATACGACAATTACCGGCGACGCTCAGCTCGGGATGCCAGCAAAAATGCGGGACCTGTATCCCGTTAGCGTATGCGGCTTCGATTACGGTTTGGTCCTTTTGGGCTTCGATTTTCTGACCGTCTATATAAATACTTGGCATTTAACGCTCCTTGTTGTTATTCTCATTGTTGGAGAAGGATTCGGCCTCCGCCATTCTCCAAATTTTAATGCAAGGGAAAAAGTTTTCGTATAATGATTTACCTAAGACGACCGAATCAACGAATTTCTTTTGCAATGAATTAATTTCCCATAATTTTTTTGGCGAGCGTACGGCATCGATTAAGGTAAACCTCAAACCTATGCCAGAGGCTATCTGAGAAATCCTTACGGAATCGAATACGTCTTCGTCGCTTTCCCAATCTGAGTCGTAGTAATAAACTCTTTCCGCTCCGAGATATTTTATTAATCTTAAACGATTTTCAGACGGCCCGCCCGATCGGCGCTCGACGCCGCCGTCGCAAATACAGGAAAAAGCGACGCGCGAACGAGTATGCGTTTCCATAAATTTCCGCATTTCCGCTTCCGAAGCTATCTCAGGATTATCTATAACGACGCGGTAAACCCCTGCGTCTATTAGCTCGTCGCAACTTTCCAGCGACATGAAATTGGAATAGACTTGTATTGGTATGTCCAGCCGCGAGCAAATGTCCTTTATAGCCGCATAGTTCAACGAGCTATCCCCGGTATCGAACGAATCGCCGTCGCGAATAAAGATAGTTTTAGCGTTTTCCTCTCTTAAAAAAGTGCAGAGCTGCGTAGGATTGCTCGCAAGATCCCTGTACTGCCGTTCCGTTCCCGTTTCGCCCCGAATGGCTTCCACGCACTTTCCCTGACGTAATTCTATCAAGGGTATAACTAATATCATCTGTTTGCCTTTATTGCCATAGTACTCCTTATAACGAATTAAACCGTTAACAATTTATTAAAATCTTCTTGAATTACGCCAACTTTTTGGTAATTTTGAGTTGTTTTGTAAATTTTATTTCCATGGATACTTTTAATGCATGATTTTCACGCCGAACGTATAAAAAATATGCCGACCTCGATCTTTTCAACTATTAGCGCGCTCTCCGTCGAGCATAAAGCCGTCAACCTCGGGCAGGGCTTTCCGGACTTCGACGGCCCTTCGTGGATAATGGACGAAGCATACGACGCTATGAAATCGGGAAAGAATCAATACGCTCCCTACCAGGGCATCTACACGCTACGTAAAGCGATTTCAGAGGTTCAAAAGAAGCATTACGGCCTTGATTGGAATCCCGAGACTGAAATAACGATTACCGCCGGCGCGACGGAGGCGCTCTTCTCCGCCATGAACGCCCTGATTAATCCCGGCGACGAGGTAATTCTCTTCGAGCCCTATTACGACTCCTATTGCGCCAACGTGCAAATAGCCGGCGGAAAGGCCGTATTCGTTACTCTCCACAAACCGGATTTTTCATTCAGACCCGAAGAACTCGAAGCCGCAATAACAAGCAAGACAAAGTTAATCGTCGTCAATACGCCGCACAATCCAACCGGGAAAGTATTTAGTCGCGAAGAGCTGGAGATAATCGCGAAGCTGGCTATCAAGCATAATCTCTTAGTCCTCTCCGACGAAGTTTACGAATTCCTGCTGTTCGACGGCGCGAAGCATATTCCAATCACCTCTCTTGAAGGCATGCGCGAGCGCACGGTAACCGTCTCCTCCTCGGGAAAGACGTTCGGCATGACCGGTTGGAAGATCGGATTTACTATGGCGAACGAGAGCTTAACGGACGCGGTCCGGAAAGTGCACCAATGGACGACTTTCGCCGTGAACACGCCCGCGCAGCACGCTATGGCGTTCGCCTTCTCAAGGCTCGACGGCTACCTCCCGGACTTCCGCGAGCTCTACCTCTCGCGCCGCGACCTTATTTATTCGCTGCTCAAAGAAACTAAGTTCAACCCGATTAAGCCCGAGGGCAGCTACTTTATAATGGCGGAGATACCGGGAGGGATTTTCGAGAACGATTCCGATGCGGCTATCAGATTAATTAAAGAATACGGCGTCGCGACAATTCCTCCGTCGGTCTTCTACTCCAAATCGAAAGAGGGCGAGACGATGCTGCGGCTCTGCTTCGCGAAGGGCGAGGAAACCATACGCGAGGGCATTTCCAGGCTTGCGAAGGTCGGCGCGTAATGCCTCCCGCCGGCGACGAGCGATTTATGCGCGAAGCGCTGAAGCAGGCGCGTCGGGCGCTTGCTTACGACGACGTCCCGATAGGCGCGGTCTTGGTTTCCGAAGGGGAAATTATCGCCCGCGCCTATAATCAAGTCGAGAAAAAGCGCAACGGGACGGCTCACGCCGAAATTATCGCGATTGAAAAGGCGTTGAAGAAGACGAATATAAAGTGGCTGCTGGACGCGACGCTTTACGTTACGCTCGAGCCCTGCGCGATGTGCGCCGGCGCGATCGTTCTCGCCAGGATACCGCGCGTCGTATTCGGCGCTTTCGACCCCAAGGCGGGCGGGTGCGGCTCCGTAACTAACGTCGCGGCCAACCCGGCGCTCAACCACCGCGCCGAGATAGTAAGCGGCGTCCTGGAGGCGGAGTGCTCCCAGTTAATTAAAGATTTTTTTAAAGACATCAGGCGACGAAAGAAAAATGGCGGATGAAAAGAACAAAACCGAGCCGGCGCTCTATATAGTTCCCACCCCTATCGGGAATCTGGAGGACATAACCCTGCGCGCTCTGAAGGCGCTGCGGGAGGCGGACGCCATCGCTTGCGAGGACACGCGCCGCTCGGGCCAATTGCTCTCCGCGCTCGAAATAAAGCCTAAAAAGCTAATCGCTTACCACGACTACAACGAAGCGGAGCGGAGCGCGGGGCTGGTAAATATGATCCTTCGCGGCGCCTCCGTCGCCCTTATCAGCGACGCGGGAACGCCTTCAATTTCCGATCCCGGCTACAGGCTAGTCGCCGCCGCTATCGAAGCGGGCGTAAAAGTTATTCCCCTGCCGGGGGCTACGGCCGCTATAACTGCCCTCTCCGCCTCGGGGCTTCCCGTGCATTCCTTTACGTTTCTCGGGTTCGCCCCCGCTAAAAAGGGCAGAAAGACGTTCCTATCCCAGTTGATCGCTAAAACGGAAACGACGATACTCTACGAATCCGTGCACAAGGTCGCGACGCTTTTCGCAGAGCTCGAGGCGGCGGGGCTTGGGGCAAGGCAGGCGGTCTGCGCCCGCGAATTGACTAAGCTGCACGAGGAATTTATTCGCGGTTCGGTCGCGGAAATAAATAAAGAACTATCGGCGAGAAGCTCGTTAAAGGGCGAATTCGTCATATTAATAGCCGGGGCGGACGCAAAGCCGGGCAAGAACAAAACATGGGGCGCTGAAAATGATTGATTTTATAAAGGGCAAGCTGATTGAAAAGGCAAAAACGCACGCCGTAATCGATTCCAACGGCGTCGGGTACAGGCTGGCAATCTCCCTCACTACGGCGGAAGCGCTTCCCCTGGAGAGCTCCGAGACGAAACTCTATGCAATTCTGCTCTTCAGGCAGGACGCATTGAGCCTCTTTGGATTTGCAGACCGCGCCGAGCGCGAGGCGTTCGAGCTACTTACGGCGGTTTCAGGCGTGGGGCCTAAATCGGCCCTCGCAATTCTTTCGTCGCTAAGCGTCCAGGAGCTTCAATCGCACATCTCGATGGGAAATCCGCTCGCTTTTAAGAAAATTTCAGGAATTGGCCCCAAGACGGCGGAGAGAATTATACTCGAGCTGCGCGACAAAGTAAAATCGCCCGATCTGACAGCGTTAATTCCTACGGGCTCGAATCGCTTAATAATAGAGGAAGCCGCCGCCGCGCTCGTCTCGCTCGGCTATAGTCGCCAGACTGCGGATAAATGCATCCGCCAGATACTCGAGGACAACCCCGGGGAGATTACCGCGGAATTCCTAATTAAAAAGGCGTTGCAGATACAATCAAAATAGGATACGCCGCCTATCACTTGTCTATCGATTGGCCGGCTTCTTCCGCATCCAATTTGTCGAGCTCCTCGAGCCACAAATGCGGCTCGGCGTCGCTCGGCATTCGCCAATCGGTTCGCGGCGAAAGAGATACGGTTCCTATCTTTACCCCGTCCGGCATGGCGCTGCGCTTGAATTGATTGAAGAAGAATCTGCGGTAGAAAACTCTCAGCCACTTTAGTATTTCTTTCCTATCGTATACGCCCTCGAACGCGGACTGCGCCAGCAAGAGTATCTTAGCCGGCGGGAACTGGAGCCTAAAGCCGAAGTATAGGAAGAAATCGTGCAGGCTGTATGGACCTATCGTCTTTTCCGTTTCCTGGAGCAATTCTCCCTTCTCGCTTGCCGGGAGCAGTTCCGGCGAAATAGGAGTAGCGGCAATGTCTAATAGCACCTCGCTCGCCTCGCCGGTAAATTCCTCCCGGGCGCTCCAATCGACAATGTAGCGTACGAGCGTCTTGGGCACGCCCCCGTTCACGTTGTACATCGACATCTGGTCGGCGTTGTACGTGCACCAGCCGAGCGCGAGTTCCGATAGGTCGCCCGTCCCCACTACTATCCCGTTAACCTGGTTCGAAATGTCCATTAATATGTGCGTACGGCGGCGCGCCTGCGCGTTCTCGAATACGACGTCGTATTTTCCTTCAGGATGCCCAATATCTTTTAGGTGGCTCAATACGCTCTCGCCTATCGGGATTTCCCTGAACGTCGCTTCGAACAGCTTCGAAAGCCTTTCGGCGTTGCGCCGCGTGCGGTCGGTCGTGCCAAGCCCGGGCATGCTTACCGCGACTATTCCGGAACGATCCAATCCCAGCTTATCGAACGCGCGCGCGGCGACGAGCAGCGCCAGCGTCGAATCCAGCCCGCCGCTGATGCCGATGACGACGTTCTTTATGCCTATGTGCTTAATTCTTTTGCAGAGCCCGGCGGTTTGCAGCGAGAATATCTCGCGGCAGCTCGCGGCGCGCTTACCAGGATCGAGCGGCACGAACGGCGAATTCTCTACCTTCCTGCAGAGGGAATCCAATTCGCTCTCGTGCGCTTCGAACATTATAAATCTATAACTGCGGCGCGGCTTGCCGTGGCCGAACGTATTGTTGCGGATGCGTTCGTTTAAGAGCCTATGGACGTCTACTAAAGCGTACGCTATTTCAGTATTAAAATCATATCTATTAGTCGAGCAAAGCAAAGTACCATACTCCGCCACGAGCGAATGCCCGGAGAACACGGTATCCGTCGAGCTCTCGCCAATTCCTGCCGAAGCGTAAGCGTAGCAAGCGATCGCTCGCGCGGAGGTAGAAGTTACGAGTTGGGTGCGGTACTCGTATTTCCCAAGTATTTCGTTGCTCGCCGAAAGATTCAAGAGCAAAGTCGCCCCCGCCTGCGCCATATCGAAGCTCGGCGGCACGACCGCCCATAGGTCCTCGCAGATCTCGGCTCCGACTATTAAGCCGGGAAAATTCTCAGCTTGGAAGAGCAAATCCGCGCCGAACGGTATTTCCTCGCCCCCGATATAGATCGTGTTGCTGGTGCGCTCCTCGTCGCTGGAGAACCACCTCTCCTCGTAGAATTCGCCGTAGTTCGCCAGGAACGTCTTTGGAACTACGCCCAATATCTTTCCGCAGGAGGCGACGACCGCCGTATTGAAGAGCTTGCCGCGGCTGTCCTCGAGCGGCGCTCCGAATACTACGGTAGAGCGGGTAGCCGCAGTGGCGCGAGCAATTCGCAGGACCGCGAGTTCGGAGGCGACTATTAATTCATGCTGGAAGAATAAATCCCCGCAGGTATACGATGTTACCGCAAGCTCGGGGAAAAGCAGGAAGTACGCCCCGTCTCCCGCGCCTTCGTTTATAGCGTCTATTATTTTATCCGCGTTGAAGTTTACGTCGGCGACCTTAAGTTCGGGGGTTACGACTCCAATTTTAATATATCCGTACCTGGAGGGTAAAAAAGCCATATTGATATCCTGAATTATCCTAAAAAAACGTCTTTCTCCGCCAAATAGTATAATATTACGGCGCCAGTCCTACAAACAGGCATAATTATTTAATCTTCAGTAACATAAAAATAATCGTTTTAGAAGTTCATAAAAAAAGTTATATTTACAAAAAAAGTATGTAGAATTTCTTTACTACTTTTTTAAATTATTTTGAATATTATCTATCTGCCAGTAAAGTTTTTCCATTTATTTCGGGATTAGAACAAAGACACAATTTTTTCAAACCATACATAAAGGAAATGCGATGGAATATTATCCTGACCAACCGGCTGATAATAATGACGATCAGCTTAAAGGATTTAGATTGTATTCAAGCCTGGAAGATAAGGAAAAATCCAGCGATATGCCGCCTGCAGACCTGCCGCCAGCCGATGCTCCGACGGACGCTGATCCGAAAGCTGAAGCGAAATATTTCAATTCCGGGAATAGTGACCCTGAATCCGCTTTTATTGACGAAATATTCCCAAGCTCTTCTGAAGCGGACAAAGTTATTCCTGGGATTTCCGAAACTCGCGAGGATACCCCCGATAAAGCGGCTCCTTTGGCGCCGGAGACGTCGGAAGAATTTCTTGACCCTCTTTACAGCGATACCGGTTTTGAGCCTGATTTACCCCCCGCCATAGATGCAATATCATACGAAGAGACGCTTACTAACGATAATTCAATAGATGAGGAACCAACATCCGTGAATTCACCCGATTCAAATTCAAACGCATTTACCGCGGCTGAGACAGGGCCCGCTGAAACGATTCAAACGGAAGATCTTCAAATAAAAAATGTTCAAATGGAAGACGCTCAATTGGAAGAAATTCCCAATGAAGAAATTCCCAATGAAGAAATTCCTAACGAAGAAATTCCCAACGAAGAAATTCCGAGCGTAGATACGCCGGAGGTCGAAGAAAACAATCAAATAAATACCCCGCAGGATAGGCTAAAGCATTGGATCAAATCCAACTTCAAGAACGATTCTCAATTTTGCCGCGAAATTGACATGAACCGCAGCTCGCTTTATAATTATCTGCCCGGCGGCGATCGGATCATACCTAAGAAATATAATGAAAAGCTTATAGAGCTTGGGCTTGACCTCAAATGGTATCTCGAAGGCGACAAAGCGCTTGACGGGAAAAAAGCCCACGTAAAAAGGACCAGGAAAGACGCCGGGGAATTTGGCTCGCCGCAAGCCAGGCTCAAGCAATGGATTAAGGAGAATTTTAAGTCCGCGGCCGCGTTTGCCGCCGAATTAGGAGTGCATCCCAATTACGTCTATAACCACACTTCCCCAACCGGGCAGGTTTATGGGAAAAAATATTTACCAATCTTATCGAAGATGGGTTTGGACGTTAATTGGTATCTGAAAGGAAGGAAAAGAAAGCATTCGGCCGAACCAACTCAGCCTTCCGAACATAAGCGGGAAAAAGAAATGGCTTCGAACGCGCCCGGGACGCCGGCGCCCGGGATTAACGAACCCATAGCGGCCCCCGAGCCAACGCTAAGGCCCGACTTCCCCGCGGAGATCGCCTTCCCAGGGTCGCAATCCTTTTCGAAGATGCTCGAGCAATATGCGACACGGGAAGCGGAGCTAATAGACGCGAAACTTAGAATAGACAACGAACTGGAAAAAGTACAGGCCATAAGGCTGCATTTAATTGAATTGGACAAGCTCTTTAAAGCTTAATTCCAATGTTTGTAAATTGTATTCGCCTAACCCGTTCCCGCGGGTTGGGCGTTTTATTATTAACTTGTGCAAGCGCAAGCATAAGGCCGTAAATTTATCAATGTTTTTCAAAAAACTAAATATTTTTTTATTTAGTATAAAAGGTTATTTTTGGTTTTTCAACAATCGATTGCTAATTATGAGAAATAAGTTACTACTTTATGCGATTTGCGCATGCGCCCTCGCGCTTTCCAATCTTACGGAATTGATAGCGGGCGACACTTTGACGGTGCAAACGTTAACTTTCGATTCAATTACTACTCGCCGCGGCGTCTGGAAATTCCCCGTCGACCCGTCGAAGTACAGCAAGATACTAATGCTGCATACGCTTAAATGCGATCCCTCTACGGTGCACGACAACTACAACTGCGGCGAATGGGACTACCTGACTTATAATATTGTCCACGAGCCAACCGGCGTCTTCAAGACCAATACGGTCAACTACAAAAAGTACCGCGTCGGGGTCGCATACCCGGACACCATACCGTACTTTGGCTCGCCGTTCTACGACGTTAAGCAAATAGCCCGGCGCTCGGCGCAGATAACTAAAGTCAATTCCGAAAAGGCGTTTTCCTTCGACGCGCCGGGTTCGGCGATTATCCGCGCGGGAAAAGCGGGCAAGGTCCAGTTTATTATTACAAAAGACGCATTGCTCGCCAAAGGTCTGGCGGCCGGCAAGATAGCGAAGATCAAAATACCGGTGGGCATGCTATCCGGGGCGAAGAACGAATTTACAATTCGTATAAAGAAATCTCTCTCCAAAGTGGTCTCCGCCTTGACTTTGGTAGACGACGCTCCGTACTACTCCGGGTACTTCAACGCGGCGGACAGCTTAAATCCTTACTTCCTGCTCTCCCCCGCCTATGATTGGGACGGAAAATCGAATCTTTTAATAGAAATTGCCTACGATTTAGACGAAGGCTCTTCGATAAAATTAGCTTCGGCGAGCGACGCCAAATCCGTCATCGCCGTCGGCGGAGACCATAGCCTGAACTTCGACGCGACGGGCGATTGGGCGGACCTCGGCTCAAAGCCGGAAGTCGACGCATTGAATAAATTTACCGCCGAAGGCGCTTTTAAATTTAAGGAGCTTAAGGACGGGGGCAGGATATTTGACAAAGGCGACGCATTCAATATGAGAATTGGCCCGAACGGCGCAATAATTCTTACGCTCGGCGACGCCTCCTACGCCTCCTACGGCATCGCGAAAGGCGCGGCCTACGTAGATTCATGGATGCATATTGCATACGTATTCGACGGCTCTAAAGCTACGAACGATGAAAAACTAAAGCTCTACGTTAACGGCAAGCCGGTTAAACTGGACTTTAAAGGCACGATCAGGAATTATACGCCCGCATCCGAAAGCCATCTCACTATATCCTCGGCCGTAAACGGCTCGGCCAACCTGCTCGGCGCCGCAGACAACGTGCGGTTCTGGAGCGACGCGCTTAGCGAAAACGCGTTAAATAGCTATATGAATAAGCCTCTCGACGCCTCGCATCCCAACAACGCAAGTTTGATCGCTTCGTACGATATGGAAGAGGAAAAGGATCACAAAATAAAGAACGGGAAAACCGGCGAATTCGACGGCATCCTCGTTGGCGCGCCGGACGTCCACGCAGGCGTTTCCGGGGAGATCTCCGGCGCCGGCGAGCTTCTCAATTCGGCGCCCGCGGTGGAGCTCTACCAGGGAGATTATGAAATAACTTATTCTACGACAGTCGAAGAAAAGCAAATCCCCGTCGCCCCGATCACTATCGAGGAATTGGATTCGGATAATTCCATCGTCGTTAGAAAAAACATAATTTACGCTTACCCGGCCCGGCCGTCAGTAACGATCGACACCAACGGGGTAGCGCATAACGGCGACGCGCATGCAGCGACTACCACGCTTTATAACGAAACAAAAAACTACCAATCTAAGCCGTACCAAGTCTACAAGGATCACGAGATCGGCCGATATATTACGCCATACGGGATTGGACTTGACCTCGGCCCGACGGGCTTTACCTGGACGTTCGACGTAACGGACTACGCTCCCTACCTAAAGGGCGACGTCGAGCTTTCCGCAGGCAACTGGCAGGAATTGATCGATCTGAAGTTCCTCTTTATCGAGGGAGAGCAACCGCGCGAAGTAAACAAGATAGACCACGTTTGGGGCGACTTTCGTTCGATATCCTATAAGGACTTAAGCGACGGAACTGCAGTTCGCGATACGACTATCCAATTAGCCGAAGGAACTAAATCCGCTAAGATTAAGTTCCGCCTGACCGGTCACGGCCACAACTCCAACGACGGCAGCTTCCCGCACTGCTGCGAATGGAAGAACAACGACCACATGCTCTACGTCGACGGCGAAAAGAGATATTCATTTAAGATATTCCTCGACAACGACTGCGCGAACAACCCAGTCTTCCCGCAGGGCGGAACCTGGCCGGGGGCTCGCGAAGGTTGGTGCCCGGGCGATAAAGTAAAAGATTACGAGTTCGACTTAACGCCATACATAAAGAACGGCGCAGTTACCGTCGGCTATAAAATTACTCCCGTTCCGCAGGACAACCCGGGCATGGGCGGCGGCAATTACATTTTCCTGGCTGACTTAATAGAATACAAGGAAACAAAGAACGAGAACGACGTCGAGATAATCGAGGTTGTACGTCCTAACGCCGACCCGTATTACTCCAGGCTGAACCCCTTCTGCGGCAATCCCTGGATCGAGATCCGCAACGCAGGTTCGAAGAAGCTGACTTCGGCGAAGTTCCAATATAACCCGCTTGGCGGCTCCCCGTTGGAGTACGTCTGGACCGGTTCGCTCGAACCCTTTAGCAAGGAATTGTTGGAATTGCCTATCGAATCCACCCTATTCTGGTCGAGCGGCGATAAGAAGAAATTCGAAGTAAAAGCCCTCCAGGCAAACGGGGTCGACGACGAGAACTTAACCAACAACCGTATCGTCGCCGACGCAAGGCTCCACGACTTCTACAACGAGAAGCTCTTCCTCGTCGTACAGATGAACCAGAGGCAGGGCGGCCAGGGCTACTCCTATAAAGTTACCGACGCTTCCGGGAATTCCGTCGTACAGAATAACGCGCTTTCCGCGGGCAAGCTCTACCGCCACGAGCTAAACTTCCAAAAGGGATGCTACACGTTCCAATTCGACGACGAATACCACTACGGCCTGAGCTACTGGGCGTTCCCCGACCAGGGTTCGGGTTCGGTTAGGATAGAGAACGCGAGCGGAAAAGTCGTTAAAACTTTCAATAGCGACTTCGGCGCCGGGATCCACTACGCATTCGAGATGGGCGACTTCAATTACGTCGAGGATGCAAACGCGCAGGCAACCGTCACGCTCTTCCCGAATCCGACCGCTGCGAGCGTTCGCTTCAACTCGGGCGAATTCTCCGGCGTCTTTAGGATCGAGATCTATAACGAAGCCGGCTCGCTCGCGCTCGTAAGAGAAATAAACGCAAACGCGAACCAGGAGCTAGAAATTCCGACCGCCGCCCTTTTCCCGGGGACTTACAGCGCTATAATAACGGTCGGGGAGAACACGATATACAGGAAATTTATTAAGAATTAAGCGTAAGTATGAATATGCTTGACAGGTACGAAATACGCGCGGCCAAGCCTGGGGATCTCGAGCAGATCTTCATGCTCTGGGGCGCGCTCATGGACGATCACGCGGAGTACGATTGCTTTTGGGAGCGCGCTCCCGGGGCTGACGATATGTTCCGCTCCTGGATGAGCAAGCAAATAAATATTGCGACCTCGTGCGTAGTCGTAGCCGCAAGCGAAGATAGGTTATTAGGATACGTCGGCGGGCTGGAGAATTTCCACCCGCCGATCTATCGCGTCTCGAGGCATCTTTTGCTCACGGATATGTACGTCCTGCCAGCAGACCGCTGCAAGGGCGTCGGCGCGGCCCTCGTCGATTACGTGAAGGATTGGGCCGCCGCTCATGGCTACGAGCGCGTGGAGCTAAGCGCCGCGCCGCAAAACGAAGCGGGCCTCCGCTTCTGGGCGCGCGTGGGATTTATTGAATACCAGCGGTATTTGGCGTTTAAAACGCCGAGCACGTCAGCATATATAACCGGCCGTTAATGAGGCCCAGCGCCTCGTAGCGGCGCGTGCGCGAGTTGTAGCGCGCCGGGAATAGCTTGTCGTACATCTTTCCGGAGTAGAGCTGGTTGTCCGCAAAATCCTGCACAACGAGCGAGGAGCCCGTCACGTAGGCGAAGGTCGAGCTCTCGGGCGCCCGTGCGAAGGTGTTTGTTACGTCAATGCCCGCAGAAATTTTGTGCTGCATGCCGTTTACGCTCAGGAAGCAGTCCATGCCGCATCCTGCGAAGAGAAGCTCGGAGCCGTCGGGCGTAAACTGCGGCGCGCCGAAAGAGTCCCCGCTCGCTAATTCCACGCTCGAGTAAACTATGAACTTGCGTCCCTGCTCCTCTGCAGTGTACGATATAAGCGCGTCCGTAGGATGCAGCGCCAGCAACCCGGCCTGGTCGTACTCCCTGCCCTCCAGCGGCGCGTAGTATTCGTCCGTATATACCAACGAGGAATACCTGCCGCTCATCTTTTGAACGATCGCTCCGAAAGCCGTTCCCATGCGATTAACAATAATATCTCTTACCGACATGTAATTTTCGCCGAAAGACTTCCTGCCGCGAAAGATCTCGTAGCCGTAGCCGGTTTTTGCCGCGTAGATAAACTCCCCCGTCTCCCAAAATCCTATCGGGTTCAGCTCCGCGAAGCCTGCGATTTCCCTCCCGTCCACTACGAGGTAGGTCATATCGCCGCGCTCAACCGTAAAGGCGACATGATCGCCTAACGGGCTCAGGTAGACCTTCCCCGTCCTGTTAATGATTTCGTAGGAACGACCGTTATTTTCAATAAACTCCGTCCCGCCCTTTACGCGTGTGACCAATAGCGTTTGGGAATCCGACGAGAAGGCCGCCTCGCCGAAATCGTCGGCATCGAGCAAGCTCTCGCCCTGCTCGGTGACCAGCCAGACGCTCGAGCCGTCCTTGGCGAAAAACGCGTACCTCTTTCCGTCCGACGAAAAGATCGGGGCCGTCACGTCGTAATAGCTGCGGGACTCCTTACCGTTGATAATCATTTTGTAGTTATTCGCGAAGGGCTGCGCAACGGCCCACCAATTCGTAGTCGTATCCATCCCGGCGTACGTAATGGGATAAGAGCCGTCCGTCAGCTGATGATCCTCGCAACGTTCGGCCTTCGCGTTAATAGAAAAAATCACGATGAAAAAAGCGATAGCGGTTAAGTACTTTTTGATTAAAGACATCGGCGTTCAGTATAGATTTATTGAATTGCGAATTTTTCTCGATTTCGCTATTTTGTTTAGTATTAAATTAATTAAAAAGCTATTTAGTTCGTCTCAGAAATAATTCAATTGAACTATAGACAATTCAAACGAGATTAAGTTAACAAAATTTTTAATGGAGAGCTGAAATGATTGAAAAAATCACGGAGTCGCTCGGCGATAAAGCCGAATATCTGTTGAATTTCAACGAACCTAAAATCAAGAAAGAAGTTATTTCTTTGCCTTCGCCCAACTTCGTAGACGACGTTTACGCCTGGTCGGACCGCAACAACCGAGTTATTGGCAATCTTGCATGGATGTTCAACCACGGCCGGCTGGCCGGCACCGGTTATTTATCGATCCTGCCCGTAGACCAGGGTATCGAGCACTCCGCAGGAGCGAGCTTCGCAAAGAATCCTATATACTTCGACCCGGAGAACATAGTTAAATTGGCGATCGAGGGCGGATGCAACGCCGTCGCCTCAACTTTTGGCGTTTTAGGCATGGTTTCCAGGAAGTACGCGCACAAGATACCTTTTATAGTAAAGATCAATCACAACGAGCTTTTGACATATCCAAATAAATTCGATCAAATCCTCTTCGGAACGGTCGAGCAAGCCTACGATATGGGCGCCGCCGCGATCGGCGCGACCATTTACTTCGGAAGCGACAACGCTTCGCGCCAGATAGTCGAGATCGCGGAAGCTTTCGCCCGCGCTCACGAGCTCGGCATGGGTACCGTGCTCTGGTGCTACCTGCGCAATCCCGGATTCAAAACGAAGGAAAAGGATTATCATGCGTCGGCAGATTTGACCGGCCAGGCCAATCACTTGGGCGTTACGATCGAGGCGGATATTATAAAGCAGAAATTGCCCGAAAACAACGGCGGCTACACCGCTCTCAATATGGGTAATTCCTCCTATGGAAAGATCGACAAGCGCGTCTACACCGAGCTTACTAGCGAGCACCCGATAGACCTCTGTCGCTACCAGGTGGCCAATTGCTTTATGGGTAAAGCAGGTCTCATCAATAGCGGCGGAGCTTCCGGCGAGAACGATTTCGTCGAATCGATAACCACTGCCGTTATCAACAAACGCGCCGGCGGAACTGGCCTCATAGCTGGCCGAAAGGCGTTCCAAAGACCGATGGAAGAGGGCGTAAAACTTTTAAACACGGTTCAAGACGTTTATTTATGTAATGACGTGACAATTGCGTAATTTTGCAGTCGCCACGCCGGCGGTATGTTTAAAATGCTCATACCCAATTGCTTTAAGCATACTGCCGGCGCGGCTTTTTTTATGCGGAAGCAGCTGAGCGTAACCGGTAAGACAATGATATGAAAGAGCTTCGCAGACTTTTACCATATATTTTCCGTTACAAAAAGATGCTCTATGCAGGGCTTCTGTTTGTAACGATATCGAATTTATGCTCGACCTACGCCCCTCGCGTAGTCGGCGAAGCCATAGATTTGATTTCTTCCCGCGGCTTTTCTGAAAATCAAATACTGTATCGCCTTGCGATTCTCATCGCATTGACGGCCGGCAGCGGCTTGTTTATGTACTTAACTCGTCGCACCATTATAGTCGCCTCCCGACTTATCGAATACGATCTGCGACAGGACCTGCTTTTCGCCGCATCGAGCCGTCCTATGGCGTATTATTCCAAAACATCGCCCGGAGACCTGATGTCGCTCGCTACGAACGACATACCGGCGGCGCGCGAATTCCTGGGTCCCGCGATAATGTACGGCGCCAACACGCTTACCACCTTCGCCTTCGCGCTATACTTCATGCTGCAGATCAACGCTGAAATAACCGTCGTCGCCCTGGCGCCTTTGCCCTTGCTTGCGCTAACTACCTACGTCGTAGGCAAGAAAGTGCACGCGGCCTTTCTTGGCGTACAAAACCAATTTGCCGAGCTAACCAGGACCACCGAGGAATCAATCGGCGGAGTGCGAGTCGTACGCGCGTATGAAGCCGCAGCGGGCGAGCGCGCAAAGTTTAAGGCGGAGAGCAAATTGTACTACTATAGGTACCTTACGCTCGCGCGCATAGAATCCGTCGCGATGCCGCTGTTCATGGCGCTCGTGGGCGTGGCTCAATTGCTTGTGCTTGCCTACGGAGGCTGGAAGGTAATTAACGGCGCCTCTACGATCGGCGAGATGACTCAATACTTTATTTATATCAACTTGCTTATCTGGCCCGTAGCCGCGATTGGTTGGGTAACTAACCTCGTTTGGCGGGCGGCCGCGTCCGCAAAAAGGCTCGGCGAGCTGCTTGACTCCTCTGACGACTCGGGAGAGCTTGTCGCGCCCGTAATTAAGCCCAATATCGAAGGAGCAATCGAATTCCGAAACGTATCCTTTAGGTTCGACGGGGCGGTCGTCGATTCTCTAAAGAATGTAAACTTCTCAATTAAGCCCGGAGAAACGCTCGGCGTTACCGGCTCTATCGGCAGCGGCAAATCCACCCTCGCTTCGCTCATCCCAAGGCTATACGAACCCGCGTCCGGCGCGATCTACATTGACGGCAAACCGCTCGATAGCATCCCGAAGAACGCTATCCGCAATGCCGTTTCCTTCGTAACCCAGGAAACTTTCCTGTTTTCCGATACGATCGAAGGCAATATAAAATTCGGCGCGCCTGAAGCAACTAAAGAAGAAGTAGTCGAGATCTCGAAGAAAGCGCAGCTATACGACGAGGTCCTGACGTTCCCGCAGGGATTCGACACAATGCTCGGCGAGCGCGGAGTTACCCTCTCGGGCGGGCAAAAGCAAAGGACGTCTATTGCGCGCGCCCTTCTGCGTAATCCTAAGATATTAATCTTAGACGACGCGTTTTCAGCGATCGACACGAAGACGGAGAGCGCTCTGCTATCCTCGCTTGCCGATGAGATGAAAAAACGTTCCACTATCATTATTTCCCACCGTATTTCCGCCATTAAGAATGCGGATAATATTATAGTGCTCGACTCCGGCTCCATAGTGGAGCAAGGCTCCCACGACGAGCTAATGCAGCTCGGCGGCAAGTACTCGGAACTCTTTAACCGGCAACAGCTTGAGGAAGAGATTTCCGGCATTTAGAACTTTGCCTTTAATTTCATAGTTTTGCCGCCTATGAATGCCACTCTCGATGAAATACTATTAAAGCGGTTCGGGTACTCTTCCTTCCGCCCCGGGCAGCGCGAAATAATTGAAGCGTCGCTCTCCGGGAAGGACGTCGTCGCCGTGCTGCCTACCGGCGGCGGCAAGTCCATGTGCTATCAATTAACGGCTCTCGCCGCCCCGGGTACGGCTCTCGTCGTCTCCCCTCTTATCGCTTTAATGAAGGACCAGATCGATTCGCTTGAGAAATTGGGCATTGAAGCGGCTTTTATTAATAGTTCTCTAACGCGCGCGGAGATATTCGAAACGCTCGACGCCGCCCGGCAAGGCAGGTATAAGATGCTCTTTGTCGCGCCGGAGAGGCTCGAAAGCCCGTCGTTCCTAAGCGCGCTGCCCACCCTTGAAATTTCTTTTCTCGCCGTCGACGAAGCGCACTGCATAAGCGAATGGGGCCATGACTTCCGACCGGCGTATCTTAATATTTCCCAAATACGCGAGATATTGCCCGGGATACCTATACTCGCGCTTACCGCTACGGCTACGGCCGAGGTGCGCGAGGATATAATGACGAACCTTAAAATGCGCTCCCCGAAAGTCTTCGTTAAGGGTTTCGACAGGGCGAATCTCTACTATTCCGCCCGGTACGTCAAGAACAGGGACAAGATACTCGTCGCCGCGAAAACGCTAAAGCTATTGCCTGCGGGCGGAGGCTCCGCCATAGTCTATTGCGGCTCGCGCAAGCGCGTCGAGGAAGTCGCCGCGAGCCTGACGCAAATGGGCAACGCCTGCGAAAGCTATCATGCAGGGCTCGACCCCGAGAGCAGGCGGCGCGTGCAGGATAGATTTATTTCCGGGGAGATTAGAATTATCTCCGCTACGAACGCGTTCGGAATGGGAATAGACAAGAGCGACGTCAGGATTATAATACACATGTCCGCGCCGGGCTCGCTCGAGGCCTACTACCAGGAGGCTGGCCGAGCGGGGCGCGACGGCGAAAAGAGTCTTTGCATGCTGCTCTATTCGGGCGACGACTATTTCCTCCAGAAGTATTTCATCGACAATTCCTTCCCGCAGCGTAGCGAGCTTGCGAAGGTTTATTACGGCGCGCTGAAGTTCCCCGCGCCCGGATCAAAAAGCTTAATCGCGCCGGAACCCGCCGCGTTGGCTAAAGAGCTCAATATTCCGCAGTTCAAAGTCGAATCCGGTTTGCGCGCGCTCGCACGGGCCGGGGCTTTAATTAAGTCCTACGCTCCAAAGACGGTCGGAGCCTCCTTTACCGCTACTGAAGAAGACCTGAGAAAGTTCTATTACGAGTTGACGGGGGAGAGAAAAGACGGTATGGAGGCGCTTTTGCGCTCACTGAACAGGCGAACGCTCCGCGAAGATTTTACTCTCGACCTTGCCGAAATCGCCTACAAGCGCGACGTGCCAATAGACTCATTACTGGCGGCGATCCGTTCGCTTGAATTTAACGGCCTGATGAACATATTCTCCTCCGAGACGCAGGCTCAATACTCCGTTCCGTACGTAGGAACGCGATTCGAGGACCTACCGATAGACCTTTCGAGGTTGGAGTCGGGCAAGAGAGAAGCCGAGCTGAGATTCGATAAGACGCTGCGTTACGCGACCGCGCCTTCCTGCAAGAGGAAATTTATTTTGGATTATTTCGGCGAGGCGGACGCTAAGAGAAATTGCGACGCTTGCTCTTCCTGCAAAGAGTAACCGGACTCTATGGATTACGGCAAGCTGCAGTGGATGATAGAGCGCGAGCTCGAACGCCGCGGGGACGGCGAACCCCGACAAAATGCCCCGGAAAGGATAACGCTTTCGGACCTCGAGAAGCAGGCAGTCGAAGAACTAAAGCGCGGAGCCCCGTTCGAAGCCGTCGCTAAGGTCTATTTCGGCGACGAAGCCAACGCTGCAATTAAGTTACAGGAGATTATTAAGTCGGGCTACCAACTCGATTTTTCGCTCTTCGCCGACGAACCCGAATACCGCCGCGTATTGAATTATCTTAGGAAGAACCGCTACGCTAAGCTCTTCGACGTAAAGCAAAAAACGGCGGTTGAAATAAGCTACCCCCGCCTGCGGATAATCGTCGAGATAGCGAGGCAGAGAATAGGCAAAGCGGAGATAAACTCATTAAGAAAGGGCGGCTAACGGAAGAAAAGTTGATGATTCTATCCAAAACGGCGTAACCGTTAAACTCAGTATACAGTTGAAAAGAGGATATTTAATCATGACTCTCCACCTAGCCTCCTCCGAGGAGCTATCTTTGTATAGCAAATCATCAGAATAACGAGTAAGCGCTTAATCATATATAAGATGGGTTATTCCGAAGCGAAGCGCGGAATCCATTTTTGCCTGAACCAGGATTTAAAGGATTAGGCGGATTAGCGGGATTGCGTTTTTGTAAATGACGCTCTACTGAATATATCGATTTACTCTCAACGAATCCGAAGGATTCGAATGTCTATAGAAACGCGCATTTTCTATTCTTTCCCCCGCCGCGGCGATGCCGCGGGGAAGAGGTAGGCGGCGTGCGCTTCGCGTTACAAAACTGTAACGCCTCTGGGGTAATGAGTAATTGAATTTGATTATATAAACCAACATTTACTCATTTAAAAGAATCCTTTGGACTCTTCCTCGCTCCGCTCGTCAGAGTGACAGATCATTCTATTTACTAGCGCTTACGCGCTGCTCAATATATTTCCTGTACAAAGATAGCCCCTCTTGGGGCGAGGACCAAGTCACCGCTTTCAAGCTCTTGCGCTTCTTAGTAATAATATTTAATCCTGCTAATCAATTAAATCATATAAATCAGGTTAATCCCGGTTCGGACAGTATGGATCCTCGTGTGCGCGAGGATGACTGATTCCTCCCTCTCCAGCAGTTTGCGCGTAATGTTCTCTTACTTCTTCACCCAGACGCTGCCCAGGATCGGATCGCTGGAGTTATGGCTGAGCAGGCGCTCGATCGTTTTTTGCGTTAGGATAGCGCCAGCCGGCATTAGCTTCATGCCCGAGGTGGTCACGATGTCCCGTTTCAAAAGCATTCCCGCGACGAGATCGCTCAGGAGAACGGCGTTCTGGTTGGGATCGGAATCCTCTTTAACTACAGAAAAAAGGTACTGATCGAGCAGTATAACCACGCGATGGTCGTAGAACCTATTAGAATTGCTCGCAATTTGCTTCATTATCTCGGCGGACGGTTCACCGCTGCGCTTGCGATGGTCCTCGAAGTCGAGCGGGACGCGGATAATGCGTGATTGAAGCGGGATTTGCCAGCTCTTTAATCTTTCCGGGAAGCCCGTGCCGTCCACGTTTTCATAAATATGATATATTATTTTCCCAACGTTCTCGAATCGCCTTATGCTGGCTACGATATCGCGAGCTGCCACAGGCACCTGGTACATCAAGGGCGATGTGGGGAGCCCGTCCGTGAGCACGGGGGTCTTAATCAGATTATCCGGCAAGAAGAGTCTGCCCGATTGCGATAGATAAGCCGCAACCTCGATTTCGCGCAGTTCCTGCTCGTCGAATTTATTAAGCTGCCGCGCGATCCATACCGAAGCTTCGGCTATACGCCTGAGCGAATCGAAGGAGTTCGGTATGCGGGCGTCCATAAATTTAACTGCGAGCTTAGTAATATCCTGGGCATATTTTTCTAATTCGTCCGCCAGGTTCTGCAGCGTTTTATTCTCTTCGAGCAACTGCGCCTGCATGTTTATAATGCGTAGCGCGGAATTAATGCGAGCGCGAAGCATATCGGTCATAATCGGCTTGATCAGGAAGTCGTCCGCGCCCCGCGCCATGGCTTCCACGCGGGCGTTATTGTCCGTGTTGCCGGTCATCATTATGAAAAATATGCCTTCCAGATTCTTTTGATTCCGAATGCGGGCCAAAAGCTGCATGCCGTCCTCGCGCGGCATAGAGAGATCGCAAAGAACTATTTCAGGCTTGCGCTCCTTTACTATATTCCAGCCTTCGGCGCCGTCGCCGGCCGTTATAACGCCGGCCTGCGGGAAGTCCAGCTCCAATACTTTTTTCAAAGTAATGCTAACTGACTGATCGTCGTCGACTACCAGAAAAGTAAATCTTTTATTATCCTCGCTTTCCATCGAGCGCCTCGGCCTTTTCAAGTTTTGGTAAAAAATCTTTGCTGGAGAGTTGTTTTATCAATATGCTGACCCTTCGGTTCGCTACGTCGAACGGATTTGCAGCGTTGCGCAATCTACGATCGGCGAATCCGGTTACTTTTACTATCTGCCCTTCCCAAAATCCGTAGGATTCCAGTATCCTCCTGGATGAATTCGCGCGGTCGGAGGATAGCTCCCAATTGGAGTACACCGCTTTGCCGGAATACGCGCGGGAGTCGGTATGTCCTTCGACCTCCACATTGTTCGGCAACTTGCCTATTTCCCGTGCCAATTGCGCCAGTACTTCGCGAGCTTCCTTGCGGACTATCGCGCTCCCGATCTCGAAGAACAGCGATTCGCTGCTTTCGATTAGCTCTATACGTAATCCTTCGTTCGTTATTTCAATTTTGATGGAAGAGAGTATATTTTTAAGCTCCGGCTTCTCTTGCATCATCTGGGCGAAACGTTTGCCGAGCTCCTCCCCGAGCGTGCGAACGCGTTCGGCGGCAATAGCGCTGTCCTGCTTGGCTTTAGCTTGCATTTTAGCGGTTAGGGTGTCCGCCATTTCCTGGTCAAATTTGATAGTAAACTGGCCTTTTCCCGCGCCTTTGTTGCGTTCGGGTTGAAGGTTAAGATCTATCGGGACCGTCCTTTTTCCCGTTATATAGCTAAAGGCCCCGGGATCTTTGAAGTAAGCTGCGACGGACTCCTTTACCTTTTCGCTGGAGGCAAGTATCCACATAACTATAAAGAAAGCCATCATAGCCGTGACGAAGTCCGCGTAGGCTACCTTCCAGGCGCCGCCGTGGTGACCTCCATGGCCTCCCTTCTTAATTTTTTTAATTATTATCGGCTGCTCGCTCAGCCCGTTTTGATGATCTTCAGCCATTTTCCCGCCTTTTACTGCTGTTTCTTAACGGCTTCTTCAGTTTCGCTGAACGTAGGCCTGTTTTCAGGATCGATCGCTCGCCGACCGTATTCGATGGCGACCATCGCCGGGGCTCCCTTTGCGAAGGAGAGCAGCGCGCTCTTAATGCAGACGAGGTACTTGCTCTCTTTGCGCGCTACGTTTTCCATATTCTTCGAGATAGGGCCGACAAAGCCGTAGGAGAGGAGCACGCCGAGGAACGTTCCGACGAGCGCGGAGGCGACGTGATGCCCTACGGCTTCTGCGCCCGCGTTGATAGAGCCCATCGTTACGATTATTCCAAGCACCGCCGCAACGATACCGAGCCCCGGAAATGCGTCGCTCATAGTTTGCAGAGCGGAGGAGGGGACGTATTCCTCCTCGTGGTGCGCGTCGAGATCTATATCCATTAGCTCCTCGAGGTCGTGGGCGGGCACGCCGCCGGAGAGTACGACCTTAAGAGTGTCGCAGAGGAATTCTACGGCGTGATGATTCGCGAGAAAGCTGGGATATCTGGTTAGTATTATGCTCTCCTGCGGATTCTCTACATGCTGCTCGAGCGCGATAAGGCCTTCCCGCTTAGCGAACTGGAAGAGTTCGTAGAGCAGCTTGAGCAACTCGACGTAACTATCCTTGTTGACGTTGGCCCCCTTGATCGTGCCCATAGCCCCGGCCATAATTTTCTTTAGCGTGGGCAAGGGATTGGCGATAAGGAGAGAACCGAGCGCCGCGCCGCCGATAATAATAAATTCGGAGTATTGCAGCAGCGTGAGGAGATTGCCGCCCGCCATTAAGAAGCCGCTTATAAGCGCTACGACTACGACGCTTAAACCGATTATTACAAACATAAAATTTATTCCGCGTGTTCTAGGTATTACTAATTATAGCTTTCCGGAAATTTATTAGCAATTGCTTTGCCACAAGTTTGGAGGAAATGAAATATTATTTGACTTTTCTTAATTTTTCGGCTATACGCTCGTCGTCGGGCTTTAGCAGCAGGGCTCGATTAAAGCTCTCCCTGGCTTCATCGCGCTTTCCGAGCTCGGCGTAGACGTCTCCCAAATGCTCGTATACTTCATAGGAATCGGGCCGGGCGTTCGCCGCGCGGGTCAGATAGTCCAAAGCCTCCTCGTATTTGCTCATTCGGTAGAGAATATAGCCGTACGTGTCGAGGTAGTAAGGATTCTCCGGGTCGGCGGAAAGCGACGTTCCGCTCATTACAAGCGCCCGCCGGAGGTCAATCCCGCGCTCGGCCAGGGCGAAAGCGAAATTATTATTCGCCATCGCGTTAAATGGTTCCGCGCGAAGTATCGATTCGTAAAGCGAATCGCTCAGAGCGTAGTCGCCCGTCTTATTCGTAATATCGGCATAGAGGAGGGTAAAATTAAGGCTGTCGGGAGCTATAGTTAATAATTTTTTTACGAGCGAAAGAGATTCGTTAAATCTTTCGCCGTCGACAAGGTAATAAACGTAGGAGAGCAGGAATGGTTCGTCGCGCTCGAATCGCCGAGAATACTCGAGGAATAGGTTCTCGGCCCGCGCGGAATCGGCGTGCCGTCTAAAGAAATTAATGTATTGCAGCTCGTACTCGCTCGTGGCGTCCTCCGTCGCAGCGACGTCGGAAAAGATGCGTTCCGCGCGCGCGCTGTCCCTGTTGACTTCGAAAATATATCCCGATAGCGAATTTATTTCCGGTTGCTCCGAAAACCTATTCGCAGCCGAACGCGCGACGCGTAGCAGGAAGCTGCGTGCCTGGTCGGTCGTGTCCTCCAGCGTCGTTTTAATAAAGTAATCGAAATACGGGGCCAAAGTTTCGTCGGGGTTCCGCGCGAGCAGCGTGTCCACTACTTCCGCCGCTTTGTCGTAATTGCGGTACCGGATCAGCACGTCCGCATACCTGCCGGCTTCATTTAGATCGTTTGGCGATTCATTGTATAGCTTTTCCGCGAAGCGGGTCATTTTATCTATAAAGCCCCGCTCCTGGTAAAGCGCGAAGAGCGCGTCCTTGACGTCCCCGCGCTTTGTTTTGGCGTAGACTTCCTCGTATATTTTAATGGCTTCTTCCGGGTTATCGTACCGATAAAGCTCCGCCAGCGCTAATTTATTATCGTAGGAGGGCTCTAAAGAAATTAATTTTTGTAATACAGGTTCCGCGTTTTTAACGTCCATTTCTTCCAGGTAGGACCATGCCAGTAATTCAATCGCAGGGGTATAGTTGGAGTCAAGCTTTAGGGCGTCGCTAATAGCGTCCCGTAGGAGGTCGGGCTTGCCGAGTAAACGGAAGGCCTTTGCCTGAGCGAAGTAAATATCGGGCGAACGTACGTACTTTGCCGCCTGCTGGTACTCGATGGCGGCTTCGGCATACTTGCCCTGCTGCTCGAAGGTCGCCCCGGCAATTACATGCTCCCTGGCTAAACTGGCGAGATAGACGGAATCGACATAATATTGCGCCAAATCGTCCTCGCTATCCAACGATTGGGAAGGGCCGGCTTTTTGCGCGGGTAACGGCTTGCTTGAACCGCACCCGTATGCGAGCGCGGCGGCGGCGAAAATAGCGAAATATATAAATAAGCGGAAGTTCTTCATAAAACGGTTTTATAGTAAATTCAGCGACGTAAAATAAACATTTTTTCTCAATTACAACAAAAAAAAGCCCGCCGAAGCGGGCTATAGTAGAGCTATTTTACTCGCTTGATCATCATCGATATTTTATCGTTCGGATTGTCGCGCGCGTCTCTTGGAGCGTTCGCTATCTTATCCACAACGTCCATGCCCTCGACGACTTCGCCGTAGATGCTGTACTGGCCGTCTAAGTGAGGTATGTCCGCATGGCAAATAAAGAATTGCGAGGTCGCGCTGTTCGGGTCCGGCGTGCGCGCCGCGGAAAGTATGCCGCGCTTATGCTTTAAGGTGGCGCTGAACTCGGCGGGAACCCTAGTCTGGTCGGGACTTCCCATGCCCCACGTAGCGCGGTCGCCTTCGCGGGAGTTGGGGTCGCCGCCCTGGATCATAAAGCCCGGGATGACGCGATGGAACGCGGTGCCGTCGTAGAATTTAACGGAGACCAGGGAATCGAAATTTTTTGCGTGCAGTGGCGCTAAATCCGTGTAAGTTTCGAGCATTATCTTGCCCATTTCGACGCCGTTTTGCGAAACGGTTATTTCATAAAGAGGTCTTTCCACTTGATTTTTTCCTTTTATTGATGGATTTATTCTAGGAGTTTCAATTCTTTTTAATGTAGCCGTCGTTTTCTTCGGGGCATTTTTCTTGGTTTTTGTTTTTTGAGAGAAGGCGGCGCAATTCAATGCGAATAGCGCTATTATTGCGAAGACAAGCGTTTTTTTCATGCTCTTTCTTTTCCTTAGTTTATTATAAGTTTATTAATAATTGACGCAAAAATAATTTAATTTCGCAATTAAAAAAAGCGGGAAATGATTTCATCTTCCAAACCAGGCATAATGCCCGAATTCTTTACAGCTTTCCTAATTTCGGGCTCGGAGTGCCGCGCGCCGATTACTTCTTCGGCCAAACGGCGCAACGAGTCCAATCCTGTGGCGATCTCGGCGCGGCTAACTATCCCGCGCTCTACCCTTAGCTTCATACCGACCTGCTCGCCGCCAAGCTGGAACACGGAGCTCAACTCGTAATCCGCCGTCCAACCGAAATTCCACTCCCATGTGGCGAACTTTTCCGCCCGGAGCTTTTCAATCGCGGCTATGTCCCCCGCCGTAAACTCGTAAATACGGGCGCCATCGAATTTTTCCACGGCGCGCCGCATAAAGAAGCTTGCAAATTCCTCGACCGACATTGGGCGTTTGATATGCCCCGAGATATTAGTCACTTTTTTCCTGATGGACTTCACGGCTTTGTCCGCGTACTTCTCCGGATTTACTTTTAAAGCGGCTTCAAGAGCTTCAAGATCCGTCGAGAACAAAAGGGTTCCGTGGTGCAGCGTCTTATCGCCGCGTACGTGCTCCGCGTTGCCCGAGATCTTATGCCCGCCTATCATCAGGTCGCTCTTGCCGGAAAAATAGGCTTCCGCGCCCAATTCGTTCAATACCTCGAGCGCCGGGGCGGTAAAAGCCCTAAAGTCCACCTGCTTGCCGCGCTCGCCTCGCCGGATAAACGTATAGCATAAGTTGCCGAGGTCGTGGTAAACTGCGCCCCCGCCCGAAAGCCGGCGCGACACCTGCACGTCGCGTTCCCTGACGAATTCCAGGTTGATCTCGCCTAAAGCGTTCTGGTGCTTTCCCACAGAGATCGCGCGCCGGTTGCGCCAGAGCATAAATACGTCCTGCGGGAAACTGGAAAGCAGGTAGTCCTCGGCGGCTGCGTTAAAGTACGCGTCATTATTTGAATTCATTATGCAGAGCATAGCGGTTAATCCTCGTCGTACATGTCTTCAATTATTCGCGAATATTTTTGCTCGACTACGTGCCGCTTTACGCTTAGCTTAGCCGAGAGTTCCCCTTCTTCAATCGAGAACGGCCTGCTAAGCATCGAGAACCTCCTGACGCGCTCGAACTTGGCCAGGTCGCGCTGCAAATAATCAATATCCCGCTTAATGTGATTTACAATTTTCTGATTATTGACAAGGTCTTCTTCCCTGTCGTATTTTATTCCAAATTCCTCGGCAAGCGTGCGTATATGCTCGTAATTCGGCGTCAGCAGAGCTGAGCAATATTCCCTGCTCTCGCCGATCAGGACGCAATGCTCGACGTACTTGCTTTCCTCGATTAGCTTTTCAATGGGTTGCGGGGCTATGTTCTTGCCGCCGCTGCTTACGAAGATATGCTTCTTCCTGTCGGTGATCTTTAGGTTGCCCTTGCGGGTAAGCAATCCAACGTCGCCCGTATAGAGCCATCCCTCCTCGTCTATCGCCTCGCGCGTCGCTACCGGGTCCTTCCAATATCCCTTCATTACGGAAGGGCCGCGAACAAGTATCTCGCCGTCCAGCGCGATCTTTAATTCAAGGCTTGGCAAGGGCGCGCCGACCGTGCCCACTTCGAGATTGCTTACCGAGCTGAGCGCGACCGCCGGCGACGCTTCGGTCAGCCCGTAGCCCTGCAGCACGTGGACGCCGATAGCCATAAAGAACTCCTGGACGTCCTCGGAAATGGCCGCGCCGCCCGTTACGAACATTTTAAGGCGACCGCCGAGCCGTTCGCGAAGCTTCGAGAAGACGAGCTTCTCCGCAAGCTTGTACTCCCCGGCAAGAATTATCGGGTTTTTCCCATCTAATTTCTTTCTTATATAGTTAACGCCGACGTTCACCGCCCAATTGAATATTTTTTTCTTCGAGCCGCCCTCTTTCTCGATCGCGGCGTACATCTTTCTGCGAATTACCTCCAGCAACCGAGGAACGCTTGTCATTAGGGTTGGTTCGAGCTCAGTCATGCTGCGGGCTACGGCGTCGAGCGAATCCACCAGCGCGATGGTCGCGCCGTGGAACAGCATCGTGTAGTAACCCGCCATGCGCTCGTAGGCGTGGGAGATAGGCAAGAACGAAAGCGTCAGCTCGCCCTCCAATTCGCCGAACGCTTCCCTCGCGTCGCGAACGTTCGTCAGCATATTCCGGTGCGTCAGCATTACTCCCTTGGGTTCCCCGGTAGTGCCGCTAGTATAAATTAAAGTCAAGAGATCGTCCGGGTCTATCCTCTCCAACCGCTCTTCTATTATGGCGGCTCTTTCGTCGTCGGAAACAAGAGTTTCGCCCCGACGGGAAATTTCGCTCATCGTCTTTATAAAGAGCTCTTTGCGCGGGGATGGAACGTCCTCCATTACGATGATATGCCTCAGCGAAGGAACATTTTCCTTAAAGCTAAGCGCCTTGCTTAATTGCATCGAATTGGAAACGATAACGGCGGCCGCTCCGCAATTCCTGTAAATATACTCTTCCTGCTTGGCGGTTAGCATTGGGAAAACGGGAACGTTAATCGCGCCGAGCGAGATTATCGCCAGGTCCGCGATTATCCATTCTATCCTGTTTTCCGATACTATCCCGACGCGATCGCCCCGGTGAATTCCAAGCTCGATCAGCCCGACGGCGAAGGCTTCGACCCTGCGCCTTAATTCTTCGTGGCTTATGCGCACGAAGGCCCCGTCCCTTTGGTATAGAAATGCAGGCCTCGAACTGCCATATTTGTCGCAAACGGCGTTAAAAAAATCGGGTATCGTTCGGATAGTTTTTTCTTGTTGCATCGTCTTGACGGTTAATCTAACCTAAATAATTAAAATAGACGTAACGCGTTCATAAAAATTAGAGCTATTTCCAATAAAACTGTTTTTGCTAAGAGAATAAAATACTTATTTTTGCTATTCTTAAATGTCAAATTCTAAGCATTAACATGAAATTAATATTTAGCTTATTAATAGCATTCGCAGTTATCTGCTCCGCGGCAATGGCGGAATTGATCCCAATTATCGACGATAATCAACGCCTGGGTTATATAAATCAAGAGGGCGAGGTAGTCATCGAGCCTGAATATTCCCAGGAAATTTCCTACGTTAGGTATATTTACAACGGCGACGTATACCCCGGCGTCGAATTTCCTAATTATACATACTTTAAGGATGGTTTGGCGACAGTTCGCAAAGCGACTAAATTCCTCTTCTTTACGCTTTGGAACAATTACTACGTTATCGATACGGCTGGAGCCCGCGTCTTCAAGAGCGGCGACAATTTAGTCTACAACTACAGCGAAGGGGTAGCCCCGATCAAGTACAGCGATGAGAATGTCGGCTTGCATAAGCCGCAGAAGCAATGGAGCTGGGTGGACAAAACCGGGGCGGAGTTCCAGCCTTCCAAGCTACGCTTCGCCTACGTCTCTCAATTTAAGGAGGGATATGCACTGGTCCTTAACGATAACAATTATGGATTCATTGATAAGAGCGGAAATATAATCGGCAGCCCGAGCTACGAGGATGCGACCCTCTTTTCAGAAGGCCTGGCTTCGGTTAAGATCGAAGGCAAATGGGGCTACATAAATAATAAAGGCGAAACTGTAATAAAATATAGATTCGACAACGCTTCTCCTTTTACCGGGGATATAGCCCGGGTAATGGATAAGGGCGCATACGGCTATATCAATAAAGCCGGCGACTTAGTAATTAAGCCGAAATACCTTTGGGCTACTGATTTTTCGGACGGATTGGCCGCAGTCATGGTTGACAAAACGCAGTTTGGATATATAGATAAAACTGGCAAATTAGCGGTTAACGGCGGTTTCTCCATGACGCGTAAGTTTACCGAAGGGCTGGGTTGCGTGGAAAAGGACGGCAAATGGGGCTATATTAATACCAAAGGCGCGTGGGTGATCGAACCCCAATTCGATTTCGCCATGAGCTTCAACGACGGCGCCGCTATGGTGTGGACCAAAAACGAACTAAGATACATAAATAAGAGCGGCAAAACAATCGCTACGCTCCTACGCGGCAAGGATTACGTCAAAGTAAGGCAAAAGCTGGAGCCGTAGCCATCTTATTCCTCCGGGGGAGCGTTGCGAACGCGGTCGCTACTTAGTCTTCAGCCGTCCATTGTTTGATTAACAATTTTTAAGTTCAGACGATCGTCGTTATGCCGGAGGAATTATGACTGAACAAGACGGAATGAAAAATCATAACGGTGGCTATTATTTTATCAGTAAGCTACAGCGCGAAGATTACTACATCGACGCCACTTATTTCTCCAATGGAGCAACCACGGAAAAGCAGGTCGGCAACCTCGACGAGCTCGACGTGCCTATGCGAAGCGACGAATTTCTTTGGGCCCGCGCTATCGGATTCAGCAATACCGACCAAATGGACGATCTCCGGGAAAAATTCTCAATAAACGAGGAAATTTTCGAAGACATCGGCGACTCCTTTAAGCATCCTATTATTAATATATTTGAAGAAATCGCCTTCGTCAAGGTGAAAACGGTTGACTTCGACGAAAATATAAACGTTAAGTCCTCCCAGATTAACATCATTATCGGGCTTAACTTTGTACTCAGCTTCGAGCCGGAGCGGAGCGAATCTATTGACGGGCTCGTAAAGCGGATCCAATACTCGCATGGGAAAATAAAGTACAGCGGCGCAGATTACCTCGCCTTCGCGCTTGTGGATTCTATAGTCGACGGTTACTATTTAACTATAGAAAAGCTTAGCGAAGAAATAGATATATTGGACGACGAGCTCGCACATAAGGCTCACAAGCATATATATCATAAAATGCAAAAAGTTAGAAAAGTCATTTTCCAACTGCTCAAATCGATCTGGCAATTGCCCGAGTTGCTCCACGGCCTCGAGATCGAGGAAAACGAGATTATCCGCGACGAGACCGTGCCCTATATTAGAAATCTATACGATCATACTCTAAACGTGACCCGCTCCATCGATTCGCTCAAAGAGCTTGTCGCAACGATGTTGAACATCTACCTTGCAAACGTCAACAATCGTATGAACGAGATCATGAAAGTCCTAACTGTGATCGGTACTATTTTCCTACCCTTGACCTTTATCGTCGGCATTTATGGAATGAATTTCAAGTATATGCCCGAGCTTGAAACCAGGTGGGGCTATCCTGCTATTCTAGCTTTAATGGCCGCTATTGCAGGCGGCTTCCTAGCGTACTTTAAGAAGAAAAAGTGGTTTTAAACGCAGCCGGCCGTACCCTGAGCCCCGTCGAAGGGTACGGCGATATTTCCCCACGGCGCTTCGACAAGCCCCGCGGCGGCCGCTTACGCGTAATTATATGAAATAGTCAACATCTGTCACTCAGACGAGCGAAGCGAGGAAGAGTCCATGCATCCTTTGGACTCTTCGCTGGCGCTCCGAGCAGGAAAGCCTGCAATTTCTATCACTTACGCTTTACTCTTCCCTCCCCTCCCGGGTCCGGGAGAGGGCCGAGAGGCGCTCGAGCGGCGGCGCCGTTATTTGATCATTGTTATTTGTTAAATGGCTTTTGCCCTTTCATCCCCCATTT
>JBLNBN010000010.1:0-15450 GCA_050260015.1 Chloroflexota bacterium | reverse complement strand
CCCCCCCCCGTAACGGCGAGAAAAACGAGCGTCGCGCAGAGAAGCGCGAGCTTCTTAAAGCGGATAATTGATGTAACCATCATTAACTCCTATAATTGTTATTACACGACCCTGCGCGACTGCCGTGCAAAGGCATTTATATAAACAAAAATCGCTTTCGCCGTTAGGAAATTTTTTAATATACAAAACATCTAAGAAAAAGTCAAGAGCGGAGTAAAATAAAATGAAAAAAGTTTACAACTACCCGCTTGCTGTCTTAAAACAATATTAGCCGCGGCTAATTATTGGAAAAGTTTATGAATTTTCGACTCTCGCTTTCCCTATACAAACAGTCGAGGTCGGGTTTTGTTACAGTAGAAATTCAATTATTTTTATGTAATTTATGAGAATATTGGTAGAATTGGCTTGGGGGGCGGAATTGCGAGGAGAAAAGGATGGAGGCAGGCCGCTGAGCCTGTCGAAGCGCCCGGCATTTTCATTTGCCGTACCCTTCGACGGGGCGCGGGATGCGGCTTCGCGTAGCGGCGCAGCGGAAAGGGAGAAGGGGTAGGGGCGCATCTTCTATAGATATGCGAATCCTGCGGATTCGTTGCAAGCAATGATCTTTCAGTAATTGCACGTTATTCTAAGAGTTTTTGTATTGATAATTTTCTTTGGATTCCTCGCTGCGCTTCGGAATGACCGATTTCTTTAATTCCCAAACGCTTGCGCGCTATTTTCAGCTATTCAATCATTTATTAATCATATTAATCAGATAAATCAAAGGTTCAGACAATTTTGATTCCCGATCGGGTCGGGAATGACTTGGCGCTGCAATATGCCGCGTTTCGCAACGTTTTTACTAAAATAAAGCAAAATTAATGACATTTAAGGCTAACGATGGAAAATAAGGGCGAGATACTCTGGATCGACGACGAAATTGAATTGCTTAAACCGCATATTATTCTACTAAAGCAGCGCGGCTACGGCGTGGACACCGCCACGAACGGCGAGGACGCTATCGAGATGCTCCGAGATAAACGCTACCACCTCATTTTCCTCGACGAGAATATGGTCGGCATCTCCGGGTTGGAGACGCTCCCCCTTCTAAAGGACATCGATCCGTCCGTTAAAATCGTTATGGTAACTAAAAACGAGGCCGAAAGCGTGATGGAAGACGCTATCGGCAGCAAGATCGACGATTACCTGACGAAGCCGGTCAACCCGGCGCAAATTATTCTCGCCTGCAAGAAGTTCCTCGAGGGCGGTCGTATCGAGGAAGAAAAATTCACGCAGACCTACCTCCGCGGCTTCAGCGAAATAACGATGAAGATAATGGAAAAGCCCGATTGGCAGGGGTGGAAGGACATCTACGTTAAGCTGACGAACTGGACTGTCGAGCTCGATAAATTCCCGGATTCGGGATTGAAGCAAACAATCTCCGACCAGATGAAAGCCGCCAATACGGAATTTTCTAAGTTCGTAGAGAACAATTACAGGAGCTGGCTAACCGAAAAGTCCGAGGAGGCCGATCCCGTGCTCTCGCCCCACCTGCTCGATCGACACGTTCTGCCGCTTTTGAAGGACAACCAAAAGGTAGCCCTTATAGTGGTGGACTGTATGCGCTACGACCAGTGGCTAATGATGCAAGAGCTATTAATGCCGCTATTTAACTTCAAGACTGATTTCTATTCCTCCATACTTCCCACGGCTACGCCGTACGCGAGAAACGCGATATTTTCCGGCCTATATCCCTCGCAAATAAAGAAATACTTCCCGCAGTTCTGGAACGTTGACTCCAACAGCGAGGACCACAAGCAAAACGCATTCGAGAAGGAGCTGCTGGAGACCTGGATCGAGCGCAGGCGCGTCAACTTAAAGAACAAGCCGGTTTTCATAAAGATATTCGACACGGATTTCGGCAAGAAGATCGAGAGGGAGATTTCCTCGCATTTGCAGAACCAGTTCGTGACGATAGTGATTAACGCCGTGGATATGATAGCGCATTCGCGCTCGGACTATGCGATATTAAAAGAAATTGCGCCCGACGAAGCGGCGTACCGCACGCTGACGAGTTCCTGGTTCCGGCACTCCTCGCTTTTGAGCATGCTTAAAGCCATCGCGGAGAAGGGCGATATGAAAGTTGTAATGACGACCGACCACGGCTCGATCCGATGCCTGCGCGGCGTGAAAGTAATCGGCGACCGCGACACGTCGACAAACTTGCGTTATAAGTTTGGCAAAAACGTAAAAAGCGAGAGCCGCTACGCAATGCAGCTCGCCAATCCCGAGGAGTTCAAGATCCCGGCTTCGGGCATTACGGTAAATAATTTAATAGCCAAGGAGGACTATTATTTTGTGTATCCGACGGATTACCATCAATTCCTGAATAAATACCGGGATAGCTTCCAGCACGGCGGCATCTCGCTCGAGGAAATGATTATTCCTATAATACAAATGGATCCTAAGTAAATTAATAATCGAATCGTTAAAAATAGCGCTAACGATTGCCTTTTATTTCTTAATTTAGGAACATTGCAAAACGCGCGGCTTTCTTTAGTTTTTACTTTGAAATGACGCGCTTTTATTATTTTTTATCGGTGAACAATTTATAATATGTCTACAGAATATCTTCGTTCTTCAAGCGAAGAAGAAACGATACAATTAGGAAAAGAATTCGCGCAGAGGCTTGCTCCGGGCGATATCGTGGCTTTCTACGGGGATCTCGGCTCGGGTAAGACCGAATTCGTCAAGGGAATTTGCCGTTACTTCGACGTTGAAGAAATAGTGACGAGCCCTACGTTTACAATAATGAATCAATATACGGGCTCGCTTGACGGGGACGAAGTAATAATATTCCATATCGACCTGTATCGCATTAAGAAGCCCGATGAATTGGTCGAAATCGGCTTTACGGAATGCCTTAACGACGACTTGGCCATTAAGCTTATCGAATGGTCGGAAAAGGCGGAATTCCGAAATATCCAGCCCACGTACAGCTTAAAGATAAAGATAACCGGCGACGATGAGAACGAGAGGATAATCGAGGTTACGACTTATTAGGGCCGTTTTGCGGTTTACTTGTCGATATTTCTTTCCCTTTTACCGGCGTCGTCACTTCGGAAGCGTTTAAAACGACAGCAGCAACGGAGGCCGCAGGCTCTTCTTGCTGCTTTTGCTTTTTCTCGCCCATCAATTTTTCCTGCTCGCGAAGCGGGAAGACGCTGGCAAGTCTGGCCTTGACTACGGAGGGAGTTTCCCCGATGAGGATGCCCTCTACGCCGGTCAGCATCATCGATATGAGGCTCATTTCCGCGCGATGCAGGGTTTTGAGCCTATCTGCCAGGGGCAGCCAGATGATATTGGCCGAGAGTATGCCCCAGAGCGTGGCGATAAAGGCCGATGCGATATGGTGGATCAGCACGTTGGGGTCGCTGCCGGCCGAGGCTAAAGTGGAAATCAAGCCCATGACTGTGCCGATGATACCCATCGTTGGCGCGTAACCGCCCATTTTGGTGAATAGAGCCGCGTTCTCGTTATGGCGTTCCGCTATGTGCTGCATTTCAAGCTCGATAATGTCGCGCAGGGTATCCGAGCTAGCGCCGTCGATCGAGATTTGCATCATGCGCTTAAGGTAGGGATGCTTTGCGCGTCGCATCTCGTTCTCTAGCGTCAGTATGCCTTCGCGGCGCGTCTTGATGGAAAAGATCACGATTTGATTTATAATCTCTTTTACGTTGTGGTCGTTCTTACCGAAAGCAACCCTTAGAACGCGGGGAATATTCTTGAAAGCCTTTAATGAGCTGCCAGCCAGCCCGGCCGCGAACGTGCCGCCAAATACTATTAATAGCGGGGGAACGAGAAACAACGCCTCGAAAGCGCCGCCCTCCAGTAGGAACGCTCCGAAGATAGCGGCTAAGCCAATTATTATTCCTATCAGCGCGTTTGACTTCATAAAATAATATAAACCGTTAACGTAAGAAATCAAATAAAGAAGTTTTAGCGATGCCTGCGCCGGCCTGCAACGCATATTGAAGCGCGTTCTCATCGCGCGTCAGGTCCACGGCGGCGCGCGCGACGTCCGCGTCCTCGAGCCGGGAGCGGTACTCGTCCAGCCTGGCGTTCTCGTTGGCCATTTGCTCGCCGATGGATTCAAATCTCAATATCTGCTCCCCTCCCCTGCTGATTACGGAGTTTATTCTCTCCGCCGTTGAGGCCAGGTTCTTTTGGATCGTATTGAGCGCAGTTATCTCTTCAGGCTTGAGCGAATCGTTCACGCCCCGCGCCGTCCCGTCGGAATTGTATTTAAGCATATTATAGAATTGAATGATCGAATCGAACGCGGACGTTCCGCCGAACGCCTCCGCTGCGGTGGAGTTTACCTCCTCGGACGCTAAGTCGTCGCGATTGATCACTCTTTTCTCGTTGTTGCCGTTAAACTCAATAGTAATGCCGGACGGATTTGTAGCCGTCGGCGCGCCTTCGATCAATTCGAACGGAAGCTCGCTTCCCGAGGCGGAGACTGCGCTTATGGATTCCGGGGTAGTTTTTGTGCCCGCGAATAAATATTTGCCGTTATGCTCCCCGTTAGCGTCCCGGAGCATATCCTTCAAAAGCCCCTTTACGTAGTCCCCGAGCGCCGCGAAATTCGGCGTGTTGCCAATATGCGTGGATTCTATAGCCAAATCCCGTACCTTTTGAATATTGCCCGAGATAGTTTCGAGCTTCGCTTCAGCCGTGTTGCGCTCCTCGATCGTGGATTTAATTAAGGACGAATAGCTTTTGTTGCGCTCTATCATTACTTTATACTTTTTCGCCGTAACGAGCGCTTCCGGGTTGTCGCCTATCGTTATTAGTTCCTCGCCGGAGGTGTATTTAATCCGTGATTTAGAAACGCGCTCGTTTATCGAGGCTATGTCGCTTGAAAATCTATTACGGGTTAGGTTGTCGGTCACTCTCATCTATATCTACCTCCCGAGGTTTACTATCGTAGTTAGGATTTCGTTGGTCGTATTGACTATACGCGAGGAAGCGTCGAACGCTTTTTGAAATTTTATAAGGTTCACGGCCTCTTCGTCGAGATTGACGCCCATTTGGGATTCGCGTTGGCTCTCCAATTGATCCGTCATGAATTTATACGTCGCCTTCCCGTTCGTAGCCTCGCGGTACAGCGAGCCAACCTGGCCGACGAAATTTGCGAAATAGTTGGAAGGATTAAAGCCGTCCAGGAAAGCGGAATCGGCGCCAAGCCGCCCGAGCGAGCGAGCGATAACGGAGTTGCCGGGTTCGGCGGAGGCCCCGGATAGCGGCAGGTTCCTTGGAGCGCCCGCTATATCGGCGGAAATTTTAATATTGGCGGCGGTAATTTCCCCGGCGATAGGTTCAAAGATATGCCTGCCGGGAGAAACGGCCCCGGTATCGTCCAGCCCGTACCCGTTGATGGAAATTGCGTTCAATTGGGTTGCTAATTCGGAAGCGAACTTATCTAAATTTGCGTATGCTGAAAATCCCCCGCTCGAATCGCGGTTGTCCAGGGTTACGTTGTAATGCTTCATTAGCGACGCTATTTCGCCGGCGGCGGGAGCTACGGAAGTTTTGGAATTTTTGGCCGGGTTGAACGCTTCAAGCAGCGCGGTACGTTCGCCCGTAGCGGAATCCACCGTTTCGGAGAGCGTTAATTCGTTAGTCTCCCCGCCGGTAACGATCGCAATGCCGTTCATGAAGGCGTTCGCCGAGCCGTCTTCGTCGTAGGAGACGGTAATTTGGCCCAGCTTAGTAAGCGCTTCGAGCTTCTGCGCGCGCTCGTCGACGAGCGATTGGGGTTCCGCGCCGTTCTTGCCCTTTGCAAGCTCGATCGAATTATTCAGCGAAGCTATATCCTTTGCGAGCGCATTGGCGTTCTTTACTTTATTTTCAAGGTCGGTATAAGCTTCATTGCGCGCCGCCTGGAACTTTTCGGCGACGGAGTTCAACCTGGACGCGAGCGCGCCGATTTGCATTAAGACCTTGCCTCGGAGCGCTGTGTCCTCGGGGTTTTGAGCGAGTTCGTTAAAGGAGGAAAACATCGCCCCAACGGTTTCGGAGATGCCGTCGGCGCTGGGTTCGCCTAAAAGGCCTTCGAGCCTTTGCATCATTTGCTCGTCAAGCTCGAATCCTGCCAGCGAGGATGAAGTAGCGCGCAATTCCCTATCGAAGAATTCCTGTCGGAAGGAGCGCAACCCCGTGGCTTCCGCGCCCGAACCAAGATACGATCCGTTTACCCGTATGGACGGGGACTCCGATATAACTGCCGAACGACGGCTGTAGCCGGGCGTATTGACGTTTGCGATATTTGCGCTCGTAACGTCCAGGCCGAAGCGCTGCGCCAAAAGCGCGCGCTTGCCGAGTTCAAGGGCGGTGAAACTTGACATATATTAATTTTCCCGGTAGAGGACTATGCCGCCGGCGAGGAGACGAAATCGTTCGTTAACAATGCGGCGACTTCCTCTAATTCGTTAATAAGAGAAATTGTCGAGGCGTATTTTAGCTTTTCCGCAAGGCATAGATAATCCCTGCACTCCTCGAGGCTCGTTCTGGTAGCAATAAGAGAACGAATCCTGTCGATCCTGTTGATCTTTCTAAAACCGACTTCGATATTTGCGGGTATGCTCTCGGCGGTTTCGCGCAGGCGATCGCGTAATTGGCATACTTCGTCGCACGGCAATCCGTTGGTTAATGCGACGATCGCTAACGAAAGATTGTTAGCTTTTTTGTAGACTATGCTGTCCTTAATGCTATTCAATTGACTCATGATTGCTTCCTGCTCCTGAGCTTTCAAAATATTTTTTATGGTTCGACAAGAGCTACGGAAGGAAAAGCAAATACTATGCCTAATTGTAGCTCAGACCCTTTTATTGCAAATCGTGTTTTTCCCTCGCGTCACGATTTCGAACAACTGCGCGTTGGTCCTTCTCGCGCGGTTAGTTAGGATGCGATTTGTAGCGTTTAACGCGTTTAAGCGGTCTATAGACGTTTTCAAATCGCTTCTCAATTGGAAGTAAATCCTCTTCTCTTCCCCGTCGAAATATTTCGCCAATTGGCTAAATTTAATCTCGGAAGCTCGGCTTTTGGCGATTTTAAGCCATGCTGAAATTATAGTTAATCTCGCTTCGCCGGCCTTCCTAAGAGCTAAAGCTAATTGCGCGTTTCGAGTCGTCAGCGGTTCTATTTCCTCCAACTGCCACTTCGTTAGCGAAGTTCGGAGAGATTCCGCCAGGGAAACCATTTCTTCGAGCAACTGAAGCTCGTACTTTAAGTAAGACAACAGTTTTGAAGTCATGTCGCTCTCCTATTGTTCATTATCGTACTGTTTTATGAATTTCTTAACCCTGGCGACGTAAGCCATTGTTTCTTTATAGGGGGGCAATCCCCCGTACTTCTCGACTGCGCCCGGTCCCGCGTTGTAAGCGGCTACGGCGTGATCGAGCCGCCCGTTAAATTTGTTTAATAATTTCTTCAGGTATTTAGCGCCGCCGTCGATGTTTTGAGCCGGATCGAAAGAGTTCCGAACCCCGAGTTCGCGAGCAGTTCCATCCATTAATTGCATTAATCCCTTCGCCCCGACAGGCGACTTCGCGTCGCTGCGCCCGGCGGATTCGGCGGATATAACCGCTTTGATCAAAGCTTTTGGCACGTCGTGCCGCGCCGCCGCCGATTTTATAATATCCTCGTAACGTTCGAGTCTCGAGCTGAGCCTTCCCTGGAAACCCGCGTTTATGGCAGCCATATCTTTTTTGTCGGTCGCCGGCGCCTCGCGCGGTTTCAACGGGGGGCGTACGGCATTTTCGTTTTCGATTGCGGGTTCGGGGACTTTATAATCCTGCACCGATAGTGCGGATGCAGTCGATTGTTGGGTCAGCGTTTGCAAGTCTTCGCCCGTTAGATTCTTATAAATCATGCTCGCTAAGCCTATCCCCTCCCCGGACTTGGAAACGTCCTCCGAAAAGAGCATATCGGCGTATGGCCCGAGCGTCTCGGCGCCGAACGATTCGGAGCCCTTCTTCTCTTCCCCGTCGATCGAGAGCCCGTCCTCGAGCATGCCTTTCTTCATTTCCTTCATCATCATGTTCACGAACATGGCCTCGAAGCCGCGCGCAGCCTTTTCAAAATCTTTTTTCTCCACGTCGCTTAATTTCGAGGCGGTCTGCAGCTTTTTCGCCATGTCGGCGAATTGTCGTTCCTTAGCCTGGAAAGCGGCGTCCGCGGCGGCGTTAGTATTTAATTGGGGGATAGTTTCCATAAAATCTTCCTATTGAATTACCAGCTCGCCTTCGAGCGCGCCGGCTTCCTTTAACGCCTGGAAAATGGCGATCAGATCGCGGGGCTTTACGCGCAAAGAGTTTAAAGCGTTGGCCATGTCCTGGACTGTCGCCCCGGCGACTGTGAAGGCCGTAGCCGGGTTCATTTCCTCGGTCGCCGTTATCTCGGCGGTCTCGACCGGCATGGGAGGCCTGATCGTAAAAGGCGCGGGCTGCGGCACGATCACCTGCTTCTGGATAGTTATTTCAAGCCCCGAGTGAGCGATTGTGGCCGGCTGCAATCGAACGTTGGAGCCTACGACAATGGTTCCTGTTCTTTCATTAATTACAACCCTTGCGACGGCGTCGGTCTCCACCTCGAGGGCTTCGATTTGCGCGATCAATTGCACGGTTTTCGCAGGAGACTGGCCGGCGGGCAATTTTATTACGACCGAACCGGCGTCCATCGCTTCCGCAGGCGATCCCCCGGCGTTCCCGATCGCTTCGGCGATGCGGGTCGCCGTAGTAAAGTCCGGCTCGCGCAGGCTGATTCTCAGTTCGCCCGAGTTCGCAACGGCTTGGTCCATATTCTTTTCAAGTATCAATCCCGAGGGCGTCCTGCCCGTCGTCGCGACGTTCTTCGAAATGCGGGAACCAAGCGACCGCGCGTCGTAACCGCCTACGGAAACAGCTCCCTGCGCCATGCCGACAATCGTTCCGTCGGACGTCGAGAGCGGAGTCATTAGCAGTATGCCGCCCTGCAGGGAGCTCGCGTCTCCCATCGACGAGACCTGTACGTCTATCTTCGAACCTTTTTTGGCGAATGGCGGAACGGTTGCCGTGACCATTACGGCCGCTACGTTTCGTACGCGAGGATTGCGCTGCGGCGCGGTTATGCCGAACCTTTTAAGCATATTCGTAATGGATTGCACGGTAAAGCTGGTGTTTTGGTTGTCCCCGGTATTGTTCAAACCGGTTACGAGTCCGTAGCCGATCACCTGCGAACCGCCCAGGCCCTCGATGTGCGCTATGTCTTTTATTCTCGCCGCTTGCGCGGTAAGAGCTGAAGCCAGAATAAAAGCTATGGCGACGGATATATTTCTCGCTTTTTGTCGCATTTAGAATAGTATCCTGAAGAATTTTGTTATCAATCCGGGCTCCTGCGTGGAGCTCACGGAGCCCTCGCCGTCTATCGTAAGCGTTAGGTCCATTATATTATAGGAATAAACGGAGTTGTCCGACGTTATGTCGACGGGCCTAACCATGCCGCTAATGATTATTTTTTGAGTCTCGCCGTTTACTTTTGTCGAGCGGGCGCCTTCAATTTTTAGGTTACCGTTTTGATCAACGGAAACGACGCGCGCACTGAGCTTCGATCTAATTGATTCATCTCGCGAGGAGCTTCCCGAACCCCTGAAGTTATTGCTTGTGCCGAGATTGGCGTTAGCGTCGAAATCGGTCGAACCGCTACCCGCCGCGACCGAACCGCCCAGTTCCGTGGTTCTGCCGTTTGACGTGGTCGCGGAATTATCCGCGCGGGTGTCCTCGACTATTATTACGGTGACGGCGTCGCCCTGCTTAAACGCCTTAACGTCGGAAAAGAGCGAGCGCGAGCTGTTTTGCGCAAACTGGGCTTCGGCCGCCAGGAAGAGGGCCGGGAAAAGTAAAATAGCTATAATTAGTCCGCGCATAGTCAGCCTCGCAATATTTCTTTTATTATATCTCATTTTTAACCAATAAATCCTCGGGGCGCCGCGTGCTATTGACATTCGATCAAAGCGACGCCGGGACCCGTAACCCTTGCGCGTAGCGTTTCTATCGCGCCCGATTCCCGTTTAACTTTTATCCATTCGCCCAGCGCGCCGGCCTCCAGCGCGATTGATTCAGTACGAACCGTAATCGCGCCGGAACGCACCTCGAGCGCGATCCTGTCGCCGCGTTTAACTATTATTTCAGGCGCTTTCGAGCTCGATTTTACTTTTGCGGCCACGCTTATCGTTTTAATAACTTCCCCGCCCTGTTGAAATTCAATTTCAACGCGTCCCAGGCCCTCGAAAGCCTCGCCCCGGCATTTTGCGCGTACGCCGTCGCTCCCGAACGCTTCGGGCTTTATTTTCTGAAGTATTTCTATCTGGGCCCCGGCCGGCGCGTTTTTCCGCAGGTATGAACGGCATGCGGCCTCCAGGCTTTCCGAGGAAAATTCCGAACCCGCGAACGCATTATAGGCAAATAAAATCAATAAAAAGCCGACCGTTGCAAATTTCATCCTAATTACCTCTTAAGCCCCACGGCAATGCCGAGAATTTCGTCGCTCGTGCGCACGGATTTGGAATTTAGCTCGTATGCGCGCTGCGCCGTAATCATATTTACCATTTCCTCGACTATGTCCACATTAGAGCTTTCGAGGTGCGATTGGATAATCTCGCCGGAGTTGTTCTCGCCCGGCGTTTCAAACGTCGCCGAACCTGAAGCGGGCGTTTCCACGTAAAGATTATCGCCCATCGAGCGCAGCCCGGCCGGATTTACGAACCTTGCCAGCTCGATTTGCCCCAATAATTGAGCGTCCGTCGAACCGGGGGTAATAATGCTGACCGCACCGTCGCGTGAAATTTGAACTTCAGTCGCATCCCCGGGTATTGTAAATCCAGGCTCTAAAGGAAATCCCTGGGAGGTTACCATTTGCCCGTTGCGGTCCAATTGGAAGGAGCCGTCGCGGGTATAGCCCAACGTGTTGTCTGGCTTGCGAACTACGAAAAATCCTTCGCCGTTGATCGCCAGGTCGAGCGAATTGCCCGTTGAGTGAACGTCGCCCTGCTTGAATTGCTTGGTTGTGGCGGTTAGCTCCGTACCGGATCCGATCTGCACTTCGTTCAGGGGTTCTACGCCCGTCAAAGCGACGTTACCGGCGGGTTGGAGAGTTTCATACAGCAAATCCTGGAACTCCGGCCGTACTTTCTTAAATCCGGTCGTGTTCACGTTCGCTATATTATTGGAGATGATTTCTACAAATCTCTGCTGCGCGGTGAGTCCCGTCGCGGCAGTTCTTAAAGTTTTATCCATTTTATTAGCCCTGTACTTCCATGTAAAAACCCGCTTCTATCTTATCAAGACTTAGCGGGCGGCTTATTGGTATCTACCCATTGAAATTGACTTATCGAGGGTTTCGTTATTAGTATGAATTATCTTGCTCCCGGCTTCGAACATCCTCTGAAGCTCGATCATCTCGACCATTTCCCGAACGACGCTAACGTTGGAGCCTTCGAGCCAGCCCTGGCGGACGTTTACTTCCGATTGCGGCAGAAAGCTGACGTCCGATTCCCCTTCCACTACGAAGCAGGAGTCGGATATTCGTTGAAGCGCGTTCGGCGTATCGACTTTAGCGATCTTTAGATGCCCTATTGATTTGTCGTTTACGAATATTTCCCCGCTTTGCGCTACGCGAATATTCATCGCGCGCCCGTCCTCGGCGCCCTGGGCCGTTAGGGATGTCTTCTCGTAAATATTTATCGGGCCGCCGTCCCCGGAGAGAAGTTTGCCGTCCATGGCTTCGATCGCTCCATCTTCTCTCAAACGGAAATTCCCCGCGCGCGTCAGGAAATCCTTTCCCTCATCGTCCTTTAGCAGGAAAAATCCTTCGCCTTCTATAGCTATGTCCAGCGAGTTGCCAGTTTGCTGCATGGCCGCCGCTGAAAAGTCCGTAAACGATCCTATCGGAGAGTCGTTCTGCTCGGCGTCGCCTTTCGTATTGTAAAGGTTCGCCCGGGCGTCGATTAAATTTTGTTCGAAAACGCCCTGCCGCTTAAATCCCGCGGTGGACGCGTTCGCCATATTGTTCGCCGTTACCTCGAGCTTCGTTTGGGAGTTAAGCATCGAGAGAGCGGCCGTGTATAATTCCTTTAACATTTTGCGGTTCCCTCCGTTTACGCCCCGAAGACTTCAAGGGTTGTGCCATATATCTCCAGGGACGGACGACGGGACGCAATGAATCAGGGTAAAGTTTTGATATGATAATGATTTACTGCTTGTCCACGAAAGATATTGATAAGTTTCAAAGTTAAAATTTGAGCGCGGAGGACAATATTATTGAAGAATAATCCGCATTATTATGAGCGCATATTGACAATGCGCATTATTCGCCAATAAATATTTTTAAACAATCGTAACTTTTGTTGATTTTATTTGTTAATTTAACTAATGTATGAATTAAACGGAGCAGTAAATATGAAGCAATATTTAATACGTATTCTATGTATTTCTTTGTTCGCTCTCCCAATACTAGGCGGAAGCGTATCGGCGCATGACTTTGCCAATCCCGCGAAATTTCCCGGCGGCGGCGTTATGAATAAAATCGCAGTAAATCCGAATACGAACGTAGCCTTTTGCGCTGTTTGGGGCGGCGGGGTGTATCGATCTACAGATAAAGGCCTAACATGGACCAAATCGGACGCGGGTTTGTCCGAGCCGTTCGTTAACGATTTACTATTCGACAAGAACGGCGAAGGATACGCCGCGACCCAGGGCGGCGGGGTTTACCGTTCAACCGATAACGGAACCTCCTGGAGCGCCGCGTCGACCGGCCTCACGAACAAGAACATTACGACGCTCGCTTTCGGGCCGGGTAATATGTTGCTCGCAGGTTCGTATGGCAGCGGCGTTTTTATGTCTACCAATAAAGGCGCAAATTGGACTAACAGCAGGAAGAACCTAAAATACCAGGATGTAAAAACAATTGCAACCGCCCAGAACGGTTATATACTCGCAGGCACGTACGGAGGGGGCATCTTTATGTCCCGCGATACCGGGAGAACGTGGACAGCTAACAACAGCGGGTTAAATAATAAATTCATTAATCAGATCATCGTCGCTGCCAATAGCCTAATGTATGCCGCCACGAACGGCGACGGCGTTTACTTCTCGGGAAATCACGGTACGTCGTGGTCGCCTTACGATACCGCCACTATCGGGGATAAATACGTAACCTGTCTCACCATCAACGGCCAGCGCGAAGTCGTCGCCGGCACGCGCTCCAGGGGCGTGCATTACAACGATCAGAACGTATGGTTCCGCTGGCGGCAGGCCACGGCGTTCGACCAGGGAGTTGGCTCAATAACCTGCGACAATACCGGCTACGTTCTCTATACCGACCTTTGGAACTCCTCGAACTATAGCGACGACCACGCCCGCACGTTCAAGTCGGGAGGAAAAGTTATTGAAATACCGTCGCAATACGCTATAGGAGCCTTCAAAAATGGCCTCATTTATGCAAAATATAACGCCTCCCCGATAAGACGTTCGACCGATTATGGCGCGACATGGTCTTCGCTTGGACTGGACACGATGAACGTAAACTGCTTCGCTTTGGATAGCGCGGGGACGGTTTATATAGGAACCGTGAACGGCATGATGTATTCTACCAATTCGGGAGCAAATTGGCTGCCCGTCCCGTTCCTGAACGGACGCGTCGTTAACGACGTAGAGATCAGCCCGCAGCAAGCGATCTTCGTTACTACTATTAAGATCTTTCAAGGCGAGCCCCCGCCCCCGCCAGAATTCAAAATATTTAAAAGCCTGAATAAAATTGATTGGACGGAGATCCGAACAAGTCAAAATAAACCGTTCAGCAACTTGTCGTTTGCCAGGACCGGCGAATTAGTCGTCGCGTTTGGCGATAGCGCAGTGGACATTTCCCGCGACCAGGGACAAGTTTGGGAAATGATCGCCGACTTCCCCGAACCTGTCTCGGAAGTGCGCTTTAGCGCGTCTAATCGCCTCTGGATCGGCGGAGGAAAGAAAATGTATCATACGGCCGACTTCGGGCAAAACTGGCAATCGACAACCTTAGGCTATCCCCAGAATAGAAGCTTCTCAATCATGAATTTTGCGGTGGGGCCTGAAGGCTACGTTTATGCGATCACCCGCATTTTTGACGGCTTCAATACCAGGTACGATGTCCGTCGATCGGAGGATTTCATTCACTGGGATTCGCTCTCGACCGGGATTAATATGGGAGAATACAAGGAAATTGAGAGCGACGCAGAAGGAAATATCTTCATAGCAAGAAATAACATTCTAAAGATTATTGATAGACATTTTTTGGGCGTTCCCGCCTGGATATATCCGCGGCAATCCTTTGAAGGGATCGATACGGCGATGACTTTTAAGTGGAATTCCGGTAGGCTGGCGGAACTCTACGAAATGCAATACTCCCAGGCCGACGATTTCAGCAATATCGATGAATGGGTCGTCACTTCGGACACTACCTTTACGCCTGCTTATCCCTTAATTCTTGGTAAAAATTACTACGCCCGCGTCCGGTCGCGGGTAAACGATCAGTATAGTCCATGGAATACGATGTCGTTCATGACTAAGCTCGGCGGCCCTATCCTAATATCGCCTGCGAAAGATTCGACGGGAGTATCATTCCTAGCCGAATTAAAATGGGAGCCGGTCTCGGAAGCCGATTACTACTCCGTCGAGGTTTCCACTAAGAGCAACTTTACGGCTATCGTATTCGCGCAGGACTCGACGACGCAAACAAGCGTGACAACGACGGCGCTTACGCCGAATACGCAGTACTTCTGGCGCGTGAAGGCGCGGACGAAGACGAACTCGAGCGAGTGGAGCGAAGTCTGGAACTTCCGCACGACGCTCCTGGCGCCGACTCTCGTCTCGCCGACAAACAATTCGCGGGGACTCGACAGATCTGTCGTTCTTAAGTGGAATAAAGTAGTTGACGCTCCCAGCTACGACATAGAGGTCTCGACTTCGCCAGAGTTTACGGCGGCTGAAATCGTGAAGTCGGATATTGCGGATACGACGGTCATTGTCGACGGGCTTTCCTACGACACGAAATATTTTTGGCGCGTACGCGCAGGAGTAGAGCCAGCTATCAGCGCCTGGTCGAATGCCTGGAATTTCACTACGGGCATCGAGCCGCCGACGCTCGTAAGCCCGGCGGACAAGGCTGCGGGGCTCCCGCCCAACTTAACCCTAACCTGGGAATTCGCCCCGGCGGGCTCCTATACTTATGAAATACAGATAGACACGAGCCTGGCCTTTAGCGGCGCCCCGCGAGCAACGGCTGCGAAGACGTACGACACGACGGGCCTTCGGCTTAGCTCGAAGTACTTCTGGCGGGCGCGAGCCGTAAAAGGCTCCCAAAAGGGCTTTTGGTCGGAGGCCTGGTCGTTTACGA
>JBLNBN010000009.1:0-4404 GCA_050260015.1 Chloroflexota bacterium | reverse complement strand
ATCGTCTTCGTTTTTTACGAGCGAGGGGAGGTGAGTCTTCCAGAATTTATTTTTCCCGGCGGCGATAGATTCATAGATCATTTTCCGCTTGGCTTCATCCTGGGTCTTGATGTAGTTAAGGAACTCCGCGAAGTCTCCCTTGTTGCGGACAAGGTTGGATAGCTTTGCGTAATAGCGCAATTCGTTCTCGTAGCTCGCGCCGTTTCGGAGCAGGGCGATAATGTCCGAGACGTCGTCCGTTTCCATGTTTTGCATAAGACTTTGCGCAGTTTCTCGAACTAACTTAGAGCTATCCGAGAGCGCGGGCTTTACGAAAAACGACAGGCGTTCGAAATTGAGCTTTCCAATGGAATTAAGCGCGTTTGCTCGCACGAGCGGATGCGCGTCGCGGGAAGCCGAAGCAAGCGCGGAAATTGCCGCTCTATCCCTCAATTCGCCGTAGCTGCGCGCCGCCAGCGCGCGGAATCTCCAGTCGGCCCCGTCGTCGATCATATCGTCTAACTCCGTTATTAAGCGTTCGTCCCTGTCGCGCGTTAACGCCTCCGCCGCGAGAGAGCGGGTAAAGAAGGATCTCGACTTGAGGGAGTCGAGCAATACTTGCGCCACGACCTCGGGGGACTTCCCGCCGTTCCCTGCGAATACGTCGTAGAGAGCCGAGCGGGTTGCGAAGGGGATAGAGGGGAAATACTTATAAAGCGCCGGCGCGTTGGCGTCGAGCTTAAGCCTTAGTTTTACTATTGCGTTTTCGGCAAGCTCGGGCGCGACGTCGTAAGCGTAGGCGGCTAGTAGGAATAGGCTGTCCGCGCCCGTAGGTAGCGCAGTCTTAACCGACGGCCTAAGTCGTTTAGCGGGACTAATAGCGCGCGCGGGCGAACCGCCAGACTTTTGCGCGCCGAACGTTTCCGCTTCGCCGCCGAGGAAGGCTCGGCTAATGAACTTAGCTCCTTCGTAGCGGAGAAACATTCGGGAATAATTCTTTTCGACGACGTTATTTGTCTCTACTTCGTTTTTCCCGGAGGTGTCAGTAACGAATACAATCGAATTTGAAGAGCCGGCGCCGAATGAAAGGCTATCGGCGATATAGGCGTCAGCGCCGGAGGCGTCATTAAATTCAGCCGTTGAAACGCCGCGGGCGAAGCCGACGCTGTTGATCTGCGAGGTGTAAGAATCGTTGCCGGTCTGGTCGACGAGCGCGGCAACTGAAAAATCGTCCGCCGCTCCCTGCGAAAAATAGTTTGAGCTATATGTATCGTTGCCTGCGAGATCGACGAGCGCGCCGAGAGACTTCGAACGGGAAGCGCCCTGCGAGAATCCCTGCGCTATATATGTATCGTTACCTGCGAGATCCGCGAGCAAGCCCTTGCCGCCCGCGCCGCCCCTTAAGCCCGCTCCCGCTCCCTGCGAAAAGTTATAATATGCGGGAAAGGAGCCTTTGCTATCCACTATTTCAGCGGTATATCTATCGTCGCCGGCGGCGTCCATTAAGTAACCTTTGCCGGCCGTCGCGCCGACTGCCTGCGAAAAAGCCTGGGCTACGTAGACGTCGTTTCCTTCGTCGTCTATTAGCGCAGCCTCGCCGAATGCGGCGAAGCCCTGCCCGAAGAAATCGCATTTGTATTTATCGTTGCCCTTAAAATCCCGGAGTATAGCGAAACCGCCGATCGAAGCGGCCTGCGTGAAATTACCCCCGGCGTAAGAGTCGTTTCCCGAGAAATCAATCAACGCGCTTACGCCGAAGTATGCCCCGGCAATTGCAAAATCGTCGCCGGTATAAATATCGTCGCCGGAGAAATCAACTATTGCGCGGGCGGGTATCGCGTAGAGCGAGGAGAGCTTGCCGGAGGAAAGTTCGTACTTGTCGTTGCCGCCGATGTCGATAATAAGCGTAAAGGCGCCCTTGTAAACGTCGTCGCCCTTGCCGCCGATGGCGATCCTGCCGTACTTTGTGTTGATTATCTTAGTCGTTATAGTTTCGTCGAGCAGCTCTTTTATCCTGGCGTTCGAGGCCGCAATATTCAAAAGCGAAGCGAAGAATTGCATCCCTATCCTGGGGATATTGCCGTTCTGTATATCGGTAAGCGCGGAGTAAAGCCTGTTTAAGGAGTCGCGCGACTTTCCCAGCGCCGCTTCGTATTCGTAGATGCTGGAGTAAGCGTAGGGATTGAGCGCGCGGGCCGCTATAGGAGCGGCCGTGGAGGCGTAGTAAAGCGTCCGGCTTTGCGCGCGCATAGGGTCCTTATCCAGCATTGTCGTAAAAGATATTAGGCTGCCGGCGTATTCCCGTAGTAATTTCGCAGGAATAAAGCCGATGGCCGTATCCAGCCGTAGGCCCAATTGCTTATCGACCAGGGAAGCCGGCATTTCGTAAGCGTCGGGCTTTAGGCCGCTTTGGAACTTGCTCAGCGTTTGCCGGAAGCCCTGGACGTCGTCAAGCAAATCCCGCGAAAGCGCGGCGGGACGCTCCATGAAATATCGAATTTCCGGCAGTTCCAGCGCGTCGTTCGGGGCTATATCGTACGGCGTTGCAAAGTCGCGCCGTTCGCCGCCGCTACCGTATTTCTTGGGAATGTCGTTCGCCTGCGCTCCGAAGTGAGCGATCGCGGTTACCAGGAATGAAAGATAAATATATTTTATCATTATTGTTCTAAGTTATATATTGTAAGGCAAAAATACGAAATCTTTATAATTTTCTGATCTTATGAAAGTCATTTAAAAAGCTTTCCCGAGAACTACTATATACAAGAGACAAGAATGAAAAAATTGTATTTTACTTTGTTATCAATAATTTTACTCGCCGGCGCCGACGCGCTCGCCAAGCCGTATGTAGTGATGGCGTCGCTCGACGGCTTTCGATGGGATTACCTCGGGCGCGGCATAACGCCTAACCTGGATTCACTGGCCGGCGCCGGTTCAAAAGCGTTGACGCTCGAGCCCTGCTTCCCGAGCGTTACGTTCCCGAATCACATCTCGATCATAACCGGTATGTACCCGCAAAACCACGGGATAATCGATAATTACATTGTCAATAAGAATAACGGCTCGGTTTATAAGCTTAACGACGCCGCGCAGGTAACCAATCCTGATTGGTATTTAGGCGAAGCCTTCTGGGAGACGGCGCGGAGGAACGGGATTATTACGGCCTCCTACTTTTGGCCGGGCAGCGAGCTTACCCAGGAGTCCCGGCGTCCCAATTATTACGAAAAGTACGAGCATACCCGCAGCCACCCAGCCCGGGTAGATGGCGTTCTCAACTGGCTTCGTTTACCGGAGGATAGGCGGCCGCAGTTCATCACTCTTTACTTCGACCTGGTCGATACGAAAGGGCACGAGTACGGTCCGGACTCCCCGGAAACAAACGCGGCGATCGCCCGGGTAGATTCCGCGGTGGGAGCCCTTGCCCGGGGAATATCAAAATTACCATTCGCCGACGAAGTCAGCCTGATAGTTTTAAGCGACCATGGGATGGCGCGGATAAGTAAAGATTCCACGATCGACGTCGCTCCTATGCTGGCCGGCCTGGGCTGCAGGAGCGCCGGCTACGGACCGTTTCTTGGAATTGATTGCCCCGACGCCGACGAGGCTTTCCGGAGATTAAAGAAAGGGGAGAACAGGTACAAAGCATACAAAACGAGCGAAATGCCCGAGCGATTCCACTACGGGGCGAACCCGTTCACGCCGCCAATTCTTATCCTGGCTGACTTGAATTGGATGCTCGTAAACGGGGCGAAGCTCCGGGACGACTATCGCGGGACGCACGGGTTCGACAACAAAACGCTCGATATGCACGGCATATTTATCGCCTCCGGCTCTGCCTTTAAGGCATCATATCAAGTCGGGTCGCTTAGAAATATCGACGTCTACCCGCTGCTGTGCGAAATATTCGGCATTGTGCCCCGTTCCAATATAGACGGCAAGTCCGAACGTATTGATTTTATTCTAAAAGGGAAATAATAGTAAAATGCGAAACCTATGCTTAAAAGGCGCTTAAGTTTCCGCGAAATTCCGTAATTTTGTATTTTGTAAATTGATATTAATGAGTATGAACAGGCAGGAAACAGGATTCAGCGCGTCTATCCTGGGCTACAAAGGGATGTACCCCAAGATAGACCCAAGCGCTTTCCTTTGCGAAGGCGTTCGAATCATAGGCGACGTAGAGATAGGTAAGGACTGTTCCGTTTGGTATAATTCAGTTATCCGCGGCGACGTCCATTATATAAAAATTGGCGAAAGAACAAACGTGCAGGACAATTGCACGCTACACGTGACGAATCAGAAGTTTGCTCTTAATATTGGTTCGGACGTATCCATTGCGCATTCGGTTAGCCTGCACGGCTGTACGATACACGATTACGTATTGATAGGCATAGGCGCGATCGTATTGGACGGCGCGGAAATTCATTCCGA
>JBLNBN010000008.1:0-64689 GCA_050260015.1 Chloroflexota bacterium | reverse complement strand
TACGCTTTACTCTTCCCTCCCCTCCCGGGTCCGGGAGAGGGCCGAGAGGCGCTCGAGCGGCGGCGCCGTTATTTGATCATTGTTATTTGTTAAATGGCTTTTGCCCTTTCATCCCCCATTTCCCGCCTTTCAACCTAAAATACAGCCCGTTTAAGGAAGCCGTTGAAACCTCGCGTAGAAACTGCCCGTATTTACATTAGTTTTTTGATTCAATCAATTTTCATACTAAAGGGAATATTCAATCATGAAAAAGTTTATTACTGCAGTTTTCGCTCTCGCGCTTGCTTTCACTTTCGCTCAAAGCGCCTTCGCGCAACAATCCTCGCCGGACGAGCCCAAGACCCTATTCGGCTCCGAGCCGTTCAAGCACGGAGGCTACGGCGCCTTGGTAACCAAAATCAGCCAGGTCGACGGCGAAGTCGCTTACATGGCCGGCGCGAAGGGCGCATGGCTCGTCAACGGGACTTTCTCGCTTGGCATCGGCGGCTACGGCCTGACGAGCCGCCACCTCTACGACAACGTCGCGTTTACGTCCGAAAATTGGTTTAATGGCGTTCCGGATACGATCCGTCGCACGGGTAGGCTGGAAATGAGCTGGGGCGGCTTGCAGATCGGCTACATAAATAATCCTAACGACATAATCCACCTTACCGGTTCCGTGCTGATCGGCGGCGGCGTGGCCGCGTTCACGACCAGAACGTCCCACATGGATTGGGACGACGACGATTGGGATAACTGGGAGCATAAGGGCGCCGGCTTCTATGCAGTCGAGCCTGAAATCGGCCTTGAAATTAACGTCGTGAAGTTCATGCGCGTCGAATTTCAAGCGGGTTATCGCCAGGTCTGGGGACTCGAGCTGGAGAAAGTAAACGATAAAAAGCTTTCAGGACCGACGGGTTCGCTCTCGCTAAAGTTCGGCAAATTCTGATTGTAACTTTTTGCCCGGCTTTTGTGTCTAAATACCAGAGCGAGTTAAATCGCTTTCTTCATCAACTTCCTTATTTATTGTTTCTACATAGATAGTCATACCCGAGAGTCGACGGCGCTCCCCCAAGCGCCGCCGACGTTTTTATTTCCAGGGTAAGCTCATTGTATGTTAAGCTTTTAAAAATCAAAAAAAAATGGTAAATTTGTAGCTTGTATTGATTTTGATTAAAGATTAATCGGTAGTTATAAATTATGTTTAAGCAATTGCCCGAAAAGCTCTCCTACCCGGAGATAGAACGCTCCGTACTTGACTTCTGGGAGAGTAACGATATATTCAATAAGACGATGGCCAGCCGCGAGGGCGGTCCTTCCTATAGCTTTTTCGAAGGCCCCCCGACCGTGAACGGCAAGCCCGGCATCCACCACATGATGGCGCGCACTATTAAGGACGCCGTCTGCCGCTATAAAACTTTGCGCGGCTACTACGTCCGCCGCCAGGCAGGCTGGGATACGCACGGCCTTCCCGTGGAGATCGCCGTTGAAAAACAATTAGGTTTGAAGGATAAATCCGAGATAGAAGTTTACGGCATCGATAAGTTCAACGCCAAATGCCGCGAATTCGTATATAAGAATATTGAAATGGACGAGGGCTGGCGCACGCTTACCCGCCGTATGGGCTATTGGGTCGATATGGACAAAGCCTACATCACCTGCACGAACGATTACGTGGAGTCCGTCTGGTGGGCTTTGAAGAGCTTTTTCGACAAAGGCCTGATATACAAAGGCTTTAAGGTCGTTCCCCAGTCGCCCACGATAGCTACCCCGCTCAGTTCGCACGAACTCTCGCTCGGCTATCGCGACGTTAAGGATCCGAATTGCTACATAAAGCTGAAGGTTACCGATTCGCCGCGCAAAAGCCTTTTGGGCGCGCAGCTGCTCGTCTGGACGACGACCCCGTGGACGCTCGTCTCCAACGTGGCGCTTGCAGCCGGACGCGAAATCGATTACGTCCTGGTTCGCAACGTTCGCAAGCAGAAGGAAGAGACCATGACTGACCTGCTAGTGCTCGCTAAGTCGCGCCTCTCCGCGCTCGAAGGCGAATACGAGATTATGGACGAGTTCAAGGGCGAGGACTTCCTCGGGACTTCCTACGAGCAGATTATACCGATCGTAGACTTAAAGAAAGATAAATACAAGCAAGCGCTTACGGTGCTGCCCGGCGATTTCGTATCGACCGAGGACGGTTCGGGCATAGTTCACCTTGCTCCCGCATTCGGCGAGGACGACTACCAGATGTCGCTCAAGTTCGACATCCCGTTCGTTCAACCCGTAACGCCGGACGGCCATTTTACCCCGGACGCCGGCAAGTACGCCGGGCGAGCAGTTAAGACGCTCCAATACGAGGACCGGCAGGAAGAGGGCGCCGATAAAGACATAATAATCGACCTGAAGATAGCGGACAAGATCTACCGCACGAGCAACGACTACGTGCATAGCTACCCGCACTGCTGGCGCACCGGCAACCCGATCATCTACTATGCGCGCGAAAGCTGGTTCATCAAGTCGCCCGCATACAAAGAGACGATGGTGTCGCTAAATAAAACTATAAACTGGCAGCCGCCGGAAATTGGCGAAGGCCGCTTTGGCAATTGGCTCGAGGACGTTAAGGATTGGTCGCTCTCCCGCGATAGATATTGGGGAACTCCCCTGCCCATCTGGGTGAACGAAGCCAACGCCGAAGACATTTTCGCTATCGGCTCCATAGATGAATTGAAGCGGGGCCTTTACGAATTCGAGGACGGAACCCGCAAGCCCGTATCGGAATGCGGCGTCGAAGTCGATCTCCATCGACCGTTCGTGGATAACGTCGTGTTCGTTCGCGACGGCAAGACGTACCGCCGCACTCGCGAGGTCATCGACGTTTGGTTCGATTCCGGCTCTATGCCGTTCGCGCAGTTCCATTATCCCTTCGAGAACAAGGAACTCTTCGAGCAGCAATTCCCGGGCGACTTTATAGCCGAGGGCATCGATCAGACCCGCGGCTGGTTCTATACCCTGCATAACATTGCGTCGGCCCTCTTCGGGAAGCCCGCGTTCAAGAATATTGTAGTAAATGAATTAATTCTCGACGACAAAGGCATCAAAATGTCGAAGAGCAAGGGCAACGTAATCGATCCGTTCGAAGCTATGGATCAATACGGCGCCGACGCCGTGCGTTGGTATCTCTTCGTCAACAATCCGCCGTGGAAGGCCACGCTCTTCAGCAAGAAGGACCTTGAAAAGACCGTTATCTCGGACTTCTTCCGCTCGCTGACTAACACGTACGCGTTCTTCGCGCTCTACGCCAATATCGATAAGTTCGACGGTACAGAGGCGGAGATCCCCTACTCGGAACGTCCCGAGATAGACCGCTGGGCCCTCTCGAGAATTAACACCGTCGTCGAGGAATACAAGAGCTTAATGGACGCTTACGAGCTAACAAAGGCTCATCGCCTCGTGCAGAGCTTTACTATTAACGAGCTCTCGAACTGGTACATCCGCCGCAACCGCCGCCGCTTCTGGAAGGGCGAAAAGGACAACGAAAAGATCGCAGCTTACCAGACGCTGAGAACAATTCTATTAAGAATCGTCGAGATGATGGCGAGCCTGGCCCCGTTCCTCTCCGAGGAACTATACCAAAGGCTGCGCTCCGCCGGCGCGCCGGAATCGGTTCACTTAACGATCTTGCCGGAATCCGACCCCGCTTTGATCGATTTAGATCTCGAGCGCAGGATGCAGCTCGCCCAGCAGATAGTTTCGCTGGCTCGCTCGCTCCGCGAAAGGAGCAAGATCCGCGTACGCCAGCCGCTGCGCCGAATATTAGTGCCGGCGCTTACGCCGGCTCGCCGCAGGGACGTTCAAAGCGTGGCGGGCATTATCCAGGAAGAGCTTAACATAAAAGAAATTGAATTTATAAGCGAAGATTCAGATATAATCCGGAAAAAAGCTATCCCGAATTTCAAAGTAATCGGCAAGAAATTCGGCAAATCCACGCAGGTAGTCGCTACGACCATCAAAGGATTAAATTCGACTGAAATTAGCTCGCTCGAACGCGACGGTTCGCTTAGCTTAAGTATTTCCGGCGAGAATTATGAAATTACGCGCGAGGACGTCGATATCGCCAGCGACGACATCGAGGGGTGGCTCGTCGCCTCCGAGGGCGACGTTACGGTGGCCCTCGACACTACGCTCGACGAAGAATTGATTTGCGAAGGCCTGGCGCGGGAATTTATTAATCGCGTCCAGAATATGCGAAAAGATTCCGGCTTCGAAGTGACCGATAGAATTAATATTGATTACATAGCAAGCGTTAAAGTAAGCCATGCAATTGAAAAGACCCGGAGTTACATCGCCTCCGAGACTCTTGCTGAATCAATCGCTATGGCGGCTCAGAAGGATACTATGGATCGCGTCGAGCTCGACGACGAAGAGGTTTTCATTAAAGTAACCAAACTTTAGATAAAGTTATACAACAAAAATCTTTTTTTTCGTTGATAGACTTTTAATATTTATAAATTTGGTTATATTTGCGGAATTATTTTAGAACAAAGGATAATCGGAGTCTTTTATGGCAAGGTGCATGAAGAACAAAGCCGAAAACGATAAAATCGATAATACAATTGAGAAAAAAGAAGATATGAAAGCGGCAAAAAAGAGTTCCACAAAAGCGGAATTGACGGTTAGCGCCCCCGCAGGCACAGCGAAAAAAGGCGCCGACGCGCCGGCGGAGGCTAAGAAAGCCCCGGCCAAAAAGGCCGCGACTAAGCCTGAAGTTAAGCCGCAACCTGCTTCCGCTACCGAAGCTAAAACCGATCCGAAAAAGGCGCCGGCTAAAAAGGCTGCGACTAAGACCGAAGAAGTTAAGCCGCAACCGGAACCTATAGCAGAAGTTAAAGCCGAAACAAAAAAAGCGCCGGCTAAAAGGGCTGCGACTAAGACCGAAGAAGTTAAGCCGCAACCGGAACCTATAGCTGAAGTTAAAGCCGAAACAAAAAAAGCGCCGGCTAAAAAGGCTGCGACAAAGACCGAAGAAGTTAAGCCGCAACCGGAACCTATAGCCGAAGTTAAAGCCGAAACAAAAAAAGCACCGGCCAGGAAAGCTGCGCCTAAAGCCGCCGAAGTAAAGATCGACGAAAGCCCGAAGGATTTTTCAGTTAAAGCTGAAGAAGAAAAGCCCAAGGCGGACGCGGCGAAGCCAGACACGAAAAGATCAAAGGCTCACAAGCCGGAAGACGCTGTTCCACAGGCAAGTAAAGAGACTTCGGCCCAGGGCGAACCTAATATATCTTCCCCATCCAACGTTGAGACGCCCGCCCCTGCTCCCGAAGAGATCGGCTCCGTCGATACTGCCGAAGGGCAATTAGCTACTTATCCCGAGGAGACTCCCGTCGAAGAGCAGCCCGCTCCCGGCGAGATTAAAGACAATCCTCCGCAGGGCCAAGCGGTCGAAGTTAGCGTTGACGTTCCCGCCCAACAGGAACAGGTCCGTTACTCGGACGAGGAATTGGCCGAATTTGCCGAGGTTATCACGCAGCAGCGGTTCGACGCGCTCGACGAGTTGCGCATGCTAAAGGACAGGCTCGACGACCTGACGAGCGCGGAAATGGCCGAGGAGAGCATGATCTACTCCATGCACATGGCCGAGCAGGGCTCCGAGGCGATAGAGAAAGAAAAAACTTACGCGCAGATACAGCGAATCAACGAGTATATCAAAAAGCTCGACGACGCTCTAAAACGCATTAAGGATAAAACTTACGGCGTCTGCCGCGTATGCAATATACTTATAGCTAAGGAAAGGCTGATGGCGGTGCCAATTACTACGCTTTCGGCTTCGTACAAGATCCATTCGCGCTGCCCGGAAGACGGCATCGATAGGATCGAACCCATAAAAGTAGGATAATGCTTTCACGAAGGTTTTATTTGAAACGAAAATATACTGAATACAAATGAAGATACTTTTGATAGGCAGCGGAGGAAGGGAGCACGCTCTCGCCTCCGCTCTTTCGTTAAGCGGCGCCGAAATATTAGCCGCGCCCGGCAATCCCGGGATACTTACCATAGCGGGGAAGGCGGATGTAAATCCATCGGATTTCCCCGCCGTCGTCGAATTTTGCCGCGGGGAAAAGATCGACCTCGTAGTCGTAGGCCCCGAGCAACCGCTCGCCGACGGGCTTTCGGACGTATTGGCAAACCACGGCGTCCCCTGCTTCGGCCCTTCTAAAGCGGCCGCAAGGCTTGAAACGAGCAAGGATTTCGCGAAGAATTTCATGTTCCGACGCGGCATCCCAACTGCCCGCTTCGCAAGCTTTTCCGCCGACGAAGCGGAAGGTGCGACAAAATTTATGCGGGAATTCCCCCCGCCCTACGTTCTTAAGGCGGACGGGCTTGCCGCCGGCAAAGGGGTGATAATAGCGGAAACGCTCGGCGAAGCGGAAAAGGCGTTAAGCGAAATGTTCGGCGGGCTATTCGGCCAGGCTGGCGCCCGCGTCGTAATCGAAGAATTTATGCCCGGCGACGAAGCCTCAATTTTCGCCATAACCGACGGGAAAGACTACGTTACGCTCGCCCCGGCGCAGGACCATAAACGCGCAGGCGAGGGCGATACCGGCAAAAACACCGGCGGCATGGGCGCGGTCGCCCCGGTTGGAATAGTTACGCCCGAAGTTCTAAGGCAGGTCGAACGTGAAATTATCGAACCGACGCTCCGCGGCATGGCCGAAGAGGGCGCGACCTACCGCGGTTGCCTCTATATAGGTCTAATGATACATAATGGATGCGCAAAGGTAGTCGAATTCAATTGCCGGTTCGGCGATCCGGAAACCCAGCCCGTGACGTCGCTTTTCAAAGGCGATTTTGCGAAATTGCTCTATAGCGCGGCGCGCGGCGCTCTCGATAAATCGTCCGTAGTTAGCGTCGCCGAGGGCTACGCTTGCGGCGTCGTTTTGGCTAGCGGCGGCTACCCGGACTCCTTCGGGAAGGGTTATGAAATCCTGGGCCTGGACGAAGCGGGTAAATTCGCTAAAGTATTCCATGCCGGCACGGCCGAAAAGGACGGAAAGCTTGTTACTTCGGGCGGGCGCGTTCTCTGCGCGACGGGGCTCGGCGCCACGCTCGAAGAAGCCGTAGGACAAGCGTATTCCGCCGCCGATAGCATACGGTTCGAGGGCGCGTATATGCGCCGGGACATAGGACAAAAAGCCTTAAAATATTAATATTGAATTTAATATTTAGCTTAAACAAAAATAATGCTTTGCCGGCTTCGTTTTTATGCAAAAATCATAAAAAAGGAAGTTATGGCAAAGCATTTTGTTTCTAATAAAGACGAATCCGCTCGCATTTTTAAGAGCGATTTCCTGGAGTTCTTCTCTAAAGTTCACTGGCTGACGCCTATCGCGCTCTACGCTCCCTTTGTAATCTACCTGCTCTACTATTCCTTTGCGCGGGTTGGATTCTGGAATCCCATCGGCCTCTTCGGCGCCGGGCTTTTCTTCTGGACTTTTACGGAATATGTTTTGCACCGCTTCGTATTTCACTATGAACCTAAGCGCGATTGGGCGCGAAGGGCGCACTGGACTTTCCACGGGGTCCACCACGACTACCCGCAGGATTCAAAGCGCCTGGTGATGCCCCCGGCGGTCAGCTTGCCGCTCGCCGCTTTGTTTTACGTTTTGTTCGACTCGCTATTGGGATTTTACACGCCCCCGTTCCTGGCGGGATTTCTTACCGGCTACGTCGCGTACGACACGCTTCACTATGCGCTCCACCACTTCTCGTTTAAGAGCGGAGCTATGCTCGAGCTAAAGAAGCATCACATGAAGCACCACTACTCCGATCCCCAGCAAGGTTTCGGGGTCAGCTCCGCGCTTTGGGACTTCGCCTTCGGCACGTTCTCCGGGGAGAAAAAAATGAGACAAGCGAGGGAGGAAGCCGACAAGGATTGAAATGAGCAAAAAGGATAAAGAAGATAAAAAAGACAAGAAGAAGAAGGATAAGAAGTTCGAAAAGCTGCGCTGCGGCGGGGAGTTCTGTTCCGGCAAGTGCTCCGGGAAATGCAAGAAGAAATAGTCATATATAAAAAACCCCGGGCGCCCCGGGGTTTTATCTATTGAATCACTAATAGTAAGGAGTTTATTTCGAAAAGTGATTTACCAGGTAGAAAAAGTCGATGTAAACCAGTACAAGAATAAGCATCAACCCATGAACGCGGAATGAGGTCTTTTTATCTTTATATTTTGGAAACATTCCGTCCATTACGAAAATCGGAGCGCTTTCAGGATATAAGTTACGTACGATATAGACCGACGCCGCAAAGGAGAGGTATGCTACGATGAGATGAACCAACCACATAAATATAAAGCCTTTTTTATTGTTAAATATTTCCCCACTGACTTTGCAAAGTTAATAAACCTTTGAGAAATATAAAAATAAACTATTTTAATTCCTCGTTCAAAACCTCTCTCCATTTCTTTAATTAATATTAATACTTAGAAGAAGCCTAATAGAATTATAATATTAATTGAAAAAAAATAGCTAAATTTGATATTGGGAAAAACTCATAAGAGCGAAAAAGATGGTTGGAAAGTGGCGGACGCTTTCAAGCGAAAAAATTGCTGACTTAAAAATATTCGACGCGTACGAGAAGGTCCGGGAGAACCCCGCGACCGGCGCCCAGGGTAAATTTGTAGCGCTTGATTCCGCCGATTGGGTGAATATCGTGCCAGTGACGAGCGCAGGAAATATCGTAATGGTCGAGCAGTACCGCCATGGCACGGATTCGATCGTTTTGGAACTGCCCGGCGGGCTCGCTAATCGCGGCGAAGAGCCTTCGATTGCGGCCGCCCGCGAATGCGCCGAGGAAACGGGCTACGGCTCGGCCGAAGCGCCCGTCTATACGGGCTATTGCCTGCCCAACCCCGCATTCTTAAACAATAAATGCACTTCCTTCGCATGGTTCGATTGCAAGCCGCTCGCGGGGCAAACGCTCGACGAGCATGAAATAATCGATATCCACGAGTTTACTCCCGGGCAAATTAAGTCGATGATAGAAAAGGGGGAGATAAATCACGGGGTTATCCTAACGGCGTTTTTCTTCTTCTTCAATAAATTTAAATTATAATAAGCAGGACCCGGATGGGGAAAGTAATAACGATAGCAAATCAAAAAGGCGGCGTCGGCAAGACGACCACTTCGGTCAACCTTGCGGCTTCGATCGCGGCCAGCGAGCAAAAAACGTTGTTAATCGACATCGACCCGCAGTCGAACGCTTCCGCGGGAGTCGGCGTCGATTCGAAGAAATTGGATTTGACGATTTACGAAGCGCTCGTCGGCGAGACCGAAGCGCGCAACGCTATCGTCCCCACCGAGATGCCCAACCTCTTCCTGCTGCCGTCCCATATCAACCTGGTGGGCGCGGAAATCGAAATGGTAGGCTTCGAGGATCGCGAGCTCGTGCTGCGAAATATGATCGCCTCCGTTCGCGACGAGTATTCTTTCATTATTATAGATTGCCCGCCGTCGCTCGGGCTGCTGACGCTCAACGCGCTTTCGGCGGCCGATTCCGTTCTCATCCCCGTGCAGTGCGAATACTACGCGCTCGAGGGGCTCGGGCAGCTTTTAAACACGATCTCTATCGTCCGTTACCACTTAAACCCCAAGCTCGACATCGAGGGCGTGCTCCTGACGATGTACGATTCGCGCCTGCGCCTGTCGAACCAGGTGGTCGAGGAGGTCAAGCGCCATTTCGCAGGGAAAGTTTTCAACACTCAAATTACCCGTAACGTCAGGCTCTCCGAGGCGCCAAGCTTCGGCAAGCCCGCCCTCCTTTACGACGCCGTCTGCAGCGGCAGCCAGAATTATCTTGAATTGGCTAACGAGATCATGGTGAACAATAAAGAGTACCTTAATGTTAAAACGGCGTAGCTCGAAATGACAAAAAAAACTCATACAGGTTTAGGAAAGGGGCTCTCGGCGTTGCTGCCGGGGATAGAATTTTCGAAGGACGCCAAGGGGTTCAGCGTGCCTCCACCGCAGGAAGAGCATAAGATAGAGGAGAGCATCGCGTACGTAATCGAAATAGATAAAATTACTCATAACCCATATCAACCCCGTAAGGATTTCGCTCCCGAGCATTTGGCGGATCTTTCGCGCTCCATAAAGGAGCACGGGCTTATCCAGCCAATTACCGTACGCCGGCTTCCGGACGGGAACTACGAGCTAATTAGCGGCGAACGTCGACTGCGCGCCTCGAAGATGGCGGGCCTGAAGAAGATACCCGCTTACTTCCGCGACGTCGAGACGGACGTGGAAATGCTCGAGATGGCGATCATCGAGAACGTTCAGCGCGAAAACTTAAATCCTATAGAAATCGCCAACGGCTATCGCCGGCTCATGGAGGACTGCGACTACACGCAGGAGCAGGTCTCCGTTCGCGTGGGCAAGGATCGCTCCACAGTCGCGAACTTCTTAAGACTTTTAAATTTACCCGAATCGCTGCAGGAAGCGCTCCGCGAAAAGAAAATGTCGATGGGCCACGCCAAGGCGCTCCTCGGCTTAGAGGACGCGGAAGTAATCGAGCTTGCCGGGCGCGAGATAATCGAAAAGGGACTCAGCGTACGCGCGGCCGAAGCGCTTGCGCGCGATATAGCCGCTGGGAAGATATCCCTAACGGCGGAGAACAACGGCGCCGCTGAAAAGCCGAAAGTCGTCAAAAAGCAAATCGTCGACGACGCGACGCTAACGACGCTCGCCGACTTAGAGAACAGGTTGCAGAAGAAAATTGCAACAAAAGTAAAGATTACGCCTAAGACGCCGGAGAGCGGCGCTATCGCTATTGAATTTTACACGGTCGACGATCTCGATAGGATCGTCGAATTACTTCTAAAAATTAAAGAATAACTAGAAAAAGTTAAAAATAATGGAATATCTTAGTTATATTTGCCCTATTAGAGTTCGCTATGCCGACACGGATAAGATGGGATTTGTTTATAACGGCAATTACCTGACTTATTTTGAGGTCGGGCGCACGGAGCTCATGCGCCATTTCGGCTTGATTTATTCAGAGTTGGAAAAGGCAGGCTACCAATTACCGTTGCTGGAGAGTTACGCAAAGTACAGGCAGCCGGCGTTCTACGACGATTTGCTGGAGATCGAGGCGAAGCTGATGCTCAACGGCGGCGCTACGATAAAATTCGAGTACAGGATACTCCGTAAAGAAGATGTAATTACAAGCGGTTTTACGGTGCATTCTTTCATAAACATCGAAAATAAAAAACCAGTTAAACCGCCGAAGATATTTACCGAGGGCGTTGAAAGAGCTTTAGCAAAAATAAGGGAATTAAATATCGACGTTATCTGACCCAATCGGTTATTGCACAACATACGGTGAGTCTATGAAGAAAATACTATTAGCCGTCGCGATCGCTTTTGCGCTTTGCGCCCCGGCTTTGCGCGCCGCGCCAACCGCTTTCAGCTTTCTTAAATTCGTATCGAGCGCTCGCGCCGCGGGCCTTTCCGGCAGCTTCGTAACTTTCGAGAACGACGCGTCGTCGCTCTATTACAACCCCGCAACTATCTGGACGGTCGAAACTAAGCCGCTCTCGGTTACTTTCTTTAAGCACGTGCTCGACATCAATTCCGGAAACGCCGCCTATGTGTTCAATGTGCCGGATGTGGGTAAATTTGCCGTCAGCGCGGTATTTTCTTCCTATGGATCGTTTAACCGAAGCGACGTCCAGGGCAACGTTTTGGGGGATTTTGGAGCGCAGGACGTTGCGTTCGGCGGCTCTTTCTCGAACGAGATCGATTCGAATTTTTACTACGGCGTGACGCTTAAATTCCTCTACTCCGGGATGGACGACCTCTCCTCCACCGCTTTTGCGGTCGACGCGGGACTTTTTTATAAATTAAAGGACGGCCGCACAAACCTCGGCGTTTCCATTCTTAATGCCGGCGCCCAGCTATCGACCTTCGACGGCTCCGCCGCCCGTCTACCATTGGACGTAAGGCTGGGAGCCAGCCATAGGATGAAGGGCATGCCGCTCTTGGTTAACGCCTCCATACATCATTTAGCCGATCCCGACACAAAATTTTTGGAGCGCTTTCGTAATTTCTCCGTCGGCGGCGAGCTCTCGCTTGGGGAATACATTAAGCTCCGGCTTGGGTATGACAATTACTTCCGCAACTTCACCGGCGCCGAGCAGAATAAAGGCCTGACCGGCATTAGCTTAGGGGCCGGGATCGCTACGGACAAAATTTCTCTCGACTACGGCCTGGCCGGCCTGGGCAGTTCGATCAGCGTTCACCGCTTTAGCGTAAATCTTGAAATTTAAATATATTAGCGACACCTTCATGAAAAACATAATAATTATATTAGCATTGGCGGCGGCTTCTTTCGCACCGCTTAGCCCGCTGCAAATAAGCGCCGCCGCGCAACCTAATTCCACGGCTCCGCAGGCGCAGAAAACGCCCGACGTAACCTTGACGCCCACGGTCGTCGTCGGCGATCTTGTATTCATTTACAACGCCTTGAACACGATCGAAATTAAGGGCGCGGAAGTCGACGCTTTCCTTGCCGTGCAAGCTTTCTATGCGGGGATTATTAAGGACCTGCAAACCCAGAACAAGCAAACTACCGACGTAATACAGATTAAGATCCCGTTGGCTACCGCGCAGAATACGCTTACTCTGATGAGCCGCGCGACTTTAACAGGACAGAATGCCGTGAATTATAAAAGGTTCCAGAACTCCCTCGTCGAATCGGCAAAGAACTTAACGCAAGCTCAGGGAGAGGGCGCGCAACAACCGAAGAAATAGGCCCGCGGAACGGTAATGAATAAAAAAACAGGCATCTCAAAGTATTTTATTTTTGCGACCGCGCTAATACTTTTAGACCAAGCGACAAAGCTTGCGATAAAGGGGTTTAGCTTCGGCGCCGTAAAGCACGAGGGAATAGAATACGGCTCGGTTATCCCGGTTATAGGCAACTTCCTCCAGATAACCTATATTGAAAACGCCGGCATGGCGTTTGGCATCACTTTCGGGGTCTGGAAGATCTTTTTAAGCCTCTTCTCGATCATCGCCGCGGCCGCTCTTGGTTGGTACCTCTCTAAGCTTTCGCGCGAGATCCATCCCGGCGTTAAGATCGGCATCTCGTTGATCTTCGCGGGAGCGGTCGGTAATTTAGTCGATAGGGTATTCTACGGCGTTCTTTTCGGCGACGCGCCAATTTTCTACGGTCGCGTAGTCGATTTCATCCAGGTTGATATCCCGGACGTAAACTTTTTCAATCTCTTCTACACCCACTTCCCAATATTTAACGTGGCCGACAGTTGCGTGACGGTGGGAGTGATCGCCCTGCTCCTCTTCCATAAGAGCTTGCCTTCGATCGGCGGCTTATTGAACAAGGACAAAGAGCGGATTGAGACGTCAAACGCTGAAAATGCGGGCGAAAATCAATAATGGAAGATATAGAAGAAAACGACGAGTTAAACTATCCCCGTAAGATCGAGTACGTTTACGAGTTCGAAATAACGAAGGGCAAAACTGGAGAACGCATAGACGTCTTCCTTACCCGTTCGCTGCCTAACGCCTCGCGGACGAAGGTACAAAACGCAATCGACTCGGGCTGCGTAACCGTCAACGATCAAACCTCGAAAGCGAGCCGCCGGTTAAACGCCGGCGACAAGGTTCGCTGCGTCCTAATGAAGCCTCCGCCAATAGAATTGCGCCCGGAGGACCTCCCGTTGAATATTGTCTACGAGGACGAGACGCTCGTCGTAGTGAACAAGGCCGCGGGCATGTGCACGCATCCAGGGTTCGGCAATCGCTACGGTACGCTCGTTAACGGCCTGCTGTATCATTTCGGGCTACGCGAGGCTGTTAAATTAGAGCTCGACGACGAAGAGGACGAGGAAATAAACGAAGGAGAAATTTTCGCAAGCGACCAGGTCCGCCCCGGGATAGTTCACCGGTTGGATAAAGATACGAGCGGGCTTTTAGTCGTAGCGAAGGAGCCGGTCGCTCACGCCGCGCTCGCTAAGCAATTCGCCGAGCGCTCCACCGAGCGGGAATACAATTCCGTCGTATGGGGCGTCGTAAAGGCCGATAGCGGCGTTATCGAGGGCGCGATTGGCCGTTCGCCGCGCGACAGGAAGCTTTTCGCTATCCTGCCCAAGGGCGGCAAACCTGCTAAAACAGATTATTCCATTTTAGAACGCTTTCAATATGCGTCGCTCGCAAAGCTTAAATTGCATACCGGCAGGACGCACCAGATACGCGTGCATATGTCCAAGATAGGCCATCCCGTGTTCGGCGATACCCTTTACGGGGGCGATAAGCCCCAGAAAGAAGGCGCCAACCCGTTCCATAAGAAACACGCGCTAAAAGCCCTGGAAATGACTCCCAGGCAGATGCTTCATGCACGCACCCTCGGCTTTACTCATCCCGTTACGAGGCGCTTTATGAGATTTGACTCCGAGCTGCCCGAGGACATGACGATCCTAATCGATTACCTCCGCGGAGCTTCGCCCTTCAGGCATGAAGAGTTTGAGCACGAGCTGGCTTCGCAATTACGCCCGAACAGAAAAAAATAAACGACTAAAGACAGCAAATGATCCGCGCCCTGACGTACATATTAGTTTTATTGATAAGCCTGGGCCCCGCCCTTGGAAAATCAACAGTCAAGCCGACCGTAAAGCTTGGCGTCGACATCCTGCTCGGGGACGGTTGCAACAGCCTCTCCGGCATGAGGTACGCGTTATTAACCAACTTCTCCGGGAGAACCGGGTCGGGAGAATTGACCGCCGACGCGCTCATTGAAAAAGCTCCGGTAAAGCCCGCATTTATCTTTACCCCGGAACACGGCCTATTTTCAAACATAAAGGCCGGGGATAAAGTCGAGGACGCCGTCTACCGAGGCGTCGCAGTTCGCTCGCTCTACGGCTCGGACCGCAAGCCCCGCCCGGAATGGATAAAGGGGCTCGACGCGATAGTCGTCGACATACAGGACATCGGCGTGCGCAGCTATACCTACCTCTCCACGGTATACCTCGCGATGCAGGCCGCCGCCGAAGCTGGAGTCAAATTTATAGTGCTCGACCGGCCTAATCCTATCGGGGGCGCTATTGCGGACGGCGCCGTAATGCCGCGCGGCAGGGAGTCTTTCGTCGGGATTATTCCCATCAGCTACGTGCACGGCTGCACGATCGGCGAGCTTGCCGCTATGATAAACGGAGAAAATTGGCTCGGGAAGGAATTAAAATGCGATCTTGAGATTATTAAGATGAAGGGATGGCGCCGCTCTATGAGCTGGGAGGACACAGGGTTAACGTGGTTCTCCACTTCGCCCAATATTCCAAGCGTCGACGCTGCCCGCGGGGCCGCCTGCATAGGCATTTTAGGAGAATTGGGAACTATGAGCGTCGGGATTGGCACAGCGTTCCCCTTTCAATACCTGGGGGACGAGAGCCTGTCTACGGAGGAAGTCTCGACGATTGCCGGCAAATTGGACTTGCCCGGAATAAAGCTAATCCCAACGCAGTACAAGTCCCAAAACGCAAGGCCCGGGGATCCGCCGATAGTGGGCTTCCAGATCCAATTCTACCTTTCGAACAGCTTCAAGCCGTATAGCGCAGGCCTCGAACTCGCTTCGGAATTAGCTAAAATAAAGCGAGAGCTATTCGACACGACCAGGATGAAAAAGAACTCAATAGAAATGTTTAACAAGGTTACTGGCGACCGCGGGGAGCTATTGGGAGCCCTTTATAATCCCTCCACGAGCGGCGAAGCGCTGAAATGGGGTTCGCGCGGCTTGCCGCAGTACCTGAAGCTGCGCTCTAAGTATTTGCTCTATGAATAGCTCAATCGATTAGATGAAGCTCCGCCAGTATCTTAACTATCTTGTCCTTATCGATAGGCTTAACGATATAGCCCTCGGCCTGGTTCCTAAAGGCGGAGCGCACGTTTGAAAAGTCGTCCAGCGCCGTCGTCATTACTATTTTCACGCCGTCCAGCCCGAGTATGCCGCGCGACTTTTCGATGTCACGTATCACGGCCAGCGTCTCCTGCCCGTCCATTTCCGGCATCATAATGTCCAGGAATATTACGTCGTAAGGTTTTCCCGTTTCAAGGCCGCTTTCGAACAGATCAAGAGCTATTTTGCCGTTCTCCGCAATATCGCAATTTCCAAAGGCGAGCATCAATTCCTGCATTACCTGCGAAGTGATGTAATCGTCCTCAACTATTAGCGTATTCATAACCTTTCTCCGATATGTTCATTAATAAGCTTTTTTACTTTAGTTCTAAAATAATCTGAAACGTACTGCAATTCGATAAGGAATTTTTCATGGAGATCCCGCGTCTTCTCCTTATCCGGGGCGGCGGAATGGGATTCGAGCGCGCGGATAAGCGAGACTCCATGCTCCGCGCCGAGCGTGCCCAGCTCGCTCTTTATTTTATGTAGCGCGCGGTAGTAAGCTTTATAATTCTCCTTTTCAAAGGAATCTTTAACTGAATCTATATTTGCCTGGTAATTTTTCAGGTAATAATCGCTTAGCCTGCCCAGGAGGCCGAAGTTATAGTTTATAGATTTCATTAAGTTAGCGAGATCGATGCGCGCATGGTGCATACCGTTGCCGTATTTGAGCAAAGCGCTATGGAGCATAGATTTGTCGACCGGTTTAGTCATGGATGCGTTCATACCCGCCTCCATACAAAGAGTCTCGTGGGTTTGATCGGCGTAAGCCGTAATTCCAATTACGGGAAGAGCCGCCAGCCGGTCGATCGCCCTGATCCTGCGCGTCGCCTCGCACCCGTCGATGCCAGGCCCCTGCACGTCCATAAAGACGATATCGTACGATTCAGTTTCCAATAGCTTCAAAGCGTCCTCGCCGCCGGCAACAATCGTCAGTTCGCAGCCCCATGGGATAAGCATTTCGCGCATTACGGCTACGTTTATCTCGCTGTCCTCGACGATTAAAATCCTTAGGTTGAAGCAGACGTTGTCGTAGCTCTCCGCCTCGGGCACGGACGCTTCGCCGTTCGATTTACCGGAGGAAAATCCGAACACCGCCGTAAAACGGAATATCGAGCCCAGGCCGAGTTCGCTCTCGGCGCGTATTTCGCCGCGCATCATCTCCACTATCTCGCGGCAAATGGCGAGCCCTAGCCCCGTGCCGCCGTATTTCCTTGTTAAATGCGACGATTCGATTTGCTCGAACCCGTTAAATATGTTGATCAATTTATCGGGCGGAATGCCTATGCCGGTGTCGCGCACAGCGAACTCGAGCTTAACGCTGTTGTTCAAATACTCCGTCGCCTTAACTTCCAGTCCTACGCCGCCACGTTCGGTAAATTTAGCAGCGTTGCCAAGTAAATTGATCAGGACCTGCTGCAGGCGTCCGCCGTCCCCGATTAGGTTGACAGGTAGGTTGGGAGGCATATTGGTTTCAAGATATATGCCTTTGCTCTGCATAATAGGCATTACGACGTCGACAGCTTTCCTAATGGCGTCGCTGAGCACGAATCTCTCCGGGATCAGCCTAAACTTCCCGGTATCCATACGGGAGAAATCGAGAAGATCATTTATCAAAAGCAGCAACGTGTCCGCCGACTGCTTTACAATTCGAAGGGAGCGGGCTTGCTTTTCGGTCAGCTCGCCGTCCAGAAGGATCGAGACCATGCCGATAATGCCGTTCATAGGCGTGCGGAGTTCGTGGCTTACCTTAGCGAGGAAATTTGTCTTGGATCGGTTTGCCTCTTCGGCGAATTCCTTTGCCGCAAGCAGCTTTATCTCGGCTTCGCGCCTCATTTCAATTTCTTCCTCGAGCTTTGCGGCGCTCTCGCGCAGTTCGAGCGTGCGCTCAATTACTCTGTCCTCGAGCGCATTGTAGGCTTCGATCAGGCTCTTTCGCGATTCCTCGAGCTCGCGCTGCAGGCCGACAATAGCCGCGGCCCGACTGAACGCGGCCAGTATCTGTTCTTTTTGTAAGGGCTTAACTATATACTGGTTCACGCCCAAATTAATGGCGTCGATCAAAAAGTCTTTCGTATCGAAGGCCGTTGTAAACAGTATCTGAATATCAGGATCGATCTCTCGGATTTTCTTTGCAAATTCGATCCCGTTCATGACGGGCATAGCGATATCGCTAATTATTATGTCGGGCTTTTCCGCGTTAAATAATTCCAGGCCTTCGGCGCCGTCCTGGGCGGAGATTACTTTTTCCACCCTGGAAGCCAGAACGGTCCGGACAAAGAGCTTCGATGGGATATCGTCTTCGACTATAAGAACTTTATAGGGAAGTTTATCGCTCAAAATTATCTCTCCTGGTTAATTAACTTAAGCAGGGCCGAGGGAATTTCCTGCAGAGCCAATTGCTTTTCTACGGCTCCAATATCGAAAGCGACCTTCGGCATGCCGTAAACGATGCAGGACGCCTGGTTTTGGCCTATTGTCCGCGCGCCCGCGTTGCGCATTTCCAATAGCCCGGCCGCCCCGTCGGAGCCCATACCGGTTAAGATGACGCCTAAGGCCTTGTCCTTGGCCGCGGAGGCGACGGATCGGAATAAAACGTCGACCGAAGGCCTGTGCCCGTTGACCTTTTCTTCCTGCGAAAGCTCGACGGAATATAGCCCGCCCTGCTTTACAAGTCGCATATGCATATCGCCCGGGGCGACAAGTATCCTGCCGTTCAGGACTCTATCGCCATGCTCGGCTTCCTTTACTTGCATTAAGCAGACTTCGTTCATTCTATCGGCGAAAGTTCTCGTAAACCCCTTCGGCATGTGCTGGACTATAACGATACCGGGAGTAGTGGGCGGAAGATGCTCGATCACTAAACGAATTGCCTCCGTGCCGCCGGTCGAGGCGCCGATTGCGATTATCTTATCAGCGGAATTGGCTAAAGCGGAACCTTTTAAAGGCGTCGGAGCGGCCCCTTCGAATCGCTTGCTCTTCCAATGATGCACGTTTGCGGTAGAGGCTATCTTTATCTTCGTCCGAAGCTCGACCATCATATCCTGGAACCCCTGCTCAAGGTTGCCGCCGGGCTTCGCGACGTAGTCGACCGCGCCGGCCTCGAGCGCGCGCAGCGTCACTTCCTTGCCGCGTTGCGTCAGCCCGCTGACGACTACTATTGGAACCGGGTACTGAGGCATTAGTCGCCTTAAGAACTCGATGCCGTCCATTCTCGGCATTTCGATGTCGAGCGTTATGACGTCCGGCTTATACTTAACTATTAAGTCGCGAGCCACGAAAACGTCCGCGGCCGCGCCGATAACCTCGAGGCCTTTGTCTTCCGATAATCCGCGTGTCAACGCTTCGCGAGCCACTATAGAATCGTCGATAATCAATACCGTGATTTTTTTGTCTAAAATTCCCACTGGGTTTTGTTTGCTTTTGAATTTTTGAATTATTTAAAATACGTTATTTTTTATAAACTGCGGGCATAATATATTTAAACGCGCTTGCGTCGCGCCGGATCGTCTCCGAATGCCCTATAAATAAATATCCGCCGTCGACCAGGCAATCGTAAAATTTATTGATCAATCGCTCCCGTGTCGGCGGGTCGAAATATATCATTACGTTGCGGCAAAATATTACGTCGAACGGCTTTCTGAAAGGAAAAACTTCCGACATTAAGTTAAATTTTCTAAACAGCACTTCCTTCTTAACGGCTTCCGTGACAGTCCAGAACCCCGAAGGAAGCTTCTTCATGTACTTGGACTTCAGGTTCTCGTCGAGCGGCCTTACGCGCTCTTCCGGATAAATCGCTTCTACGGCTTTTTCCAGCGCGGAAGCCGAAATATCCGTCGCTAAGGCCCCGGCGTTCCACGATGAGTACTGCGCGCCCAGGCGCTCCATCATAAGCATAACGAGCGTATACGCCTCCTCCCCGGTCGAGCAACCCGCGCACCAGACGCGGAGGTCGTTGCTGCCCTTAGCGCGTAAATTACCCGTTACTTCCGGCAGCGTTACGTTCAGGAAATAGTCGAAATGGTCCTTTTCCCTACCGAAGAAAGTATGATTCGTCGAGATCGTATTGGCCAGCTCGGTTAGCGCGTCGCCCGTTTTGTCGTTAGTTACATAATCGTAGTACTCGCGGAAGGAACGGAACTTTTCGCGGCGAAGTATCTTTTGCAATCTCCCCGTTAAAAGCGTGCGCTTTTCTTCCGTCAGGTTAATCCCGATTTGATCATAAACGAGCGAGCTAAGAGCGTGGAACTCGTCCTCGCGAATTTCTACGAATACTATTGGTTTTATTTCCGAATAATTATTTTGCATTCCGGCTACTCTACAGCTTAGCGGCGGGATTAGTAAGCGGATCGACGTCGCGCCGCTCGAAATCGTCCCAAAGCAACCTGTAAATATCAAGTAATATAATCAGCGCGTCGCCGAGCTTCCCTATGCCGGCGATAAATTTACTCTGCGCCCCCTTATTAGTCGAAGGAGCCTCCGATATAGTTTCGGGCGGCATAGTAACCACTTCCGAGACTTCGTCGACGAGCAGCCCTAACCCAACGTTATCGACCTGTATGACGACAATGCAAGTCCTGTCGTTCCATTCAATTGTCGGGATGCCGAATCTACGGCGAACGTCCAGCACCGGGTATATAATACCGCGAAGATTCATTATGCCAATGATAAAATCGCGGGTGTTCGGCACGCGGGTAATTTTCTGCACGCCGAGTATTTCCGTAACGTGCCGGATCTCGAGGGCATAGTGCTCGTTGTTTACTCTAAAGGTTAAATATCTATTTTCAAGGGTGTCCTCGTCTTCGAACCCGTCTTCGATATTATCTATTATTTCTTCCGATTCTTTCATTATTCCATATCTCCATAATTTACCTGGGACTATTTATTACGTTAGTTAGACGGCGAGCTTAACTTCGCTCAGGGAGATTATGCTCTCGATGTCGAGGATTAAGCCGATCGAGCCGTCGCCAAGTATCATGCAGCCCGTTATGCCGGGAGTTTTTCCGATGTAATCGCTCAATCCTTTAATAACGGCTTGCTGTTGCCCGAGTATTTCGTCGGCGAACATACAAACTTTCTTCTCGCGGCTCTCTAATATTATTAATATCCCGTCCTCTAATCGCTCGCTGTCGGGAGCGTCGCCGAAGAATTCGTGCAACCTGACGACAGGCATTACTTCGTCGCGCACGCGCACTATTTCAAGCCCGTCCATAGTCTGGGTAATACTTGAATTCGTCGCGCGGAACGACTCGGTGACTGAAAGCAGCGGCAGGGCGTAGCGGGCCTCGCCAACCCGGATAAGCATGGCTTCCATAATCGCGAGCGTTAAGGGTATCCTCAACGTAAAAACTGATCCGCTGCCCGCAACGCTGGATACGTCGATCGAGCCGCGAAGTTTCTCCATGTTCTTTTTAACGACGTCCAGGCCGACTCCCCTGCCCGATATATCGGTCACCTTCTCCGCCGTGGAGAATCCGGGCTCGAATATCAGCGAATAAATCTCTTTATCGGTCATTTTGTCGGCGGCTTGAGTTAATAATCCCTTCGCTTCGGCTTTTGCAAGCGCCTTCTCGCGCGATATGCCAGCGCCGTCGTCGCGCACGATTATAAGTATCTCGTTGCCTTCGTAACGGGCGCGAAGCTCGAGGCTCCCGGTCTCCGGCTTGCCGGCTGCAATACGTTTCTCGGGGGATTCTATACCGTGATCGATTGAATTTCTTAGGATATGTACGAGCGGATCGGATATCTCGTCGATAACGTTCTTATCCATTTCCGTCTCCTGGCCCGATATCTCCAAATTGACTTTTTTGCCCATTTTCAGGGAAACGTCGCGGACGAGCCTTTTCATCTTATTGAATAATCCCTCGAGCGGCATCATGCGCACGCTCATAGTGATTTCCTGCAGCTCGCGAGTTATCTTATTAAGCTGGCTTGCGGACTTTGTAAAGTTCGGCAGGTTCAAGCCGGCTAAATCGGGATTTTTCGTAACCATGCTCTCGATAGTAATCAATTCCCCGACGAGATCGAACAGCTTATCGATCTTGCTGGTCTCGACCCGTATATCTTTTCTCTGAAGCTGCTGAAAGCTTTGGGAGGAAACGGCGCCGGTTGATTTTGCGCGCGCTTCCGGTTTGCCGGTATCCGGTTCGGGAACTGGCGCCGGGGGTGGAACTTCCTCGGGTATATCGGGCATGATCGGGGTCTCATCCGGCGGAGGAACTTCCTCGGGATAATTGTCAGGCTCCTCGACGGGCTGTTCCTGCCCCTTAAAGCCGCGCAGGCTTGCGGCCAGCTTATCTATGCCGGCGCGGATGTACTCGCAATTTCCCAGCAGTATAGTGATTATGTTTTGCTCCACCTCGAGCTCGCGGGAGCGAATGGAATGCAATATGGCCTCCATCTCGGCGGCCAGTTCTTCGACGTCGCCCAGCCCCATAAACCCGGAATTGCCCTTGAGGCTATGCACCGAGCCGAATATTTCCCCGATTAGCTCGTAGTTCTCCGGGTCCTTCTCCAGGGCCATTAAATTATTGGCGGCGCTTTCAAGCAGCTCGTACGCGCTCGTCAAGTACTGATTGATCAGCTCTTCAGGGAACGGCGGCAGATCGGGCGCCTTTTCTTCCTTTACGGGCGTCTCCGCCGGTTCCGACGGCTTTCTCGCGCCGGGTTCGTCCAGTTCTATAACGAGTTCCTTCGGAGCGCTCAGCGCGCGCTCAATCGCGTCTCGCAAAATGACTACCATATCCTCCGCCTCGTCTTCGCCGGATTTATCGGTCCATTCGGTATTAACCCGCTGAAGCAGGTCCCTCAGGAAATCAAACGTCGAATAAATAGTCGAGATCGTTTCCTCGCTCTGACGCTGGTTTTGCTTTCTCATAACGTCTAAAAGCGTTTCGGCTTCGTGCGTGACGCGATTTATTACAGTCATCTCGAAGAAGCCGGAGAGCCCCTTTAATGTATGAAAAACCCTGAATATCGCGTTGACGTGCTCCGCGTTATCGTCTTGATGCAAGTATTCGACCATAGGCTCGTTGGCGTCCAACGAATCGAATGCCTCCGAAACGAAAGAGCGAATCATTTCCTGCGATTCCGCGTCGATTTGTACTCTATCTGGATTGTTATTCATATTTCTTCCGGGATTTAATTTATTTCCAAATTAATGGATATGCTACGGCGTTCATACATAACATTTAATTTAAAAAAATATTGTTAGACGGCATAATGAATTCTCTATGCCAAGCAAAAATCCTTCGAACCGTCTTACAATTTACAAAAAATATTTTTAGGGTATGTACGCTAAATACTTAACAAATGTTAATAGTCATGGAATCAAACGTTAAAAATATGTTCGGCGATATTGCCGAACGATACGACGCGGCCAACGACGTTTTATCGCTTGGACATCATCGCTCCTGGCGAAGAAGAGCCGTCAGGCTTGCAGATTTAAAAGCCGGAACGCGCGCGCTGGATATCGCTTGCGGCACGGGCGACTTCGCTATCGAGCTGCATAAGGCGGTCGGGCCGACTGGCTCCGTAGTTGCCTCGGACTTTAGCCCGGAAATGCTACGGATCGCCAAATCGAAATTTGCCGGGCGCAATTTGCCAATCGGCGCAGTCGAGCAGGACGCGATGGACCTGGATTTGAACGCTCTTGGCGGCGAGAGGTTCGACGCCGTCGTTTGCGGCTTCGGGGTTAGGAACTTCCCAAATGCCGCGCGGGGGATCGAGCAAATGGCAAAAATGCTAAAGCCTGGGGGCAAGGTCGTAGTTTTAGAGTTCGGAGCCCCGGGCGGAGTCGTTTCAAAGGCTTTTTATAAGTACTATGCGCCATGGGCTTTGCCGCTGATCGGCGGCTTAATTACCGGCAATGCGGCGGCCTACAAGTATTTGCCCGATACCTCCTCCTCCTTCCCCTCCGGGCAGGAGTTCCTGGAGATAATGAGATCGGCGGCCGAATTTAGCGCGCTGTCCGCTACAACTTTGAGCTTTGGTTTGGCATATTGTTACATAGGAAGAATTAGATGAACTTGAAATTAAAATTGTAAAAACTTAATATAGAAATAGATATGAGCGCCACTAGAACCATTGAATCCATCGTCGGCGGGGCCGACTCAAACCCGGGGCATAAGCGCGACGTGGCCCCCGCTGAATACTTAAGAGCCTGGCTGCGGGCGGCATCCCTGAAGACTTTCGCGGCGACGGCGGCGCCTTTGGCTTTGGGAGCGGCGCTCGCTTATTCCGAAGGCTCCTTCAGGTGGAAGATCTTTTTGCTCTCCGCGCTCTGCTTCGCCTTGATTCATATTATCGGTAATATGCTGCGGCTGGCTTACTCGGCAAGGGAATTAAAGCCGGGGGAATACTACGATCCTGCCCGAGAAATAGCGAGCCCGCGCGACCTGAAAATCACTGCGGCTGTGCTGACGGCGCTCGCTGTAGGCTTTGGGATGATCATCGCCCTATTGACAAGCAAGGTCGCGCTGGCTATAGGCTTGATGTCTCTTATTTTCGCTTACATCGCGGCGGGAGGTCCCTTCCCGATTAGCATACCGGCCTCCGGGCGCGCGTTGGTGTTTATTCTATATGGAATTTCCGCGGCGCTCGGCTCGTACTACGTTAACGCGATGCATATCGCCTGGAACGGCGTGCTTCTCTCCGCGGTACCCGGCCTTCTCGGGGCCGCGCTATACGACGCGCGTAATTTGGACGGCGCGCGGTCGGCCGTAACTTCAAAAATCGAACCGGACCCGTACGAGCTTGACGAGGATGAGAATTCCAAATTCCTCGGGGCGGCGGTTATATTTGTCTATTTAATTATCGCGCTGCTTGCGCTGTCTCTTTCCCGGTGGGGCTTGCTCGTCGGGTTCGCCTCCCTGCCCTTCGCCGCGAAGCTGCTTCGGGACTCCGGGCGCGCCGGGGCTTCCTGCGGGGCTTTGGCCAACGAACTTTTAATAGTAACGTCGCTTGCGCTGAGCTTTGCTTTTATCGTGTTTTAACTGATTTTGCACGGAGTTTTAACGTTTTTTATTAATTTGCTTTTTTTGCAAATTACATACTAAACAATGCAAGATAGAAACGCCGCAAAAAGCGCTGAATTTGAAGCCGGGGACGTTTGGGCTCTCCTATTCCGGAACAGGTGGTTTATAATTATATTTACGGCGCTCGGGGCTATAATTGCTTCCGTAGTCGCTTTATTAATGCCTAATTGGTATTCCTCCACAATTTCGGCCGTGCCGCCCAAGTCCGCCGGTCAATCCGATAACGTAATGGGGGCGGTCAGCTCCACTCTAAAAGATTTTGGCTTGCAAAAGCTCGGCGGGGGAGGCAGCGACGAGTATACCTTTATGGTCATACTCACGAGCCGCACCGTGCTTGACTCCCTGATCTATAAGTATAACCTTTCAAAGGAATACGAAATCCCAACCTCCGAAATGGAGTTGCTGCGCGGGGCGGTCCAGGACAATATAGAGGTCGCCCTCGAGCGCGAGGGCAATTACGTGATTACAATCTGGGACCAGGACCGGGTTCGCGCCGCTCAGATGGCGAACGACTACATCAGTATGGCGAATAATTTAGCTATTAAGCTCTTCCGCGACGAAGCCGCGCTCTCGAGAACGCATTTCGAGGAAAGATTGCGCGCGAACGACTCCATGCTCGCCGTAATTGGCGATTCGCTATCGAAATTCACCCGCAGAACGATGATGTTCTCTCCGGAGGCGCAAGCCACGGCCGTTTCGTCCGCTTTGGCGGATCTGAACGCCACTGCGATGCAATACGACATTATGTACGACTTCTACCGCAAGACATACGGCGAGGACGACCCGATGACCATACAGCAGGACAAGTTGCGCAACGAAATGCGCAGCAAGATCCGGTCGGCCCAAAATCAGCCTGGCTTCGCGGGCGACTTCTCCGTGCGGAACGCTTCGGCCACGGGCATAGAGTATATGAGGCTTTATACGGAATTTGAAACGTTTTCAAAAGTAAAATCCTTCCTGCTCCCCATGATGGAGAAATACAAGCTCGACGAAACGCGCACGCTTGAGAACCTGATCATAGTCGACGGCGCGGAGCCCGCCGGCCGGAAGAGTAAGCCGATTCGCAGCGTTATCGTTATCGGCTCGACGCTAGGCGCGTTCGTGCTCGCGGTTATCTTTATCATCGGGTTCAACGCCTGGCGCGGGTTTAAGAAGAAGTACTCCGAAACCGCCGCGATATAGCGATGCTTACCGCTATTCAAAAGATAGACATACCACGGGCGGGCGCGGCGGGAGTAGTCCTTATAGCGCTCGGCTTCGGGCTGTGGGCGACCCTCGCTTTTAACGCCGGTCTGTATTTTCTGGCCGGCATCGCTGGCGCGGCTGTCGCCGTTTTGTCTTTCCGATCACAAATCTTCTGGATGTATACGATAGCCGCAGCCACGTCGGTTTTTTTTAGGACGAGCGACGTCGGCGTCTCGATCCTGGACGTTATTATTGGAGCCTACTATATCGGCGGCCTGGGTATTTGGCTGTTTACGGCCGTTTTCGTTAGGCGAACGAGGATCATACTGCATATCGGGGATTGGTTCTTCATGTTTTTCTTTATCGCTTTGCTCGGCGTCGTCGTGGTATCCTTCATGAACGGCGTGGGGCTGATGGACGCCGTTAGCGAATACCTGCTTTTTTCGACTCTATTGCTGTATTTCCCCGCGCGGGATATTTTCAAGGACAAGAAAAAGGAATTTGCGCTTTTCCTGGCCTTTTTTGCCGTTGTAGTTTTCTACCACGATTTACAGCAATTCTACGATTATTTCTTCGGCATTCGCAAAGGAATTAAGTACGTATATGAAATGCTTTACTCCGTTCGAATTAATCAAACTCTCTATACGGCGTCCTGCCTGATCTCGCTGCTTTTTGTATTTTACGTTAAGAAGAGATCGCAAAAGTTACTTTTGCTTGTATTCTTTTCTACGACGGTAGTAGCATTGATAACTTCGTTTTCGCGCACATTTTGGATTATTCTGATCGCCGAGATATTTATAGTTGCGCTCTACCTGCCCGCCCGCCAGAAGGTCAAATTAGCGATCTTCACCGGAGCCGCGGCAACCATGATGACCCTGGCGACACTGATCTTCGCTCCGCAATACGCGGAAACGGTATTCAACATTCTCGAGTACAGATTGTCTTCCTCCACCGAAGGAAAGAAGGATATTTCCGTGCTTGGCAGGATTGCGGAATACAACGAGGTAATCGACCGGATAAAGGACCTGCCCATGGGCGGAAACGGCTTGCGAAAAAAGTTCTCCTATATGGATCCGCTTTCCGATTCGATGCAGCACAAGCATATTATCCACAACGGGTACCTATTCATCGTGTATCGTATGGGGTTCCCAATCGCATTCCTATTCCTTTTCGTGGTCGTCTACTTTACCGTTAAATCTGAAAAATTGGCCAGGAAAGTGCAAGATCCATTTTATAAGAACATTGCTATCAGCGCGTTCCTGATTATGATCCTACTATTGATAGCGAACTTTACCAGCTCCCAGTATTTCTACAGGGACGGCATGTTCGTAACGCTATTCGGTTTCGCCTTTACGGAGATAGCGGCAAAGCAGTACGCCAGGGAGCAGGAAGAAAAAGCGCTTGCGAAAGTTCAGGAAAATTGATAATTTTGTAATCCTTGGCGCAGGGAGGATTCGCATAATGGTATTGCAGCGGTCTTGAAAACCGCCGGGCGCAAGCCTGTGGGGGTTCGAGTCCCTCATCCTCCGCAACGAAGCCCGTAACTAATTGATTTGGTTACGGGCTTTTTCTTTGCGTGTCCCATTTTTCAAAAACGCATATTTATCTTTTCGTTTTACTAAGTATTTACGAAGCTCTGAAAATGAAATAGGGAGTCTCCACCCCATGCCCGCAGCAAGCGCTAACCGCTCCTACCAAACGTCCAAGGCAGGGATCGTAGCCTTCTTCCGTAGGATTCTTCCCGCAGCGTTTGCAAGGCCGCTCGTCGTTAATGGGCTCTCTCGTATCGAGAAATAGCCATTGACCGTCTTCAAAATATATTTCGTGCCCTCTTGAATAGCTCGTTATCATAATGATTACCCAATTTATTTAGTGATTTAATAAGCTTGCGAGCCCGATTTTAGTCGCCCAATCAATAAACTATTAACCTTGTATCCTTATGTGACTTTATAGTATTAAATTCCACGTTCAATCCGCCTAATTTTCCGGCGCGGCTACCCGCCCATTTTCGCATCTTAATTTATAAATGGATTATCCAAAACCGGATTAAGATGAGCTTTATAGAGAATTTTTTCTTTTTTAGGGCTGTTGTTAATACTACTCTCTTCGCTCGCGCTATTGTAATGTTTCAAATATACGACATCTTTTAATATATTAAAAACATTATTTTGCCTCGCCTAATACTTTATTACGCGTTATTTTACTGAACGTTACAGCGCAGTCGCAGGCTTATCGAAGAGAGGTGGAGCGATGTAAATACGGCATATATTAATAATATTTAAGATTCATTTTCGTTTTAGACACCAGTAAACTATTAGTATTTATTAATTCGGAGTTGGTATTATGAATAAGGTTCAAATGAACGAAGACGGAATGTGCAATATTGGTCTTGAAGAGAACAACAGGCGGGAGATTTGCAACATACTCAACCAGGTCCTGTCGAACCAGAAAGTACTGGCTCATAAGACGTTAAACGCTCATTGGAACGTGTGCGGTGAGGACTTTTATCAAATGCACCTGCTTACGGAAACTCAATACAAAGAACTCAACGCGGCTATGGATAATACGGCCGAAAGAATTCGCCAGTTAGGTGGCGTGCCGTCGGGCTCCTTGAAGCAAATCATTCAAAACGCCACTCTTGAAGAGCAGGATCAACCAATATTTGAAGCCCAGGACGCCGCGCATATCCTGACCCAGGATCATGAATCCTGCGCGCGCGAGTTGCGCGAGAACATCGACAAAGTAGGCGAGGAACTTGAGGACAAAGGAACGGAAGACTTTTTAATCAATCTATTACTATGGCACGAAAAGGCCGCATGGATGCTCCGCTCGACGATTAACCGCAATATGCGCGGGTCGATGGAAAGAATGATAAAGAGCGAAAGCATGGGCGCCAAAATGAATCCGGCGAAAGCTAAAGCCCACGCGAATAAATAATTATCCTATTCCCTCTCCTCTCCGACTGGGATAAAAAAAATCCGGGGGCGTCTCAAAGTCGTCCCCGGATTTCATTTTTGCCGTAGTCAGTTTACTGCGCTTTCGGCGGAGCTGCCTGCAAACCGTCCTGCCGGACAGTGTCGCCTGCGCCCTGCGATATCATCGAGGGCATGGGCAAGCCCGAGCGGCGGGAGATTTCGCTTATCTTGCGGGCGAAGTACTGCGCCTTTAAGTTGTCTAATTGATCGGTCGAATTCCAATAGCGTTCGAGCACTTTCGTAGCCTCGGCCATCGCCGCCCTGTCGCCCTGCTTAGCGGCTATCTCGTCGATCTTTACCTCGTCCATCGCGACAAGAATGTCCACCATGCTTTGCTCCAGCCTGCGTGCGTCGGCGGGGTACTGCGAAGCGTATTGATCGCGTGCTCCCTTCGTAACCGCGTAAAGCTCGTCGAGAGCGCGACGCGCGCCCGCCCAATCGCCCTTCATCTTGTAGAACTCAGCTTGTATGCGGTGCGCCCCGTAGTAAACTCTTCCGACCGTCTCCATCATAATCGCTTCATTGCGGAGGTCGGGCGAATTGAGTATTCTATTAATCGTCTTCAAACCAAGATCGGCGTAGATCTTTGCTTTGGCTTGAGCTCCAGCTTCGCGGTAGATCTGGGCGATGCGGAATATCGTCTCCTGGTGCATTGGGAATTGCGTCGGGGAAATCAGCTCGTTCATCTTGTCGAGAGCCGCGACCGCCTTCGAGGAGTTCGCTTTGTTCGTCATTAAATTAGCGGCGTATACCGTAAAGAGCTGGCGATAGCTCTGCATGAGGCGCCTGTGAACTTCATCGTAATAGACGTCCATGTTATTAAGATTTCTGAACTTAAAGCCGTATTTCGGGGTAGTGGAGAAATTATTCGAGTTGTCGACGTTCATCAGGCATTTTTCCATGACGTTCAGGTCCACGCGCTCGACTCCGCCCACGCTCTGGGGAACGGGGCATATTCTCATCGCCATGCCCTCGTAGCGGAAGAACGGCTCGAGACCGGCAAAGGCGTCGCCGCCGACCGTATTCGAGAAGTAAACGGGACGCTCGAAGCGCGTCTGCTGCAGTATGTCGAGTATTACTTTATCCTGCACGCGGAAGAGATGGATCATCTTTCCTTCGACTTCCTGGTAGGGCTGGCCTGTCCAGGTAAATCTGAACTTGCCGTCGGCAAGTATTTTCGGATCGTTCGTGTACTTAGCAAGTATCTCCCTGCGGACGGGAATAGCTATTTCGCGGGGCTCGCCGAAGTCGTAGCTAAGCGCGCGGGGATCGGTTTCGTCGTCGCGGCGAAGGCTATCGTCGTCGAAGCTAAGCGGTATCCTCTTGGCTCCCCACGGCTCGCGATTCTTTAGTTGATCCACGTACCAAAGAGTATTTCCAAGGCTTAGATTAACGATCCTAACGTCGCGGCGAACGCCCATTACGTCCTGCAGGAACCACAATGGGAATGTGTCGTTGTCGCCGTTAGTAAAGACTATAGCGTTAGGCTCAAGGCTCTGTAAAATATTATATGAATAGTCGAACGGTATATAATCGCCGGCGCGGGAGTGCATCTTCCAACCGCCGACGGCCATGTTAAGCGGGACGAGCAGGAACGATCCCGCTACGACTCCCGCGGCAATTGCCGTAGAAACGTTCTTCTTTGCAATAGATACAATGAGCGAATAGGCGCCCATACCGATCCAAAGACAGAACACAAGGAACGACCCGGCATAGAAGTAATCGCGTTCGCGGGGCTGCGGGTCCTGCTGGTTCTGCTGAATTGCGGCAAGCACGCCCAATAGGAGGAACATGATCAGGTAAACCGTCGCCATCTTCGGGTTGCGCTTGAAGTGGAAGAATAATCCGATCAAGCCGAAAATCAGCGGCAGCGCGAAAAATCTAATTGGGAACATCCCCGAGTAACCGGAATTATAGTTCAGGCTCTCGGCTTCCTTCGTGGAAATGAATGCGACCCCGGCGTCCTGCGCGTCGCTGGAGCGCCCGACAAAGTTCCAAAGGAAGTACCGGATATACATATGATTGATCTGGTACTTCAGAAGGTATGCGATTTCCGCGCCAGCGTTTATTTTCGCAAAGTCGGGAACCGTTATGGTAGAGCCGTCGTTGCGCTGAACTTCCTTGCGCGTAGGAGCGATCCACCTGCCATAGAGGTATTCGCCCTTGTCGTCCTTCTTTTCGTAGCGGGCTATAAAGTAATCTTCCGTCTGGTAGCGCCGCGGCCAGAAAGGCGCGTCGCCGTATTGCTCGCGACCGAGGTAGGAGGAAAGCTTAGTAAAATTCTTCGGTTCGTTCTCGTTCATCGGCGGATTAGCGTTGGAACGAAGCAATATTTGAGTATAGGTTGTATAGCCTAAAATTATCAAAAGGAACGAGGACGTAACGAGCGCAAGCGTAGAATTGCCGCGCTTAACGCCCCGCCATAATCCGTACATAGCCGCTATTATGGAAAGGATAGCGATAAACTGCAGGAAGAAGCTATCGTTGATAGAGTACTCGCGCGCTGCGTTGCGGCTCGGGGAATGCCCGGCCAGGAACGCAGGGATCCATTTTACGATAATCGGGTAGATCAGGAAAAAGACGACGACCGCAATCGCGCCCATTATCAAAAAGCTCTTAAGGTTGAATTCGTACTTGCGGAAATAAACTAAAAGCGCGATCGAGAAAACCGTTAGAAGCGAGAGCAAATGCACGCCCGTCGAAAGCCCCATAAGGTAGGCGATTAGCATTAAATACTTTTCGTGGCCCTCCTCGTCGGCTTTTTCATGCCATTTCATCATTAGCCATACGATAACGGCTACAAATAATAGCGAAGTAGCGTAAACTTCGGATTCAACGGAATTAAACCACATCGTGTCGGAAAAAGTAAGAGCTGCGGCGGCGATAAACGAAGAACCGTAGACGGCTATCTTATCCCCCAACGAGCCGTTCTTTTCTTCGCGTAAATTGTTGATTAACTTAACGCTTATTAGGTAAGTTAACAGCACGGTGAAGGCCGCGCTGGTAACTGCGGCCATGTTGATCCGCCATCCGGGATCGCCGAAGGGCAAAAGAACATGGAATAATTTGCCTATCATTAAGAATAGCGGGGCGCCAGGCGGGTGGGGCACTTGCTGCCAGACCGATGCGGCGGAGAACTCGCCGCAATCCCAAAAGGGAACGCTCGGCTGAACCGTTAGCGAGTACGTTATGAACGCCGTTAAAAATGATAATACTGCGAAGATCCTGTGCCAAAGCTTTTGACTGCTGCTTTCCATTGAGAACCGAGTGTATTTATTTAACAATTATTTTAATATTCCATTCTACCGAATTACTAATTTAACGATAATTAAGATAAAAATTACCAAGTTTTTGCAGTTTAATCCTAACATTTTTTGCAACTCTTTTTTACTTAATTTTGTATTCTATATAATTGACTATTATCACTACGGAGTAATTAATGTCTCTCTTTAAAATAACGCCCGCCCGCAGGACGGAAAACGTTAAGTATGCAATTCGCGACATAGTCGTTTTAGCTAATCAAATTGCCGCTACAGGCAAGCAGATGTATTACCTGAACATTGGCGACCCCAACGTATATGATTTTGTCACGCCCAGAAACGTTATCGAAGCTACATATAAAGCGATGATCGACAATTTAAACGGATACGCTCCTTCCTCCGGCATTAAGCCAGCTATCGACGCTATAGCGTTCGACGCCGAAAAGAAAGGTATCAAAAATCCGCTCGATATTTTCGTAACTACCGGCGCCAGCGAAGCCATCGAGATCTGCCTTACGGCGCTGCTCAATCCCGGCGACAATTTCCTAATGCCGACTCCCGGCTACCCGCTCTACACAGCCGTTGAAAGCAAGCTCGATCTCGTCTCCAATCCTTATTACTTAGACGAAGCTAACGGTTGGCAGCCCGACGTCGAGGACATCCGCTCGAAGATCAACGACCGGACGAAGGCTATTGTCCTTATTAATCCGAACAACCCGACCGGCGCCGTTTGCAAAAAAGAAATATTAGAGCAGATCATCGAATTGGCGCTCGAGCACAAGCTCGTAATTTTCGCCGACGAAATTTATGACAAGCTGCTCTTCGACGGGGCCGAGCTCGTTTCGATCGCTTCGCTCAATCCCGAAGTTCCCTGCATTACGTTCTCCGGCATGTCCAAGAACTATATCGTGCCGGGCTTCCGCCTCGGTTGGGGCGTCGTCACGGGCAATAAAGCCGTTATGAGCGATTATATCGAAGCCATTAATAAGCTGCTCCGAGCCCGCGTTTCCGCCAATCACCCCGAGCAATACGCTATCGTCAGCTCTCTTTTGGGCGACCAGAGCCATCTCGTCGAGACTAACAATATGCTCCGCCGCCGCTGCGATATAACGATGAATTTACTCGCTTCCATCGACGGCATCGAGCTCGTTAAGCCGCAGGGCGCGTTCTACGCGTTCCCGTCAATCGAGGTCGAGAACGACGCGCACTTCTGCTCGGAGCTGCTCAAGGAAACCGGCGTCGTCGTCGTTCCGGGGTCGGGCTTTGGACAAAAACCCGGTTCGCACCATTTTAGAATCGTAATACTGCCGCCCGAAGACGTATTAACGCAGGCGTTTAAACTTATTTCCGAATTCTATTCAGTTTACAAAACCAAATACTAAGGTGAACTAGATGTTTTTAAAGAAATTCGCGCCTTTGGCCGTCTGCGCTCTTTTAAGCATTAACGGGGCGCTGATGAACGCTAACGCACAAGGCTCGCTGCCTACGCGCGACAAAATCGAAGACCGTTACAAATGGAACCTCAAGGACCTTTACCCAAGCGACGCAGCCTGGGAGGCCGATTATAAATATATCGAATCCCAACTTGGAAAATTCGCCGGGTACAAGGGCAAGCTCGGCAAGTCCGCAAAGGATTTGCTCGACTTCCTAAACTTCTACTACGGGTTAGATTCGCGATTCGCTAAGCTGTATATGTACAGCTCGCTCTCGCGCGACGCCGATTTAAACAACGGCGCTTATGCGATCATGAGCGACCGCGTTACGAAGCTCGGCAGCGAATACGGCCAGGCCGCATCCTTCGTCCAACCGGAGCTCAACGGCATCGATAAATCGAAAATGGAAGGCTTTATTAAGCAGGAAAAAGGACTGCAGGCTTACGGCCATATCCTACTGGAAGTTTACCGCATGAAGCCGCACACTCTTTCGGAGGACCAGGAAAAGATATTCGCCGCGCTCGGGCCGTCGCTCGCAGTTCCGCGCGAAACTTACGACGTGCTGAACGACGCCGAGCTCCCCTTCCCCACTGTTAAGGATCCGGAAGGCAACGATGTGCAAATATCCCATGGCAGGTACCGCGCCGCGCTCTTTTCCCAGGACCGCGCATACCGCGAGCGGGTTTATAAAGGCAACTACGTTCCCTATATGGCCCTCAAGAATACAATTGCAACCCTTTACAACGGGAGGCTTTCCACGCGCATCGCCGCCGCAAAGCTTCGCAATTACAAGTCCGCGCGCGAAATGGCCGTTTTTGGCGATAATATAACGAAAGAGATCTACGATAATTTACTAGCGATGACTAATAAGAACTTAAAGACGCAACATCGCTGGGCCTCGATCAAGAAAAGAGTGTTGAAGCTCGACGAGTTCCATCCGTACGACACTTACGTTTCGCTCTTCCCGGGCGTAGATAAGAAGTATACTTTCGACGAAGCTAAAGAGATCGTGATCAAGGCCCTCGCGCCATTAGGCGAAGAGTACGGCAAAGCGCTCCGTAAAGCGTTCGACAACCGCTGGATCGACGTTTATGAAACCGTCGGAAAGCGCAGCGGCGCTTATTCCAACGGCTGCGGCTGCGGCGTTCACCCCTGGGTGCTCCTCAATTGGAACGGCACGCTCGACGATATGTTTACGTTGGCCCACGAAATGGGGCACAATATGCACTCCTATTTCACCGAAGCTAACCAACCGTATCATTATGCCAATTACTCGACCTTCGTCGCCGAGATCGCTTCCACTACGAACGAAGCTCTTTTGCTCGACTATTTGATCGAAAACGCCAGGACGAAAGACGAAAAAGCGGCTCTGCTCGAGAAGTTTATGACTAACGCCCAGCAAACCTTCTTCCGCCAGACGCAGTTCGCAGAATTCGAAGCCGAGACGCACGCCCGCGCCGAGAAGGGCCAGATCATGGGTCCTGACGAGCTTACCAAGCTCTTCGGCGACCAGTATAAGAAATATTGGGGACCGGAAATGGTAATGGACGAGGAAGAGGGCTACTCCTGGGAGCGCATTCCTCACCTCTATAACTACGACTTCTATGTGTTCCAATACGCCACGGGATTCTCCGCCGCGCAAGCTTTCTCCGAGATGATCAAGACGCAGGGGCAACCGGCGATCGACCGCTACCTCGGCTTCCTGCGCTCCGGCTCCAGCGACTATGGTATCGATGTTCTAAAGAAAGCCGGCGTGGACATGACGCGTCCCGACCCGATTCAAAAGACAATCGACAAAATGAATAAGTACTTGGACGAACTCGAAGGCCTGCTGAAATAACGCTCGGCAGCCAATAGTTATCTAAAAAATCCGGTTCGGACGCTCCGTGCCGGATTTTTTAATTATACGGCGAAATTAATTTGTAAATCCCGCGCATTGTTCTTAATTTGAATTGAAATATTTCTTTCATATTCCATTATTCTGATGAAGCCTTATTTATCGATTGTCATTCCGGCATACAATGAAGAAAAACGTCTGGGCAAAACGCTCGCCAAAGTAACGGAATTTGCCTCCGCGCAATCCTACTCGACAGAAATTATAGTAGTTGACGACGGTTCCTCCGACGGCACGCTTAGCGTCGCGGCAGAGTACGGGGATAGCGTGCGCGCGCTCCCGCTCGGGCGAAATTGCGGGAAAGGGGCGGCCGTGCGTGCGGGCATGCTTGCCGCCGTTGGGGAAGTTCGCCTATTCTCCGACGCGGACCTCTCGACGCCGATTTTCGAAGCGAGAAAGATGCTCGAGTGCATCGCAGCGGGCTCGGATATTTGCATTGGCAGCCGCGCGCTCCAATCGGAAATGATAAAAGTGCGCCAACCCTTCTACCGCGAGTTCATGGGGAAGACATTCAATAAAATTGTTCAGATGCTCGTAATAAAAGGCATTAAGGACACGCAATGCGGCTTCAAGATGATGACGGCGCGCGCTGCCGAAGAGGTCTTCTCCCGCGCTAAAATAGACGGCTTCGGGTTCGACGTCGAGGCGCTGTTCCTCGCGCAGAAATTGGGATTTAAGGTAAAAGAGCTGCCTGTGGAATGGTACAACGACGACGCCAGCAAAGTGAACCCGATAGTCGACTCCGCGAAGATGTTCGGGGAGATTCTCCGCGTCCGCAGCCTGCATCGCGATATGAAGTAACTGTTTAATGCGAAAAGCGGGAAGCTTTTCGTTTCCCGCTTATATCAATTCTCCATTTTTCGATTCAAAGTAAAGCCCCGTCGCCTCGATCAGAGGATCTATTATCTTTGGCTGAAGCCGCAGATCGGGGGAGTACTCGATCCATTCGTAGCCCGAGTGCTCCGTCGGCTCTACGGGCAATCGCTTCGGGACGAATCCCAAAAATACGACCAGCGTTTTCTCCACAGTCTGCATACCCAACCGGATATACTTAGGATAATAAATAATCTCGAACCTGAATTCGGGATCGATCTTAACCTTTTTCGGATCTATGCCGGTCTCCTCCCGGAATTCGCGCAGCGCGCCTTCGAGTTCCGTCTCGGTCTTCTTAATATGTCCTTTGGGCAAGTCCCAGCGGTTCCAATGCCTCAGGAGCAAGAAACTCTTCTTATCGCTCGTGAAGAGCAATATGCCGCAGGACTTTACCTTTTTGAATTTTACTTCCAAATTAATAAAGCCTTTGATAAATTTCCAACTTGCCGTCAGTAATCCCATTCATGGTCTTCGTATTAATGAAGTCTTGTTTATAGACGATCGCGTACAGATTTCTTATGTATTTTTCACGCAGCCGGACAGTTTCGTCGGGGGTAGCCAGCCCCGTCGGCAGCACGAACGTATAGTATCCGGTCCTGACGTTGGCTTCCATTACTCCTTTTTGCGATTCCGTAGCGAAGTCGTAAAAATTCTCGCGGGGTATGACGGGGTAAAAATAGTATAGAGGCAAGTAGGCGTCCTCGGCGAGTATCTTGCTGTGGCGCGTTACTTTCATTTCGAGTAATTTCCCTACTATCTTCGAATTGGGGAAGGAACGCTCGAGCTGCGTCGTATGGTAGTAAGCTATGCCGGCGAATATGAATAGAAATACTATCGCCGTTATCCTGCGAGGGCCGCCGGAGCGGAGGAAATCCTTAAAAATAAGTCCGAGGGGCGCCAACGCGAAAAGATAATACGCATTAAAGTCCGAGCTTAAAAAATTCTCGTTCGGCTGAACGAAGTTAAGCAGAACGAGCGGCGAAGAAAGCGCCAGCAAAGCCCCGAGCGTACGTTTCGGCGTCTCGAATTTGTAGCTCTCCTCCCAGAGCGCGTACCATAGGATAAGCGGGAGCGAAACGTATTGCAGGACGAGCATAGCGATGCGCGTCCAGCGCGAGGGAATATTAGTAAACGGGAAAAGCGATCCGTAGAGATTGCCCCAGAGCGAGCTATCGATCACCGAAAAGATCAATAAACCGCCTACCGCTACTGCGAGGAATATAAGCGCTTCTTTGGACCTTTTCGACGCGAGCAATACGATAGCGAAAATAGGCGCGTAAACGGCTAAAGGCAGCCAGCAAAGCGTTGCGGCAAGGTAGAGAGCGGAGCCGATCGCGGCGGGCTTCACGCCCCCCGCGGAGCCGAAAACGATCCTCGCCCCGTAGGTCGCAGCCCAGGCGAAAAGCGCGAAAGCCGCTATCTCCGCAGTCGCGGACTTAGAAATAAATATATGGCTCGCCGTCAGCGCCAGCAATATGGCGGATAGAGCCGCGGCCGTCTTGTCCTTTGTTATTTCTAAGGAAAATCTATAAAAAAGAAAGATCGAAAGCAAGCCTATGAGGTCGGAAAAAACCCGGGCGCCGACGGCCCCCATAAAATCTTCAACGGCTGAAAACGCCGCCCCTGCGAGCGAATACTGAACGAAATCGCTGCGCTCGGGCATAATCCCATGCAATAGGGCCCTGCCGCCGTAAAGCGACGCGTACTCGCGGGAATGCGGCGAGGAGTAACCTACGTCGAAACGCATCCAGAGCGAAGCCAGGCCGATTATTATTACGACTGGCATTATTTTTTTGATAAAAAAGAATTCTTCTTCAAATTTCTTCTTCGTTGCCATTATTTGTCCATTTAATGTATTATTCTTCGTGCGTGTTTCTGTTTATAGGTGCGCGGAGCTTCTTTATCTCCCCATGCTTTATCTTAGAGACCAGGCGCTTCGAGCGGGACGCGGCTGTAGGTTTAGTATTAATTCTTGACTTCGGGGGCCGGCTCGCGCGCCGGATTATCTCCTCGAGCTTCGCTATCGCCTCGTCGCGGTTCTTTAGCTGCGAGCGGTGTATCTGCGAAACGACGATAAGCTCCCCTCTCTCCGTAATCCTCGGCGATAGAAGGAGCCGGGCCTTTACGTCCTCGGGCAGCCCGCGCTCGCGCCGAACGTTGAACCGAACGGCGACCGCCGTCGAGACTTTATTTACGTTTTGTCCGCCGGGACCCGAAGAACGTGTGAACTCCAGCTTTATGTTCTTATCGTCTATCTCAAAACCCGCTAAATGCATTTGCCCCCCTTAAAAATACAAAATTACAAAAAAGAAGATAAGCGTATTTTATAAAGTGCAATAAAACAACTAAAAGAATGTATATAATAAATGCTTATTAATTATACGCGGAGTAATTATGAAACGATTAGTCCTTTTTTCAATGTTGCTCCTCTCGTCGATTACTTGCACGAAATCGCAGACGCCTTTTACGCGTCCCGAGAGCGTCGTGTGGGACGGAGCGCGTAATCGCTACCTGGTTTCCTGCGTGGAAAGCCAAAACATAGTCGCCTGCAACGAGGAAGGCATTCCAATAAGCGTCTTCAAGTCCGGCTTAACCGGGCCGAAGGGTATGATCATTCTCGATTCAATATTGTACCTGACGGACGTAAACCGGATATTGGGCTTTAAGCTTGGGACGGCCGAAGCATTCTTAACTAAGCCGATCCCCGGCGCGCAGTTCCTTAACGATATTACGACTGACGGAGCCGGCAATCTATACGTTACGGATTCACAAACCAACAAAATTCACAGGATACGTATAGCGGACAACTCGCTCACGGACTTGATTACTACAACGAATTCCGGCCCGAACGGCATTTACTTTGACGCGAACAACAATAGATTGATCGTCGTTTACATGGCTGAAACTCCTCAAAAAATTCAGTATGTAAACCTTTCGGACAACTCCATAGGCGACGTTTCGTCCATGCCGTTCACACGCGCCGACGGCTTGGCGTTTAATAATAATACCTGGTACGTCTCAAGTTGGACTTCCGGAAGGATTTATTCGCTGAATCAAAATATGTCGCAAATTTTGGACTCCACCGCGCAAACCTTTAACGGTCCCGCCGACTTCATATATAATCCAGCCAGGAATCAATTTGTATTGCCGGTTATGATGGAGCATAGATTGGCTCTTCTGGATCGTATCTCGAAGGTTCGCGATAGGAAGTCGAAGGGATTTAACGTAATGCCTATCCCGGCCGTAGACGATTTATTCTTCGAGGTAGGCTCCGAGTTCGAGGGCGGCCGGTACTCAATCTTGAATTTGGAAGGAAAAGAAACGCTTTCAGGCTCAATTATCGGTGGCGACCAAAAGCTGAGCCTAAAGGGACTTGCGCCCGGCTCTTACTTTATAAAAGTAAGTAAAGGCGACCTTGGCGCTTCGGAAAAATTTATGAAGAATTGAAGATAGGAAAAAAGACAGGGCAGGCCGCTAACGCCCGCCCTGTCTCATTTTATCGAGATGGTTCTTAAAAGCTATAAATAGTGGAGAAGAGCGCGCGGAAATTCGCGACCGGGTCGTAATCCGTTACGACGCCATTTTCGTCTATACCGCCAACTCTCGAGTAGTTAGCCATAGTGTACTCGCCTTCGAAGGCGAAATTCAATTTGCCGGAAAGTATCTCCACGCGGGGCGAAATCCGGATTAGATTTTTAATATCGCCCCCGCGCACCGCAGCTGTTATAGGAACAAATCTCTTGCCTGCCCCGAGATTTTCCGTATAGCCGGCCCATAGTCCCAGTCGAACGTTGTCAATATTTGTAATAAACTCGGTCCATACCGAAGCCGTTTTCATGGGAGCAAACGCAAATTCCCTCGAAGTCGTATCGATTATTCTCGTCTGGCCGTACCCGCCAAGCATCGTTAAGTCGTATAAATTACCGCCGTAGACGCCCTGCAGCTTGTAAGTAAAGCTTGAGTTCGCGTACTTAAAGAAAGCGGTCGCAGCCATGCTTTCTACTTTAGAGTCCGTCTTATACGTTTTTCCGTCGACCGTAGTAGACGTCACATACGGTTCTATCCTCTTATAGCTGCCGCCGACGCCAAGTTGGAGCTCGTCCGGCCCGTTTTTGGTTTCGTAGCGCGCCTGCAGGCTAGCCTCGGGCACGGCGGAGTTGCGCAAAGCAGTCGAACCGCCGGGGGAAGTAAAGTCGCGTTGCGAATTTAGAGCGGCCATGAAGTATAAATTGTCCAGCCTTTGAGTGAAGCGCACCTGCGGATTGCGCGAGAACGGCTGGAACGGGGCGCCCGTATTAAAAGAAACTACGCCGGAAAAATTATTTGGAATAAACAGCGGGTGCCAGTATTGCCCCAGAAGAAGCTCGCTCGTAGCCCAATTAAGGCGCACGAATGCGTGGCGTAGGCGGAATCCGTTCGCGTCGACGAACGCGGCGTTCTCGTTGCCGAAGAAGTCCGCTTCGACGACGCCGCTTGTCTTTGCTCCAAAAGCGTCCGGGCCCTTAATGTTACCCGTTAGGCGCGTTTGGATGGATAGAATATTAAAGCTGGCGTCGGCGTTTATGTCCTTGCCCCTCGCGTCCAGAGCGGGCCGTAACGGGAATAGCAGGAAGTGTCCCTCGCGAATCGTAACGTTTTGGCGCGTATCGCAAAAGAAATCCGTTTTAACATAGCCGGAGAAGCTAATGCCAAACCCGGCGGCGTCCTGCGCAAATAAAGGCCAGAACGAGCCAAGAGTAATTAATAGAATGAGTCCAAATTTTTTCATGTTTCCTCGCTATTCAAAAAAGAATAAATAACGAGACAGCGGCAAAAAAATTTGTTAAGCCAAAAAAATATTTTTTACTTAATTTTTCTCTTCGCTGCGAAGTGGTACAGCGTTATGCCAGCCGCGACGGAAACATTAAGGGATTCCGAGCTGCCGTAGCCCGGTATGCTGAATCTCTCGTCAATTACGGTATTGAGCTGCTCGCTCAGGCCGTGCGCTTCCGAGCCGAAGATGATCCCAAATTTGGAGGCGGGCTTCATCGAGCCTAAATCCTTTTCTCCCTCGACGTCAGCGGCGTAAATTTTATATCCCTTAAAGCTCTCGACGATCGCTTCGCTAAGGTTGGGCGCAGTAATTGCCTGCACTTTGAAAATAGCTCCCATAGTGGATCGAACCGTTTTTGGGTTATAAATGTCCGCGGTGTCCCGCCCGAGGATGACTTGCTTAAAGCCGAACCACTCCGCGCTGCGAATGATCGTTCCGACGTTGCCGGGATCGGAAACGCCGTCAAGCGCTATAAAAGGTTCGCCCGGCATTATAGCCTGATCTTTTTGATTAACCACCGCAAGTATCTTTTGCGGCGTTTTCGTATCGCAAAGCTGATCGAATTGGTGTTTCGGCGCCGTATAGACCGGTATGCCAATATCCGAATATTTATCGAGTATCCCGACTATGTCCGCCGCCGGCGAATCCTTAACCACAACTACTTCCGGCAAATATTCGCTGCCTAATAGCTCCGTTACCAGTTTTTCTCCTTCAGCGACGAAGAGCCCGTTCTGATCACGAAATTGCTTTTGGTGCAGCGATTTAATCATTTTTCTGAGTCGCTGCGATATCGGCATTGTGTATTGCATCGTATCCAATTCTATAATTAAAATAAAACTACGTTTGGTGTTTCTAGTACTAATTTAAGAATAACTAATACTATACTTTACAAATTTATAAAATTTTATCAAACTTTTTTAATCTTTCTTACCTTTTCTTTGGGGTAAAAAATGCTTACCGCCGAAATACTCAGGAAAAAACGACTTGGAAAAGAGCTATCTGGCGAAGAGATCTATCAATTAGTGACCGGGCACGTCTCGGGTAGAGTTTCCGACACGCAAATAGCCTCGTTCCTTACGTCGGCGTGCATATATGGCTTAAGCGGGGCAGAAACCGCTTACCTGACCTTCGCAATGAAGGATTCAGGCTCTCAGCTCAGCTTCCGGTACCTGGGCAAGCCCGTTGTAGATAAGCATTCTACGGGCGGCTTGGGGGATAAGGTTTCAATCGTCTTAGTTCCAATATTAATGAGCTTCCCGGTAGTCGCGCCCATGATAAGCGGGCGCGGATTGGGGCATACCGGCGGAACTATAGATAAGCTCGAATCAGTTTCGGGTTTCCGAGCCTTGCTTTCATTCGAGGAGATGCACAAGCTCGCCGCCGAGCAGGGAGCCTTCATCGCATCGCAATCGGCGGAGATAGCGCCCGCGGACAAAGCGTTCTACGCCATTCGCGACGTCACAGGCAACATTGACTCGCCGGGGCTGATCGCCGCCTCCATACTCTCCAAAAAGCTTTCCGAAGGCCTGAATTGCCTCGCGCTCGACGTTAAGGTCGGACGCGGCGCGTTTATGAAAACTCTCGACCAAGCGCAGGACCTCGTCTTCTTCTTTAAGCAGGTGATGCGCGAAACGAGCGTCAAATTGAAAGTTTTCTTTACCGCTATGGACGTGCCGCTCGGGTACGCCGTAGGCAATTTCCCCGAAATCCTCGAATGCGAAAGCGCTTTATCGGGAGAATTCCCGGAAGACTTAAAAGAAATCACATACGACATCGCAGCTAACCTGCTATCCGTAGCAGGCGTACAACCCAATCGCACCGAGGCTATGCGGGAGATCAACAAGAAAGTTCTCTCCGGCGAAGCTCTCAATAATTTTTATAAGCTGCTCTCCGCGCAGGGCGGTTCGCTCGAAGTCAGCAAAACTCAGTTCGAATCCGTTCCGCGCCATACCGTGGTCGCCCCGCATGGCGGCTATGTGCGCGATCTCGACGCCTTCCTTGTCGGATTGGGCGCACTCGAGCTTGGCTGCGGTCGTTTCCGCGAGGACGATCCGATCGATCCCTTCGGCGGAATTAAGCTATTGGCCAAGCCGGGCGATTTCATCCACGAAGGCGAGCCGCTCGCGGAAATTTCCGGCGTTCGCGTTAGCGAATTCCCGCAAGTTGAAATGCGAATCCTTTCAGCTTATAAATTCACGGACGAGTTCGTAACTCCTAATAAAGTCGTGATTGATCGCTTCGATTCAAATTGATCGTCGATGCGGATCATTCGTCCCGCGTCCATTTCTCCCCGCGTTTGGCAAAGAGCTCTCTTCGCCCAAGGCGGAATTTATTATCGATGAATTCCATAACGTTCAGCTCTATATTTTTTGCGCTTACCTCCAGGTAATTAAAGCTGTTCGGCTCGCCGCGCAAGCGGTCCGACAGGGCCGAGCCAGCCGCCGCGAGGATAGTCGAGCTGTGGGCTCCCTTTTTTTTATTAACCGTCCCCGAGTAAGCCACATGCTGATGCCCCGTTAGTATCAGGTCCACCCCGCAGAGGTCTATCTTATCTAAAAATTCCCGGCTGCGCCCTAACAGGCTCTCGCCGTTCCTGTGCGGCGAGGGCAGCAAATTATGATGAATAACTATCACTGTCGAATGCGTCGAGCGCTCGTCGCAAACGATTCGTTTTACCATTTCCATCTGCTCGCGCGATATCCTGCCGCCCTTGAATACCGCCGAGCGCGCGGAATTAACTCCCAGGACTACCAGTTCGTCGTCGGCGTACGTTGGAAACGGATCGCGGGTAATGAACGCCTGGAATCTATGCAGCGGGTTGATAAACCTATCGTATATATTATACAGCGGGATATCGTGATTGCCCGGTATAATTATCTTTGGGAAATCTATTCGCTCCAGGTAATCCCTCGCGCTTTCGTATTCGCGCGATTTAGCGCGCATTGTCAGATCGCCGCTAACCGCCACGACGTCCGGCGCTATTGAATATATCTTTTCAAGCAGAGCTTCGGCTACCCGCGGTTGCTCGGTACCGAAATGCAGATCCGATATATGAACTATTTTCCTCATTTCTCTTCCTCCTTCGGCATAATCGTTTCTAAAGCTCCGGGGCGGCAGCGGTACAGCAAAGGCGAGCGCATAGTCGTCACCTCGCCGTCCATCGAAACGCTTACCGGGCGGTCGCCGAAGTGGATCGAGGCCTCCTTCGTTAGGGCGTGGGTGAATTCCTCCGCAAAATTTATCCTGCCGATCAGCGCCAGCGCGGCGTGCACAAGGAATTTGCTCCTCGTGCTGCTGTTTGAATAATATAAGCTCAATTTCCCGCCATGCAACGAGTCCCGCTTACCGAACGAAAGCAGGTGCACGTTGTAAAAATTATTGCCGATAAAAATAAACGGCGTCGCTACTTTTTCGTTGGCGTCGTCGTAGCTGATCCTGGCGCCGTAAGTAGGGAAAAGCCGAAAAGTCTTAATGAATGCCGAAAGCCCCGAGAACATCTTCCCGCCGCCTAATCTCCACTGCCGGAACTTGCGCGCTCGCACCATGTGAGGATAGAATCCAACCGAAGAGTTGTTCAGGAAGTACCTGCCGTTTACCTCGCCGAGATCGATGGAGCGCGACTCGCCGCGAAGGATATTTTCTGCGGCGGCGTCGAGCTCAAGAGGGATTTTCGCGTCCTTTGCGAAATTATTAAACGTCCCCATCGGCAGAACGCCGAACTTGACCCCCCTGCCGACTATCCCGTTCACGACCGCGCTGAGCGTGCCGTCGCCGCCGGCCGCAGCAATTATGTCGAAATTCTCGCCGGCGATACGCCCTGCTTCCGCAACCAGCTCCTTGCTCTCGATAGCAAAGAACTCGAGATCGGCGCCTCCGGCCTTATCGAAAGCTTCCTTAATCCGCTCTTCTTCTTTCCGTATATTTTCCGAGGCGTTTTTCGCTTTGGCGTTGTGCAGCACGGCTATTCTCATAATTCTCCTGTTTTATTAAACTTCTTGATTCTCAGCCATCTGCTTGACGACTTCCTTCGTTTCATTATGCGCGTCTTTCACCTGCGATTCCGCCTTCATAGCGGAAATGTCCTTTTCCTGGCACATATTCTTAACCGCTTCTTCGATTAAGATCGACGTCTTTGTAATAAAGACCGTCCCGCTTCTCGTTCGCAAAGGCTCCGGGCTGAACCTTTTCAGATAGATGTGTACGAATTCGGCGCCTAGGTAAAATATAGCCCCGGAGTAGTTTAAATAGATGAGCATGATAATTAAGGAACCGGCCGCGCCGAAGTAGGAGCCGTAGGACGTGTTTGCCAGGTAAAGACCTATTAGAAAATTACCAAGCACGAAGAGGGCTGCCGAGATCCCGGCGCCCATCCAAACGAATCTCCATTTGATATGAACGTCGGGCAAGTAACGATAGATCATGGCAAACATAAAAGCGAGAACTAAGAATAGAAAGACATTACCAACCGTTCTTAGTATAAATACTAACGCCGGCGAGCCCTCGCCCCAATATGCTGCTAATCCCGATAGCGCGGTATTAGTAATAAAGAGAAGGATTATTACTGAGCCGAGCCCTAATACCATAATAAAGGAATAAAGACGGGTTTTAAAAAAAGATTTTATCGGCATGCCGGGCATCGTCTCGACGCCCCAAATAATATTGAGCGATTCCTTTAATTCGACGAAAACTCCGACGGACCCGAGTATGGCTACGCCCGCGCTGACGATCGCGGCAATCCAGCTTGTCGGCGACATCGATATTTTCTCGATAACCGTTTGCGTGATCTTAGCCGCTTCGTAGCCGACAGAGCCTTGTATGCTTCGGAGTATCTCGCCCCTCGCGGCTTCAGGCCCCAGAAGTATGCCAGTAACAGTAATTACGACCAAGAGCAGCGGCCCCAGCGAGAGGATAGTCATGTAGGATAGCGAGGCCGACATCTTGAACCACTTGTCGTCTACAAGTTGGGTAAACGTCTCGCTCCATAGATCGACAAAATCCTTAAAGAATGTTTTCACGCTCATTTTTACTTCTCCATTCGATTTTTATAAAGAATGACGAAGCATAAATGATATATTATTAATTCTGCGTTCTTTGTTTATTCATTTTATTGATTTATTTCTTTCCTGAGGGTTTTCTATTAAGAGCCCACAGAATTGCCTGCCTTATGTTCGTTAGCTCGCCCGCGCGCTGCAACCCAAGGGCTTCGCGCAGGACTTTCCCGAGCGTCTCTCCCTCCCGGAATCCAAGCCTGAGAAGTATCTTACCGGTAAGCAACGGCTTTATATGCGGCGGTTCCCGCTCGGCTTCGCTAAGTTTTTCGAGCATCCATTTTACGGATTCGTCCTTCTCCCTGCCGCCTGGGAAAATCCGGCCTTTGTAATCGGCTTCGGCGAGCAGAGCCAATTTTCGTATATCTATTCTCGAAGCCAGCCTTTTTATAGTGGAGGGCTTAACTACGGCTCGCGCTTTATAGAGATGCGAGATATTCATGTGCTCGCGGCAGTACTTCTTTACTTCCTCGATCAGTTTTTCGTCGGCGCCGAGCCTGGCGAGCCAAGCCTCCGCCAGATCGACGCTGCGCGCTTCGTGGCCCGGGCTGCGCCATCGCCCGTCCTTGAAGACGGTCGTAACGGCTTTGCCGAAGTCGTGCGCGACCGCTCCAAGCATCAACGCGAATTGTTCATCCCTATCCGAAAGCCGTTCGCGAAGCCTGGCCGCCTCGTCTATGACTAGCATTGTGTGGATCCATACGTCGCCCTCCGGGTGCCAGGTCGGGTCCTGCTGAACGCCGCGCAAAGCGCGCAGCTCCGGCGAATTATCAAGCTCGCCGGCCCGATCCGCCCTTTCCAGGGCTTCCGAGGGCTTTTCCAAATCCAGGAGAATATGTTCAAGCTCTTTTAGAGTCACGACGCGATTTTTTTTATGAATTCTTTCAAGGAATGCTCTTGCATAAAAAATAGCTTTTTAATAATTTACTTATATAGACGTACGCAAAAATTTTTTTGTGACGTTTAGCATATTTATGTGTCTTAGTAGAAAAGTAATGGCGAGGACGCAATGAAAGTCAACGTAAATGAATTAAACGAAAACGATTTTGCCAATATTCAGGTTCCGGAAAAATACCTGCGTATTCGCCGGGCGGTCGAATTGGTATTCGTTTTAGTTTTATTTCCTTTCGCCGCGGTTATTTGCCTGGTCGCCTGCATACTGATAGCGCTGGACTCCGAGGGTTCGCCAATTTTTATTCAATACAGGATGGGCTTCCGCGGCAACAAGTTTAAGATATATAAGCTCCGCACGATGCGCAAGCATACTTATCATAACGGCGTTTACCGACACGAAAGCCATTGCGTTACGCGCGTCGGGCATTGGCTGCGCAAGTTCCGTATAGACGAATTGCCCCAGTTGCTCAATATTATTAAAGGCGATATGAGCCTCATCGGCCCGCGCCCCGAACCGATCGAATACTTCGAGATCTGCCAGGACGCCATCCCGCTCTATAAGTACCGCTTCCTAATCAAGCCGGGCGTCACCGGCTGGGCCCAGATCCACTACGTCCACACCGACGACGTGGCCGGCGCCCGCGAACGCCTATCCTACGACGCTTACTACCTGAAGCATATTAACATCTCGAACGACCTGGAGATTTTGTTCAAGACCCCGTCCGTAATGATTACCGGGCGCGGCGCGAGGTAAAGTCAATTAACAATTAACAAATATCAATTAACAGGCGCATTGCCTGCATTTTTTCCCTAAATAACGCGTAAGCGCATGAAATACCACGAGTTGGTCCTCGCCCCTTTGGGGAGAGTTAGAGAGGGGGTCAAAAGTCAATTAACAATTATCTATGATCAATTAACATGAGCATTGCCTGCATTTTTTCCCTAAATAACGCGTAAGCGCTAAATATATCAGCGTTTATTCATCCTCGCGCACTCAAGGATCCTAAGAGTCTATGGATTCCGGGTCTGGCGCCCGGAATGACGAATCAAAGAAATTGGCGCGCAAGCGCTTGGTAGCAAAGAAGATCGGTCATTCCGAAGCGAAGCGAGGAATCCAAAGGACATTTATAATACAAACATACTTGTAATAACGCGCAAATACGAAAGATAATCGCTCCCAACGAATCCGAAGGATTCGCATGTCTATAGAAAACGCCCTCTAACCTCTTCTCCGCGTCGCCGCGTAAAGGTAGAAAAAAATCAATAATACTTTTCCCTGTTTTTTCGTATTTTTACGGCATTAACATTTTCGAGCCACGTAATGAACAAATCGCTTAGGAATTTTTTACTCAACGCAGGCTTTATCAAGCTGTACGAAATCTGGGTTTTCTATCTTTATCTGAAAGAAACGTGGGGACAGGCGCCTCTCCCGGAGAACGCCGACACCCTTTATTCGCACAATCACTATAGCCTTTTCTGGTTAATCGCGGAGATAGCGTTTTTCTATATTTTAGTGCGCAATAATGCCAGGAAACGCCCCGGAACCGGGATGAAGCTCGCTCAAGCCGGCGCTATCGCGCTATACTTGCCGTTTATGTTCGTTTCCAAAAGCCTGATACCTTTCTTCAGCTTGTCCTACGCTATCGCTTTGTCGTTCGTAGGCGGCATGATGATATACTTACTGTTCAGCAATTCAAAGTATGCGCAAAGATATATCGTTAGCTTCAGGGCAAAGCCTAAGCGAGCAAGAGCATAGTAATAAAAAGGGCAAGCCCGAAAGCTTGCCCCTCTGTTTTTGCTGAATGAAATCGAAATTTTACCTGAAGTAGGCTAGCGCATAGTCCATAAACAGGAACGGCAGGAGGCCGAATACTATAAGGCCTACTGCGCTGAGAGTTACCGCAGCGCCCGCGCCCCTGCCCGCCGGGATTGCGAATTCCGCTTCCGAGGGCTCGCGGAAGTACATATAAACGATCACCCCGATGTAGTAATAGATCGATATTATCGAAGCTATTACGCCGACTATCGCCAGCCACGTATAGCCCGTCTCGATAGCCGCAAGGAATAAATAATACTTTCCAAAGAACCCTGCGAAGGGCGGCAAGCCGACGAGCGAGAACATAAACACGGCCATTAGGGCGGCAAGCCACGGCTTGCGCTTCGAGAGGCCCGCGAAATCCTTCAATTCCAAATTCTTCCCGTAGTCGCGCTCGAATATAGACAGAGCAGTGAAGGAGCCCAACTGCATAAACACGTAAGCGAGCGAGTAGAACGCAATAGCGCCGTAGCCCGAGCCGTTGTCGGCGGCTAAGCCGATCAGCATATAGCCGGCATGGGCTATCGAGGAATATGCTAGCATCCTCTTTATGTTCTTCTGCGCCAGCGCGGTAATATTACCAACTATCATCGTAGCGGCCGATATCCAGGCGATTATATCCCGTATATCCTTCCACATTGCGTTGACCGTATTGAGGGCGTCCGTAACTGACTGAACGCCGTAATCGTGCGGTATCGCTTCGCGGGCGATGACCATAAAGCCGATTAGGGCGGCGGACTTGCCTCCCGTGCTCATAAATCCTGCTACGACAGTCGGCGCGCCCGTGTAAACGTCCGGCGCCCATTGGTGGAACGGGAAAGCAGCTGCTTTGAACATAAGCCCTATCAGGATCAATCCCATTCCAACTTTGAAGTACGATTGATTAAACAGCCCCTCGCGCAGCGCGGCGTTTATCGAGTAAAAATCTATGGCCCCCGTCGCGCCGAAGACCAACGCCATGCCGTAGAGCAGGAAACCGGTCGAGAACGAGCCCAATACGAAGTACTTTAGCGACGCCTCGACGGACCATTCGCGCGTGCGCACAAAGCCCGCCAGCACGTAAAATACGATCGACATCAGCTCGACGCCGAGAAAGATAATAATGAAATTCCCCGCATGCGCGATTAGCGTCATACCTGTAACAGCAAATAGTATAAGAGTGTAAAACTCACGGAATTCGCTGTACTCCCGGCGCAGGTATTCCCTCGCGGAAAATACGGTAAGCAATCCGGCGGCGGAGAATATGATATCGAAAAGCGCGCGATCCTTGCTGAATAATATTGCATACTTAAAAATTTGCGACCCAGCCGTAAGAGGCAAAGGCATAGTTAAAGTCCAAATCGCCGAGGCCCCGGTCAAGACGAGAGCGAGTATAGCGAAATAGTACACTGGGTTCGGCGAACGGCGCGCCAGGCCGTCCACTACCAAAACAAGTATGGAAAAAATCGATATGATAATTAACGGCGAAAGGTATAGTAATTCTTGCATCATTTTATCGGTCCATCAATTTGCTTATTTGAAACTGCTCGTCGGAGTAGCCGGCTTGTATGCCGGTATGTTATAAATTTCCGTTCCCGTACGCGAAAGCTCGAGCTTCTTTACTAAAGCCTTGCTTCCCGCCTCGGATAATCTCAAGAATTGGTTGGGCGAAACGCCTATCCATACGATCATGATAACGATAGGGACAAGGTAGGCCCATTCGCGCGTCGAGAGATCCTTAAGCTCGAAGTTCGCGGGGTTGAGATTACGCCCAAACATGACCCGCTGGAACATCCATAGCAGGTAAACCGCGGCGAAGATCACCCCGGTGGCGCCGATTATCGAATAGGCCCAGGAGTTCAGGACCGGGGAAATGAAACCGCCCAGCAGCGTCAGGTACTCCCCGACGAAACCGTTCAATCCCGGAAGCCCCACGCTCGCCAGCATCGCTATTGCGAACATCACGGTATAGGCGGGCATTACTCTTGCGATGCCTCCAAACTCGGAAATCTCCCGCGTATGCCTGCGCTCGTATATTATTCCTACGCAGAGGAAAAGCATGCCTGTGGAAAGCCCGTGGTTCACCATCTGCAGGATAGCGCCCTGCAAGCCGATCTCCGTCATTGAAAAAATTCCAAGCACGACGAAACCTAGGTGAGAAACCGAGGAGTACGCAACGAGCCGTTTTATATCCTTCTGCACCATGGACGTAAGCGCGCCGTAAACTATGCCGATAACGGCCAGCCCGGCCACTATCGACGATGCGGCGTGGCTCGCCTGCGGGAACAGCTCGAGATTAAACCGGATTAAGCCGTAGGCGCCCATCTTCAGCAAAACGCCCGCCAGGATAACCGAGCCCGCCGTCGGAGCTTCCGTGTGCGCGTCCGGCAGCCACGTATGCAACGGGAAGAGCGGGACCTTGATCAGGAACGACAGCGCGAAGCCCCAGAAGAGCCATAGCTGCACGTCCAACGGAATTGTGAACGAAGCGCTGCGTATTGCGAGGTAATTGGCCGTAAAGCCGCCCGGCAGGTGGAAAACTTCGCCGCCTGCGTAGAGGCCGAGCCAGATTATTGCGACAAGCATAAACAACGAACCCACCATCGTAAAGATAAAGAACTTCACTGTTGCGTAGATGCGCTCCTTGCCGCCCCATATACCGATGATAAAATACATCGGGATAAGTATGAGCTCCCAGAATATATAGAATAAAAAGAGATCCAAAGCAGCGAAAACGCCCGTCATGGCGAATTGAAGCAGCAGAACCATCGAATAGTATTCTTTCTGGCGCTTGGTTATCGATTCGAATGAAGAATATATCGCTATGGGAGTAATAAACGTCGTCAAGAGCACGAGCATGAGCGACATGCCGTCCAGCCCGACGCGAAACCCGGCGTCCAGCGAATCGATCCAGCGCTCGTCTATTAAGTGATTGAATCCCTGCGTATTGAAGTCGAACCCAACGAACAGAAAAAGCGATACGACGAATGCGACTAGCGAGAATCCAAGGGCGATCTTTTTAATTATGCGCTCGCTTTCGCGCGGAACGAAAAGGATCGCAACGGCGCCCAAAAGCGGCAGGAACAAAGTAAGCAGTAGAGCTGTCATATTTTATCTTCAGTCTTTAATTATTTTAATATCAGGTAGAAAAGAATAACTACTATCCCAAGGACCATCAGCAACGCATAGTTTTGTACCACGCCGGATTGGAGCTTTCGCACGCTTTCCGCGGCCCTGCCCGTCCCCTTTGCAGCCCCGTTAACTACGCCGTCGATCATCTTTTCGTCGAACGTCTTCCATAGGAATACTTTAGAGAAGCCCACGACCGGGTCGACTATCGCTTTGAAATAGAATTCATCCAGCCGGTATTTATCCATTAGCAGCCTGTAGAACGGCGCAAATCTTTCGGATAACCTATTTGGAATCGTCCATTCGCGCGAGGAATACCATTTGTTAGCGAGGTATATCCCAAAGATCGCGATCCCTGTGGAGACAAGCATTAATACGTATTCTATAGAATGGATCTCGTGCGGACCATGATTGCCCAGTATCCTGGCGGCATCCGCGAAAACGGGATGGAGCCAATTTTCAAGCAAATTGGGATGGTCGCTCAAGAAGAATCCCAGCGCGTACGGTATTCCTAAGAAACCTCCGAGCGCGGATAGGACGGCCAAGACTATCAACGGGATCGTCATTGTCTTCGGGGATTCGTGCGGGTGAACCTTATGCGAATCGAAGCGTTCCTCGCCCTTAAAGGTTAAGTTCACTAACCGGAACATATAGAACGCCGTGCAGAAAGCTGCCAGGGCCAGGACTATCCACATTAGCGGCGTGCCCTGCCACGCGTTCCAAAGTATCTCGTCCTTCGAGAAAAACCCGGAGAAAAGCGGGATGCCCGATATTGCCAAAGCGCCGACGTAGAAGGTCTTATACGTAGTAGGCATATATTTCCCCAGCCCTCCCATCTTCGTTATGTCCTGCTCCTCGTGCATACCGTGGATGACCGAGCCGGACCCGAGGAATAGCAACCCCTTAAAGAACGCGTGGGTCATTACATGGAATATAGCCGCCGTATAGGCGCCGACGCCGAGCGCTGCGAACATAAATCCCAACTGGCTAACCGTTGAGTAAGCCAAAACCTTTTTGATATCGTTTTGCACCAGGCCGACTGTGGCCGCGAGCAAAGCCGTGGCAGTACCAACTACCGCCACGACAGCCATCGCGTCCGGCGATAGCGCGAAAAGGGTCGAGTTGCGGGCAATAAGGAATATTCCAGCCGTAACCATCGTCGCCGCATGTATTAGCGCGGAAACCGGCGTCGGGCCCGCCATTGCGTCAGGCAGCCAGACGGCTAAAGGAATTTGCGCGCTCTTGCCGGTGCAGCCGAGGAAGAGAAGCAACGCGATCGCCGTGACGAGCCCGCCTCCGAAAAATACGGTTGAATTTAAAGCGAGCGCATTATTGAAATCGACGTAGTTGAGAGTGCCAAAATTCAGGAATATCATAAACATGGCCACGAGAAAGCCAAAGTCGCCTATCCTATTTACTATGAACGCCTTATTCGCGGCGTCGCCGGTGTAGGTAATGCGCACGCCGGGGAAATTGCGATCGTACCAAAAGCCGATCAGGAGATACGAGCATAGCCCCACGCCTTCCCAACCGAGAAATGTAAGCAGGAAGTTGGAGGCGAGCACGAGAGTGAGCATCATGAATATGAATAAGTTCAGGTAGGCGAAAAACCTGGAAAAAGCCCTGTCGCCATGCATATACCCAATTGAATAAACGTGGATCAGGAACCCGACTCCCGTTATAATCAACGTAAAAAGCAGGGAAAGTTGATCTACCTGGTAGGAGACGCCCGCTGAAAAATTCCCAGCCGTAATCCATTCGTAAACTGGTACGATTATTGGACGTTCCACTCCTGAACCGGCAAGTTTAAAAAATAGGTAAAGGGCGACGATAAAAGAGCCTCCTACAACGGCGGATGCGATCGAGCCGACGGCCTTTTCGCTTTTGATCCGCGAGCCAAGGAGCCCCGTAATAAGAAAACCAATCAACGGCAAGAGCGGCACGAGAGCCACGCTCCAGTAACCGGTTGCCGTTGCCGTAGGATCAAGTATTATGTCGTGCATTTAAACTTCCGTCTTTATTCATTATCCGTTTACAAACCGTCTGTCAAATTTTATTTGATTAACGAAAAATAGGTAAAAAGATTGATGAAATCTTGGTTTGAAATAAAAAAATGTAATTTTTTGCTGCTGCGGATTTTTGATATATTTGTTTTAAATTTGCACTGAGGAAGAAATTGAATGTCAATATGTGGGGATGCTTATGGCGCTTGAATACGATTCTGAGTTCGCTTCCGAACAGGAATTAGCCTCTATCTCGGTAGAAACTAATTTGACTCTCGCGGGGAAGGTAATACTATACAACGACGAATGGCATACTTTTGAGGATGTTGCGGGTCAAATACTAAAAGCAATCGGATGCACTTCCGAGCATGCCGAATACTTAACCTGGGAAGCCCATTTATCAGGCAGCGCCACGGTTTATGAAGGGGAACTTACAGATTGCCTGCGCGTAAGCTCCGTATTAGAGGAAATTGCGCTCGAAACGCGTATCGAGTGCTAAACGCATTTGTCGCCGGAGAGCTGTCGCCGCGCCGCTACTTTAATCCGGACGGAGAGTCCCGAACGACCTCCGTCCTTTCCGAAGCCGAATCCTCGTCCTCGTAGTCGAATTTTATAAACGTGCGTTCGCCGCACTTGCAGTATATTTCAACGCTCTCTATTTCGCCGGTCATATCCCTGTTAATAACAACCGACGCCTGCTGGTGCGAGACTTCCTCGAGCTCGAATTTATCGGCTATTTCTACTATTTTCCTTGCCGCGTCTATCTCTTCGGCGCCGATTATATTCTTCCCCAACGGATTCTTCGCGGATCCTGTTATATTGGGCAATTCAACGAAATCCCTGAACTCGCCAGCCTCCTTGCCCGTTTCGCTTTCAACTCCGAAATTGAAGCTAAATTCCTTTGCTCCCTCGCTTTCGCCGAGCGCTTCGCTAACGGAATAAACCTCCACGTCCGAATTCTCCAGCTCTTCCTTCTTGTACAAGCTCTTATGAGGCTCTTCCTCCTCCTCCAGGACTCCTTTCAAAAGGTCGGAAGGGTTAACGCGGAAGAACTCTTCCAGGTCGCTCTCCGAGAAGAGCGGGTCTACGGGCTCGCTCTCCTGGTTTTTTTTATTTACGACTTCGGAGGAGTCAAATTCCGCTTCAAAGGGATTATTCATATTTATTGCCCAATTATTTGATTATCCGCTCTGCAAATATACGAATCGAAACGTTAAATTCTTCTACGGAACCCCTGGCCAACAACTTCGTGCACGTTATTAATAATAACGAACGCGCCGGGATCGATCTCTTTTACTAAATCGGTTAGCGCGGGCAGTTCCTTTAGCGTGATCACGGTCATTATTACCTCGCGATCGATGTTTCTATAGATTCCGCGGCTTTTTAAAGCGGTCGCGCCGCGGCTCATTTCGTTCATTATCCGCGCCGTTATCTCCTCGTTCTTGTCGGAAATGATAAGCGCCATGCGAGCGTAGTCGAACCCGTCGATGATTATGTCGATAATATGGCTCGATACGAACAGCAGGAAGAACGCGTAAAGCGTGAGCGAAAGCGCGGGGCGAGTAGGAGAAAGCCCCTTAAATTCAATAATCAGGCCGGCTACCGATATTACGAAGAAATCCGTTAGCATGATCGCCTGGCCCGGCTTCGTGCCGTACTTCTTTTGCATTATCGCCGCGACTATGTCCGAGCCGGCGGTCGTGCCCTTGAATTTAAAAATAATTCCCAGCCCTACGCCCAGGAGCACCGAGCCAATCAGGATAAGAAAGAAAAAGTCATGCGCGAAGAGGTCGCGGACGGTTTGCGAATCCTGCAGCCTGATAAAATTTAAACCCGGGATGTCGCCGCGGAAAAAATCTATAAAGAAAGAATTTAGGGAAAAGGAGTAGAAAGTTCTCCAACCGAACTGCTTTCCCAATTCCCTCAAGCCCCAAATGTACAGGGGGACGTTTATCACCCAAATCGCCAAACCGACGGGAATGGTATTCCCGGATAGGTAATGAATCGCCATCGAGAGCCCGCTCGCGCCGCCGGGCACGACTTTAGCGTCCACAAGGAATATGCCGATGCCTAATGCCATAATAGCGGCGCCGAACGCCAAATAGATATACTCCCGGACTTCTTGAGAGCGAGTAACTGCCGTTGTCATTTCAGATTTCTACTTAATGTGGAAAAAATGGACTACAAAATTAATAAAAAAAAGCTATATTGAATTTTCGCAAGAGTGAAACATATTAGAAGTTTACTCGTTTTTAAATAGAGAAATTATACCGATTCGACCGTAAAGCGCACGCCCTTCGAAGCGTTGTGCGAATCGATAAAACAACACCGGGCAACGAACAGATCTGAAATAAATACGGAATAAAATGGCTACATTTACTATTGAGAGCAACGGACGATTGGATCGCACAGCCGTTTACTTCAACGGGGAGCAACTCGGCGGGCTGCGTGAAGTATTCTTAAATTTAGACGAAGAAGGAACCTTCGACGCGATAATACAATACAAAGGCACGGATGGAAACGTCCATACTAAACAAATTTTTACGGAATATTTAAGCAACCTGCAAGTCGTCGAGCCGACTTTTACCGAAGAGGAAGCCACCTCCCTGCGCGCGCTTACTATAGAAAGCGACGGAGATATCGAGGACACTATATTATTCGACAACGTCGGCCAGCTCGAAGGCGTCGTTAGCTTGTTTATTCACATTAAAGCCGGGGATACGCCCGGGGGTATCGCAACTCTATTCTCGACTAAAAAAGTGCCGGAAACCACTGAGTTCAGGCACGATATCGCATATAGAAACGAGGACGGTACCGTGGAAACTGAAGGAGTTTTTTAGAAATGAAAAGCAAAATATTTTGGAGCAGGATCCTTGGATTGGCTCTTATAGTTTTAGCCCTAACTGTATTTTTAGCGCCGGAAATCGCTGAAGCGCGCCGAGGAGGCTCGTTTGGAGGATTTCGCAGGGGGGGCGGATTCGGTTCGTTCGGCGGCTCGCGCAAGAGCGGCGGATTCGGCTCGTTCGGCGGCTCGCGCCGCTCCACGGCGCCGGCGCCCAAACGCTCCTCGGGCGGTTCGACTTTCGGCGGAACGCGACGTTCTTCGACGCCGAGCGCAACTCCCCGCGTGACTTCGTTCGGCGGTACGCGTATGTCCGCTCAATCGGCGCGCGCTAAATACGGCGCTCCCCGCAGAATAGAGACAATGCGCGCCCCGGGCTACAACGGAGGCTACATGAACTATAACGTGCATCATTACGGCGGCTTTGGGTCGGGCTTAATGACGGGCTATATCCTCGGGCATACCCCGTGGTACTGGTCGATGCCATTCCACCCCGCATTCTATTATTCGCGACCGAATTACGTTCAGAACGCGGACGGCTCCGTCGACGTTTACCCGCCTACGTTCTCGTTCGCCAAGCTATTTTTTGGTTTAATCTTGCTAGCGGCAATCCTGTTCGTGCTCTGGCGAATTTATAAATCCATGAAGACGCGCGGCAGGCTAACTACGCGCGGCGGCTCGTTTAGTTAATTACGGGACTCGCCCTGAATATAAACAAAGCATTGCGCCGCCCCCTCGGCTCTACCGCGGGCGGCGCTTTTCGTTTAACCGTACAATACCGCCCGTCGCTATTCCCGGGCGAGCTTCCTTAAGGTCATAGAGGATACCCCCAACAGCGAAGCCAGCTTGCATCGCGGCATCGACTCGCGCTCGGCTATCATCCGTTTGAGGAACTTCTTAAACGAAGTAACCTTTGGGACGTATAGAAATATCCCGCCAAATTCCCTTAGTATTTTTCGCATTACGTCCATGCCGCATACCTCGGCCAGCATTTGCATGTCCGGCGTCAATTCTTCGAATTGAAGCATAGCGTAAACGTCCTCTTTCATCGCGCCGTCCCCCCGCCGTAGTACTCTAAGTAATCGCCGATCACGAAGAGGAGGTCCTCCGTTTCAGTCGCCATCTCAGGGTAAGCCTCCGCCAACGCCCGCAGGCACGCTTCCAACGCCAGCATAAATCGCCGGCGATTCCCCGTTTTCATCTTGTTTTCCATAGCTGCTCCAAAATTAATTTGATAAATCAAATAATTAAGTTATATTGCGATAAATATTTGCGCAAATGATAATCAAATATCCCGCAGTATTTGCTTCTTAAATGCGTAAATATTACACGCAATATATGTAATTTTCACGTATACTGCAAATGATTTTTTTGGAGGCCAGAAAATTAAATGGAAGATAATTTTAATAAGCTCGTCGGCCTGCGGCTCAGGGAGGCCAGGATGATATTTAACGAAGGGGCGCGCCTCTCCGCCGAGCAATTCGCCTACCTGCTCTCGGAAACGAGGGATAGGATAACCAATTATGAATTGGGACGCTCCGCGCTTCCCGTTAGGATAGTTTACGAACTGTACCGGCGAGGTATCTCCCCGGTCTACCTGGTTTCGGGCGAGGGCGAGATCTTCGCGAAGAACGCGGCCGGGAAAGCCCTTAAAACTAAGATAAGCGCCCGAACGGCGAAAGTCGTTTCGTTCGCCGAAGCCGATGCGGAGCCCGGGAACGAGTTCCCAGCTATAAAGGTGAGCGCGGGCAGGCCTAAGGACAAACGCTCTTCAGATCAGTAGGAAGCGAAGCCGGGTGAAGTTTCCCAAAGACATAAGCGAACTAAGCGATTCCGAGCTCTTTAAATTGGCTAAGCGAGCGCTCTGGGAGCAGGAGCTTTTTATCGGGCGCGCTTCCGCAAAGTTCGAAAAACTAATTAAGGCCATTGAAATGAAAAACGAAAAGATACTAGAGGCGGCTCTCGAGGACGTGCTTGCGCAATTGCCCAGGATGCGCGCCTCCTCGCTTGGCATGAGCGTCGTTAAGATCAATAGGCTCGACTTCATGTCGAACGAGGAAATCGAATCGCTCGTTTCCGGGATTGGCGCCTCGCCCCGTCAGCCGCGCGGCGATTTCGACGAGCCCGCCCGCGTAAATATTTCTAAGGCTCTTGGGCTTGATAAGCCGGGCATGCTGCTCTGCGTCGTCGACGGCTATTCGATGAAGGACGCTAATATATTCACCGGCGACACGTTAGTCGTCGACACTACGATCCAGGCCGAGGACGGGGAAATCGTCGTCGCGCTCTATAACGACAACGCGCTCGTAAAGCGTTTCCGTAAGCGCGACGGTTCGCTCAGCCTCGTCTCGGAGAATCCTAATTACGACGATATCCTCGTTTGCGAGGAAGACGAGTTCAAGGTTCTTGGCGTCGTGCGGCACGTTATCCACAGCCTGAAGAAATAAAAAAGGCGACGATTTTACTCGCCGCCCCGTGGGATAGTCTATTATTGCAATTAGAATCCTATGGTCAGCCCCATGGCGACATTTTGAGGAAGTCCCGGCTCTAAGTAAAAGGGATTGCCCTGCTTGTCCAGGTCCGGGTTGATAAACGCCGAAGCGACGTATTTCTCGTCGGTAACGTTGTTCAAAGCGACAAAGATGCCAAGGGAAACTGCTCCGAAATCAATCGGCTCCGCCGTTCCAAATTTTAGATTTATCACGTTGAACGAGGGAACGCTAAATCTGTTCGCATCGTCGGCGAAGTACTCGCCGATGCCCCGCAATTCCGCTTCAAGCCTTACGTAGCTGAAGAAGTCCGGCTGATAGCCCAATTTAACTCCATAATACAAACTCGGAACGCCCGCCAATTCATTGTCCGTATAGTCGGCGAAATCGCTGTACATGGAATCAATTTTATAATCTTCGTATTTATTGTTGGAGATCGAAATGCTTCCGTCAAAGGAGAGGCCGTATTTAAATATTGTTTTTAAGCCGAGCTCAAAGCCTATCCTGCGAGTCAAGCCTGCCGCAAAGTAATACCTTCCGCCGTTGTAGGGCACGAGCTCGTTTTTCGTATCGATCAGGTAAATCGCTGAGTTATAATCCAAATTGCGCAAGAAACCGTCGTACGTTAACGAGCGCTTCGTGCCTATCTCGTAAGTCGTCGAGACAATAGGATCCAGCAGCGGGCTGAGCAGGAATGTGTCCTGGAGCCCGAATTTGCTGGGCGGATCGGTCTCGTTGCCCGCAGGGACTTCTATGCCCGAGCCGTAATTAAAGTAGAGGGAATGCCCGCGGGAAATTAAATACGTAAAGCCGATCTTTGGGGAGACCCTGTCGAATGTGCGTTTGTCGCTGCGATGCGAGAGCAGGAAGTCCGCGCTGTAGTACGTTACGGCGTCGTAGCGCGCGCCGAGCGTTAGCGACACGTCGCCCCAAAAAACTTCGTCCTGGGCGAAAATTCCAAAGCTCGAGGCGCCTTCCTTCTTGTCGCTCGTCAGCTTGTTCGAGCGGCCTTGCAACGAATCCAACTCGTAGAATAATATCGCCCCGTCCTGGTAGCTCTCGTCGAGCCCCGTCAGGAACGCGTTGCGTACGTTCTCGTTCCAATTAAATTCCGTATGGTAGCTTGCCGAACCGCCCACGTGATAGCGCGTAAAGTCGCGGTAGGTGTTGCGTTCGCTGCGCTGCAGGTACTTTGGATTGAGGTAAACTGAACCGGTCAGGAAGGACTTATCCCCGATCTCGTGGTTGAGCGTAACTCCAAGCCGCATTAAACGATTCAAGCGACGTTCTCGCTGCGCGGCGTACTTCGCGTTCGCCTGCTCGGGTTCGGCGTCGAATTGCGCCTGCGTTAGCGGGCCGGGAATGTCAAATTTGTTTTGAGTGGCCAGCACGTACGTCTCGAGCGTAGTTCCCGGGCTTAAAGCGGTAAATATTCCGCCGTTCAGTATCGTGCGTTCGCTCTCGGAATGCTTGCGCCAGCCGTCGAATTTCGAATTTATCGCGGTAAGAACGAATTTGCCCGAGGGGAGCGGCGCCCCGGCTTTAAGCGTATACTTCTGGAGCCCGAAGCTGCCGCCGAGCAGCGACAGATCGGCAAAATAGCCCGAGCGGTCGGGCATCGAGGAGATCGCGATGATGCCTCCCGCCGCGTTGCCCCAAACTGCGGACGAATTCGAGCGGATAATTTCCATGTGCTCGGCCAGGTCCATGTCCAAATTGTCGAACGCCGTGCGCCCGTCCGGCTCGGTCTCGGGGAATCCGTCTAACAGGATCTTTACGCCGCGGCTCGTGCCGCTGTTGGAACGGTCGCCGGCGCCGCGCGCGCCGAATCCGCGGATGGTCAATCGAGCGTCCTGGTTCCCCGAGCGAGTTTGGAAGAGAACGCCGGGAACGCTCGTGAAAGCCGATTCGATACCGTAATTGGTATTGGCGAAAATTTCGGATCGGTCGATGATGGACATAGAGAGAGGAGCCTCAATATAACGCTCCGGGTAGCGGGTTGAAGTAACGATTACTTCGCTCGTCGATTTTCTTAACGTGTCTTTCGGAGCTGCTTTAGCTATGATAGGAAGGGAACTTAAAAGAACAAAAGCAATAAAAACGGATTTTTTTGTCATTTTTTGACCTTCGTTAATTTTTATGATTAGCCGATATAAAAACGTAACAAACGAAGAAAAGGTTACATCTAATAAAAAAAAAGTTCCATTCGTCGGGATTTCCATAATTTTGCTTTTTACAAAATAACATAATAAGAAAATGGGATTTATCGGCGAATTTGCGGCCCTTTCCGCGGCTTTCTTTTGGTCTTTCTCGGCGCATATTTTTACTTTTGCGGGACGCCGCATCAACGCTTTACAGTTGAATATAGACAGGCTCTTTTTCGCATCCATTTTAATTGCCGTTACAATACCAGTTTTTGGTATTAGCTGGCACATTTCCTGGACTCAAATCTACTATCTCTCCGTCTCGGGATTTATTGGTCTCGTGCTTGGCGATACTTTCCTATTTAAGAGTTTCGCGCAAATCGGGCCGCGAATCACAATGTTGATCATGTCCATTAGCCCGGCGATGGCGGCGGTTTTCGCCTGGCTGTTTCTGGGGGAGAATCTCTCCCTGTGGGGCATCTTAGGTATGGCCGTTACGCTTACTGGTATAGCGATTGTCGTAATGCAGTCCCGAGGCGGCGAATCCGAAAGGCAGGCGAAAGAGTATTTACACGTCCGCGGCCGGAGAGTATCCAAAAGCATGATCGGAGCCGGTTGGGCTTTCCTTGGGGCCCTGGGGCAGGCCGGCGGGCTTATCTTCGCAAAGTTCGCGTTCGTCGAGGGCCCCGTTCATAGCTTCACGGCGACGCTCGTCCGGCTGCTTTCCTCGTTTGTTATGCTTTTGCCTATGGCGATAATATTGAAGCGTTACGGGAATCCTTTTAAGATATACAAAGCGGATAAAAAAGCTTTGGGCCTCGTTTTTGCCGCTTCAATTATCGGACCATATCTGGGCATCACGGCGAGCCTTTTTGCCATAATATATGCCCAGGTAGGAATAGCTTCCACTCTAATGAGCGTAACGCCTATCTTAATGCTGCCAATCTCATACTTTTGGCTAAAGGAAAAACTTAACTTCTACTCCTACGCCGGCGCGTTCATAGCCGTCGCGGGCATCGCGATGCTTTTTTTGACGTAGAGGATTGAAATAAATTAGCGTCCCCTCGATTAAACGCGGAGACGCTTATAAATTAAACCTGTAATGTACAGATGATGAAACAATGTCCCTAATCTATCTTAACAAAATTCTTCGCGCGGATTGAAATGCCCTTTTGCAGAACGAAGAGATAGGCGCCGTTGGGCAGTTCCTCGAGGGAGTATTCTAAATTTGCCTCGCCAGTCGTCGGGTTAATTGAGATAGGGTCGGAGAATTCAATCAGCTTATTGCCGAGTATGTCGCTGACGTAGGCCGTAACGTTGTCCAGACCGTCGGGAAGGAGGAACGCCCTCGCCTTTAGTACGTTCCCTCGCGTCGGGTTCGGGTAAATGCGCTCTATCCATGCGTCCAACGCGTGGTTTTCCGCGCCGTAGCCCCCTTCTGGCGCTCCCGTCCCCTCGGGCTTGTAGCGGAGGAGGCCGTGTATCGCCGTGCTAATCCACAGATTCCCTTCAATATCAAATTCCGCTGATCCCACTTCGACAGTGTATTTATTGCCATACAGCGAATCCACATGAGCTTTCGGAAAGTCAATTTTCTCCCAGCTATCCGAGGCTCGATCGTATTTGCAGAACCAATCATGCATCGCCCAAAATATATAAATTTGACTGTCTTTAATAGGAACGATTTTCTTTATATATTTATAATTCCAAATTTCATTATGAGCTTTAAGAGAATCGGGTATATTAATCGCTTCCCATTTGCCGCCGGTATATATTGAAAGATCGTTTGTGTCGGATGAGGCGTAAAAATTTCCGGATTTGTCGAATTGCATGCAGCGTGTGGATTTTCCATTTAACTTTGTTTCGCTTAAAGGCGTAATTTTTAAAGAGGAGCTGTCCTGCGAGATCGGCGTAAATTCGACTATGCCCTTGGGACAATCGTATATTATGGTTGAATCCCGGGATGTCAATTTAAACATCGGAAAGTATGGCAATTCGTTTATGCCAATTGTATAATCGGTAAAGTTCTCACCGTCGAATTTTGTAAGGTATGGCGTACCGCTGAGAAACCAAACGTTGTCATTTTTGTCCACGGTAAGCCCATTTAAGGGGCCATAATCCCACTTCGAACCGTAATCAAGTTTGCTCACTTTTTGGAAGCCTTCGCTCTTCGTATATTTGGCCAATCCGCCAAGTGTATTGAGCCATATTGTTCCTTTAGAATCAGGCTGCATTTTATATATCCGAATAAAATCCTTATTCTGATATGGGTTTGCAACTCTATTAAGCGAATCATCCTGAATAATATATAGCGCATTCCAGGGGGCGAATAGAATTCCCCCGTCTTTCATTGGCGCGAGCGTATTTATCGAGGCTAACGTATCGTTCCCGTAGAACATAGGGTAAACTTTCCACTCACCCTCGGAATAGCAAAGGATGGGTAGAAGAATTGAGATCGCGAAAAATAATGTAACAAGTCTTGTTTTCATACTGGTTTCCTTCTACTATTATTTTAACAATCGTTTAGGCATTAGGGCGCTCTTAGTCGTTAATTAAGAGCGCCCTACATGTGTTCTTCGCTATTTACTCGCCGCAACTCGTCTGGCAGGCGCCGCCGCTTATAGTTTCTCCTATTAATCAGAAAATAATAATATGGGAGAATTGGCGGCGTCCAAAGTAAAATAATAAAATCAGAAAAGCAAGCTTTATTTTCGATTTTGTTAGATTTTTCAAATAAATGCAACATTTTCCGCGCAGGAATAGTAATCGTTTCTTAATGTTTAGTTAACTCGTTTAGACAAAGTCTGAATGGGCAAGGCTTCGCGGCAAAATCATAAATAGCTTTTTCTTCTGATGCCTCCCCGCGGCTCCGCCGCAGAAAGGAGGCGGGGGCGGCGTTGGCTACTGACGTGGAACCGCTGCGCGGTTCGTAAGATTTGAGCT
>JBLNBN010000007.1:0-54614 GCA_050260015.1 Chloroflexota bacterium | reverse complement strand
GATAAGTTACGGTATCAACTTTTCGCCACTCGGGATTAGAACCTGAAAGCGCAGGGATAAAAGGAGTTATCAAAGCAATAAATATTAATATTAGGAGGCGAGGGATTTTCATAGCAGGCTCGATATTAATGAAATTTAATGTTCGTTCGCTATCTTAACTTACGGAAAACGCATATTAATAGCAAGCGTTATTTTTATATCCGGAAGGTTTGATGAAGAAATGGATATTTTATCATGACCCTCATCCTAACCTTCTCCCGGTGGGAGAAGGGACCGAGCCTGCAGTTTTCAACGGTTGCGCGCCGTTCTCTTTGGCCCGGAATCTATAGATACTATGGATTTCCGACCGGGTCGGGAATGACGCAAAAGCGCGGACGCTGAGCCTGTCGAAGCGCACGGCGCGACCACCCCTTACTCCCCTCCTAAATTTAGGATGGGAAATGTTTGTTATGACCGCCGCACCCTTCGACGGGGCTCAGGGTACGGCGGCGGAGCCGCGGGGAGTAGAAGGGGTGGGACGCGCGTTTCTATAGACATTCGAATCCTTCGGATTCGTTGGGTTCGTTCATATGACTGCGATTATTCGTCATTTCGGCTGTTTCTAATTTGCATAAATCCTTTGGATTCCTCGCTTCGCTTCGGAATGACAGGTCCTTCAATTGTACGCGTTTGAGCGCTATTTCCAGGCATCCAATCATGTTAATCATTTAAATCAGTTTAATCCCGGTTCAGACAAAGAGGGCGGACTCATGGGCCCGCCCCTCGAAAAATTCTCAAAATTTGATTTTATAATCCATCCTAATCCGCCACAACCAGCTTGACGGCGAGCCGTCGCGTAGGCGTCTGAAATTCGACCAGATACACGCCCTGCGGAAGATCGTCGACAGTCGTCCTTATGATTGTATTTTTCAATTCAGGATTTCCCTGGTAAAGCGTTTTATGGAGCCTGCCGAAGGCGTCGTAGATATTAAGAGTCGTCATACCGCGCTCGACGGGCCGGAACGTTATTTCGACGTCGCCGTAAGCGGGATTGGGCTTAACGATTGGCGCTTCGAGCCTGCTCCCGGGGTTAACCAGGCGGGCGCCGCCCTCGCGGCATATCCCGAGGAGAGTGAAGAGCCCGTCGCGAGTTTCGACCGGTATATCGCCCGCGTTAACGAATTCGAATTCTTCTATCTCTATTGGGGTAAATTCCCTGTCCCCCAGCGCCGCGGTAAAGATAAGCTCTTTTAAAGTAGTGTCGACGAGTCGCGTTTCGCCCTGGATAACGCAGCGCCTGCTCTCAGGGCAGGTGGAATCCTTTACGGAGGCAAATTCAGGGCAAAGCAGCGTTTTATTGAATTTGAGCGTCGCGCGGTAGCGGTAGAGCTCGTTCGAGGCCGAAGAGCCCGCAAAAAGCTTTAAAGGGATAATCGCTTTTTCGCCGGGCGCGGCGGAATCTCTCCCAGCCTCGACGACTATGTCCCCGTTTATATGGGAAACGCGCGCAAGCAGCTTCGTCGTTAATTCAAGAGCGCAGGGCTCCGAGATAAGCTTCACGCTATCCGCAAAGGACCCGGCAACTGCGGAAACAAAGCCGCACGTAACGGAGAGCGTATCTCCCGGCCCGATAGCGCAGGGCGGCGCGGGTTCGACGTTTATTATTGAGAACGGGGCCTGGGGTATATAGACCGATCTTATTTGAGCGTCCATTTCCCCTGTATTTATGAAGCGAGCAATGAGGTTCCCGGCTTCGTTAACTTCCAGGGAGCCGAAATCAAGCGACCTATCCGGCGCCGATACTTCAAATTGTTTTAAGCTTCCCCTAACGGGGATCCTAATTACGGAATCGCATACGCTTAAGGTTATTTCTACATAGCCGGAGAAATCGCCCGCTTTCAACGGGCGGAATTCGCACCCGTATTCGTTATTTACTCCAAGCGGAATGTCCTGCCCCGGAGCCAGGTCAATAAAGAAATTCTCCCCCAGCTTCATGTCGCCGCCCGTCGAAATAGATTTTATCGTACACGGGACAAACGAATTAATCATCAAATCGAGCTTATTCAAAAAGGGCCTTTCCTGGCAGTCGGCTATGGTTCCGAAGTCAATTTCCCTGTCGCAGACTATTTCAAAACGGCCTTTGCCGCCGGTAAATGGTATTTCAATCACCCTCTCGCAGCCGTTCGCAAATAAGGATATTCGGATGATGCCTACTATAACTCCAAAGTCCGGCGGGATGAGCTTAACGTCGAACTCTACGGAATCGCCCGTCTCCAGCCCCGAATCGAATTCCGCTTTCCGCTCGAATTCAAATATAGGGGGATTGAACGGCCTGATGGAATCGATCCTGGAGCTTCCAATATTCTTAATCATTATCCTCTTAACGGCGAAGGAGTCGCACCCCGGGATCATTTCAAATTCGAGCGATTTAGTCCAATCGGCTTCGACCCCGGGAATAATCTCGCCGCGTACGTATATGCGTATCGTATCCTTGCAATCGCCATATTCAAATGGGATATTCAGAACGCTTTCATATATGCCTGCCGCGCCTCTCGTTAATAAGATAGCAAATCCGAAACGCCATTCCGTTGGTACAATCGTCCCCATACCGGTTTCCAGGACAGTCGAAAACGGGCCGGGACGATCAAAAAACGCCTTCCCCAACTTTAATTCATCTGTCTTTGATTCGTTATTTATATAAGCCCAAACATAAGCGCTATCCTCGCAGGCTTCAATTTTTCCTAAGTCCAGTGAATCGGTATAAGAAAATTCGGCGTCCGCTAATCTGGCGCGCAATGCTATTGAATATTCCCCGCAATCCCTATCGGTAAGCTTCAAAACGCCTAAAATTTCCCCGCTTGCTCCGAGGAGGCGATCGAACCGGACAATTAGGCTGAGAGTGTCCCCTTGTTGAATGTTCTTTTCGCCGGGATTGACAATCGTAAAATCGGCGCCAGAAATGCCGGGGAGGACATTGGCCGCCGTTGTGCCAATGTTGATTATTTTAAGCTCCAATTCTTTAGAATCTTTACAGAAGTAAATATCGCCAAAGTCCAGCGACGCCGGCTCGAACGTTAATTGCGGTCCATCCTTAACGACGACCGTTAATAGCATGCTCGCCCTGCATCCCAGGGAATCGGATACCTCGAGCGTAAAAGTCATATTCCTTGGGTTAAGTATTGTAGGATATTCCGCATTGGCATCGCTTAATTCGTTTCCGGGGGACCATTTGTACTCCAGCTTTCCAACCCCGCCGGAAACGTCGAAATAATCGCCGCTCAGCTGGAATTGCCCCGAGCCCTTGCAAACGGATACGTCCTTCTTTTTATTAATCTTTAAGCCCGAAACGGCTACCTTTACGGTAATTCTTTTTTCCGCGCCGCAGCTGTCGGCAAAGACCAGCGTTTCCGTATGTACGCCCGGCCCTGCGCCGCCCTTGTAACGTACTTTTATTTTTCTGCTTTCATTGGAGGCTACCGGCGTTGACAGGTCGTTCCCTGGAAGTTCAAAATATTTTCCGGCAACTATATTTGCGGAAAAAAGGGAATTAAAGAGAGAGTGATTTGTAAGAACGGCCTCGGCGACTAACGCGCTGTCCTCGCATAGCACGCCGAAATCAATTTCGGCGGAAGTCGAATAGATAATGGGTTTGTAATCTCCTTTAACGGGTATTTTAAGGGGGGAAACGCATAGATCGTCGCTATAGAGAAAAATAGTATCGCGTAGCGGTCCGGTAGCTTTGCCCGTGAAACGTATATTTATATTTTGGGAGCCATGCCCGGAAATAACGGCCGAACCCGGGAATGCAGAAAAATGCCCCTGGTACTGCGTCTCAATTTTACTGATATTAGCGCTAAAGTCTGACGAGTTATAAATGACAATGGATTTATCGATATATTCAGAGCATACGATAACGCCGAAATCGATCTCGGGCTCTGAAAACGTAATAGTATTCGGGGACAAATCGCTTTCGCGGACGGACAAGCCGAGCAAGACGGACCCGTTTTCGCCGGCTTCAGCGCCGTAGGGCGTATTTTCGCAGTCGCCGGGAACGCCCAGGGTTAAAATGCCCGGGTTACCCCCGGTAACATTGCAAGCGACGTTCGAAGGGGCGGACGCGCCTTTAAACCAGACTACGCCGCCGCCGCCTCCTCCTCCCGGTCCGACGCATGTGCCGGCTTGCGCGGTATTGCCGCCTTTCCCGCCGCGCGCGCTTATATTGACGGGAGATGGGAAATCAATGCAATTTATTAAAACCGTTCCCCCGGCTCCGCCTCCGCCGGCGCCGTCGTCCCATGCTTCTAAAGTAACGTCGTCCCCGTCGGCTGATATTTCGCGCCCGGCGCCTAAAATTCTATTCGCGGCTATATAGATTATTCCGCCTCCGTTCTTGCCGTCCGTTCCGCCGCCTTGATTTTGCTGGCCTTTTCCGCCCCCGCCGCCTAAATAAACCCGCGGATTCCCGGGATTAAAGACCATCTTTCTGCCGCCTATCCCGCCAAGAGGAGTGGCGCCGCACGTAAGCCATTCGTTGCCGCCTTTCCCCCCGGCGCCTGCCAAGCCTCCGCCTCCGCCGCCCGCATTATGCATATTGCCGCCGCCCCCGCCGTTTGCCGGGGCGCCCCTGCCGGCTCCGTATGTAGACGGGACGACGCATATTCCTTCGCCCTTCATCGCGTTGTTCCCGGTCCCCGTTTGGCTGTACCAATTGGGATCCGTGCAGTTGTCGCCGATATAGCCGTTATCTCCCGAGCCGCCGGCAAACCCCGCCCCGTTTGCCGAAATATCGGCATTAAGAACCAGGTCTCCGGTTGACTGGAGAGCTATCACGCCCCCGGTAGAGCCGTTCCAGGGTTGGGCATGGAGGTCTCCCGTCACGGTCGCGGACGGGTACGAAGGCACGCTTACGATTTGAACGCAGCCTTCGTTTGGATTGTATGAATAAAGCAAGCTATGATTAAAGCCGACCTCGTCGTTCAAAATGTATTTGATAGTAGCCAATTCATGATTCCCGGCGCAGCTTAAACTTGTTACGGCGCCAAAGCTCGCCGTATTGCTAAAATCTATCTGCCCGCCTTTCATCTGTATGATTAAAACTACGTCGCCGGGGTAAAATGACGGGGAGCCGGGAGCGAGCCTTACTCCGCAGCGAGTTATTTCGACGACTTTCGCGTATTTATTAATGATGCCGGACACGTCCGCGCCTTCGAGAGTCGGCATAGCTGCGACAAGGAGCAGAAGGGCAAGCGACTGCATGCGAAGTATCGTTTTCATGTTGGATTCTCCTTTTCCGTCGATTTTGGCGGAGAATTTTTTTTCAAACTATGGCAGTTCTTATAATTAATTACACTTCAATTCAAAAAAAATTGCAGTTTTTTGTCGATTTTGATAGATAATTTTTTTGCTTTTGATCTGCGTTTTTGATTTACATAAGCAAATTTGAAAAAGGAAAAAGCTCTTACCCAAATATTGGTGAAAGAGCTTTTTACCAGGTTAAGCGTCCCTGGATAATAATCCAGGTTGATAATTAGGTCACTCGACCATGAAGCTTCTGACGTCCGATCCGGTAGGCGACGTGAACTTAAGGTAATACATACCCCGGGAGAAATTCGATAAGTTGAGCTTAATCTCTTTAAGTCCCGTAGGGCGGCCGTCGATCATTGTTCTCGCTACTTCTTCACCAAGAATATTATATATGATCAAGCCAGTTTCCCCGGCTTCAATTTGATTAATCGTAACGGTTATCTCCAAAGAAGCCGGGTTTGGAGATAGCCCCGTTATGCCCGCTTTAGGGGAGGGGTTGATTAGCCGATCGCCTCCCTCGCGGCAAACGCCCAGCAGATTAAAGGAACCGTCGTCGGTTAGCGTCTCGTAATCGATTTCCCGACCGTTCTCGTCCAGCCAAATAAATTCGATCAATTCGATAGGGGTAAATTCCACGGAACCCAAACCAGCCTTGAAGTCTATTGAAGCCAGGACGCTGTCGGGGCCGGCGGAGCCGGTAATCTCAACGGTGGCGGAATCGCCCTCGATCATCTTTAGAAGGGCTTTGTCTTTTGGGGCCAGGAGCGTTCTCTGGTATCTAAGCTTGGCGCGGAAGGCAGGAAGGAGTCTAGCCATAGGATTAAATATCGCGCCCGCCATGGTTAAGTTCACTTTAGCGTTTTCGCCGACAGCCGCCGAAACATGATCGCAGCGGATCCGCCCCCCGATACCCCGGCCTAAAAGCCGGATTAGCATAGGGGATAAGGGCGCGTTAAAGAAGAAACCAAGCTCGCAGCCGGAGCCGCCAAGGTAGTTGGGTCTGAACCTGAGCTTTAGCTCTCGCCTGCCGCCCGTTCCAAGCGAGAATGGGCCGCCGCCTTCTATTATCTCGAATTGCACGCTATCCTGACCGAGCAATTTTGTTTCAGTAAAATCAATAGGAAGGGCGGATAAATTTTCGATCAGGGCTATTAGTGTGTCCTTTGCATTACCTATCCTAACATTTCCGAAATCAATGACTTTCGCCATGGATTTGATTTCGGATATAACTCCCTCGCCCGTTATGCTACGCAGCAGGATTGAATCCTGAAAAACGATTTCTATATCGGCGTTTCTCTTGCCCGCGGCCGTAGGCTCGAAATGAAATTCGACGGCCTGGAATTCGCCCGGGGCTATGGAGAAAGCTTTTTTAGAATTTACGTCGAAATCGTCGGGATCCTCGCCTTTGATACTAATGTCCTTTACGTTGCAGGCAAATTTTCCTGAATTTCGGATAAAGTAAGTTATTACGGAATCTTTGGAAGCGCCAAGAATTACTTTACCCATGTCGACGTTATCGCATAGGGCCGAAGTACCAAGGATTGAAAAAGTGTTATCTGAAACGTCTGATTGATTGCCTTGATCCTTTCGGAACTTGACAATCATCGCCTGCGGATAGGTATTGTTCTTGATAGTCGCTTGCCCGGCCGCAATAAAGCCCCCGTCCTCCAGGGCAATAACTGAGCAGCCGCGGGAAGCATAGAAATCGTCCAGCGGCAAACTCCATTCAACTTTGCCCGCATAATCCAATTTAACCGCCCAAAATCTTTCACGAACTTGGAGGTCGGGCCTGTTTATATCTCCGTCGGTAGATCTCGTTAATCCTACGCCTATGCAACCGCCGTCGGCAGTTTCATCGATTGACAAAATTTGGTCCATTAAAGAGCCGCCCAACGCTTTTTGCCACAGCAGGTCGCCGTTTTTCCCAACCTTAACTATCCAGCCTTCATCTTCGTCGTGAGCGTTGACGATATCGCCGTTCTTGGATGTAGTATTACCGCAAAACATATATCCGCCGTCCTTAGTTTCAATGGCTCTTTCCGTCTGCTCATTCTCAGAACCCCCGAAGGTCCAAAGCGGCCCCATAACCCCATCCCCGGTGATTTTCGCTATCCAGCAATCCTCTTTTTGCTTGGGAACCAAGTCCAAGCCTAACCTATTAATGCTTTGACCGCCAATAAGGAACTGGCCGTCGCCGGTTGGGAAAATTGTCCTGGAATCGCTCGTCCCGATTTTTTTGCCGTAGGTGTTTTGCCAAATCAACGATCCATTATTATCGAATCTTAGCGCCCACACCCCGCCTTGCGCCTTGCCCAGCAAATCAAAATCGTTAGACCCGGCATAACCTGCGATCGCGAACCCGCCGTCGTTTGTTTTGCAAACGGATCTGAAATAATCAAATTCAGAACTGCCAAGAGTTTTGGTCCATTCAAGATCGCCGTCCTTGCTTAATTTAATTATCAAGCCGTCCCTCCAACCTTTGAGAACGGGCTCAAAATCGCCGTCGGGGCTATGAGTGTAGCCAACGAGAATAAAACTCCCGTCGTCCATTTCGATAGCGGAATTAATACCCTCGACGAATTGTCCGCCGATCGATTTACTCCAGATAATATCGCCTTTCGGATTGATCAGTATAGCCCATACGTCCGTTTCGCCTTTATTGCTTTTTACGTCCCCGTCGTTAGATTCCGACAATCCTGCCGCGAGATAGTTGCCGTCCTTAGTCCGGGTTATATGCGAAAATATTTCCCCTGAACTGCCGCCATATAGCCGCGCCCAGTTGCTTCTCTCCGAGCTTTTATCGCTAATCCTGATCAAGCACCTATCGCTTGAAGGCTTGGGTATATTTTTCCATAGGTAACTCAATCCGCTTGCATTGTCGGTTATTAAATTCCACGTCATGCCGTCGTCGAAGCTATATTCAATGGTAACGATCTCCGCCGGATCAATTCCCGTCCAGGTTATAGTCGTATCCGCGCCGAGCGCAAAGAACTCTCCGCCGTTAGGGAACGTAACTTTTAATCCCGAGCTCGAATCGAATTCCCTTGCGCTTTCGTATTCGGCCAGCGCGTAGAATTCCCCGTCGCATTTATCCGTTTTTACCGACAGAACGGAGTAATTTTGGCTGCTATCCATAGCGTCATAGCTGACTGTCATGGTTTTAGTTTCGCCTTTTCTTATGGTCGTCCCGGTTTCAAGTATAGAGAATCGCGGGTTGGAACTATTAAAATTGGATATATGGAAATCCGAGTTTATCGCCGTTATCAATACAGGCATTTCATGCTTTGCGCCGACCGGCAAATCCTTAAAGGTAATGTACGCCGGGCAGAAAACCAGTTTCGTTACACCGCTATTTGGAAGCAGATAGGAGAATTGCGATTTTAAGTCGGGTTTGGCGTACGCCTTTACTTCGATATTCTCCCGTTTGCAAAGGAAGTCGCTACGCCATTGAATTTGGGACGCCTGGCCGAGCTTCGTTAACCTAAGGACGATTTGTCGAGCCGCAACGATAGCTTCGTCGTAAGTATTTACGTTATCGGTATAGCAGCCGCCGGTTTGATTTACAATCCTTTTGATCGTTTCGTGGATTGCGGAGCCTATAAATATGCAATTGATCGTAACCCCAGATTTCCTTGCTTTATCGAGTATCAATGTTTCATCGATAGGGATCGTTGGGACGCCGCGGGCGATTAAAATAACGTTCTTCCTGTACTTAGCGTTCGAGCAAACAAAAATTCCTCCGGCCGCAGGGTCGATAAGCGCCGCGTTATAGTCTTTTCCTAATGAGCCCGTGATAGACATATCTTTGAGCGCATTAATTAACAGATTCTTGCCGGATGTTAATTCCTGGATAAGCGTTCCCTTTTCGTCGAAGGAGGATATGGCGGCTTCGAATCTACCGGCGGGCAACGCGTTAATAATTTCCTTCGCCGTATATTTCATAAGGTCGATGGAAGGAGAGAGCTGGGCGGAGATATCCGCGACGAGCGCGATAGAAATATTTTCGGGGACTGTCTCATCGAAATTGGTAATCGAGACAATTTCGCGGGGAATCCCGCATTCGGTAAGCACGAAGTCGGAAGCGACTAAATTTTTAATTGAATTACCGGGGCGATCGAGAGCAAAAAATTTTGCTTTCATTACAGGGAATGACGACGTATCTACGTCGAATATCGAGAGGGATTGAGCGTCGGCTAATCCTACTTCAAAAATAACAGTTAGGAAACATAACAAAAGTTTCATGACTTGTCCTCAATAACTTGAAAACAGATTTCTAACTTGTAACATATAGAATATAACACTTAAAATCTATATTCGTTGCGTGAAAAATGTAAAAAAATTACAAACTGCGTCTTTTCTATAATCTATTGATGTTTCAAATGAAATCCCTGTAACAATTTCCTTTCTTATTCGTGAAAAGAATATAATCAAAGAGGAAAAATGAAATGAATTTTGCTATTATCGCCGCGGGCGAAGGCTCGAGACTGCAGCAGGAAGGAGTCGGAATCCCTAAGCCGCTTATAAAGTTAGATAATAAACCGCTAATCGGAAGATTGATCGAGTCCATTGCTGAATTTCGCCCGGAGTCCGTCTCGATAATCGTTAATGAAAACTTCTACGAGGTAACCGAGTATTTGGATAGCTATTCCTCCGATTTTCCAATAAATGTCATAAAAAAATGCACGCCGAGCTCCATGCACAGCCTCTTCGAGCTTAGGAATTACCTGCGTGGCAAGCCGTTCATGCTTTTTACCGTCGACACAATTTTCAGAAGGAGCGATCTAACCGCATATGTTCGCTATTGCGAGAAAGCTCCCGAAGGCCATAATTCGGTCGCGATAACGGATTACGTCGACGACGAGAAACCCCTTTACGTCAGGATAAATGATAGCGGCGACGCGCTTGCATTCGAAAACGAACCCAACGACAATCGATACATAACGGGCGGGATCTATTACTTTTCCTCCGATATATTTCCATTGATACAGGAAATTATCCGGTCCGGCGGTAAAAATTTGAGGCTGTTCCTGCGCGAGCTGGCAGCGAGCGGAGCTCCCGTAAAAGCTTTCAAGTTCGGGAAGATGATCGACGTGGACCGTATCGGCGACATCAAGGCGGCGGAGCAATTTCTAATGGAGGAAATTTCCGTGTAAAGCCATTGTAATCTAAATTCATTTTAGCGAGCTGCCCAAATTTCTAAAAAATTGCAAAACGGCAATGCACGTCATATTCTTTAAAGAAAGAATAAGCAAAAACGAACTACATGAATATAAATCAAGATAAATATACGAAAGGATTATGAAAAGTCAAGTACTAGGAATTATGCGGGATAGGAAGTTCTCGCCGAATCACGTTTCGAACGACGCGATAATCATAAGGCTAACGGCTGAGAAATTGCGCGAACAGGGATTCGACGTTAAGCTGATGAGCGAATCCGAATTCGTAAAGACTCCCGTTAAGTTCGACGCGTACTTAACTATGGGAAGAAACGACAAAACGCTGGAAAAGCTAGCCGAAATAGCGAAGGAGGGAAGCCTCGTCGTCAATTCGCCGAAGGGCGTATATAACGCGTTCAGGGAAGCGCTGGTCGACATATTCAATAATTCCAACGTGCCCATCCCAAAAAGCGTCGTAGTGAACGCGAGCTCTTTCGACCCGGCGCAATTGGACGGCCTCGCCGCCGGGAAGCTATGGCTAAAGAGAGAGAACCACACGCTCCACCGCGAGGACGTAACCCCGATATACAGCATGCCGGAACTTGTTGGAACTATAAAGGAATTTAAGAGAAGGGGCATTAAAAAGTCCGTAGTGCAAGAGCATAAAGTCGGTTCCGAGGTGAAATTCTACGGCGTTCGCGGAACGGATTTCTTTTCCTGGTATTATGTAAACGGCTTAATTCATAATAAATTCAATGAAGAGGAACTAATAAGCATATCCAATAGGGCGTCCGAATTAACTGACGTATTAATTTATGGCGGGGACGCAATAATTTCCGACGCGGGCGAGATATCCATTATAGACTTCAACGATTGGCCAAGCTTCGCGCCGGTAAAGGAAGAGGCCAGCTCGGCGATTGCCCGGCTCGTAAGCGAAATCATGAAGAACGGGGGAATCTAACCATGGCGAACGAATCGCAATTTGCGGCGCTGCTCGCCGCAACCGTAAAATCCTCCGACACGGAAGAGAAGATAGATCTGCTGATATTCCGCCGCGTTGGATTGGCTATCGCGCTGCTCGCAAGGAAGATCGGCGCAACCCCGAACGTTATAACAGTCCTTGGCATACTGAGCGGCATCGCGGCAAGCAGGTTCTTCTACTACGACGACGTGACGCTAAACGTCGCGGGGATACTTCTTTTGGCCTTAGGCAGCTCCTTGGACAGCGCGGACGGGCAGCTCGCGCGTATGACTAACAATTGCTCGCGGATCGGTCGCACGCTCGACGGCATTAGCGGGTACCTGTGGTTTATCGGCATTTACTTGCATCTTTACTTCAGGTTCCTGCCCGAAGGAAATATATTGGCTTATACGGGGCTCTATGCGCTCGCGATCGTGTCGCATTCCTTCCAGAGCGCCATGGCGGATTACTACCGAAACGCGCACCTCTACTTCGTTTTCGGTAAGAATAAGAGCGAATTCGACAGTTACGAAACGCTTGCGGAGCAGTATCAAGCAAATAAGAGCGGTATGAACTTTATTGAAAAGTTCTTCGCATTGCTTTATATTAATTATACCAGGAAACAGGAGGCCTTGACGAAGAACTTTCAACGTTTCATTCGACTCGCCGCGGAAAAGTTTGGACAGGGGCTCCCCCAAAATATTAGAAGCGAATTCCGCGGGATGAGCCGCCCGCTCCAGAAGTATTGCAACGGGTTAACGCTCAATGCGAGGTTTTTTGCGATTTACCTGACGTTGTTCTTTAAAAACATATATATTTTCCTGCTGTTCGAGACTGTCGTTCTGAATATCGTATTGATCTATTTAATAAGTAAGCACGAGGCGGGCAGCGCGGAGCTGAACCAAAAAATGATTGAAGCGCAGGGCCGATGAAGAGCAAGGCTTTAAATAATGTTGTCTTTATAGTCTGCTTGCTTATATTTGGCTTCATCGTATGGAGGTACGGAGTCGGAAGACTTTACTTGAATTTGCTTAAAACGGGGTATTGGATAATTCCCGTCGTAGCGATTTGGCTGCCGGCGTACCTGCTTAACGCAGTCGCTTTTAAGTCAATCATAAATCTCTATGATAAGAGGATCTCGTTTAAGAAAGTTTTTGGGATAGTCGTCAGCGGTTTCAGCTTGAATTACATAACGCCATTTGTAGCGCTAGGCGGCGAGATCTTTAAGATAAACAGCTTAAAGGAAGAATTGGGCTATACGAACTCAGTCTCGGCGACGGTCAAGTTTTACATCATGCACGTTCTTTCTCACGTCGTTTTCTGGCTGCTGGGCTTTCTTATACTTGGATTGAAGATAACCAAGACGGCAAACGACCTAAAGATAGCCGCGTCGGCGGTGGCGTTCGTAGCGCTTTTGCTCTACCTGTTCTACTTAATATTGAATAAAGGAGCGATACTCAGGCTTTATAAGCTACTGCTAAGGGCGCCGATGCCCTTCGCGCTAAGGAGGAAGATGTACGCATCCAAAACTCAGGTGGGGGAAATAGACGCGGAAATAAGAAACTTTTATTTGAATCACAGGCGCGGATTTTATATTTCTTTAATAATGAACTTCGCCGCGCGCATAGTAACGAGCTTTGAAATACTATTTATAGTCCAGTCGATCGGGATAGAAATGAAATTCTACCAGGCGATTTATTTCAGCTCGATATCCTCGCTGTTCTTAAATATGTTGTTTTTCATCCCAATGCAGATAGGAGCGCGCGAGAGCGTTTATTTCTTAATGACGGGCGCGATAGGGATCAATTCCTCCGTCGGCGTCTATATCTCGCTGATAAGCAGGATAAGAGAGATGTTCTGGATACTCGTCGGCATACTAATTATTCCCCTGACGCGGGGAACAAACAAAATAAATGCAAAAGAACTTATAAAGGAGTAGACCAATGAAAGACGTTAAAGCCCTGGTATTCGATTTTGGCGGCACTTTGGACACAGACGGAATCCATTGGCATACGATGTGGAAGACCGCGTACGCCGCCTGCGGACTTCAAATAGAATCCGAGCTGTTCGACGCCGCATACTTTGAAGCGGAGAGGATACTAAACGAATCGGAGCCGATCAGCCTAAATTATAAAGAATTGCTTTCGTTCAAAGCCGCGGCCCAGTTCAGGCATATTTATTCGGAAAAGTTCGACCTGTTCGAAGAATACCGCGACCGCGCCGAGCTCGTGGCTCTCTATTGCTATGAATATGCCGTCGGGGTGTCGCAGGTAGCTCGCGACGTATTGGAAAAGCTTAAGAAGAGATATGCTCTCGCCGCGGTATCAAATTTTTACGGCAATTTGAGAATTGTTTTGAACGAGCTAAGATTGCTGGAATTAATGGAAGTCGTAATTGATTCAAAAATTGAAAAAGTAAGAAAACCCGATAAGCAGATATTTTTGCTCGCCGCCGAGAAGCTCCATTGCAATCCGGGAGAGTGCGCCGTTATCGGTGATTCGTACGTGCAGGATATCGTCCCGGCGAAGCAGGCTGGATTCCATACGATAATGCTGAGCAAGGATAATAACCCGACATTTTCCTTCGATTCGGCGGACGTCGTTATCGGCTCCGTCGCGCAATTAACAGAGTATTTATAAAATTAGGAAAAAGAGAATGCAAAAACCGATTGAGAGTACTATTGGAAAATTGGGAGTTTTAGTTGTCGGAATTAACGGGGCCGTAGCCACTACTTTTATAGCTGGCGTCCTCGCCGTGCGCAAAGGACTTTCCCAACCCATCGGCTCGCTTACGCAAATGGCCACGATACGACTCGGGAAGAGGATCGACAATCGATTCCCCAGGATCAAGGATTTTGTGCCTCTCTCCGAACTTGATTCCATAGTCTTCGGCGGTTGGGACATCCGCAACGAGAGCTGCTACGAGTCCGCCGCTTACCATAAGGTGCTGGAAGTCCAGGATATTGATAAAGTAAAAGACGAGCTTGACTCATTGCGTCCAATGCCCGGGGTATTCGATCAGAAGTACGTCGTCCGCCTTAAAGGGGAATACGTAAAGGAGGGCGGTAGCAAGTACGAACTGATGGAAGCGCTTCGCGAGGATATTCGTAAATTTAAGGAAGAGCATAAATGCGATCGGCTAGTAATGGTTTGGTGCGGAAGCACTGAAATATTCTTGCAACACAATGCCGCTTACGATTCTATCTCCTCCTTCGAAGCGGCGATGAAGAACAGCGAGGACTGCGTCGCGCCCAGCATGCTCTACGCCTACGCCGCGCTAATGGAGGGCGTTCCCTACATAAACGGCGCTCCGAACCTGACGGTGGACATACCCGCTATTATTGAACTCGCCCATAAGCAAAACCTACCTATCGCCGGAAAGGACTTCAAGACGGGGCAGACTATGATGAAAACCGTGCTCGCGCCCATGCTAAAAGCGCGCATGCTCGGGCTGTCGGGGTGGTTTTCCAGCAATATACTCGGCAACCGCGACGGCGAGGTGCTCGACGACCCGGCGTCCTTCAAGACGAAGGAAGAGAGCAAGCTTTCCGTGATCGACAGCATCTTGCAACCTGAACTATACCCGGAACTCTATGAAGATTACTATCATAAAGTTCGAATCCACTACTACCCGCCGAAAGGGGACAACAAAGAGAGCTGGGACAATATCAATATCTTCGGTTGGATGGGCTACCCGATGGAGTTGAAGATCAACTTCCTCTGCCGGGATTCGATCCTTGCGGCGCCGATTGTGCTGGACCTTGTCCTGTTTATGGATCTTGCCCATAGGGCGAGGCTCAGCGGGATACAGGAGTGGCTCTCGTTCTACTTTAAGTCGCCGATGCACACGCCTAATACCGTGCCGGAAAACGACCTGTTTATCCAGCTAATGAAGCTGAAAAATACGCTTCGCGTTATGATGGGCGAGGAAATAGTTTCGCACTTCGAAGCGGAGATATAAGTCGACCTTAAAAAAGTAAAGACGGGACGCCTGGTTAACTCAAGACGTCCCGTTTTTCGTCGTGTCGCCCTAAGTCAGCGAGCCCTCTTTTTGGCCCGGCCTAAGCGCCAGTAACGCGGCGGCGAGAACGCCGGAGATCAATAACCCGAAGTCTTCCGTAATACCGAGCTGGAGCGCCGCGAAGAATCCGAGGAACGACCAGAGAAGCGGAATGATTATTACCCAGAATTTAACCCCGCTCTTAGGCTGCAAAAGCATACCGAAAGTAAAAATTGCGACCGGGCACGGCGCTACCCCAAATACCGGCGAGTACGGGTAAGAGTGGCCGGCGAAGTAACCGATAGCCGAATAAATCGCCATCGCGAAGGCGATCATCGCTAAGCCGATATAGCTTTTTGCCGAACCGCTAAACTTAAACTCCGCCGGTTTTCCAAATAGGGATTGATAGAGGAAAATTAGCCCCTCGAGAATAAAAAGCGCGCCAAATCCGTAGGCGGCTTTATTTATCGAAGAAAAGTAGGCGATATGATATACCGCGCCCATCCAAATCCAAAAAACGGATAGAATCCCATAAATGATCCTGCCGGAATATTTCACGTTCCTGAACAGCAGGAACACGCACAATAGGCCTAAAGCATAAGCCAGGATATGCGCCGGGAAAATCGCTTCGTTATAGCTCTTGAATACGCCAAGGAACTGCGCTTGTGTAAACGGCAAATCCATAGTAAGCCTCTATAATGTGGAAAAGACTTTCTTTTTATTGAAAATCGATTTTTAACATTCAAACGCCTTCTCACCTAAAATTAATAATTATTTTCCTGAATTGTATGGTTATGGAAAAAAAATTTCAAAAAATTCCAAAGCTCTTTTATAAACGAAATATTACGACGCCGGTCGGGTTAGTTTTGCATTTATAGTTGAGTTATCATTACTAACATTTGCGAAAGGAGTTATTATGAGCAGGCAGAACGTTTATAATCTCATTATTCTCGACGAGAGCGGTTCCATGGATTCGATTAAGCGGTCAATAATTAGCAGCTTTAACGAAGTGATCCAAACCGCGAAAACGGCGCAAAAGGATTACCCCGAGCAGAAACACTATATGACGTTCGTCACGTTTAGCGGCGAGCGGATAAAAACGCATCTCTATATGAAGCCCGTCGACGAGATCGCCGAGCTCGACGGCGAGAAGTATCAACCCAACAACAGCACTCCTTTAATGGACGCTATCGGCATGAGCTGCACGAAGCTGCATTACGACCTGCCGAAGGACGCCAAATGCGCCGTCCTCGTAACGATCCTGACGGACGGGTACGAGAACTCCTCGAAGGAATTTACTCAGGGGCAAATTAACAATATGATAATGAAGCTGAAGGAAGAGGACTGGACGTTCACTTACATCGGCGCCGATCACGACGTGGAGGGAATAGCTATGAGCATTTCAATAGAAAATAATATTTCCTTCAGCAAGAGCGTCGAGGGGGTTCACTATTTGCTCAAAAGGGAAATTGACTCCAGGAAGGACTTTTACAGGGCGGTTCATGACAACGAAGACTTAAAGAAGCGTAAATACTACGCCGATCCGGATAGCTCCAACGAATAAAGTTAAGCTGCGCGATAGCGCCAAACCGATTTGAACCGGGACCCTGGGATTTTATCTTTAGCGGATAATTGCTTTTTTTATCGCACGTAAACCCGCTCAATCCCTTGGCTCCCGGTTCGTTATTTTACAATTGCTGCAAAACGCCAATCTGCGTATTTTTACTGAATTCGTGACACTCTAAACATTTGGCTTTATATTTTCATCTATTTTTATTAAGTTTCGTTATTATAATATCAATAGAGTAAAAAGAACTTCACGTTCTAGGGAAGTAAAAATGACTGCAAAAGAACTCGTAAAGGAAGTCCGGACCTTCTGCGAGGAGAACGCCAATCCCGACAATGTCGTTAAATACTCGAAATACTTTAAAGCGGGGAGTTTCAACGCATACGGAGTCCCTTCCGAAAAGCAGACCGCAATGGTTAAGGAATTTGCGTCCCGGCCGGACGCCACGCTTGAAGTTCTATACGAAGCCGCGACTCAACTGCTGCTTTCCGGCAAGTACGAGGAAGGATCGTTTCTTTACCTTTTTCTCAAGGAAAAGCTTAAGGAACTGGACGAGAGAACGTTCCAGGAAATCGATCGCTGGTTCGATATAGGCCTGGAAAATTGGGCTCATACCGACGTAATAGCCGGGGACTTACTCTCGCCGCTGCTTGAAAAGAACGTAATATCGAGGCAATCGCTCGCGCCCTGGCGGCTTTCCCCGAGAACTTACAAACGGCGGGCGGCGGTGGTCTCCCTGATCAAGCCGATGAAGAAGAGCAAGGATATAGCCCCGGCGCTGGAGTTCATTTTGCCTCTTATGCTCGACCAGGAGGAAAAGGTCGGGCAAGGGCTGGGTTGGCTGCTGCGCGAGGCGTGGAAAATTTCCCCCGCGCCCGTCGAGGAGTTCTTGACAAAATATAAAAATGAATCCCAACGCGTCATCTTCCAGTACGCAACGGAAAAAATGCCGGTTGAGCAAAGAGCTATGTTCAAGCGGGATAAGGTAAAGAAGGCCTGACGCCTTACTCGCAATCGCTTTATAATTAGAAAGCCGGTCGCTTACGCGCCGGCTTTCCCATTCCTTCAATCTTCTTTCTTTACGCTCTCTATCTAATGACTGTAAGCTTCTTTACGAGCTTTCGGCCCTCGTAGTTCATTATTAAAAAGTACGTTCCCATTTCCAAATTCGAAAGATCTAAATCTATCGACGAGAGACCGGGATTCAATGAAATTGCGCTTATCCTCTCCACGCCGACCAGGTCTACCAATTTCAAGGTTGCCCCGGGCCCGGTCTGCGACTTGAACTCAACCCGCGCAGCTCCGGCGACCGGGTTCGGAAAAACTTCTAGCGACAAGGGCGAGCTTTGCGCGATTCGCTCCCCGACTCCCTTTATTTGATTAAGGCATGGGATCGTCCAATTTTGGATATAGTGTTCCTGGTACGATTCGCCAGTGCCGGAAGTGAAGCCGATATAAACATATTCGCCCTCCTCTAATGCAAGATGGGTCGAGAGATCGATATTGGAAATATTCAACGCTTCAATCGAGTACTGATCCGTCGTGTCGATATAAACTTTCAAATTCTTGGCGTTCCAATCGTACTTTATCTTAAAGTAGTAAAGGCTGTCCTGCTTTAGCGTAATAATATTCGGGTTTATCGCCAAAGAGGATCCCGGCACGCTATGGTCGGGCTGATTGCCCTTAGCGCCGAGCGATTGCACGGCTATATGGTTGCCGTTAGGGTCGTAGCCGTTTGCCCAGAGGTCCACTTCGATAGCAAGCGAATTTGTTATTTCTTTATATCCCAATGAGCCGCCCTTCTCGCCGAGGAAGGGATAGTTGTGGTTTTGCATAACGAAAGCGAACCCGTCCGCGCCGGGGATATAGCCGTCGTCCACCATAAAGTTATGACCGTTTCTATAAATAAATTCGAAAGTGGTTTCAAAATCCTTCTTAACGGAGAACCTGTTCTTAAGCCAGATCGAGCCGCCGTCCCAGGGCTTGGATTCAGTAAGCTGTATTAGATTATTGGTTTTGCGCGCGCTGCCGACGTAGATATAGCTGCTGTCGCCCGGGGCGACGAGCTCCGTTTTGACAATTACGTCGTGGAACGCGGTGTCGGTATTTATTCCGCTTATAGTCGCGTAAACAAAGTACCTCCCGGCGCTTTCCGCTTGAGCGTTTTCAATTACGACGTTCCGCTGCGAGGAGAAAAAATTGTTCGGGCCATACCAATGGTAGGTCGCGCTCTCGATCGAATCGGCGAAGAGACGAATATCGTCGCCCTTGCAGAGCGGGCTGTTCGACGTAATTTTTGGAGAGTTTAGCGGCAGTCCCTCGCCGAAGAGCTGAAGTACGACGGGGGAAGGGAATCCGTCGAAATTAAACCCGATGCTGCCGGAAGTTCTACCGACGGACGTTGGACGGAACTCCAGCTCCATCTTCCATGATTCACCAGGCATTAGCGTGAAGGGGCCGCCCCCGTTGATTATAGCGAATTGTTCCTTGTCCGGGCCTAGCATTTCCGTAGATTGTATCTCTACCGGGAGTTGGGAGAGATTATTTATCGTAGCCGCCAAAGTATCCTTAACTGATCCAATTTTTAATTTCCCGAAATCCACGACATCCGCTGCGACCTCCAGCATAGGATTTACGCCCTGACCTATTATCTTGTATCTTAGGATTGTATCCCCGACGGATGCTTCTAAGTACGCCGTCCTGTTACCAATAGATTTTGGCTCAAAGTGAATTTCAATCGTTTTGGCGCTTTTAGCCGAAACGTCGAAGGGCGGCGGCGTGGAAATGAGATTAAACTCGCCTGCGTTGGCGCCTTTTATCTCGATTTTCTTAATCTTAGAATCGAGCGGGCTTTTATTGATGAAATATCCAACTATAGCCGTATCTTTATGCTTCCCGATAAGGACTTTACCGCAGTCGATGTCCCGGGCGGAAATCTCGGGCTTTACGATCGCCCAGACGGCGTCGGAGACGTCGCTCTGCCCGGCAAGCCCCTGGCCCCAAATTCGAACTGATTTATCGGAGCTGCCGCTCGCAAGGGCGGAACCATCGTGGTTGTATGCTAACGTTAATACGTCCTCGTTATGCCCGGAATATGAATTGACTTCTTCGCCGGTTACAATGCTATAAACCTTAACTAAATTCGAAGAGCCGGCCACGGCTACCTTATCGCCCTCGAGGCTGAAGGCGACGGAATTGATGCCAAATCCGCAGTCAATGGACTTCAAAAGGGCGCCGGACTTTGCGTTCCATACTTTTAATGAGTTGTCGCTTGCGCCGCTCGCCAGGGTAGAGCCGTCGGGAGAAAACGATACGCTTGTAACGGGGTAATTATGCCCCGTAAGCGTCCGCAGCAGAGCTCCCGCCTTCATGTCCCATATCTTGACCGTATAGTCGCTGGAGCCGCTCGCGAGCAATGAATTGTCGCTGTTGTAAGCGAGGCAATTAACGTACGCGGAGTGCCCGGCGAACGTCTTTACAACCGCCGCCGTCGCCGCGTCGAGGAGTTTAATGGAATTGTCCATCATCCCGCAGGGCAGTATTGTGCCGGCGGAATTTATCGTAAAGGCGGTAAAATATTCCGGATCTTTATTGAACGTCCTGATTTTTTGCCATGATTTTGTGTCCCACATTATTATGTCGTTATCCCAACCGCCGCTGAAGAGCTTCGATCCGTCCCTGGAGTAAACGAGATTATATACGCTTTCGCTGTGGCCGTTAATTGTCTTCTGTAGCGTTCCCGTCTCCGTGTCCCAGATCTTTATCGCCGCGTCGACGTCCCCGCTGGCCAGGAAGTATCCGTTAGGACTAAAAGCCAAGCAGTTAACTTCGCCCGTATGCGAAGACAAGACGCTGTTTTTCAAACCTCTTTCCGTCTTTGCGCGCATCAGGCAATTTGGACTGGGTTTGTTTGGCAGATTGGTCCAGCCGTAAGAGAAATTCCTGGCGTTCTTTGTAATATTAGTCCAGGAAGCGCCGTTGTCCGCGCTGTAGTCGAGCGCGACCTCTTCCTCGGGCAACGTTCCTTCCCACGTTATCACGGTGTCGGAGCCGACTGCGAAGCTTTCCCCGCCGTTTGGGAACGTCACTTTAATTGACGACGCTCCATAAGGCTTGCCTCCGTAAATCAGGATGCTATAGGCGCCTAAATTGCAATAATTTGTAAGAAAGTCAATTTTACAGTATTCGTAAACTGAATCAGTCGGCGTACAGCTCAACGTAATGTTCTTGGATTCGCCCTTTTTAATTGAGAAACTCTTTGGCGAAACGCTGAACTTTGAATTGCTAAGTTTAATATCCGTAATTTCAAGGTCCCTCGTAACGGACTTTATAGAGAGAGTCGTATCGTATTTAATGTTGCGCGGTAAGTTAGTAAAACGGACTGTCGGGGGTATTATCTCAACCAGGCTTGCGCCCTTTACGGGGAGATTATACTCGGAGGAGTAGGAGAGGGATAGCGGGTTATATTTAAATTCTACGGTTCTCTTTTCAAATTTGCACGCGTAGTCGCTCATCCATTCGATAGTGCAGGGTTTTTCCAACTGAATTGTGGAGGATAGCTCGTTGGCCAGGTCAGCGGCGGCTTTTTTATCAATCACGCCGTCGTACATCTTTCCGCCCGTCGCGTCGGCAAGCGCCTTGAGCGACGCCTTAATGCCGTTGGGCATGGTTTCTTCCCTGGTGTAGATTATTGCGTAAAAAGTAATGCCATACTTTTTACAAGTATCGATACACCTATCAAGCTCTATCTGTGTTAAGGCGTTCCACCATGCGTCCGTGCACAGCAGTGCCGCCCGCTTGTTCTTCCCGGTTTTAGCTACGTTTAGAAGGCCGGTTCTCGGGTTGAGCAGATGCTCGACGAAGTCGTTATCGCCGCCGGCTTGCACTTTTTTTATTTCATCGAGCATTTTCTGCTTATCGGCGGTGAAATCCTGATTAATAAACGCCTTAGCATGGCAGGTCTGCAGCGCGGCCTCGTGCGGCGGCATGGATAGCGCTTCGAGTATGTTGGTCGCCGTGGTTTTTCCTAATTCGACGGATGGGACGCCCGCGTCCCCGGAAAGCATCGAGCCTGAGATATCTATGCTTATGGCAAGCGAGATCAGGACCGGTTCCGGAGCCGGGGGACACGATACTGATTGTACGTCCCGCGGTTCGCCGTTCTCAAAAATCTTGAAGTCGCCCGGGTTGAAAATTTTGATCTGGATGTTACCGCCATCGTACGCGTAGAAGGAAGCCTTCATTAATGGAAAGGCGGTCGTGTCGATATTGAATACGGTAAAGTTTTGGGCGAACAGGGCCAATGGCGCGAAAATAATAAGCAATACTAAAAAAGTACTCTTTTTCATAAGTCGTTTCCTTGAGTTGCTCTGATAATTATGTTTTGTCAAATAAAGAACATATAGCTATCTAAATATAATGAATTTATTTATAATCAGCGAAATATTATTTGACTTTTAATAAGAAATTTGACAAAGAACCATAAATCGATTTTTAAATTATTTCCCGATATTAATCAATTGGAGCGTCCTATCGATTAGCTCGGGTCCGCCCGCCTCTCCGTGTCCTGGGATTACTATTTTAGCCGTTCCGTATTTCGTTTTTAAATTTTTCGCCGAAGCGGCCCAGGCCTTTACGTCGGCGTCGGCGAGATTGCCGAGGCTCATCGATTCCAGGGACTTAACGAAGCAGCCGCCGAAGAGGATTTTTTCGTTCGTTAGGTATGCTACTATATTATCAGTAGTGTGGCCGGCGCCTGGATAGTAAAGCTCGACGCCCATCACGTCGAAATTCTCCATCGGTATAAATACGCCCGGGGTAATAATCACGCTATCGCGTGCGGCGAGCTCGGCGGTAGCTTTGGAAGTATAGCATTTAACGCCCATATTCAATAGGAAATTGGCGCCGCCGACGCGGTCGTTGTGGAAATGGGTAAATACGGCTTTGGTAATAGGCTTACCGAAAAGCTCTATGCTCTTACGATTGATCAGGTCCGCCTGGTAATCGCTCCAGGGGGCGTCTATCAGCGCTATTTCCTTCCCGCTACGCACCAATAAGCTGTTTGCCGGGTAAGGCTCCTCGCCTATCGTCTCAAACGTTGCGAATTTAAAGCAGTCGTCGGACAGCTTCTCGACTTCAATTTCGTCGTATACGTAGCGATTTTCGAGAAATTTCTGAAAGGGCTTATATTCGAATTCGGAATCCTCGCCCGGGTAGCGAAGCGTTTCCTCGTACTTGCCGGTTTGACGCGCCAGCGACCAGACCCAGCTCTCGCCCGCCGGCAAGGAGTCGACATGAAACTCCGTATAGAATTTATCTTTGTAGGCTTCTTCGGCGTCTATCGTCTCCCAGCCCTCGCTTTGGAACATATCGATCAGCCCGTCGAGGAAGCGCGCGTTCAGCGCGTTGAAATGCAAAAGTATAACGTGTGCGATTTCCCTGCCGGTAAGCGCCTTTGCAAGATTATCGTAATAATTCGCGCGATCGCGTATGTGATGGTAGTAGTAATTCCTGAACGGGGTCAAATCGATATTTGAATCCTTAGCGAAAGCTTTATTCAACTCCTCGTCGAAGTACCAATCGGAGGCGTCGATAGTGACCGCTCCGATCGAGTAGCCGTTTGACTTAAGCTCGCTTCTCATAAAATCTCTTTTTTCGGCCGTATTTCCTTCCTTCAGGTATGGGAATCGAAAGAATTTGGGCGCGAAGCCGTTAGCGCGGAGCAGGGAATCATCTTTAAGGAAGTCCTGGGCAAAAAATTCTTTTGGGATATTGGAATGGTAATAGTAATGGCTATAGGTGTGGTTGCCGATCAAATGCCCCGCGGCAAGCCAGGCTTTGAGTAAATCAATTCCCTCCGGCGAATCAACCCGCTTCCCGCATACGAAGAGGGCCGCTTTTAGATTATGCCTTTTTAAAGCCGCCAGCATTTCTTCGCTCTTTTGTTGATAGGTAGCGCAAGGCGAGTTTGCGAGGTTCGGATCGTCAAACGTAAACGCGACCCTGGGTTTGGCGAAGCCCGGCCCTGGCGGCAAGATTAACAAAATAGCGGCGGCGAAGAATGATCCTAAAAAGCGGCGCATTGGCGTTCCCGATTATTTTCTACAAGAAGGTAAAATACAAAAAAAAGTGAATCCTGGAAAATCCAAAACGCTTACTATTAATATTTACGTGGAATTTTAATCGCTAAACGGGCATATTTCCCGCCTAAAACAACTAAAAACAGGAGCCGGGCCAGCAAAATAAATCGTGAAAAACTTCTTGTTTTACAGTAACTTAGATGACGTGCCCCAGTTACGAAAGGGCTTAATTTAATTTTTTTACGTTGCTAAGTTTTTGTAGTTTTGTAAGTTAATTTTTTCAGTTACATACAAACGATTTAATACATTTTAAGAAGGGCGTTTTTAGATGTCACAAACACGCAAGCCTTGGGCTGAGCCTTACAAAATTAAGGTTGTCGAGCCTTTGAAAGTAACTACGAGAGAATATCGCGAAGAGAAAATCAAAGAAGCCGGCTACAATACGTTTCTGCTGCATTCCGACGACGTTTATATCGACTTTTTGACCGATAGCGGCACGAATGCGATGAGCGACAATCAATGGGCAGGCATGATGCTCGGCGACGAAGCTTACGCAGGCAGCAAGAATTTCTATAACCTTGAGGATGCCGTTAGAAAGGTTTACGGCTATAAGTATTTGGTTCCTACCCACCAGGGCCGCGGCGCTGAGCATTTGCTCTCGCAAGCATTGATCAAGCCCGGCGACTACGTTCCCGGCAATATGTATTTCACGACTACCCGCCACCACCAGGAACACGCGGGCGGCACGTTTGTCGACGTTATTATCGACGAAGCGCACAATCCTCAGGGCGACAATCCCTTTAAAGGCAACGTCGACCTCAATAAATTTCAAGCTTTAATCGACCGCGTAGGCGCCGATAAAATCCCTTACATCACGATCGGCGTTACGGTTAATATGGCCGGCGGCCAACCCGTCTCCATGGCTAACCTTCGCGCAGTCAGCGAATTGGCTCACAAGCACGGCATCAAGGTCGTTCTCGACGCCACTCGCGGTATGGAAAACGCCTACTTCATCCAGCAACGCGAAGAAGGCTACGCAAACAAATCCGTAGCTGAAATCCTCTTCGAATTGGCTAGCTACACGGATGCCGCAACTATGTCGGGCAAGAAGGATCTCCTCGTTAATATCGGCGGTTTCGTCGCGCTTAACGATTGGGACGTCTTCGAAGAGCTCCGCAACATGGTAGTAGTTTACGAAGGTTTGCATACGTACGGCGGTTTGGCGGGTCGCGATCTCGAAGCTATGGCTCGCGGCATGTACGAAGCCGTTCAGGACGATAGCATCAGCGCCCGCGTTCGCCAGGTTGAATACTTCGGCAACCTCCTTCTCGAAGCAGGCATCCCGATAGTAACTCCCGTCGGCGGCCACGCGGTATTCCTCGACGCCCGTCGTTTCTACCCGCATATCCCGCAGGAGCAATATCCCGCGCAGGTTCTTGCCGCAGATCTTTACGTTGAAAGCGGCGTTCGCGCTATGGAACGCGGCATCGTTTCCGCAGGACGCAACAAAGACACCGGCGAAGACAATAAGCCGAAGCTCGAACTCGTTCGTTTGACCGTTCCGAGAAGAGTCTATACGCAATCGCACTTCGACGTAGCGGCCGAAGCCGTTATCGATCTCTACAACAAACGCGAGCAAGCGCGCGGTCTTAAGATGGTTTACGAACCTAAGTACCTCCGCTTCTTCCAGGCAAGATTCGAGAGATTATAATAATAATCATAACGATTTTAGAATCAGGGACGGGCATGCTCGTCCCTTTTTTATAACGGGAAAAGGAATGAAACAGAATAAAAAGTTGATACTGTCGCTGGAGTCGAGCGGCTCGACCTGCGGGATCGCTCTCTCCGTCGGTAAAGAAATTGTCGCCATATACGAAATCAACGAGAAGAATTTGCATGATAAGCTGATGGCCGCGCGAATAGAGAGCTTGCTTAAAGATCTCGGCGCCACGGTGCAAGATATTACCGCAGCGGCCGTTTCCGCTGGCCCGGGTTCATTCACCGGCCTGAGGATCGCCGGTTCCATCGCCAAAGGATTATGCTACGACGACGGCATAAAGCTTATATCCGTTCCGACTATGGAAGCGCTGGCAAGAGCCGCGGCGAGCTCGAGGGCGTACTGCCCGCCGGAGCGCATCCGCTGCATGATCGGCTCGACCCGCGGGGAATGCTTCCTGCAAGCGTTTGATTCGCAAGGGCGTCCGACGAGCGATATTACCGAGACCACGATAGACGAGGCTCTCGCTGGAGCTTCGGACAAGGATATGCTTGTCGGTCCTGTCGCCCCGGCAAGTGAATTTTCAACCCTCTCGGTTAGATATATCGCTTCATTAGCCGCGGAATTTTACGAAAATTCCCAGTTTACCCCCTCGGCCGAATATGCCCCCCTATACGTGCAGGACTTCAAATTGAGAACGGCTGCTAAGTAAACAAAAAATAATTTTTCGAGAAGTCGGAAAAAGTGACATCCGGAGCCGCTTCGAGCGGCTTTTTTTCATTATGAGACGTATTAAATACGTTCCCGGATATTCATTATTAAGCGCGCCTAAAGCCTCCTGTAAATCCATGATATAAACAACAGTATTGCAAAATATTCATAGTTTAGAATAAGCAAAATCATTTAAAAAGGATTAATATTATTTAATAATTAAATTTTATTTAAAATTAGTTTGAATATTAATATTTTATGCGGTATTTTAACCTCGTTATAAATGAAAAAGCGAGGAGAAAGAAGTGAGAAAAAGGTCGTTAGACTACGCTTTAAAATACCGATTACCCGTTGCGCTATTCATCGTAGCGGCATCCTTCGCGCTGACATTTTATGTTTCCCGATCCGAGCGCGACGGGATCGGTTACGCGCCCGGGCAGCCGATTAATTTTTCCCATCGCCTTCACGCCGGGCAAATGGCAATAGATTGCAAGTACTGCCATACTGCCGTTGAAAAAGGTCGGCACGCCGGCATCCCGTCGGCGGACGTCTGCATGAACTGCCATTCCTATGCCCGGAAGGACAAGCCGGAAATAAAAAAGCTTTATTACTACTATAACGCGGGGAAACCCATCCCGTGGAAGCGCGTCCACCAGGTTCCGCGCTACGCTTATTTCAATCACTCGAGGCATGTAAACAAGGGCATGCAGTGCTACCATTGCCACGACCGCGTGGAGTGGATGGAAGTCGTTAAGCAGGCTAAGGGCTTTACGATGGGCGACTGCGTCAATTGCCATAGAAATGCGAAGGAATTCATGCCTGAAATAGCTAATTCGATTAATTTGGGTCCGACTCATTGCAACACTTGCCACCGTTGAGGATAAGATGAAAGACAGGAAAATTCAATTTGAAAGCAAGCGCAACGCCGTCTTGAAATTGGGCGCTATCGCTATTGCGCTGCCCTTCGTCGGTAAGGGGCGCTTTGCGAAAAGCGTATTTAAATCCGAGAAGAAACAAAACCCCATTTGCGTCACGCTGCACTCGCAGGCCGTAGAACGCAACCCCCGGAGCAAGAAAATATGAAACTAAACATACCTTTTGAAAAAACGGACGAATTTCGTTCCGCCCAGTTGGAATCGCCGGAATTAGGCGCGCCCGGGAGCCCCTCCCGCAGGCGTTTCATGGCGCTGATGGCCGCCTCGACCGCGTTCGCTACGGCTTGCACGGACTACCGCGATAAGGGCGAAATAAATTCTTATAATAAAAAGCCTGAAGGGGCTGAATTCGGCGTGCCGCGCTTTTTTGCAAGCTGCTCGGAGGACGGTTCCGCGGTTATAGTAAAGGCGCGCGAGGGCAGGCCGATCAAGATCGAAGGAAACCCCGAGCATCCCGTCGCGCGTGGAAAGGCTACGCTTCAAACGCAGGCTGCCCCGCTCGATCTCTATAACCCGCAAAGACTGCGCAACGCAAGGCGGGGGGATAAGGAAATTTCAATAAAGCATGCGATGGACGAAGCGCTTGCAAAGCTGCGGGACGCCTCCGCCTCGGGACGCGAGATCGCAATAATCTCGCATACGGTAAACTCCTATACCCTTGGGCGGATATTAGATGAGTTTTCAGCTAAATATCCGACGACAAGGGTTTATTCCTACGAGCTATTCGACGACCTGAACCGGACGGACGCCTGGAGAAACTTCTATGGGAACGAGAACTTGCCCGTAATCGATTGGGCCCGCCCCGATACTATCCTGTTGCTCGAGGCCGATATATTCGGAACCGAAGGCGATCGCCTCGCGCAGATAGGCGGTTGCGCCGAAAGGAAGAATTCAGACGACCCGGCCGCATTTCAAAAAATATACTCGGTAGAGAGTCGAATGACCCTGACCGGCTCCGTGGCCGACATGCGCGCGCGAGTAAAGCCCTCTATGATGCAGGAAACCTTAAGGGCGCTGCTGGCCGACGTCGCCAAAAAAATGGGCAAGCCCATTCCCGTGTTCGCCGAAGGCGCTACCATACAAGGACTCCAGGGATTAAGCGAAGCGAACCGTAAAAAACTAGAGAAAATGTCGCGGGATTTAGTAGCTTCCGCCGGAAAGTCTCTCGTTTACGCGGGCGAAAGCCAGGGCTACGAAGTCCATGCTCTCGCGCTCGCGCTGAACAATATGCTCGGCGGCGAAGCAAACTTTAAAACGGACTCGAGCTATATCAAAAACAGGAAAATAACTACTCCCGACGAGTGGCGACGGTTCTCGGGCGATCTCTACGCCGGTAGAATAGGCATGATAATTAATTTGGACGCGAATCCCGCGTTCCACTTGCCGCGCGGCTACGGGTTAGAAGGCGGCTGGAAAAAGGCGGGATATTCCATCTCGATCAGCGTATGCGAGAACGAGACGAGCGCGCTAAGCTCGCTGACCATTCCCGCAAGCCATTGGCTCGAAAGCTGGGGCGATTACCGCAATTCGACTAATTTAATAACGTTCCGACAGCCGATCATCAATCCGCTTTACGGCACGCCGCAAAAGGAGGCTACGCTGCTCGCGCTCGCGCGGGGAGTCGCCGAGATAAAAGACGAAGCCTTCAGAGCGTATTTCCGCGAGGGGATCGCGGCGCTTCCCGGGTTGGATTTCGGCGGCGAATTCGATATATTCTGGAACGCGGCGCTTGAAACGGGGTTTGCGGCTCTGCCCGCCGTGCCGCAGACGTTCGCATTCAACCCGGCGGCGGCGGATAACCTTGCGCCTGCCAGGATGGGAAAGGGTTATGAAGTCGTATTCGCGCCGGCGTATTCAATACTCGACGGCAGGTATGCGGACAACGGCTGGCTAATGGAATTGCCGCACCCGATCAGTAAGGTCGTATGGGAAAATTATGCGGCGATGAGCGAGGCAACCGCCCGCCAACTGGGCGTGGAGTATAAAGATAACAAATCCGACATAGTCGAAATTAAGCTCAACGGCGCGACGCTTCGCCTGCCGGTCGTATCGGAGCCCGGCACGGCCGACGGCGCGATAGTTGTCGAACTCGGTTGGGGCCGGAAGATCGCCGGCGAAGTCGGCAGGGAAGTCGGCGTCGACGCCATCCCCGCGCTCTCCCGCTCGGGCGATATATCTCGGAAAATTTACAGCGGCGCTACGGTTACGAAAACTGGCGATCGCGTCGAGCTCGCTTCCACCCAGGAGCAGCATAAAATGACTGAGGACGACGTAAGGGAACTGCACCGGGATAGAAAAATAATTATCGACGGCTCCATCGCCGATTATAAAAAGAATCCTGGGTTCGTCTCAGAGCATAGGGAGGAGCCCGCCTCTATATACGACGAGGTGAAATATAGCGAAGTAAAGTGGGCAATGGCGATCGATTTAAACAAGTGCTTCGCCTGCGGAACGTGCGTCGTCGCATGCGCAGTCGAGAACAATACGCCGGTCGTCGGCAAAGAAGAATGCCTGAAAGGCAGGGAAATGCAATGGATGAGGATAGACCGCTACTGGAGCGGCACGGACGACAACCCGGTACCCAGCCACCAACCGATGCTCTGCCAGCATTGCGACCTCGCCCCATGCGAAAACGTTTGCCCCGTGCTCGCCACCACGCACAGCACGGACGGTCTCAATCAAATGACCTATAATCGCTGCGTAGGCACTCGCTACTGCTCGAACAACTGTCCGTATAAAGTCCGTAGATTCAATTTCTTCGATTATCGCGAGAGATTCCGCGACGGGCTCTACAAGAGCGATTCGCTCGAGCTGATGCAAAATCCGGAAGTTACGGTGCGCGCCCGCGGGGTAATGGAAAAATGCACCTTCTGCATCCAGAGAATAATGGAAGCCCGACAGCAAGCTACAGCCGACGGCGAGGACTTCCGCGTCGCAAAGTCAAAAAACGAAGTTCAAACAGCATGCCAGCAGGCATGCCCGGCGAACGCCATCGTTTTCGGCGACGTTAACGACCCGGCGAGCGAAATTTCCCGAATAGTTAAGCATAAGCTCGGCTATAAAGTACTCGAGTACTTGTGCACCCGACCGAACGTTACCTATATCGCCAAATTGCGAAACAATGAAATGGAGGATATATCTTGAGTATCGACACGCTAAGCGAACGCTCTGTCATTGAGGGGAAGCCGTCGTTAAATTCGATAAATGAATTAATCACGGCGCCGCTCGATAAATGGCCAAGTAAGAAATTCTTCTTAGTTCTTTCCGTAACGGTTACAATGCTGCTTATTGGAGTCGTTAGCCTGGGGCTGACGTTCTACTACGGTATTGGAATGTGGGGAAATAACATACCGGTAGCCTGGGCGTTTGGAATAGTTAACTTCGTATTTTGGGTTGGCATCGGCCACGCCGGAACTCTTATTTCCGCCATCCTGTTTTTATTCCGTCAGAAGTGGAGAACGGGCATCGCCCGCTTCGCCGAAGGGATGACGATATTCGCCGTAATGACGGCGGGCATCTTCCCGCTGATCCACGTCGGCAGGCCCTGGCTCGACGGTTGGCTTACGCCGTACCCGAACCAGCATACTATATGGGTGAATTTCCAGTCGCCGCTGCTCTGGGACGTATTCGCCGTTTCGACTTACTTTACGGTTTCATTCATTTTTTGGTATGTCGGCCTGATACCGGACTTCGCCTCGCTACGCGACCGCGCGAAGGGAAAAATAAAAAAGACGATCTATTCTATCTTTAGCCTCGGTTGGCGTCATAGCAATCGCCACTGGCAGCATTACGAAATGGTATACCTGATATTGGCCGGTTTTGCCACGCCTCTCGTTCTTTCGGTGCATACCATCGTTAGCTTCGACTTCGCGGTCTCGGTATTGCCCGGATGGCACGCGACGATTTTCCCGCCGTATTTCGTAGCGGGAGCCGTTTTCTCAGGTTTTGCAATGGTTCAAAACGCCTTGATATTCATTCGTAAGATATTCAACTTCGAGCATATAATAACGCTGGACACGCTCGAGAAAATGAATAAGATAATCATACTTACAGGCTCGATGGTAGGCTACGCGTACGCCATGGAGTACTTTATGGCCTGGTACAGCGGCAGCCCGATAGAATCCTTTACATTTATCAATCGTGCGTTTGGCGATTATTCATGGGCTTATTGGACAATGATAAGCTGCAACGTATTATTCCCGCAGCTTTTCTGGGTTAAAAAAATACGACGATCCATCCCCTTTATGTTCGTAATAGGGGCGTTAGTTAACGTCGGCATGTGGTTCGAGCGATTCGTAATTATAGTTACTTCGCTCTCTCGCGACTTTTTGCCCTCCAGCTGGGCTTATTTCAAGCCTACGATAATTGATATCGGCATTTTGATAGGGAGCTTCGGTTTGTTCTTTACTCTTTTACTGATATTTACCCGCACTATGCCTGTGGTGTCTATTGTCGAAGTAAAAGCGGAAGTTGAGGGCTCGCAACCGCATCATCATGGAACTATACCGGAGAAGGCCCATGAGTGAGAGAAAGATATATTCCATAGCGGGTCTTTATAACGACCCCGATAAATTGACCCATGCGGCAAGGGAAGTCGCATCGCGCTATCGCAATTTCGACGTGCATTCGCCCTACCCGATTCATGGCATGCCCCGGGCAATGAGGCTAAAGCCTTCGCCGATGGGATTCTTTACGTTATTCTTCGGATTGAGCGGTATGTTCCTCGCTCTCGTGTTTATGGGCTACGTCAGCGTATTCGATTACCCGACAATTGTCGGCGGAAAGCCTCACTTTGCGCTTCCCGCGTTTACCCCCGTAACGTTCGAGGTAACGGTTTTGCTCGCATCTATTGGAACCGTGGTAGCGCTTCTCGCTTTAGTGTTTAAGCTGCCGAACAATAGCCACCCGCTGCACGATACGGCATATATGAAAGCCGTTTCAAACGATAGGTACGGCATATCGATCGAAGCTAAAGACAAGATGTTCAGCGAGAACTCAGTACGCGAGCTGCTACAGGAGACTGGCGCGACGGAAATACAAACGATTTACTACGACGAGGAAGAGGTCAACGTTTTTAATAAGGTATTCGACCTTAAATTTATAATACTATTAATAGCAATCGCGATAGCTACCTCCGGGGTTAGCTACGTGGTTCTAAACAAGCTGCTCTACGTCCACCCATTCGATTGGATGATGACGCAGATGCGGGTCGACGCGCAGTATCCTTCAAAATTCTGGCGAGGAAGCTTTTCAATGCGCCGTCCTCCCGTGGGAAGCGTGCCTCGCGGGGCGGAGGTCCAATTTGCTAAGGGGCCGAACGATTCGGCGGCTCTGCGGGCAATGGTAAACCCAATCGTAGCGGACACCGCCGCAATTTCACGCGGCCGGTCGAAGTTCCTGACTTATTGCAGCCCGTGCCATGGAAACGTAGCGCAAGGGGACTCCAGGCTTCGGGGCCAATTCCCCAACCCGCCAACTCTGCATTCGGAGAAAGTCCGCAATTGGAGCGACGCGAATATCTATTACGTAATTACGCACGGCCAGAACAGCATGCCGAGCTACGCAAAACAATTAACCCCCGAAGAGCGATGGAAGGTCATTCTCTACGTCCGGACTCTTCAGAAGGCATTCAACGCAACACAAGGAGCGGCAGCAAATGGAAAATAAATTCGATATAAAGTACGAACGCAAATCGTTGTCGCCTAAAATATTACTGTATGGGCTTAGCCTATTGGCTTTAGGCGTATTGCTGTTCCTCCTTGCATATGCGACGGACGCGCGCAGGGCGTCATTCAATATGAACATAGTTTATATGTATATCCTTTCTCTCGGGTTGGGCTCGCTATTCTTCGTAGCGCTCGAATACCTGGCGAACGCCGATTGGAGCGTGCCGTTCCGCAGGATAGCGGAAATACTTGGCGCGCTGCTATTCGTCGCGCCCCTGCTGGCGATCCCGTTAGCGTTCGATATGCACGGCCTTTTCCATTGGACGCACGAAGAGGCGCTGGCCGTCGATAGAGCCTTAGCGACGAAGGCTCCTTACCTGAACGTTGGGTTTTTCCTGATTAGAAGCGCAATCGCGTTCGTCCTGGCTGGGACGTTCTATTTCCTGATCGCGCGCAGATCCTTTAAGCAGGACGCTTCGCCCCGTGGAGATTTCCGGCGCAAGGCGACTCGCTGGTCCGCCATCTTTATGCCGATCTTCGCTATCGCTACTTCGATCTTCGCTATCGATTGGATGATGAGCCTGGAACCGCATTGGTACTCGACTATTTTCGCGGTATACTACTTTTCCGGTACGTTCCTGGCCGCGCTCGCGCTCTTGACGATCTTTGTCGTCCCCCTCTCGGAAAAGGGATATTTGGGCGGATTGATTAATAAAGATCACTATTATAATTTTGGCGCTATGATGTTCGCCTTCGTCAATTTTTGGGCCTATATTGCGTTTAGTCAATATATGTTAATGTGGTACGCCAATCTGCCTGAGGAGACATTCTGGTTTCTAAATAGATGGAACGGCAGTTGGTCGGCAATTTCGCTGGGACTAATTTTCATACACTTTATAGTCCCGTACTCCGTGCTGCTGTCGCAGCCGTCGAAGAGCGCCCCAGGCACGCTAAAATTCATGGCCGCGTGGATACTCGTCGCGCACTACTACGATCTATACTGGATAATTATGCCGACGTACAGCCCTAAGGGCGCAGCTCTCAGCTGGATGGAATTTATCGGTCCCGTTTTGATCGCCGGGATAGTTTTAACGACCTTCGCGCTCGTAGCTCGCCGCAGGAACCTGCTTCCCGTAGGCGACGAGAAGCTGCCGAGGGGCTTAAACTTTCATTTGTAGCAATTAACGGAGTTTGTAAAAATGCTCTTTAAAGATAAATACGAAGACGAAACCGATTTTAAGGCCGTACGGGCAAACCCGTTGCGATGGTTCGGCTTGATCTATATACTATTGATAGTCGTGATCATTTGGGGCGGGATGTTCTATATCCATAGCATGAACGTAATGAGCGGCGCGGAAATAAAGCCGCTATTGCCGGACACGACCCAACTGAAGACCGACATCGCCCCGAAGCAGGCGATGCAACTGCCCGGCACGGACGTGAACGAAGCCTCGAAGCCCGCCCCGCAAGCGATAGCCAGGGGAAAGGAAATCTTTTCCTCGTCGTGCGCCTCCTGCCATGGCGCGGCCGGCCGCGGGGACGGCGTAGCCGGGGCAAACCTAAATCCGAAACCGAGGAACTTTACTCAAGAGAGCGGTTGGACGAACGGACGAAAAATAACGGACATATACAAGACGCTTGAAGAAGGCGTGCCCGGAACGGCCATGGTCCCTTATGAATTTTTGCCGCCGGCGGATAAATTCGCACTCGCGCACTTTATTCGTTCGCTTGCTCCCAACGCGCCCGAGACTACGCCGCAGGAATTAGCTGACGCCGACGCAAAATATTCAATATCCAAGGGTAGGAACCAGGCGGCGCAAGTACCCGTGAAACAAGCCGTTAAAATGATCTTATCCGAAAGACAGCCCGCGATAGACAGGCTCGTCGAAGCGAAGAAGAGATTAATTGCTACGGACGCTAACGATCCGTCCAGAAAGGCGTTTGAAAGAATTACTTCGGACCGCGACCGCGCGCTCTACGCGCTATTGACGTCGCAGCCCTGGAGGTCCGATATTAGAGAGTTTAAAATGCTAATCGCCTCGGGCGCCCCGTCGAACGGGTTTAAAACCCAGGCGTTAACGCTCACCGCGGCGGAGCTCGGCGCGCTGCATTCTTATCTCGTCTCGATTACTTCGGGACCTACGCCGGGCGCAATGTAAGAAATTTTTGAATTAGGAGGAAGGACATGAAAACCGCGTTAAATATAATGATGATCTTAGCCATAACCCTTATCGGGTCGGTTGATAATCTCCCGGCAGCCCCGGCTATCGGTATCGAGCAGAAATTAGGGGCGCAAGTCCCTATGGACTTGAAATTTACTAATTCGGACGGAAAGGTTTATTCCCTAAAGGAAATAATCAAGAAGCCTACCGTGCTGTCGCTCGTTTACTACCACTGCCCGGGCATTTGCAGCCCGCTGCTGACGGGCGAGGCCTCCGTGATCGACCAGGTGAAAGACCTAAAGTTTGGGGAGAATTACCAGGCCGTCACGATCAGCTTCGATCCGAGTGAAACGCCGCAGCGCGCCGCGCAGTGGAGGAATAACTATATCACGACAATGAAGAGCAGAGTTACGCCGGAATCATGGAGATTTATGGTCGGCGACAGCGCCTCGATACGCGCGCTAACGAACGCCGTCGGATTTTACTACAAGCCCGAGGGCGACGACGACTTTACTCACGCGGCCACTTTGATAATGCTGACGCCCGACGGGAAGGTATCCCGTTACTTGCCTGGAACTTCGTACCTCGACACGGATTTTAAGATGGGCATTATTCTCGCCAGCGAAGGAAAATCCATGCCTTTCGCGGCTAAAGTGATAGAATTCTGCTACAGCTACGACCCGAAGAGCGGCAATATAATTTTCAATTTTAACAAGATCGGCGGCGCGCTCATAGTTCTCGGGGCTTCAGTCTTTATTACGATATTATTAATTCGCGGTAAGAAGAACGAAGGCGAGAAGCTACGCAAGAAAAAGATAGAAGAAGCGGAAAGCAACGAAAAAAATAATAAAGGAGACGACAATGTCTGAAGCGACGACAGCCGCTCAAGCGCCCGAAGCGACTAACGGATTTAAGAGCTTCTGGGACTACGAGGGCAAAGGAAAAGGAATTCGTTCGTGGATCTTTTCAACGGATCACAAGCGGATAGGCATCATGTATATGTGGTCGATGATCGCGTTTTTCGCGGTTGGGGCGACGCTTGGCGGGATTATGAGGTTGGAGCTCTTTACGCTGGGCAAAACCTTGGTTGAAGCGCAAACATATAACGCCATCTTTACCCTGCATGGCATTATAATGATATTCTTGTTTATCATACCGGGCATACCGGCCGCCTTTGGAAACTTTTTTCTGCCGTTGCAAATCGGCGCGGCGGACGTCGCCTTTCCTCGCCTGAATTTACTGTCCTATTGGCTCTATTTATTAGGCGGGACGATGGCGATCGCGTCTTTATTCCTTGGGGGAGGCCCTATCGATACGGGTTGGACCTTCTACGTGCCGTACAGCATTAGAACTACGACGGACGTCATATTCCCGCTATCGGCGGCTTTCATTCTCGGTTTGTCCTCGATCCTAACGGGCATTAACTTTATTACGACAACCCACCGCCTGCGCGCGAAGGGAATGAGCTTTTTCAAAATGACTCTCTTCACGTGGTCGCTCTACGCGACGGCCTGGATCCAGATCATAGGAACCCCGATCATAGGTTTGACAATATTATTGGTGATCGTCGAGCGAGCGTTCCAGGTCGGTATATTCGATCCCTCGCTCGGCGGCGACCCGATACTTTTCCAGCACTTGTTCTGGATATACTCCCACCCCGCCGTATATATTATGATACTGCCTGCCATGGGCGTAGCCTCGGACATCATTCCGACGTTTGCCAGGAAAACGATCTTCGGCTATAAAGCCGTAGCGTTTTCATCGATAGCTATCGCATTTGTCGGCACGCTTGTTTGGGGGCATCATATGTTTACTAGCGGAATGAGCGACGAGTCCGTTTGGATATACTCATTCCTGACATTTATAGTGGCCATACCAAGCGCTATAAAAGTATTTAATTGGGTGGCCACGCTTTACAAAGGCTCTATTAAAGTCACTACGCCCTTCATTTTCGTCATGGCTTTCATCTTTCTATTCTCGATCGGCGGTTTGACGGGACTGATAGTAGGAGCGATTGCGACCGACTTGCACGTGCACGACACGTACTTCGTCGTGGGGCATTTCCATTACGTAATGTTCGGCGGAGCGGGCTTCGTCTTCTTCGCTGCCGTGCACTATTGGTTCCCGAAGATGTTCGGGAGGATGTACAACGAGAGGCGCGCTAAAATCGCCGCGGTTATCCTCGTAATCGGTTTTAACATGCTCTATTTTACAATGTTCATACTTGGCTATAAAGGCATGCCGCGCCGCTATTACGATTCCCTGCCCGAATTTCTGACGCTGCATCAGGTTGCGACCGTGGGCTCGTGGATATTACTGGGGGGACTGCTTTTTATGGGGATTAATCTACTACTGGCATTTAAACAGAAACGCAGGCAGATGCCGAACAGTCCATGGGGCGGGATGACGCTCGAGTGGCAGACGACGAGCCCGCCGCCGTTAGAGAACTTCCATGAAGAACCCATCGTAAAGTACGGCCCCTACGAATACGATAAATTTAAAGAGGTAATGGGGTATGAATATAAAGACTGAAGTAAGCGTACACTCGCCGGCGCACGCGCACCGCGATGATTTCGGCTCCAAGATGGGCATGTGGCTGTTCCTCGTAACGGAAATGCTGCTATTCGGCGGCTTATTCTTAGTCTACATGACCTACCGGGTTCAATTCAGCAAGGAATTCCACCTGGCCGCGCGCGAGCTCGACGTCTTTATGGGCACGTTTAATACCATGATACTACTTACGAGCTCCCTTACCATGGCGCTCTCGATAACGGCGATTACCAGGGGCAAACGCAAGCAAACGCTGGCCTTCCTTTGCGCGACCGAAATGTTGGCCTTAGGCTTTTTAATAATTAAGGCGTTCGAGTGGGGAGCGAAGATACAGCACGGGATTTTCCCCGGGAGCGCGGAGCTGCAATCGCTCGGCAACGGGGAGATACTCTTTTTCGGCCTTTACTACGTCATGACGGGCCTTCACGGCCTTCACGTGTTGGTCGGCATGGGCCTGATCCTCTTCGGCCTCGTTGGGGTCTGGAGGGGGTCTATCGAGCAAACTAAGTACGTCAGATTAGAGAACTTCGGGCTCTACTGGCACCTGGTCGATCTGATCTGGATATTCCTATTTCCTTTGTTTTATTTACTTCATTGAGGCGGCGGATGGAACAGGACAAGAAACTACATGAACATATGCACGGACTGTCGACCGGTTACGGCTTAAACATATTAGTATGGCTATCGCTATTGTCGCTTACCGCGTTGACGGTGGCAGTCGCAGGGATAAATTTGGGCGGATATACGTTAGTCGTCGCTCTTGGAATAGCGGCGATAAAGTCCGCGTTGGTGATCAATATATTTATGCACATCAAGTACGACGATCCTATCTTTAAGTTTTTTATAGCTATGGTCATCGCCGTTTTGATAGTGATTTTTGTGCTAACCGCATACGACGTATTCTATAGGGTGAGAGTATGATACTACTATCTGCAGCTTCCCGCTATGCGGAGTCCGTCGACGACACCATGACGTTTATCGTCGTCGTCTCCTCCGTATTATTAATAGGCATTACCATCACGATGATATATTTCGTCTACCGGTACAGCCGCAAGCGTAATCCAGTGGCAAAGCAAATACACGGCTCCGCCGTACTAGAAACGGCATGGGTGATTCTTCCGCTAATTATAGTTATGGTAATGTTCTGGTACGGCTATAAAGACTACCGCCAACTTGCCATGCAGTCGAAAAATGCGCGGATCGTTCGCGTTACGGCGCGTATGTGGAAGTGGACGTTCGAATATAACAACGGCAAGCAAAGCGATACGCTCTACCTTCCCGTCGGCGAGTCTACCCGGTTGGACATGCGCTCGCTCGACGTCAACCATAGCTTTTTCGTCCCAGCATTCAGATTGAAAGAGGACGTGCTTGCCAGCCAGACCACGTACCTGTTGCTTCAACCTAAAGAGACGGGCGATTACGACATCGCCTGCGCGGAATACTGCGGGACCCAGCATTCGAAGATGTACGCCCGGCTCCGCGTAGTAACGAAGGAACAATTCCTAAACTGGCTCAGCGACACGACGCGCACTACGGACACTACGCAGTTGAATAGAACCAACGCTCAGCCGACGGGCGAGAGAGCCTGGAACTCGCATAAGAAAGTCAAGTTAAGCTCCGCTTCTTTAGCAAATCGAATAGAGGCGAAGGATAATGATCGGGTAATCAACGCGGTTTTGAACAAAAAGTGAAAGTAAAATCGATCATATTGAACGCATACGCGCTATCCAAGCCTCGAGTCTCCGCGTCCGTTGCCGTCTCCGCCGCGATCGGCGCGGCGCTTGCGCCGTCGCCGGATTTACGATCGTTTATCTCCACCGTAGTCGGGACGTTCTTTCTTTCTGCGGCCGGCTCGGCGTGGAACCAAATCCAGGAGCGGCCCTACGACGCGCTTATGAAGCGCACGCGTATGCGGCCGCTCCCTTCGGGTAAATTGACAACCCGAGCGGCATGGGCGTTAGTTTTGGTCTATGCTCTATATGGGTTCGCCGCGCTGCTCTCCGCCGGAATTATGCCTGCAGCCATGGGTGCGGCCGCTCTAGTATTCTACAATTTAATGTACACTCCTCTAAAGCGGCGTACGGCTTTCGCCTTCGTGCCAGGAGCCATAGTGGGCGCCTTGCCGCCGGCAATTGGGTGGAGCGCTTCGGGCGGCTCGATCGGGAGCCCCGCGCTTTGGGCAATCGCGTTGTTCTTCTTTATTTGGCAGTTGCCGCATTTCTGGTTTATAGCGTTGCTCCGCGAGGAAGAGTATCGCGCGGCAGGCTTCCCAAGCCCGGCCGAACGTTTGGACGCGCGCGCGCGCCAGGCCGTCGGGTACTACCTGGTATTTATGCTTGCCGCGGCGTGCCTGCTCGTGCCGCTCGGCTCGGACGGACGGATTTGGGCGCAACTGGCGGCTTGCTTCGCGGCGGCTACGGTCCTGATATTTAAATGCCGTATGCTAATGCGGCGGGAATTATTGGAAACGGATATTAAGAAAATATTCAAGCTCGTTAACGCTTTCGCGCTATCCGTGGCGCTGTTTGTATCACTTGAGAAATTGATAAGCAAGTAAGAGGTCAAAATGGACTTTATCAATAGCGGAATTATTCCGCAGCCCGAGGGAACTATCCGACTAATGCACTACCTTTTAGGCATTGCCTTGGCTATACTATTAACGTATTCGGGGACGCTGCTCGCAAGCTCGATCTTTTCGATATATTATAATTTTAAGTTTAAGAAAGACCGCGAGCTGCGCTATCTTTACTATTCTAAAGACCTAATAGACCTGATAACGTCGAGCAAGATATTCGGGTTCGGCATGGGAGTCGTGCCGTTCATGGCTATCCTGGCCCTGTTCTTTCAATTGCTTTCCGGCGCCGGGGCGCCGGTCTTCGGCTATGTCGTAGCGTCGTTTGTCCTGTTTATTATCGCGATAACTCTATTGCATATTTATCAGCACTTCTCCGACCTGAACTACCTGTTTAATTTCCTAAAAGGTTTCGTTCACGAGGAGAGCGAGGACAAGCTCAGCCGGGAGTTCCTGGCTTACCATGCGAATAATCAAAGCTTGAACACCCGGACGGGACTTTGGGGCGCGGCCGCCCTGTTCGTCTCCATGTGGCTGCTGCTCGGCGCGATAACGGCCTCGGTAGAAACGGCTAAGTGGAATTGGATAACGAACGCGCTCGCTTTGATGTTCAACCCGACGGCGCTCGTCAAGACGTTGCACTTCCTTACGCTGTCGCTTGCGCTGTCCTCCATCGCGTTCCTGATAAAGAAATTTAAATGGCAGGACGAGCCGGATTTCGGCGCCGGCGACTACCGCGAATTCGCCTCGAGGCAGAACTTGAATATAGCGCTGATATTTACCTCCGTACAGCCTATTTTTATATTATTTAATTTAATGATAACCCCGAAGATAGCCCTATCGCCGACTATGTTCGCTCTATCGACTCTCGCGCTGGCCCTTGTGGCGATCCTGATTCACCTGCTCTACTCGATGCGGCGCGACGAGAAGTTCAATAGCATACAGACTGCGTTTTTCGTAATTATTATTCTCTTTATCTTTGCAGTATTCAAGGAGCAAACCGCGTTCCGCGTTTCGAATAAAACTCAAGCCGCGGAGCTTGCCGGCCGATACGAAGAGTATCACGCAGCCCTGCTTAAGGAAGCAGGCCGCGGGGAAGCGAAAGTGGACGGCGAAGAGATATATAAAGCGCGATGCGTCGCTTGCCATAAGTTCGACGAGAAGCTCGTTGGGCCTCCGCATAAAGAAGTATTGCCAAAGTATATGAATAACAAAGCGGCTTTGGTTAAGTTTATTCTTAATCCCGTTAAGGTTAACCCGGCCTATCCGCCCATGCCCGCCCAAGGCCTTAAGCCCAATGAAGCGGATGCCGTAGCAACGTATATGATAGAGAAATTAGGCCCGAAATTGAAACAATAATACTCAAGTTTTTACGGTTTCTACCGATATAAAGAGTAGGTCAAAAGTATACCGATTTAATAAGGCAAAAGGTTCCTAAATGAAAATCGATAATTATAATAAAAACGCTTCTAATATTCTAACAAATAACCCTGAAGCGCGCAAAAAAGAAGACTCTAAACCGGCTGAGCAGAAGAAAGCCCGCGAGGCGAAAGATACTCTCTCCATTTCTTCGCACCAGCACGAAAAGATCGATATCGTAAAAAGCCGCGTCGAGAACGGTTTCTATAACCGCCCTGAGACTCTTCGCGCCGCCGCCAATAAGATTTGGGACGATATTAAAGACAAATAGCTTCAGCTAAATTTTAATATTGTATAGGGCCGTTCCCCCTTGGGGAGCGGCCTTTGTCGTTTACTTCCTCTATAACTCTTCTTTAATCATCCCGATGAGCTCCAGCGAGCGCGCATGCGCGGCGGACTCGGCGATAACCCGTACTATAGGCTCCGTGTTGGACGCGCGGATCTGCGCCCATTCTCCGTCCATGTCTAAACGTAATCCATCGCGAAGATCCGCGGCGGCCCCGGGGAATTTCTTAATAATTCGCTCGAATGCTTCCGTCGGGGCGCCGTTCGAGGGGAATTTAGTTTTGATCATAGCGCGTTTGGGCATTTCGTCGACGAGCTGGGAGAGCGACTTACCGCTGCGCGCGATTAAGGCCAGTACGAGAGCGATCCCGACGAGCGAATCCCTGCCGTAATGGCAAGCCGGGAGTATTACCCCGCCGGAGCCTTCCCCGCCGATAAGCGCCCCGCGAAGCTTCATTTCCTCCACGACGTTAATTTCCCCGACGGGCGAGCGGTATAGCTTGGCGCCGCGGCGTTCGCAGACTTCCTGCGAAGCTCCGGAAGTGGAGAGATTCACAACGGCGCACTTCTCGCCCTGCGAAAAATCGGGATAGGCGAGGGCGCTTTCAATTGCGAGGGCGATAGTAAGCTCCTCCCACACGGGCGTACCGCGCTCGTCGATTAAAACTAATCTATCGGCGTCCGGATCGACCGCGACGCCTAAGTCCGCCCCAATTTCAGCGACTTTGCTGGCAAGCGACGTTAAGTTCTCGGGAAGGGGTTCCGGCGTATGGGGGAAATTTCCGGAGCCGTCGCAGTGCAGCCTGATTACTTCGCAGCCCAGGCGCTCCAGCAGCATCGGCGCCGCTACAGAGCCCGATGCGTTAACGGCGTCCACGACTACGCGAACCTTGCGCAGCGCGAGATCATGCTCCAAATTGCAGCAGGAGAACATCTTCAATCGAAGGATCGAGTCTATATGCCTTTCTATCGCGTTCGGATCGCGAAGGGCGCCGCCGCCCTGCATCGGAGATATATTTTGAGGCATCGTGTCGGCGTAACGCCAGAGCTCTTCGTTCGCTTGTTTATTAAGGAATACGCCTTCCGACGAAATAAACTTCAACCCGTTCCACTGTGAAGGGTTGTGCGATGCGGTAATCGCGATGCCGCCGACGGCGGAGCTTTTTTCGACTTCCAACTGAACGGTCGGGGTTGGGACGATCCCTAAAATTCTTACTTTTCTGCCAAGTTTATAGAGGCAATCCGCCGCGAGCCTTTCTATATGCTCGCCGGAGGGGCGTCCGTCGCGCCCGATAACTATTTCTCCGCCGGGGAGTATTGAGTGGAACCCGTAGCAGTAACGGCGTACGATATCCTCGGTCAGGCTGTCCGGCAGCGTGGCTCTAAGCCCTGAAATGGAACGTATTAAAGGCATTTAATCACTTATTCGTTATAGTATACATTAAGCAAAAATAAGGTTTTTTTGCCGAATTTTGAGCCGGCAAATTGTAAGAAATTTTCTTATGGAGGAGCGCGTAAAGAAGGGAATTGACAACTCTATTGGCACAGAATTTGATTTAAGATTCTCGAAGATATTTATATAACACAGGCAAAAATGAATTTACAAAGCGAATACACGATCATCGGGATAGATGGCGGGGGCACTCATACAAGAGGTATTCTCTATAAAGACGGTAAGATAATCGCGGAAGCAAAAGCGGGTACGACCCGAATCGGCGCAGTCGGCGTCGGCGAATCCTGCGAGCGCACGCTAAATGTTATTATGGAGCTTTGCAAGGGCGGGCAAATCGAGACAAACGAACTAGACGCCGTAATAGTCGGCGTTGCCGGGGTTTGGCTCGAGGAGGAAAAGATGCGCTCCCAGCGTCTCTTGCGCACTCTTGCGCGGGGCCACGACGTTTCGTTCAACGACCTGGTAGTAACGAGCGACGCCGAGATAGCTCTCGAGGGCGCGTTCGAAGGCGAACCGGGAATTATTACCATAGTCGGAACCGGATCGATCGCTCTCGGCAAGATAGCGAAGGACAAGCTTTTGCGCTGCGGCGGCTGGGGAATAGAGCTTGACGACGAAGGCTCCGGCGCCTGGATCGGCCGCGAAGGCCTCACCGCTGTCGTGCGAGCGATCGACGGCAGGGGGAAGCCCACTTCGCTGACCAATTTAATAGAAACGCTTTACCCAACTATAAAGATCGAGCAGCCCCGAACAATCGTTAAAGCGTACTCCGAGCGCGCGTTCGAGTACCACATGCTGACGCCGCACGTAATGGCTTGCGCGGAGAAGGGCGATCCGGTTTGCCTGGATATTATACAGCGCTCGGCGAAGCACCTAAAGGAACTGCCTGAAGCTATAATAAAGCAGACGAAAACTAAGGTTACCCCGGTCGCGCTCATGGGCGGCATAATCGAGGCCGATACCCTGTTGGCAGGTATGCTAAAGGAGGAAATCTCGAAGAACCCGCGCCTGAAGCTGGTCGAACCCAAAGGAACTGCGCTCGACGGGGCTATTTCGCTCGGAAAAAAGATCATTGAGGATACTATTTAGTTTTTTATTGGTAGACCTGAAATTAGACCGTTCCCGCTTCGCGGGGGCGGTTTTTTTCTTTGTGGATATATAAAAGAAAAGCTGCCCGGCATCAGGCACGGGCAGCCAATGTTTTATTATTATACTACAGATACAGGTTAATTGACGAGGATTATTCAGTAATATTTTATCGGCTATTCTCCCTGCTTTTCCATCTCGAACACGCCGTTTATTGCGTCGATCCTGAATTTTCCTTTCTCGCAAATGTTGATGCCGAAGACGCCGTCTAAATTAAGGAATTGATTGCCCGCTTGGTCGCCGGTATTAAGTCCCTTGAAGTTTATTTTATAGCCGCTCAACAGCAGATCGATGCTGGGAATCACTTTGACGTCCCTGGTCGCTTTGCCGCCGATGCCATAATAAGTCTCGCTGTCATCCTCGAGCTCCCCGGGATCGATCTTCTGTAAAAAAATATCGGTAACGTGGGATTCGTAAGCGCCGGTGTCGAATCCAAAGATGAAATCATAACCGTTAACGTCCTTCACCTGGACTATTGGGTAGCTCAACCAGAACAGATTCCGGGTTACGTCGTTTCTCTTCAGCGGCTTTCGGAGGATCAATATCTTACGCGCCAGGTCGATCTCGGCGTCCATATTCTTAATTGCGTTCCACCCGATTATACCGTCGAACTTTAGGAAAGTATAGAAGAGGAACTTAAACCTCATATTAGCGTCTTCTACTATAACCGAGGGATGGTTTTGAACGGTGAAGTTGCCAATTTCTAATTTATCTATTAAGGCGGAGACGGAGGTAAAAGTTTTGCCGGTCGAGGCGACGAGAGAGCCTTCGTGAACGCGCAGCGGATTTACGCCGCATTCCCTCGCTACGTTTTCAGCGATAACGCATAAATCCGCGCCGGTATCGAATAAAAATTCGTACTTTTTGCCGTTTATCGTGATCGGCACGTAGATTGATTTTTGCCTAATAATAATAGGAAGCGTATCCACATCTTTCGAGAACTCAACGATCTCTTTTTTCGCTCCGGCGAACGTTGGGAAAAATAGTCTCTCTTCCGCCGCGGAATCGCTTTCGTTGGGGGCTTTAAGAAGCTTCAGGCAATCGTTCCATGCGGAGCGGTATACGTAGAGATCATTAAGGATCATCTGCGAATTGTATTTAATAGTGTCGTTTTTCGAATTTATAAGCGATTCGTAAGCCGCTTCGGCCTTCTCTAACTCGCCGTTCTTTATTTCCTTTAGTCCCCGGGCAAAAATCAATTTCTCCCCGTCCACCGCGAAGCTATCGGCAAACTGCGGCATACCGCAGGCCATTGCGGACCAGTAGTCGTGAAAGTGATTTTCCATAGGGGGGTATTCCGTCTTTGTAGCTTTTGAAAAGGATACTTCCTGGCTCGAGCAACCCGCAATAGTTAAAGCGCAGGCAAGAGTAAAAAGAATTAATCTGTTCATAAGCGCTCGCTTCGTTTTGTGAATCATCTAATAAGCAAATATAATGATTTGTCTATAATAAAAAAGGCCGCTTTTTCAGCGGCCTTTTTTATGTTATGAAGAGCTCTTTACTTTTCCTGGTATTCCTCGACGGGGGTACGTATGATAACGTTCACCGTTCGGTTGTAGAATCTTCCTTCAGGCAGAGCGTTGTCGTAGAGCGGTTCATCCTCGCCCACGCCGCGGACGTTGATAAAGCCGACCTTGCCGCCTGTCTGGCGTTTGATGCCGTTTTCAACTGTCGTTGCGCGGCGCTCGGAGAGCTTCTTGTTATGATCGTAAAGACCAACGACGTCCGTGTGACCGGTTACCCAGATTGCGGATGTGGGCTTGCTGCGTTCGTAAACGTATTCGCGCATGATTCTCTCGTTGATTTCGCCAGCGTCTGAGCGGTCGAACGGGAAGAGAATTAAGCTGTAGTTTTCAAGCGTGGAGTCGGAGCCGACGATGACTTTCTTTTGAGCCGTGGAGACTTGCATAACCGGAATGGAAATGATGTCAGAGCGGCATTCAGCGCCGGATTTAGTCGTAACGATAAGCTGCGCGGTATAGGGGAGCTCGTCCTTCGGATAAATAGCGTCCGCGTTCGTCCAATCCCAGGTGATGGAACCGTCGCGCGTGCCGATGTTGTCGAGCGTAATCCAATTGTCCGTGCCGTGCTTGATCTCGACGCGGCGCTTGTCGATGATAGCGTCTTCGATACCGTTCGTAAGCTTGAAGGTCATTTGATCGGGCTGCGGGAACGTCTTCGGGTCTTTGTCGAATACCGGCTGCATTACGTTCCAGTCGTCGCAGAGGATCTCGACGCGGCGGTTCTCAACGATGCCGAGCGAGTCCTTTAGGTTGGAAACTACCGCGGGCTTGTCGCGGAAAGTAAGCTTCATGCGGCTTTCGTCGATTTTCCAGATATTCTTAAAGTAATTGTAAATGTTTTCTGCGCGCTCTTTGGAAAGACCTGCGCGTTTTTCTTCGGGGGTCGTGCCGTCGTTCGTGCCGACGATCTCGATCTTGGAAGCCGGGAATCTTGTTAAGCGGAAGCCGTAGATGTTGAGCAAGTGATAGTATTTATTAAGCGTGCCGCCCGCGATGGTCGTATCGGTGAACATCGCAGTCTGGCTCGGATCCTTGAACAGGTTGTAGCGCTTAGGAATAGTCGAGCTTCCGGCGTCGAAGAATACGTAGTTAAGCAGCGGGTAAAGGTCCCATGTAGCGACCTGCTCCATTACTAAACCGTTGAAGCCTGCGATTTCCGTGCGTTTAGCTTTATAACGGCGTACGTAGTCGGCTTCTGCGATGTCGGTAGCGATTTGCGGACGTTGACCAAGCGTGAACTTAACTTTAACTTCGTCGGCGAATTTTTTCGCTTCATCCGGATCCTCGGTTTTGCTCGGGCGCAAGATGCGTTGAACGACCGATTTTTTTGCATATTTAACGTTTTCCGCAGTAATCTCCAGATCTACGAATTTGATCGAATCTTTAGGATTGCCATAGTCGGTGTTGCTGACTACAAATTCGAAATCGGTATGGCTCGTGGTTAAGCTGTCGTGGACGACTCTGCCGGTAATCGGGTTGCGGATAGTAACGGCGGCGGGAATAAACTCGCCGGAGCATTCGTCTACAACCGTTCCGACTACGTTAACCGCGCGGAAGAACGTCGGCACGAAAGCCATGAAAAGATCGAGATTGCCCTGGTAACCTTTTAAGTCCTCGCGTTTCGAGGAGAAGTAGATGATGTCGCCGGAAGCGGGAAGGGAGATAAACATCTCGTCTTCGTCCGTGTTGATCGGCTCGCCGAGGTTTTCGGGTTTCGTCCAGTGGTTGCGTTCGGATTCGAAACGTGAAACGTAGAAGTCCAGCTTGCCGAAGTTAGGCTTGTGGCCGTCGCTAGCGAAGAAGAGCGTCGAGTTGTCCGCCGCGATAAACGGAGAAACATCCTGCCCGGTTGTATTTAATTGCGAAAGGTTCTGAGCGGGGCGCCATTCTTCGGCGTCGTCGTCCCAGTCGCTGTACCAAATGTCGAAGTTTTTCGGCCTGTTCTCGCCGTCGGAATTGGGGCCGGGGCGGGTCGAAACGAAGTAAATCCTGCTCTGATCGGGAGCTATGGAGGGCTGGGAATCAAAGTATTTCGAGTTAACGTTCGGGCCAAGATTAACTGGGCGACCCCATTGGTCCCCCTCGATAGTCGTGCGATAGATATCGCAGCTGCCGAGACCGTCCTCGCGGTTGCAACCGGTGAAGAAAAGCGATTGCTTATCGGCCGCTATAGAGGCCGCGCCTTCGCCAAGCGGGGTGTTAACGCCTTGGTTACCCTGGTGGATAACGGTGTCGATGTTATAAGGCACGGCAAAGATCGTGTCGAGACGGTCGTTCTTGCGCGCCGCCCAAAAGTCGTGCGAAGACTTTCCATCTTTGGAAAGCTTGCTGCCGGATCGATTTGAAACGAAGAACAACGTTCTGCCGTCCGCGGAAATCGTCGGCGCGTAGTCGTCTCCCTTAGAGTTGACCGGACCAAGATTGATGATACGAATTCGATTCTTATCCAGGATGCTGCCATTGCCGGATTGCATCATGCCGGATGATTCAATTGTCGCGCTATACATATAAAGCGTCGCCCCGACGTTTGCGTCTGTTTCAGCGAAAGCTTTTGCGCATAGCATCGCGCCAAGTAGAACTAATAGAGTGAGCTGTTTACAAAATATGCGTCGCATGTCGCTCCTATTTGTTTGTTATTTTATTTATATTTAACAATTATAATGATTTTACTATTTGTTGAAATGAAGTTTTTTTGGCTTATTGCTTTATTTTTTTTGGACTTCGTAATTGAAAATCCTACAAAACTAACATGTTCCCATTACGCTTGTCAATAAATTGCCTACACACAGTTGTTAATTTACTGTTTATTTAGAAATTTACCAAGTAATTTTATCTTTACAGTGAGAAAATTTATCCACACATTCATAAAGGGCGTTCTATTTCACCGCTTATAGTTCGCATTAAAAGCTGGAGTTCAACGCCAAAGGAAGTCGCCTGCGAGCCTGTTTTGGCCTGTTTTTTCAAGCCAGGCCAAGAAAGCGAAGGCTTCGGCTTCCTTGCCGTCCGGGTGGGCGCCAAGTTCTTCGGCGGGAAGCAGGGAGCATTCCGGTAGTAACGACAGGAGCCGTTCGATCAGGAAGGTATTTTTCGCTCCGCCGCCCGTAACTATTAGTTCCGAGGCGGGATGGGCAAAGTTGCGGACATTAATTGCAATAGATTGCGCGACGTATTCGGTTATAGTGCGCAACGCTTCGCGGCCGTCGGCGAATCGCGCGGCGTATTCCTCGAATAGGCGCTCGGTGAATAGCTCCCTCCCGGTGGATTTGGGAGGCGGACGCAATATGTATTCCCTGGCGGGAGCGCGCTCAAGGGCCGATTCAATTAATGCGCCTTGGCGGGCGAATTCGCCTTCTGGGTCGTAGTTCTTGCCGAAGTACTTTTTCGCGGCCATGTCGAGCCATACGTTTCCCGGCCCGCAATCAAAGGCGACTACGTCCTGGGGACTGCAGCCTGCGGGCATATACGTTAAGTTCGACATTCCGCCGATATTCAACGCAATGCGCGGCGCGGTTTCGCTTCGAAGGAAGTAATAGTCGAAGACGGGCACAAGCGGCGCGCCATGGCCGCCGAGCGCGACGGCGCGCGCGCGGAAGTCCGAGCAAACTTCGATGCCGGTCAGCGCTTCAAGAGCCTTCGCGCTGCCGAGCTGAAGGGTGGAAGCCGCGCTGAAGCCGCAGTAATCGCAGGGCTCGGGCTCGTGCCAAACGGTCTGCCCATGCAGGCCTATAATATCGACGTCGCCGCGCTCGAAGCCGAACGCTTTGCAAAACGCGTCGACAGCTTGCGCGTACATCTGCGAGAGCGCGAAGTTTAGCCTGCTGATTTCCCGCAACGTGGAGCCGGAATTAAGCATACCGAGTATGCTCTCGCGCAGCGCCTGCGGGTAGGGCAACTCGAGGTATTCGATCAGCTCGAGCGACGGATGGGGCAGCTCTCCCGAGAACTCGCATAGCGCGAGATCAATTCCGTCCATCGAGGTGCCCGTCATTATCCCTAAAGCTCTCATTGATCCTGACGCGTCCCGCATTACAGCTCCGCCCTGGCTATTGTCGGATCCGACGGCAGGTACTTTATAGCCACCCTCTTGCCGGGTTCCATCGATTCGTAAATCATTTTAGAAGTCTTCTGCCTCAATGCGACGCTTTGCCCGAACAGGGTATACTCGATCGTTAGGAAATATCCTACTGCGCCCGATTTGGAAGCCGCTTTCTCTTTTTTAGAGACCTTCCCGTTAGTAAAAGCGCCGGCGTACGATAATCGATTTGCTATATAGTATCGGCGAAGGTGTATGAATAGCGACGCTAAAAGCGCCAACATTACGAGGACCTCTATAACTAAGAATATAATAGTCGGAGTCCAGGAAAATTCTTTTGGATAGAGCTTCGAATCGATATAACCCTTATTATATTCAAACCAAATAACAAGCGGCATCGGCAGAAAGAGCAGGAGCGAAAGCACAACTTTAAGGATGTGGCCGATAGGCTTTTTCTGAGCGCGTATATGGGTAATGGTCGCCATGTTAATCTCCGTTTAAGTTTGCAAATTTATCAAACTACGGCTGATAATAAAAATTGGCCTCTCAATTAATTGCCAAATTCGTACGTTACTATTATTTGTTAAATTGCAGTTTTTGTAAATTAATAAATTGAAAAAGATGACATCCAGCGAAATAAGACGGAGCTTTTTAGATTTCTTTAGGGGAAAGGAGCACAAGATCGTTCCCGGCGCCCCGGTCGTTCCGCACGGCGATCCGACGCTATTATTTACCAATGCGGGTATGAACCAATTTAAGGACGTTTTTCTCGGCGTCGGCTCGCGCGACTACAAGCGCGCCGCCGACACCCAGAAGTGCCTGCGCGTCAGCGGTAAGCATAACGATTTGGAAGAGGTGGGAGTAGACACATACCACCATACATTATTCGAAATGCTTGGCAATTGGAGCTTTGGAGATTATTACAAAGCGGAAGCTATCGAGTGGGCATGGGAGCTATTAACTACTATATGGAAGCTGCCCGTCGAAAGGCTTCACGCGACGGTCTACCGCACGGACGACGAAGCCTTCGAGATATGGAAGAAATTTCTGCCCGAGAGCCGAATCCATAGATTCGACGAAAAGGACAATTTCTGGGAAATGGGCGAAACCGGCCCCTGCGGCCCCTGCAGCGAGATACACTTTGACCGCACGCCGGACCTTTCCGGCGGTCCGCTCGTAAACGCCGGCGTGCCGGAAGTTATCGAGATATGGAATCTTGTCTTTATCCAATACAACCGCCGCGCCGATTCGACGCTCGAGCCGCTCGCGCAGCGCCACGTCGACACCGGGATGGGTTTCGAACGCATCTGCGCCGTCATCCAGGGCAAGTCGTCCAACTACGATACGGACGTATTTACGCCGCTATTAAAAGATATCGAAAAATTGACCGGGAAGAAGTACTCCGCGGAACTGACCGACCGCACGGGCATTGCAATGCGCGTCATCGCCGACCACGCCCGCGCGCTAACGTTCGCCATAGGCGACGGCGCGACTCCCGGCAACGAGGGCCGCAGCTACGTTCTGCGCAGGATATTGCGCCGCGCTTCCCGCTTCGCGCGCAACCTCGGGGTCCGCGAGCCTATCATATATAAATTAGTAGGCGTTCTCTGCGAGACGATGGGCGATGTGTTCCCCGAAATAGTAACCCAGCGCGACATGATAGAAAAGATAATCCGCGGCGAGGAGGAGAGCTTCCTTGCCACGCTGGACAGGGGAATTGAACGCTTCGAAGAAATCGCGACGCGCGAGGGAAAGATCTCCGGCGAGGACGCCTTCCAGCTCTACGACACTTTCGGCTTCCCGCTCGATTTAACGGAACTATTAGCCCGCGAGAAATCGCTCCAGGTTGACACCGCGCGCTTCGCCGAATTGATGACCGAGCAGCGCGAACGTTCCCGCGCCGCGCGCAAGTCCGTTCGCCAGGAAGTGGAGCTACCGATGACGGAGGAAACTACCGAGTTCGTCGGCTATGAAACGCTGGCCTGCGAAGCCAAAGCGGTATTTATACAGGATAATATTATAATATTAGATAAAACTCCTTTCTACGCCGAGAGCGGCGGCCAAGTGTCCGACATGGGAACTATAATAATAGCCGGCTCAAGCTATGAAGTTCTGGACGTAAAGCGCAGCGGCGCGGCTATCGCCCACGTATGCGACCGCGAGATAGACGCCGAGCTTGGCGCGGTCGCGATCGCGCAAGTAGACGAGAAGCGCAGGCGCTCCATAATGCGCAACCACTCCGCGACGCACCTGCTGCACGAGGCGCTACGCAAAACGCTCGGCGAGCGCTTGCAACAGGCCGGATCGCTCGTCGCGCCGGACTACCTGCGTTTCGACTTTAATCACTACGAAAAGATAAGCGACGCCGATCTTAAGACTATAGAGAATATAGTAAACGAGAAAATACTCGAAGCAAAGCCCGTAGATACAAAAGTGATGTCGCTCGACGAAGCTCGTTCGCACGGAAAGATCAAGATGTTCTTCGGCGACAAATACGGCGAACGCGTTCGCGCCGTCGAGATGGACCCGTCGTTCTCGATCGAGCTCTGCGGCGGCACGCACGTCCGCAATACGGCGGAGATCGGATTGTTTAAGATAATTTCCGAGAGCTCCATCGCCGCCGGCGTTAGAAGAATCGAAGCGGTTACGGGGGCGGGAGTCCTTAAGGAGATCGAGCGATTGGAAAATAAAATTGATGATCTTAAAGGCGAATTGACCGAGAAAAATGAGAACGTTAGGGAATTGGAAAAGACGCTCGCGGCGCATAAGATGGCGCAAATGTCCGCAGGCGCCGACGCTTGGATAGCCGAAGCGGTCAGCCTAAACGGGCTTAGGATAGTCGCGCGCGAAGTCGAGGCCGATTCGCTCGACGCGCTCCGCACGCTCGGCGAGGACGTTCGCAATAAGCTCGGCAAGGGCGGCGCCGCGCTGCTCGCTATGAAGCAAGGCGAAAAGGCGCAGATACTCGTCGCTGTTACGGACGACTTAAAGGATAAAGCGCCTGCGGGCAAATTAGTCGGCGAAGCGGCGAAAATTCTTGGCGGCGGCGGCGGCGGCAAGCCTCACCTTGCGACAGCCGGCGGACGCGACCTCTCGAAGCTGCCGGAGCTTTTAAAGGAATTCCCGAATCTTGTTGAAAGAATGTTGGGAAATTAAGTTGAATCTTAAATTTATCAGGGAAAAGAAATGAGCGCGTCAAACACAATCGATCCCCGGAAAGTTACTACTTTAAGGCTTTCCGAGATGAAAAAGGCGGGGCAGAAGATCGCCTGCCTCACGGCTTACGACGCGCTTATGGCGCGAGTGCTGGACGAATCGGGCATAGACGTTTTGCTCGTGGGCGATTCGCTCGGCAACGTCGTGCAGGGCTTGGAGACGACTATCCCGGTTACGCTGGACGAGACAATTTATCATACGAAAGCGGTCATGCGCGGAGTTACGCGCGCGCTCGTTATCGCGGACATGCCCTTTATGACTTATCAGAACCGACCAAGCGAAGCTCTCGCCAACGCCGGCAGGATAATGAAAGAAACCGGCTGCGCCGCCGTTAAGGTCGAGGGCGGGCAAAACATAGTCGAAGCTATTTCAGTGATGAACGAAGCTGGCATCCCAGTAATGGGGCACGTGGGGCTTACCCCGCAGAGCATACATAAATTCGGCTCATACCGCGCCCGCGGAGTAGACCAGGACGAAGCCGCGAAGATATACCGCGACGCTCACCTCGTGCAGGAAGCGGGCGCGTTCTCGGTCGTGTTGGAAAAGATCCCCGCCGAGCTTGGAAAAAAGATTACTGAATCGCTCTCGATACCTACTATAGGAATTGGCGCGGGGCCGCATTGCGACGGGCAAATACTGGTTTATACGGATATGCTCGGCTTAACGGTGGACTTCTCGCCCCGTTTCGTGCGACGCTACGCAAACCTTTACAGGGATATAAAAAGCTCGGTAGAGAACTACGCCCGCGACATCAGGCGCGGGAAGTTCCCAAGCAAGGAAGAGTCCTATTGACGCTCAATAGTTCTCTAATAATAACTATCTATGTATAGGAAAAATACGGATTGACGCTTAAGCGTTTGATAATAGATAAGATGAGTCATTAGGAAGCGAAGCGAGGAATCCATAGGATATTATGGATTCCTCGCTTCCTAATGACATACTTCTAAGCGCTTGATATATAAGGACGCAAAATTTGTGTTTTTTGTACTCTTATGCTTTTCTTAATCCCAGCGGGATTATAGTTCTGTAACGCCTAGCGCTTGCTCCCTGCACGCTTTTCTCCCGCGGCTTCGCCGCGGCAGGGGGGGTAGGGGCTGGGACGGCGTTGGCTACTGACGTTGAACCGCTTCGCGGTTCGTAAGATTCGCGCTCTTTTATAAATTATTTGCGTCAAAAATCTA
>JBLNBN010000006.1:0-56763 GCA_050260015.1 Chloroflexota bacterium | reverse complement strand
CCCGATCGGGAATCCAAATTGTCTGAACCTTTGATTAAGCTGATATATATGATTATTATGATTTAAGAATTACGAAAATGCGCGCAAGCGCTTTTATCTGCAGGCTTTAGTCATCCTCGCGCACGCGAGGATCCAAAGAGCGTTTATAAAATCATTATTGTTCGTACTGACGAATAAATATGTACATGTATCCGCTCCCGACGAATCCGCAGGATTCGAATGTCTATAGAAACGCGCGCCCCCCGCCTCTTCTCCACCCGCGGCGCAGCCGCGGAAGGGGGAGTTAGACAGGCCCCAAGTCCGGCAGTCTCGTCCAACGCCTACGGCGTAGCTTATTCGAGGCAAAGAGCCTGTTACAGATGTAAAACGCCTACGGCGTAAATATCGGTTTATTATTCAATAGATTTTCGACGCAAAAAATTTATAAAAAGCGCAAATCCAACGAACCGCGAAGCGGTTCTACGTCAGTAGCCAACGCCGTCCCCGGCCCCGCCTCCCCTATACGGCGAAGCAGCGGAAGGGGGGAATATTGTTAGAACTCGCCATTCTTCTCTTCTAATCATACGTCATAAAACGCAATTCGAAAAGCTTGTAAACGCCTTCTTTTTTTGCAAAGACTAATGTCGTGCCCGCATACGTTCCCTCCGCCGGGTATTCGATAACAACTAGCTTTGATCCAACCGGCAGGTATGTCAATATATTGACTTCATTCCACCTTTCTTCGTCCGCTTTGTCGATCCAGGGATCGAAAGCGTACTCGCCATTTTTCGAAAATTTGATTTCGGATAACTTCGTTTTCAGTATACGTTTCTGCTTAATATCAGTTATAGGTTGTTTCTTGTTAAAATGCTTAAGAAATTCTTCCTTTGAAAGATTATAGGTTTCAAAGTTAATGAACTCGCTTATCACATTCTTATCTCCTATTTTGATGGCTTGCTGGAAGCTCTTCCAAAAATCAATAAACTCCTTATCGATTGCGACGCCGTTGTATGCTCGTGATTCAAAGGACTGAGTAATGAAACAGCATCCCAAAAGTAAAATGAAGAATGTCGTGTTCTTAATAACATACATGCCGGATTTCCTTTAATGTTAGTAAATAATTTAAGTGATTTATTTAAAAACGAGTATAAACCTAAAACATAACGTGGTATGTACGCTTAGTTTTACTCGTTAATCAAGCCGACAAAATGTTCGTATATTTGAGCGACTCTTTGTTTTGTGATTTGCATATTGAGCGAGGCGAGATTAAGATTTTGAATTGTTCCACCACCTGAGTACTCTTCCTTTGCCAGCGTCTGCGCCAATTTAATTTCGTTATCGCGGAACTTGATCCATGCCGATTGCGCATCTTTAAGGGTGTTTTTATCCCCTGCGGAGAGCTTTTTGGTTAATTTTTGGTAGTATTTATTGAGCAGCTTATCATAATCGGCATAAGCGTCGTTGATAGCTTGAATCATTCCATAATCGGTATAATCGGCGTCTAGTCTTTTAGATAAAAAGCTTTCAATTCTCGCGGTGTCAATAGCGAATTCAATAAAGACTTGCTTAATTCCTTCGCTTTCGAATTCATCGAGGGATTGTAGTTGAGATTGAAGAACCTTCATTTCCCTATTTACTTCCTGTCGAATGCCTTCAAGGTTTGATTGCGATTCTTGTCCATGTATCTTAACAAAGGAAACAAGAAAAATGAGAATGGTCGACAATCCAGAATGCCTAACAAAATTCATCGTTTTACTTCCTATTATTTATAAAAGCTTATTCTATCACCAAATTAAAGAAAATTCTATACAAAATGCTTTAGATTCGAGGAAGTGTAGTAAAATACTAAGTAAATATATGAATCTACTTAGGAAAGATATTAGAAAATTATATTTTGGACCATTAACATATCTCCTCCAGCCATTCATCCCCCGAAACTCGTCATTCAATAAAAAATCGGGCTTTTTATAAGAAACTTATTTTAAGTTGCGTGTAAGTTGATGTATAGAAAAATTGCGTTTTTCGCAAATATCGATTTTTTTTGTAGGAGAATTTCTAATGTCAACACGGTTAGTAACACTGTTGCTTTTTACTTCGTTTTTCATTGCCCGCGCCGGCGATGATAATATAATATGCAAGAAGCTTCTTCCCGGCGCCGCTATAATCACCTCTTCCGAATTCGATATAGGGGGGCCGCAGGACTTGTTTGACGGGGACACTACGACCCTCGCCCGATCTAAGAATATTAATCCCTGCTACGTGCAGATGGAGTTCCCGGAGCCGATCTCGGTCGATAGTATGCACATCTATATCGGCCAGTACAATACGCCGGGCGACACGGACAGCTGGATGATCGAAACTGCCGACAATCTTGCGGATATGGAATCGAAAACCGGCTCGCATTTCTATCTGAAGCATAAGAACGACCCCAAGCCAGGGGGCTGGGACTGCCTGCGGCTCAAGTCAACGTATTCCGCCCGGATCTGGAAGTTTACTATGTTTCGCGACTTCGGAGACGGTTACGTTCATGTTTATGAGCTTGGCCTCTTTGGGTTCGCGACCCCGTCCGCAATGACGAATGATTACCCTTTGGCTTCGGAAATCCGGGCTAATAACGTAATATATAAATCAAGCGGCTATATTCCCTGCAAACCTGTCTTCGACGGCAGCCCCTCCACGTATTTCCAATTTACCGGGGACCAGGAATCGCAGGTAACCCTTTACTTCGTAGAACCCCAGGCGTTTGACCGCGCGCGCGTATTGTTTAAGAACGACTGCTCCTGGCGCGTCGGTTGGGCCGATACTTACGCGGACGTAAGAGATAAGACGGGAACCTATACCGAGAGCGAGCTTCGCGAAGCGGAAGCCGACAAATGGGATAGCCTGGTTACGAATCTTCCCCCCGGCAAGAAGTACTGGAAGTTTATGGCCAGCAATCCATTAGCAGTCGTTAAGCTCGCAGAAATAGATTTCCGAACGGCGACCCCGCCGGAAACGCTGTCGGGACTTTCCAAAAAGCTCGAACTATGGGAGAGCTGGCGTTGGAGGTGCGCGCAGCAGCAATTGCTCTACTACGGCGCCGAATTCGTTCCGAAGAGCAAGGTCGAGTGGAAGAGCGACGACGAGGCTGTCGCAAAGGTGGACAATAACGGGGTAATTACCGCATTGAAAGCGGGCAAAGCAAATATTACGGCTACATACAAAGGCGCGGTCGCTAAGACGGAAGTAACCGTCCTCGCTCCCGTAAAACCCATGGAAAAGGAGCCGCTCGATAAATTCCTATCGACGGCGACGCCTAACCATATCTTTGAGATGCCGATACTAATAGTCCAGTATTTGCCTACGACGGACGGCATTACAAAAGATCCCGCCTACGCCCCGGACCTGTGGGACTTAAGTAAAATATCGCTTGCGGATTCAAAAGCGCGCACTTCGGAGGGCATCCATAGGTTCAAATTCGCAATTGAGCAGGGAAGCAGGTTCCGCGGCTATAAGAACCCCGCCGCCCCGTCTTCAATCGGGATAAAGGTAGTCGACCTGATTACAATTTACGAGCCCGTACCGCCTGGACTGCAAAACGGGGGGTACAACGAGGGAACGCTACAGTATTCTTATGATTTCGACGCGATGTTCGAGCGTTTTAATTTCCGCGATTACGTGGAGAACAAGGGCGTCAAGCAGATATGGATTTGGGCCGGGGGAACGCAGCCATACATGAGCAATTTCGATTTCGACTTGCACAAGCCCGAAGGCGCCTGCCGCGCGTCGTTCGAATCGTATATGTCCACCCCTACCGACGTCCAGGCTATGAACGGGTACAATCCCGAGCCGCTGCCGGTTTATAGCAAAACGTATACGGTGATCGATCAATCGCACTTCTATCCCTCCTTTACTGCCGTTAATTTTGAGCCTTTTACTCACCAGTTCGAATCCCTGCTTTTTGCTCAGAATAATTTACAGGACGGAGACTCGCATTTATTCTGGGATAAGTTCGTAGGTAAGCGCAACCGCTGCGGCTGGACTCATACCCCTCCCAATACGGACATCAATTACGGCTATTTCCATTATATCCAGGCCGATACAAATAGAGTTAAGCCCGAATGGTGCGACATCGAGGATTGGATCCCCGCCGGCGGTAAGAAATCGCTTATTTCGTATCATAACTGGGAGGATATTCATTACGATTGGCCGGACGGCGTCGACAACTTCGGCGAAAGGGAGGAGCTCCAGTGGTTTATTTACTGGCTGCAGGCTATACCTGGCTATGAAAACAATATCCCTTATACTGTAAATGAAAGAAAGGCTAAGATGACCAATTGGTGGCGCTTCTGGTACGATTGGGACGCATACGTTCACGACGAGTACGCTTTGTGGGAGTACGACGACGTATCCGCAGCGGAAAGCGAAGAATCTACTAAATTTACTATCTACCCTAATCCCGCATCGGGGAGCGTCGTCATCGAATGCGCGCGGCCATCGACCGCGACGGTTTACTCGCTTTTAGGGGAAGTAATATTACAAACGCAGGCGCCGGGCGAGCTCAACGTAAGTTCGCTTCCTGCGGGAATTTATACGATAAATATCGGTTCTAAAGCCCGCATATTTATTAAGCAATAATGAAAATAAATTGAAAATTAGAGTGCGGCGGACGTTCTAAGCGCCCGCCGCGCTGTTAATTAAAAATTCATAAATAAATACCTTTATTCTAATACTTCCAATTATCTAATTTGATTAACGGAAGAATATATCTGCTTAAGCAAAATATAAAAATAGGTAAAATTTTCTTAAAATAAAACAATTTTCTCCTCGTTAACCCTTAATATCAATTGCTTAGAGTGCGATTAAGTAAAATTTATTAATGTTAGATTAGGCTAAAAATTTATGGGCGGTTTTCGACATAAACGCAATGAAGCTAACACTGATAATAATTATCTCAGGTTACTAAATCGTATTATCTTTAATAAACGCAGACATCCATTACGGAATAGTGAAAAGCCTTTCATACAAGTAATTTTTTGCATTGTTGTCCAACTATGAGCGGTGATTTATGGCTAAGAAAATTACGCCTAAAAAGCCTTCCATCGCGCTAGCGGAGAGTAACCCATTGGTGGCGAAATTCATAGCGTTGATTATTGACTCCTCGACAAACGTTGAAGTCGCAGGCGTCGCGGGATGCTACAATACCGCCCTTGACCTTGTTTCCGCAAGCCAACCAAACCTGGCGCTTGTCGACGTTATGCTCGCCGGCGGCACCGGCTTCGAACTCGTTAGGGAACTAAAGAAAAAGGGGGCGAACACAAAAATTATTCTCACGTCGCAGACGATGACTAAAAAGCTTATTCTCCAGGCGCTGAAAGTCGAAGTTTCAGGCTTTTTGGATAAGCTCAGCCTCGAGGACGAGCTACCTGCGGCGATAGGAACAATCCTAAGCGGAAAAAAGTACTTTTCCAAGGATTGCACCGAGATTTTACTCTCGGAAAATATGGACGATGAGGTCGTAAACGGTTCCGACCAAAGCATCGTGCTGACAAACAGGGAAAAAGAAATTCTATCGCACATCGCAAAAGGCGAAGCCGTGCACCACATCGCCGATACTCTCTGCGTTTCCCCAAGGACGGTAGAAACCCACAAAAGAAATATTATGCTGAAGCTTAACGTGAAGAGCACAGTAGAGCTCGTAAAACTTATTTACGACAATCAGATATTAGTATAAAGCGCGTAAATTAAATCTTATTCTAAGCCGAATGTAAATTTGGACGTCTTCCTTATGTACGTTTCAACTCTAAACTGCGCGCTCAAGCGCCGCGTCGCTTCTAAACACGATACGCCTAACTTAAATAAAATAAATATCTTTGCCTATTTCATCTAGAAATAGGCAAATTTATTAGATATTATACGTAATAATACTTAATCAATATTCTAATTCCATACGCGACAGCATACTGCGTACTGAGATTTTATTTTTGATTGCTCCCGTACTTGCTTATATTGATCCGGCAAGCCGAAGCGGGGAGTACTTTATCGTTAATGGCTCCGAGGAAGAATTTGAAATTAATATCTATAATTGATATCTATTATTGATATCTATATTAGATATACATAACAGGTTCTCAAACGATAGCTCCGCGAATTCAACTTTATCACTCTACGCCAATTCCTATATCAATCCATTTTTTGTATCGGTTAACTATTTTACTATAGGCAGAGAGTATAAAAAGGATTTTAAGATAGCCGGCTATAACGCGCTGGCCGACATATCCTATAACCGCTACGGCGAGTCGAAATTTCTTTACGGGATATTCAGTAATATTAGGATAGGTATGCGCGCCGGCTGGTCGTCGATGACCCCAAAGGAACCGAATTGGGGCGCGAATATTAAAAAGCAGTTTTCACAAAATGTTTACTTCGGGTTGAGCTCGAATTCCGCCGGACTTTTTAAGAACTCCTCTTTATTTATGCAGCTGAGCATGTACCTGCCATACCTAAATTCTATGACTAGTTCCAACGTTAGCTGGAGCCGGCAAACTATAAACCAGCAGGTTTCGGGTTCGCTCGGGTTCGATGCCGGCAACCTGGAATTTGTCGCCGCTTCGCAAAGGGGCGGCGGCTTTGCGGGCCGGGGCGCTGCGAACGTGAGATTTTTTATGGATAACAACAACAACGGCGAATACGACGCAAATGATAGCGAACTTACCGATTATGAAGTAAGCATAATAAACGTAAACGTTCTTTCTAATAAGAGCGGCGGAATTATTCGCCTGTCAAATTTAACTCCTTATGATAGGATAAATATAAAAGTAGACGAGTCCTCTGCAAAAAATCCGCTCGTTCTGCCCCTCAAAAAGGAGTTTTCGTTCACATCCGATCCGAACGTTTACCAGGAAATCGACATCCCCTGCGTAATGGGCGGAGCGTTCGAAGGGCGGGTGATCTACCAGTTCGCGCCGGATAGCTCGAAGGCGCAGCCCGGCGTCAGGCTGATCCTGAGGTGCGTCGACGCCGGAACAGAGGAATCGCTCGCCGTATTTAGCGACGGATCGTTCTATAAAATGGGCGTCGCGCCCGGTAAATACGAATTAACGCTTGACCCGACGCAGGCCAAAATACTCAAGACGAGGGCGGAGCCATTAGCCATTACTATAAGAAATACGATGGAAGGCGATTACTTATCGGGATTAACTCTTACGTTATATCCCCTCGAAAAGCGTGCGCCAGGCGGCGCGGACACAAAGTAGTCCAATAGCGGAAAGCGCATGGGAAGCCAACTTAAGGCAAGCGGCGGCTACCTGAATACCGTAAAACCCGTAATAATTCCAATTTTAATCGACTAAGTATTATGACGTAAAATATATGAAGCCAATACGTATAAAGCATGAAAGGAAAAATGTTAATATAATTAACATTTATTTAGTAAAGTGAAAATACAAAATACCGGGTATTGTGTGAATATCTTTTAATGCGTAAGTTTGTACTGTGATTAACGTGAATGCAGTAGAAAGAGATATCAAGGAAGGCGCCTCCTCTCGATTCAAATTCTTCCGCATTCAAACGTAACAAAAAAATCATTTCACTAAAAAAAAAGGAGTATTTCACATGAAGAAGGTTCTTTTAACCCTCGCAGTATTCGTAGCATTTGGCTCGATGGCTTTCGCACAACTCAGCGGTTCCGCAACTGCTTCCACCAATATGACTGTTAACAGATTAGCCGGCTTGACCATCGTATGGCAAGGCGACAATCCAATTAACCTCGGCGGCTTACTTCCCGGAACCAGCCATAACATCCCGGCTCTCCCAGGTACCCAGAGATTCTACGTAACCGGCGCATCCGGCTATGACGTAACGCCTCCCGGAAGCCCCGCACCTATCGGCGCTAACGTTGATTGGGCATTCCCAGGCGCTACTGTAACCACTACGGGCACCTACACGGATAAATTGGAATGGTGGATGACGGACTTCTACCTCCGCGGCGAAATGACCTACAATAGCGACGCCGGCGTAAACGACCGCGAATCGCTCGCTCCGGACGGTATCGCAGCCGTTAACTTCCAGCCCCAGTATATCCAGGCCAACCCGACCTTTACCGCTACGGGCCCTGTTACTATTCCGTTGACTTGTACGGTATCTTACGATCCCGGTCAATAATTAAAATACCTCTGTGTTTCTGCGGGCATTCTGCCCGCAGAAACGCAAGTTAAAACCTCTAACAAAAAATAAATAACCATTTTCATAACAAAGAAAAATACTCATGGAGCGCCGCTATGAAACATTTTTTCTTATTCGCCCTTGCGTTTCTGTTCGTGGTGGATCTAAACGCGCAGGTTGCAATAGCGCCTTTTGTCGTTTATATCAATCCTGCGACTCGCTATGGCGAATATCAAGTGATAAATAATAATACTTACGATACGGACGTTGAGATAACGCTTAAATTCGCATACCCAACTACAGACTCCCTTGGCAAAGTAACCTTTAAATGGGAAGACACGACGAACGTACAGTGGTCCAAATGGGATATGTCCGAGAACATCAAGGCCTTTCCCCGCAGATTTGTCCTAAAGCCTAATCAACAGCAAAAAGTAAAATTCCTAATGCGGCTGCCCAGCGAAGCGCCAAACGGAATGTACTGGACGCGTATAGTTACTAAATCCGCTCCAAAACTGAAAGCAATAGACACTACCGACGACGGGAAAACCGCCCGCGCATCCCTTTTGATCATTACCCAGTATACTAATCTGATTGTATATCAAAAAGGCAAAGTTGAAACTAACGTTTCGGTCGAAGGAACTGAATACTACCAGGATTCTACCTATATTAATCTATTGCTAAAGCTCCATCAATGGGGCGAATTCCCGGCCTGGTGCAATATACATTTTAAAATTCTTGAGGAATCCGGGGCTGAATTTTTTTCATTCGACGATGTCGCCGCCGTGTATAACGATGCTGTGAAAAAAGTCCGCATTGAAAAAAAGAAGCTTAAGCCTGGACAAAAATATACAATTGAGTACGACGTAACGAGCGATCGCACTGATATACCAAAGGAAATGCATACGCTCTTTCCCCCTTTTAAAGGAAAGACAGAATTCATCTACAGAGCCGATTAACTATATATAGGAAAGAGCTATGAAAAATCAAATCGCCGCCATAGCCCTCATTTCCTTCGCTCTTTTGGCATTTTCTTGCTCGGTTAGCTCCGCGCAGGATATTCCTGAAGGACTGGAAGAAAGCTACTACAAAATTTATTACAGTGGATTTGAAGCTGACTACATCGTCTATAGCGACACGTCTCGCTACTACATTCCACTTACAAGCCTTCTAAAGGACCTTGTTATTTTTAACGAATACGATGCGGATAAAAGAAAGATCACCGGGTACGTCAGCTATCCCATTAATTCCTTTACGATTGACCTGCTTTGGAATAAAGGAAGCTATAAAGATAAAAAATATACTATAAAGGATTCTGATTATTTCATCAAAGATGGAATAATATATGGCAGGATCGATTTTGTCGCCCAGGCTTTAGATTTAAGAATAGGGGCGAACCCGAGTATGCTGTATATATCAGTAAATTCCGACATCGAGCTGCCCCTTCTTAAGTTGAATAAGAAATATAACCTTGGCAGCGGGGGGCAGGACGACTACATGAACGGGGATAAGTTCTACTCCCAAACGTACGATAGAAATTGGGCGTTCCTGGACGGCGGTATGCTCGATTGGCAGGCAGGTATGACCGTCTACAACCAGAAAAAAAGCTATAATTTTTTGGGTAGCGTAGGAGTTAAAGCTCTTGGAGGCGATTTAACCGTTCGAGGCATGTTCGGTTATAATGAATATGACAATATGCTAATGCACCAATACGAGTGGCGATGGAGAGCCTTTTTAGGGGACAATAACTACATAAGGCAAATCTCGCTGGGAAAACTGCAATACACAAGCTATCGCCCCATGCAATCGCACCCGGGATATTACCTGGAAGGAGTTCAAATATCAAACGAAGAGTTCCAGAGGCACAAGTATTATAATGATTACGAAGTTGAGGATCGCATCGGATCCGACTGGCAGGTAGAGCTCTTCAGGAACGGCGACTTAGTCGGCCAAATGCGTACGGATCAATCGGGGAAGTACTACTTTAAAGTCCCCATGTACTATGGCCTAAGCAACTTTGAATTGAAAATGGTGGGCCCGAAAGGGGAGTATAAGTCCGAAAAATGGACTAAATTCATTGCCTATGAAATGCTTCGCCCCGGGGAGATTAAGTATACGTTGAATTATGGCAACGTTTACCAACAAAATTACCAGGCTGCGGAAGCGAGGTTCTCGTTTGGATTATCCAGCTTCCTGAGCAATAACGTTATGTTGTTGAAAGAATTTAAAAACGATGCAAAACCTGGGATTATTAACCAGTTAGTAATAAATCCGTTTTCATCGACATTATTAAAGTTCGAATACTACCATCAGCACTTTAGCATAGCGACTCTTAAGCATGTTACTTCGAACTTTATACAGACAGAACTGTCGCACTTTATTTACGACCGTTATTCGGGTTCAAACTTATTATATCGCACTAACTTTAATACGGCTATCCCGCGATTGTTTGGAAAGAATATGGGCATAAGCTTCCTGTTCGATAGAAGCGTGACCACTTCCGAAGCGACTAGCTACCTTGCCATGGGATATTATTTAGGCAATTATAAATTGGCGTTCAGCGGTAATTACTATATTACAGTTAATGAAAAAGCCGACAGGTTTAAGATCCGCTCGCACAACGTTAACGGCACAGCCTATTATACTATCTATAATGTAAAAGGAATTTTAAAGCCGTTAAACGCGATGCGGGTAGGCGTACAAAGCTCCTGGTCCTCCGACACAAAGCAATTTGGCGACATTAATTTGTTGCTCAGCCAGCAGATCGGCAACAGGTCCAATTACTCGATAAATGCCGGGTATAACCCAGCGCATAAGACGTACGTTTTTGGCTTGCAGTTGAGCGTAAATTTGTCATACTTATGGTGGCAATCCAGAACGAGCTATAATACGAACGCATTTACGTACTCGAATTCGCTTTCCGGGTCGCTCGGTTTTGACTCCAGGAACTTTGATTTCGTTTCAACCTCGCAAACGGGCGGAAGTATGACTGGGTACGGAGCGGCGAACATTCGCTTCTTCCTGGACCAAAATAGCAACGATAAATATGATAAGGGCGAGGAAGAAATAAAGAACGTCGGATTCTATTTGTCAGCCGACGGCGGGATGCGTTACCAGGACGGCGATATAACGCGCCTGGTCAATATGAGCCCCTACGTTAGGTGTAATTTTAAGATAGACAGGACGAGCTTTGAAAATCCAAACTGGGGACCGAAAGTCGACGAATTCTCATTCACGTCCGATCCGAATATATTCACTTCGATCGATATACCGTGCTATACGGGAGGCGTGATTGAGGGAACGGCTCTCTACCAGGTGAGGTCCGATAGCGCCGTAGGACAGCCCCGGCTACGCCTGCTGATCAAAAATATAAAGACGGGCGAAATTGAAGTGATGGAGAACTTCGACGACGGCACATTCTACAAATTAGGCATCGCTCCGGGCGATTACGAGATGTCCGTAGACGAGACTCAATTAAAGGTGCTATCCGCGCAGTCCGAACCGATTTACTTTACTATAAAGAATTCAATCGACGGCGATTATCTTTCCGGTCTTAAAATTAAGCTATACCCGACAGGTACAGCGCCGGCTGGACTTAAAGATAAACAAGATAAATAATAATATCGAAGGATGCGCCACATGGAAAAGATATATAAAAATAACCGAGGGGCCGACGTGGCGAAGCGAAGCGATAGCCAGGGCCGCGATAGGACCTCTAAGCATGTATCGATTAGTAAAACTGTCACGCGCGACAGTTCGAATAGAATTATTATTACATTGACCATGACTAAAACGATAACGATGCAACGTGTCCTGCCATACGGCAAGGCATAAATGGCCTAATGTAATAGATTGACATAAACGGGAGTTTCGGATAAATCATAAAGCTCAGGTTCGTACGAAAAGTCGGCGCGATTCGTAAAGAAACCGGCTTGCTGCATTCACAAATGTCCATATGACATTAATTTTATCCGGGACTCCTTTTTTTAATACCCGCCCTTAAAGCAGCATAAAGCTCCCAAAATCAATTTTAAGCTCCCCATAGCAATCCTCTCTCCAGCATAAGCCGGAAAGCGCCCTCGTTGGGCCTTATATGAAGCGTTGTACATATAAAAATCAGCCGCCTGAACCAGCCCTGTAAACTGCCTCTTTAATGATTCTTCTTTTTCTCTACATTTATTAAAATACGTAACCATTTGCAAAGAGGAGCGGCTAAGTAACCCGGCTACGTAAAATATGAAACGCAGATTATCGACCTATAAACAATCGCACGAGCAAAACGTTAAAAGAAAATAATAGGCGGATAAGTCTATGCGCTTTAGGCGGGCTTCGGCCTAAGGGGAGGCGCTCCGGGCGATTGCCCGGGAATCGGCGCGTGGAGCCGTATTACGTTATATTTAAAACTGCGCACGCATAATTATTAAGGCGCGAAACATCATAAAACTAAGTAAAAATACTTAGAACGAATATGAAATATACTTGCGTACAACCAAGTAGTATTTCCGCAGTACAATTAATGAAATTTAATGATTTATTAAATACAATTTAATCGGTATTGCAAAAAGCGAAATGAAGTCGTAAGTTTGCATCGTGGTTATTGACTTCGAACCGGGAAAGAAATTAAATTAAGATAGGCGCCTTATTAATGAAATCATTCTCAAAAACGGGAAAATAATCACTAAAAAATAATTTAAAATAAGAAAAAAGGAGTAATCACGATGAAGAAAGTTCTATTGACTATCGCGCTTTTCGTAGCTTTTGGCTCGATGGCATTTGCAATTGACGGCGTTTGCACCGTTACCGGAACCGGTAAATTTAAAATTTACAAGGCTCATGGCTTGACTATGAGAACAATTTGCGACGTAGACCTGGGCTGGATCCTTCCCGGCCAGAAAAAGACCTTCACTGGCTGCACTCCCTTAACGTTCCTTGTCGACGGCGCAGGCACGGGCTCCGTCGGCGGTTCTGATCCGAATCCTCCCTACGTAATCAACGCGAAAGTTCATTGGAGCTTACCGAAGGGTCCGAAGGACTTTACCGTCGACGGACTTACTCTTAAAACAGTAGTCGAGTATGGTACGGACGGCTGCCCTCCCGGCACGGACGATTACACCCAATTAGGCTTCGACGGCATCGGCGCTTGCTATGTAAAACCGCTTTGCATCGAAGCTCCCTGCACATTGCCCGACGTAGGCAAAGTAGTTTGCTTCCCCGTTACCGTCACCTGCGCTTACGATACGATTCAATAACGTTTATTTCGTATTGCAACCGCCTCCGCAGGCGGTTGCAATACGAATCGGTATTCTAAGCGCGCGCCAATTCCCGCTTTTTAAACCAAATAAACAAGGTGGATCATGAAGAAGATTTCCTACATCGCTTTATTCCTATTCTTTTTTGCTTTATCAGTTAACGCCCAGGTCACCATCGCACCGACGATAATTTATATCGATCCGGCTACTAAAATGGGCGAATATGAAATTAATAACATAACCGACGAAAGCTGCGAAATCGAGATAAGCTTCCGATTCGCACACCCGGTCTCGGATTCGGTTGGCAATTCCTTACTTAAGTGGGAGGACTCGACGACCTCCCCGCGTAGCCTTAATCCTTATCTGAAGGTATTCCCAAAAAAATTACAGCTAATGCCCCACCAATCGCAAAGGGTCAAGTTTCTTATGTTCCTTCCGCCCGACATCGAGGACGGCATGTATTGGACGAGGGTCGTGACCAAAACTTTGCCTAAATCCAACATAATAGACACCATATCCACGGATAAAGGCGTTAAAGCAGGCATTATAATAATCCGGGAATACGCGAACGCCATCGTGTACCAAAAGGGCCTGATCCGGACTCGCCTCGAAGCGAGCGAGCCATGGCTGCAGTCCGATTCGATCTGCGTTCACGTGTACTTTAACCTCCGGCAAACGGGCAATTCGCCCGTGTGGGGTGTATGCGATATAAAAATAATCAACGAGGACGGTAAAGAAGTCGATAAGATGCTCCAGCCGTTGGCCGTTTATGATGAAATGAAAACGAAATTTACTTTTTCAAGATATAGAGTTAAACCGGGCAGATATACGGCGGAATACAGATTCTCCTGCGAGCGCGAAGACATCCCAAGAGAAAAGCGAACGCTATTCCAGCCTATAACGGGAAAATTTGATTTTACCGTAGAAAGCCCGGAAACTCAATAAAGGAGATATGCGCCATGAAAAGCTCGATCATTTATTCTAAGTCGCTGCCTGGTTCTGAAAAAAGGGACGCTCGCGGGTATGAACTGATTAATAAAAATATTACGATAGAAAAATCTATAGCCCGGACGGGGCCGGATTCGATTAGCGTAACCTTGACTATGACGAAAACTATATCGATGACTAAGAAAATTCCACTCTTTGCAAATACGGCGCGTTGACGACCCGCGACGATACGATTGAAGACAGTCCTAAATTATTAAAGGCAGCCGATGATGAAAGTTCTATACAAATACGCTGCGCTTTTGCTTACCGCGGTTTGCGTAACGAAAGCGGAACCTCCTGAAGGAATTTATGAAGCAATATATACTGTCAATTACATGTACTTTCAATTTGATTACTTAGTTTATGCCGACAGCTCGGACGTTTATATTTCCGCGCTAAAGTTATTTAACGATCTTAAGATCTATAATGAATACGACGTCGATCTACACGCGCTTTCGGGATACATCTCCTACCCGGAAAATAAATTTAAGATCGATTTTAAAAATTTTAAGGGGGAGCTGCGGGATAGTTCTTTTACAATAGGCGATAGAGATTTTTTTATGGAAGGCGGCGCGATATATATCAATACCCGATTGCTGACCAATGCGACTGGAATAGCGGTAAAGATACATCAGAGCTCCCTCACTTATAACATAACAAGCAGGATCGATTTGCCGATAGCGATATTGAACAAGAGGAAGACAATAGAACGCGATCCGCGCTTGGGTATGATGAACAACGAGCAGTTCCCATTGGGATATCAATCGAAAGGCTATTTATTAAATGGACTGATGGTCGATTGGTCTCTCCACTCAAGCATGAGCCAGGGCGTAAAGCGCTACGGGTTCGGAGGCAGCGCGGGATTGCAAATTATCGGCGGGGATTTGATGATGAGAGGCTCCGGGTATATGATCGATGGCGGCGGAAAGCCAATTTACGAGTATAGCGGCCGTTGGCGCGCATGCTTCGGGGAGAATAACTGGCTTACGCAAATTACTATTGGCGACCTGGCGCTGTCGGGCGTTAGGGCGTTCGCAATGGGTAATAAAAATCTTATTGGATTCCAGGTATCGAATGAGTCGTTTCAAACTCCTTACTTTTTTTCTAATAAAACTATTGATGGCAATGCCGGGCCCGGTTGGCAGGTTGAATTGTTAAAGAATAACCAATTGATTGACCATACCGTAACCGACGAGAATGGTTACTATAAGTTTTCAGCCCCGGTCCTTTACGGCGTCAATAGGTTTGAATTGAAGTACTACGGCGATAAAGGTGAATTCATGGCAAAGAGCCTGCCATTGGACGTCCCGATAGATCAATTAAGAGCGGGCGAAATCAGGTACGCGCTGAACTACGGTAAAATGCCCACGAGCGAGCTAAGGCTTGGCGAAGGACGCGTTTCGATGGGTATTACTAATTATATTACCAATACTGTATATGCGGCCCATTCGTTCGAGGAAAATTCAAAGCCGGAGTTGATAAACCAACTGACGATACTGCCTTTTAGGAATATTACCGCGAGGTTTATCTACAATCATAATTACTATATTTCCGGGACCTTCGATTTTATTCTCGGGGACGCTATTATGACTCAGGTGAGCCACCAGATATTCGACGTAAAATCAATTTCCGGAACGGCTCTCTATATGACGAACGTAAATATGTTTATAACGCGGCTATTCGGTTCAAACGTGATGGGAACCCTGTCGGGCAACCGAGCGGTCAGGCGGGATGGGGCCACGAGCGCTATAAACGCTGGAGTAAGCTGGTACATGCATCCTTTTTCTTATAGGATAGATTACTTTACTACCGTAATGGAGGCAAAGAGTAAAATCCGGGCCGGATCGCACGACATATCCTCTGAACTAGCCTACACGTGGATGGATAAGCCCGAATGGCTTAGATTTCTAAGCGTCAGTCAATTTGGCGTCCGCGGCTACTGGGACGCTATGAGAGGCAAGCTTCGAAACGCTTACGGTTACTATACCCAGGGAATAACCAATAGCGCGAGCTTGAACGTAACGATTGGATATGACGCTATGAGGAAGACAATGACCGGCGGATTAGGCTTGTATATGAATTTGCCTTACGTGCGTTCCAGCTCGGGGTTGGAAATAACGTCAAAAGGGAATACATATAATCAGTCCTTAAGCGGATCCTTTGGATTCGACCCGAATAATTGGGAACTCGTCGGGGAATCCGACGGCTTTGGGAACTCCGTGGGCAAAGGCGTCGCAAATATGCGCCTATTCCTGGACAGGAATGATAACGGGATATACGATTACGAGGACTACTCTATACCCAACGTCAACTATAAGATATCGAGCTGGTCCGCGAATATAAAAATTGAAAGGCATTACGCCAGGATATCTAACTTAAATCCGTACGAAAAACTCTATGTACAGGTAGATAAAAATTCGATAAAGAATCCCAACTGGATGCCTAAGCAAGAAACATTTTCTTTCGTGGCTGATCCGAATATCTTTAAAGTGATTGATATCCCATGCTACACGGGCGGAGTAATCGAAGGAACGGTAGTTTACCAGGTAACGCCCGACAGTTCGTATGGTCAATCGGGATTGATATTGCATCTAAAGAATTTATATACAGAAAAGGAAGAAACCTTAGAGGTATATAGCGACGGCTCGTTCTATAAAATAGGTGTTGCGCCCGGGAAGTATTCGCTCTATGTCGATGAAAAACAAACCAGGATACTTACGGCTATTTCGGAGCCTATTGAATTTGAAGTAAAGAACGCTCTCGACGGCGATTACGTAACGGGTTTGGTGTTAAAGCTGACTCCGACGGACAAAGCTCCGGGCCTGGAATTGCCGCGTGAAAGCACATTAAAATAGGTAAAACGCGCCAAACATATATGGGGAGTTCTGAATAAAATCAACTATTGGCAAGCGCAGACCTTACGGAGGGCGGCGCGATCCGTGAATTAACCAGCTTGCCGTTCAAATCCCGCCTCCAAAGGGGCGACATTTATTCGGAACTCCCTTGCTTTATCCAGCTTGCTAAATCAAGCGTAACAACCGTAATAGGAAACGCATTGATTAGAGAAAAGAATCTCGATATTTTTCAAAAAATGAATATCTTCCCCCCATTTTTTGAAAAAAGGGAGTTCGCCAGGATAAGAACGTCGCAAAGGAGTGCGACGTTCTTTGTTATTAAGCCATTAATATTAAAGGCCAAAGCAAAAAATTCATTCATGAAAATATTGTATTGCAGGAAAGTTTGGAACTAAAACAGCCTATTTTCTTTTAATAACTTAGTCATTTTCGGTCAATATCGAAACATTTATGAATGTAAAATAATGAATTTTAGGTCGCGTCTTTTGCTACGCGGCATTTACATAAATGGAATTATGTAGAGCATGAGTAATAAAAAACTCGTAATTATCTACGCAGGTAGTAGTTTACTAAATCCCTGCAAGAAATACAATTAATACAGGTAAGGTAATATAAGGGTTGGGATGATGTCTAAGAAAAAGAAAGAGAAAGCGCCCACCATAGGACTCGCGGAAAGCAACCCGTTGGTTGCTCAGTTTATCAAATCTATGATTATTGGAAATAACGGCTACGAAATGGTCGGCGTTGCCGATAATTATTCAAATGCATTAAAACTGGCTCAGGAAGTCAAACCGGATATCCTTATATTGGACGTCTCGCTCGTTGGAGGCTCCGGATTCGATTTGGCTCGCGATATAAAGAACTCCAACCTTGGAGTTAAGTTAATACTTATGGCGGAAACGCTGCTGAAAAAGCATATATTACAAGCCCTGAAGGTAAATGTGTCGGGCTTTATCAATAAATTATACATACAGGAGCAGATGAGCGAGGCTATCAGCGCTATATTAAACGGTAAGAAATACTTTTCGAAGGAATGTACCGACATATTGCTCAACGACGATCCGGACGCGGACATGCCCAGCGGCTCGGACCGAAGCGCAATGCTTACCACGCGCGAAAGAGAGATACTCTCGCTAATTGCGAAGGATAAATCTATCGCGGTTATCGCCGACGAGCTATGCGTTTCCCCAAGAACTGTGGAAACGCACAAGCGCAACATTATGAATAAACTCAAGGTAAACACCACAGTCGGACTTGTTAGGTTAGTCTATGAGAATAGAATAAAGATTTAAACCGGTTAATATATTTAGTATTTTTAATGATCAAAGTCCGCCTCGTTTGGAGCGGACTTTTTTTATCGCCGGAGTTATCTTTAAGTTATATATTAAATTGAATTAGAAATAATCCCTTTTTTAGCGAAATTCAATATTCTGTAAAATTTTTTCTACGTACGATTACTTAGGCATATATTTATACTCTTACAGGGACGCTTCTACTCCCATCCCGAAATAATTTGTGAGTATCGTAGTATTGAAGCGGATAAAGGTATCGTAGTAGCAATAGTAAGCTCATTGCATCAAATCAAAAATTACAAAACATTCAGTATTGTGTAATCCTTTAGGTATGGCTAAGTTTGTACCGTAATGATTGAGCGCACATGAAAAAAGAAAGTCGAACAGAAGGCGCCGAATCGACTGGGAATTTTCAAGCGGCGGAAGATCAGAGCAACATGAAAAAGTTTTATATAAAAAAATTATTGGAGTATTACACATGAAGAGAATTCTTTTAACCCTCGCCCTTTTCGTAGCTTTCGGTTCGATGGCATTTGCAACGACCGGTACCAACACCGCATCCGGAACAGGTAACTTTACTATATACGAAGCTCACGGCTTAACGATGAGACAAGTAAATAACGTTGACCTCGGATGGGTTCTTCCCGGCCAGGTAAAGACCTTCAATTCCATCGCCCCGATGGCCTTCCTAGTTGACGGCGCAGGTTCCTCGCTCGACCCGAGCGCTCCGAGCCAGATTAACGCTCAGATTTACTGGAACCTCGCTTCGGGCGAAAATTGGTTCTACGGCGACGGCGGCAACTTAGCTCTTAAGACCAACGTGACTTTCGGTGCGGACAATAACCCTCCCGGTACCGACGACCAAACTCACCTCGGTTATGACGGTATCGCCGCATTGTATATCAACCCCGTTCAACTTAACGCAAACAGCACGTTGAACTCCGTTGGTACGACCGTATCGATCCCCGTTACTGTAACTTGCACTTACGTAACGAACCAATAAGGTTAATTTGCAGCGCAACTGCCGGCATAGGCGGTTGCGCTGCATTTTTTTTTGTCTACCCCCCAGATCCAGCTTTATAATTTCTAATAAAAATATATCTATTAACCTAATTTATTTATAGTAGTAGGCTTACCATGTTAAAGAAAGGCGCTATAATCCTCTTCTTCCTCTTTTCCGCGATCGCTTTAAAAGCCCAGGTTACAATGGCCCCGTTAATCGTATATATTGACCCGGCTTCAAAAATGGGAGAATTCGAAGTTAATAATACGAGCGACGATATGGTAGAAATCGAGATTAGCTTTAGATTTTCTTATTTTGTCTCCGACTCCTTAGGCAACAGTAAATTAGTTTGGGAGGATTCCTCGAATTCGCCCAGAAATCTTACCCCATACTTGAAAGTATTTCCCAAGAAAGCGCAATTAAAAGCTAAAACTTCGCAACGAGTTAAGTTTCTTCTCTTTATGCCTCCCGAGCTTGAGGACGGTTTGTACTGGACGCGAATTATTACTAAGGTGTTACCCAAAGCAAACATGATCGATACGATTAAAACGGAAAACGGGGTTTCCGCCGGCGTAGTCATTATTCGCGAATTCGCTAACTCGATAGTATATCAGAAGGGCAAGCAAATTACTAACTTAAGCGCAGGCGAGCCCAGCGTTAAATTAGACTCTTCGCTCGTTACGGTATTTTTTGACATGGAGCAAACCGGCAACGCCCCAACTTGGGCCGCCGCTCATTTCAGGATACTTGACGAAGCCGGGAAGCAGGTCGACGAACTGCTCCAAACGGTGGCAATTTACGATAAGATGCGCACAAAATTTATGTTCGATAAAGGTAAGTTTAAACCGGGACGCTACACTGCCGAGTATAAATTTTCCGGGGAGCGCGACGACATACCCCGCGAAAAAAGAACTATGTTTGAACCCATTACCGGCAAATTCGAATTCAATGTGAATGGGACCTCGAGGCAATAAGAGGCCCGGTAATCTTAAAGAAAATTTTCCCCGGCCCGAAGCAAAGCAGCGCGAGTTGCTCTACGCCAAAGACGCAAACTATATCGCAAAACCGGAACAATCCTTGCGAGCCCGGCTCGGGCTAAGCAACGCCGGTTTGTGGAAAAAACCCGCTAAAAAAGACAATTTAACTTCTAACTAAATACGGTCGCCCATGAAAGCTCTTCTAAAATACGCAGTATTCTTCCTGGCGGCTTTTACTATTTTAAAGGCTCAGCCGCCGGCCAGCGTATACGAAGCTATTTACTCTGTCGCTTACGGATATTTTAAATTTGATTACCTGGTCTATGCGGACAGCTCCCGCATTTACGTTCCCGCTATGAAACTGCTTAATGACCTGGTCGTCTATAACGACTACGACGTAGAAGGGAAAACGATAACAGGGTACGTATCCACGCCCGACAATAGCTTTGAGATCGATTTCAGGAACAATCGCGGTCGCTACAGGGATCGCTCCTATTTTATAGAGCCGGAAAATTACTTCTTCAACGGCGGCGAGATCTATATTGATACTTCGGTAGTACAAAAGATGATCGACGTGGACGTTTCTATTTACCCGAGCTCACTTTCGTATAATCTTTCCAGTAAAGTCGAACTTCCCCTTATTAGACTTAATAGGAAGAAGGACATCATGAGCAGCATGGAAATGGGCTTTACCGACGATAAGGAATTCCCGTTGAAATATGGCCGCGAATGGTATTGGCTAAACGGCGCTATGCTGGATTGGAGCCTAAACTCGAGCTTGGATAGGGGCATCCAGCGAAACGGCGCGTCAGGCTACTTAGGCCTGCAACTCCTCGGCGGCGATCTAATGGCGAGGGGGACCGGATATTATGTTAAGGGAAGCGAAAAGCCCTCTTATGATTATAACGGTAGGTGGCGTGTATTTATCGGCGACAACGGGTGGCTTTCGCAGGCGACGCTTGGAGATCTAACTTACTCGGGCGTACGGTCGTTTTCCATTGCCGGTAAAAATCTTTTCGGCGCGCAGATATCGAACGAGAACTTTCAAACGCCCTTTTATTTCGACAACGAAATAATCGAGGACCGCACCGAACCCGGCTGGCACGTTGAGCTATACAAAAACGGCGAATTGGTGGACGGCAAAGTTGCGGACGAGACGGGTTACTATCGGTTCAATATGCCGATGATCTACGGCATGAACAATCTCGAGCTGCGATTCTATGGACTTAAAGGCGAATACATAGCCCGCAAGACATTGATCAATATACCCCGCGACCAACTGAAGCCCGGCGAATTCCGGTATGTTCTAAATTATGGCCGTTTGCGTGGGATAAACGATAAGATCGGCGAGGGGGAGCTTTTGGGTGAAGCTCGGCTTGCCGTCGGCGTTACCAGCTTCCTGACCAATAGCTTTTACGTATCGAAATCAATTGATAAACGTATCGAAGCTCCGGAAATAATCGACCAGGTAACTCTCCTTCCAATGGAAGGCGTAGTGTCGCGATTTACTTATAATCACAAGAATTACCTGACAAGCTCATTTGATCTGCAACTTGGCAATTCAATTTTCGCGCAGGTGAGCCACCAGGTATTCGACGTTAAATCGAGACAGATCAATACGCTTTACAGGACAACGCTTTACGCGAACATATTCCAGCTTTTCAGCCGCGGAATTAATTCAAATCTCAGGATCGATCGCACCGCTATGCGCAACTCCGCCGCAAGCACTATCAATTGGGGAGTAAGTTGGTTCCTGTTCCCGTTCGTTCTACGTATTGACAATTTTACTTCCGTGCTGGAACGCTATAACAAATTTGAAATGGGGGACTATAACGTCGCAAGCGAAGTAGTCTACAATTGGTACAAAAAGCCCCAATGGCTCGGCGGGCTGAAGAGCACGCAGATAGGCGTGCGCGCGGATTGGAACGCTACGCAAGGCAAGCTTCGTAGCGGGTACTTATTCATGACGCAGAGCATCTCCGCAATGTCCAGCTTTGGCGCGTCCGTCGGGTACGACAACTATCAAAAAACTTTTAGCGGAGCTTTAAGCCTTTACGTAAATCTTCCGTACTTTAGGTCTAATACTACGGCTGCTCTTTCCCCTCATGGTAATTCTTACAGCGAGAATCTCAGCGGCTCTATCGCAATCGATACGAAAAACTGGGATATAGACGGCGTCTCCGAAGGTATCGGTAGTTCTGTCGGCAAAGGAACGGTTAAAATGCGGATGTTCCTCGATAAGAACGATAATGGGAAATTCGATCGCGACGATTACGCGATTCCCGACGTTAATTACAGCATTTCAGGCTTTGGAATTAATATGAAAACCGTTGGGGAGTTCTCCAGGATATCAAACCTTAATCCATACGAAAGACTTAACGTTCGGGTTGATAAAAATTCAATCAAGAATCCTAATTGGCTTCCTAAGCAGGAATCCTTCTCGTTTATATCCGATCCGAACGTATATAAAGTAATAGACATACCTTGCTATACGGGTGGAATAATTGAAGGGGACGTCCGATTGACAGTTGAAGGAAAAGCCGCGCGCGGACAGAGCGGCCTCAGGCTGCATCTTAAATCTCTCGACGAAGAGCGCCTGGAAACGATTGAAGTATATTCCGACGGCAGCTTCTATAAGATGGGCGTCATACCGGGGCGGTACTCGCTGGAAGTCGATTCGGTTCAACTGAAAATACTTGACGTCAAATCCGAGCCGATCGAGTTTAGCGTTAAGAACTCTATCGACGGCGACTACGTCTCGGGACTAAGGCTAAAGCTAATCCCGAGGGAGCAGGCCGTTGAGAAGATTGCCCCGCCGCAAGCCAAGCCCGAGGGAGTTATCCAAAAGCAAGATTAGCCTTGCTACCAACACGCGCTGAATTCATGACGCGTCCTGCGTATTATTGCATACTCATCCCAAAATAATTGCGAAACATTAATTTCATGTTAATATTTAGGCAATACTTAAATCTTAACTCCGTTTAATAATAAATCCTTTTAGAACAAATTATAGAGGTGAAAATGGGCAACGAGCAATTTCCCCCACAGCGATTGGAGCAGCCGGCCGAAACCCGGGATATGAAGCCGACGCCTATAGTGGACAACGAGAACTATAAGGGATCGGGCAAGCTACAGGGCAAAATCGCGTTAATAACGGGCGGAGATAGCGGCATTGGATCCGCAGTAGCTATCGCCTTCGCTAAGGAGGGCGCAAGCATTGTAATATCCTTCCTCGAAGAGACCGAAGACGCGCAGAACGCCAAAAAGGCTGTCGAAAAATATAACGGCGAATGCTTAACCGTGCAGGGCGACATAGGTGTCGAGGAAAATTGCAAGTCGCTTATTCAAAAGACGATAGAAAGATTCGGTAAGCTCGATATCCTGGTAAATAACGCGGCCGAGCAACACGAGAATAAGGATTTTGCCACAATTGATACAAAGTTAGTCGAAAAGACGTTCAAAACAAATATACTATCAATGTTTTACCTGACTAAAGCCGCCATGCCCTATTTAAAGGAGGGCTCCTGCATAATTAACACTACTTCAGTCACCGCTTACAAGGGCCACCCCCTGCTGGTGGATTATTCCTCCACGAAGGGCGCGATACTTGCATTTACGCGCGCTCTCTCGGCTCAATTAATCGACAAAGGCATCCGGGTAAACGGCGTTGCTCCCGGGCCCATCTGGACGCCGCTTATCCCCGGCTCCTTCGAGGAAAATGAAGTAGCTACGTTCGGCTCCGACACGCCGATGGGACGAGCGGGGCAGCCATACGAATGCGCCCCGGCTTTTGTGTTCTTAGCTTCGGAGGATTCTACATACTTCACCGGCCAGGTTTTGCACCCCAACGGAGGGCAGGTAGTGAACGGATAACGGGAAATTTTGAGTTCGCATGAAAAGAAAAATGCCGCGAAGTAAGGAGCGCGGCATTTTCTATTTATTGATCTTAGGTTCGTATGTAGACGGCGACTTATTTTCCGACGTCGATGCCGCCCTTCATTCTCTTCGGATCGAATGTCAATTCCGACGGGAATGATTGCTGCTTAGGCGTGGGCGAGATATCGTTGCCAAAGTTAGCTAACGTAGGATGGTGCACTTTCTGAATTTTTTCCTGGATAACCATCAATCCCCGGATAACGTTTTCCGGTCTCGGGGGGCAGCCGGCGACGTAGACGTCGACGGGAAGGAATTTATCGATGCCCTGCACGACGGAGTAGCTGCGGTACATGCCTCCCGTGGACGTACAGACACCCATTGCCATAACCCACTTCGGATCGGGCATCTGGTCGTATATCTTTCTAACTATCCATGCCATTTTATACGTAACCGTCCCCGCGACGAGCAAAAAGTCGCTCTGCCGGGGCGTCATACGAAAAACTTCGGAGCCGAAGCGCGCCACGTCGAAACGCGAGGCGGCGAAGGCCATCATCTCGATGCCGCAGCAGGAGATGCCGAGCGGCATAGGCCATGCGGAGTTCTTCTGCGCCCATTTAATAACGGATTCAAAACTAGTAGTTAAGAAGCCGTCGCGTTCTAAAACCTGGTTTATTCCCATTCAAATCCTCCTTTCTTGAGCTCGTAGAAATAGCCGGCGAAGAGCGTCGCGATGAAAATCATCATCGCCAGGAAAGAGGCCAAGCCAAGCGAACCGAAGCTTACAGCCCATGGGTAGAGGAAGATAACCTCCAGGTCGAAAACGATAAAGGAGACCGCCACCATGTAGAACTTAATTGTAAATCGGTCGCGGGCGGCGCCAACCGGCGTTATGCCGCTCTCGTACGTCGTGTACTTGCCCATGGCCCTACGCCGTGCGCCGAGCCATTCGGCGAGCGCTAAAAAGATCAACGCAACGCTGAACCCGATAACGAGCATTAACATTAACGGCAAATATTTCTCGAGCATATTATTTCCAGTTTATTTAACGGACATAATTGACTTAATAAAAAAATTGGCGCAAGCGCGCCAATTAATCAACGATTGATATTAAGCTTTATTTGCGCGACGTAGCTTACTCGCGCAAGTCCGCTTCGACGAAAATATTGCGGGCGATTTCGTCGCCGATTATCGAGCGTTTGCCTTCGTATTGAATAGTGATTGGGCCGTTGAACGGCGCCTTTTCGAGCACCGTGACGTTCGTCTTTGGCATTAAGCCTTGCTCCTCGAAATATGCCAGCATTTCGGGATCGCTATCGTTTAGGCGGATAATCCGGGCTTCGGAGCCTGCGTTGACTTCGCTAAGCTTTATCTCGTCGGCTTCGAATATCTCGCCGGTCTTTTTCGGAATTGGGTGGCCGTGCGGGTCGAATTCGGGGCGCCCAAGTATTGCGTCGATCTTTTCAATGAATTCTTCCGAGATATGGTGCTCCAAGCGGCAAGCTTCGTCGTGCACCTTCTCGAGCGAGAAACCGAGAGTTTCCTTTAGGTACAACTCCAACAATCTATGGTGACGGATAATTTCCAGAGCAATCTTTTTGCCTTCCTTCGTCAAGCGCACGCCTTTATAAGAATTGTAATTGACGAGTTTAATTGCGGCAAGTCGTTTAAGCATGCCGGTTACGGATGCGCCGGAGATGTTCAGTTCCTTGGCTATTGCCGTGGTCGAAACCGGACCTTCCTCTTCCAGTTTGTATATTGTCTTAAGATAGTCTTGTACTGCTTGGCTAAGCATCTCATTACCTTTTTGTAAATTTCGATTGCGTAAAACTAATAATTTATTTTATGATTACTAAAATAAATTTTCAGCAAATTATAAAAATTAATTTTAAAATAAAAGCGATAATAGTGGCTGAAACGAGTCCGACCAGCCCGGAGAGGCTGGCCGTTTTCCAATCGAACTCCTTGCCGAGCACGACGAACGTAGTAAGGCACGGGAAGTAGAGCGTAACGAAAAACACGAACACTACGATTTGCTCGGGCAGTAGCGGCAAGGCCTCTAATGCGGGCGAGCCCAGCGCCTGGTTGGCCATGACGAGCACGAGCTCCTTCCTGAAAAACCCAAAAAATAAAGTCGATCCGAGGGCGGAGGGCAGCCCCAATACGCTTTCCATAAACGGCGAGAGGACGTAATCGATCGCTTTATGCAAATGAAAGTAGTCCGTCCAACCGAGCGCGATCCCCCCGAGCGCAAGGAATATGGTCGCTTCGCGAAGGAATTGATAAATGCGGGCGCGGGATCTCTTTGCCGCTCGCTTTAGCGAAGGGGCGCGTAGTTGCGGAATGTCCAGTATCAAGCCCGTCGGCTTTTTAACTATCCGGGATATGATCTTACCTATTATGCCGATCAAAACAAGCAGGGCAAGGAAAATAAGCGCGGCCCACACTGGTCCCGTAAAGGCCGCCGCAAGCGCGAATATTACCGAGATACGGGCGGAGCAGGGCACCATTGGGATGAGCATAGCCGTGATCAACCTGTCCCCGCGGCTTTCGAGCATGCGCGTCGAGTATAGAGCCGGGGCGGAGCAGCCGAAGCCCAAGATCAACGGCACGACCGATTTGCCGTGAAGCCCTATACGATGCATTAATGAATCTATTAAAAACGCTATTCGAGCAAGATACCCAGTGTCCTCGAAGAGCGCCGTAAGGAATACCAAGGGCAGAAAGTAGGGCAGCACGACTCCTACGGCGCCGAGCACGCCTTGGTATGCGCCGTTAATCGAATACCATAGGAAGGGGGAGCCCTCCTTTAATGGAGAGAACGATTCGCCCAACCACGAAAGCGGCGGCTCGACCGCTGCAGAAATCAAATTGCCGAGAACGAAAATTGCAAGGAAATAGAGAGAAAAGAACAATACTAAAAAAACGTATCCCCCGATCGGGTGCAGCAACCAATCGTCAATTCGCTCGGCGAGCGGGACCCTGCGGGTATGCTTGACGGATTCAATCGATTCGGCTAGCTTCATAGCTAAGTGGTGGCGCTCGTAGGAGACAGTTTCGAAGAGGTCCATTTTATGGTATTTTTTTACCTCGGCTTCAATAAGCTTCAGCGAGGATTGCACTCGCTCGGTAATTTCAGCGGGCAGCGCCGAAGGATTTTCAATCGCCTTGATAGCGTAAAACCTGGCGGAGCCGTTATACGCGGCCAGTCGAGGGGCTATTAGCTTCTCGATTAGGTTTATGCGCACCTCGAGATGGTTAGTAAATTCATTCCTATGGGGAACTACCGGGACGGGCGACAATAGCGCAGCGGAGATCTTGCCGGCGAGCTCTAGCATACCCTTGCCATGAATGGCTTGCGTCGCCACGACGGGCGCGCAGATTAGCCCGGAAAGCTTCGTTAAGTCCAGCGAGATGCCGTGGCTCTCGGCCTCGTCGATCATATTAATCGCAAGGACCATCGGCTTGCCAAGCTCGGCGAGCTCGTGGGTAAGCTCTAAGCTTTTATGCAGGAGCGACGCGTCGACGACGTTAACGATTAGGTCGTACGCCTCGTTGATGAGAAAGTCAAAAGCGAGCTTTTCGCTGGGTTGTGTAGGGCTTAGCGAGTAAACGCCAGGAAGATCGATAAGCTCGAACTCCACGCCGCAACCGGATACGATCGTGGCGTCCGCTTCATAAGTCGAGCCGAAGTCCTCGCTGTAAGCGTCGGAAAGTATCCTGAAAATACTGCTTTTGCCGGAATTGGGCTTCCCGACGAGAACGACTCTTTTTAGATCGGGCATTTTAATATTCGACTAAGATATTGTCCGCTATCGGGCGGCTGACCGCTATCTTACCGTACTTGTCGGAATTCATTCGCAGCAGTATAGGTCCGAAACGAGCGCGGCGCACTATGAAAAGCAGATCGTCTATATGCAATCCCATGGAGGAAAGCTTTTGCTTCTCGTCGAGCCCGGTACGGATCATGACGATTTTAAGCTCCTGATCGGCAGGCGCTTCGCTGAGTCGCGCGCGTTTGTTCTTGTTCTTATTGATGGCGGGTACCATTTTAATATAATTTTATCACGATATTCAAAACTTATTAAAAGTCTTAGCTGTAGCTAATTTCAAAAATAGATATTGCTAAGTAAATCTCCAAATTATTTCTTGAGATATTTTTCAAATTTAAAAAATATAATTTTTGGTTAAAAGAGCAAATAATTAAAAATTCATATATAGTTTAATCTCCGCTAATACAATAAATTATATGCTTATTAGACTATATATTAAACGATAATTAACAACGTATTAAGGGGGATTAACTATGCGTAAAATACTTTTTATAGCTCTAGCAGTCATTTTGGCAAGCTCCGGCTTATATTCGCAGGAGCGTTATTGGTACCGCAACGCCGGGCCGTTCGACGGCCATGTATATTCGATAGCTATCGATAGGGATAATCAGATTTATGTCGGCGGCGAGTCAAACGTTTACAGGTCTTCGGACGCTGGGTCGAGTTGGAACAATTTTAGCGACGGTATGGGCAGCACGCCTATCTACACCTTCGCTATCGACAACGATAACAATATATGGGCGGGCGGCGTAGGCAATCTCTACCGTTACGACGGCGGGGCAAACTGGATTTCGATGAACTCGACGCTGAACGATTATAAGATCTCCGCTATAACGTTCGACGATCGCGGCGCTATTTACATAGGCACGGTCGGGAATTTCCAGGGCGGCGACGGCGGCATTTACCGCTCCATCGACGGCGGAATTACGTGGGAGCAATTCAACTCCGGCCTATCCAACTTACAGATCACAAAGCTTGCTATCGTGGACACCGTGATGTACGCCGGCACGCTTGCAGGGCTGTTCCGTTCGGTTGATTCGGCCAAGAGTTGGCAACCGTTTTACGCTCCCGGCACGGGCCAGGTAACTGGTTTCGCTGTCCATCCCACTACGGGCAAGCTCTACGCTTCGTTTTACGGAGCGGGACTTTACAGGTTCGACGGCGAACCGGATGGGTGGACGAAAGTCGGTTCGAGCGCGTTTCAGAATAACGTGAACGGTTTTTATATGGATCCCGACGGCAATATTTACGCTGCGATCGAGAATTCGGGCTTAATGCGAACTTCGGACCTGGGAGTAAATTGGGGCGACTTTAGCGGGGGATTCGAGGCCGGGACTAACGTCACCGCGTTCGCTCGCAATAGCGCCGGCGACTTCTTTGTCGGCACGAGCAACGGGCTTTACTCTTCGATAGGCAACGTTTCGGCAAACGACTATTCAACTATTAAAAACGTTTTTGTAAGTCCAAATCCGTTCAGCAGCCAGGCCGTATTAACCTATAATTTTGAAAGGCCGACTACTGTGAACATTAGGCTTTATAATTCATTTGGCGAACGCGTTTCTTCTTTCGAGGAGAACCTGACGACGGCGCCTGGCACGCGCGAATTCTATATTGACGCGACCGGGCTTCCTTCCGGGGTATATATACTTAACATCATTGAAAATGGAGCTTTGTCGCGCACGGAGAAGCTTATTATCCGAAAATAGAACTACACCATACGCGCCTAACATAGATAAGGCGGCTGCAAGAAATTGCTGCCGCCTTCATATTTTTAGTTTACTGAATCCAGTAATCGGAATAATAGCGGAAGCAACGTCCTTTAATGCAGGAGCGCGGCGAGCGTACCTGCGGCCTGTCTTCAGCGGTTGCAGATTTACCCGCTTATCAGACGATAATCCCCACGATAACGCAAAGCGCAAGTAACAAAAAAGCTGCAATTCTCCTCATAAACCCTCCGCAAATAGATTTAATACAAGATTGGTTTTTCCAGAGCCGGGATTTAATGCAAATCCATAAAGTCAAAGAAACTTAATCGTATTGAACGGCGCAATAAAGATTAACGCGTTTGCAAAATTACTTTATAATTATATATAGTGCAAGAAATATTTTTAAACTTTATAGATAAAATAGAAAAATAAATGAAAAAAGAAAGGCGGCTGCAAAAAATCGCAGTCGCCTTAAGAAAAATAATAAAGAAAATTATCCCGTAATCTTCACTCGGAATGTCCCGTTCGTCACTCTTTTTTGGTCGGAGCCGCTGTCGCCTACGAAGTTGAACCTGCCGAGAACTTCCGTGGCAGTCATTAGGGTGATCTCCACTGAAACGTTGGAGGAGGGCCACGTCGTAACTTCCGACGGCTTATTTAGGTCCGGCGTATAGGAAAAGTACCCTGAAGCCGTATTGGACCCCTCGTCGGGATTTATCAGCGTAAAGGAAATGATCTCCTTGCTCTTAGAGTTATTTAAGTACCTCGCGGCGGATATAGTAAGCTGTTCTCCAAGCTTATAGCACGTAGCCTGCTGCGAATAAAAGGAGCTGTCGTTTATCGTGGCTTTCATCGCGCCTAGATTGAGCAAGGATGGATCGTCCACCGGGGATGTAGAATCGTCCGTGCACGCCGAAAAGCCTAAAGCCGCGACGAGCCCTATTAGTAAGATCTTTACGTAGTTTTTCATGTTTACTCCGTCTAACCAGTTATCTTTTACAAAAAATATTCCGCGCCAATAATCGGCATTGGCGACTTCGCCTTTGAATATGCAAAAATAGGTTTTTATGCGAATGGACGCAAGCGAATTGTAAAGGCGGCGCGCAAATTAGTTTCCCCGCGGTTGACGGCTAACTCCGTAGGACCGCTAATAAGTAATCCTGGCCCGGAATACCCCGTTTGACACGTTCTTCGTAGACCCGGAATTTTGGGTGTTCTGCCCGACGAAGCTAAATCTTCCCTGTATTTCCGTCGCGGTTATCTTTGTTAGCTCTACGGACGCCTGGGAGGAGAACCAGGTTTGCGCTTCGGACGGCTTAGCGTTATCCGGCGTATAGGTAAAGTATCCTGCCGCCGTATTGGGGCCGGTTTGCGCGTTTAATACTACCAACGTTATATTTTCCCCGCTCTGCAGGTTGTTAAAAATCCGCGTCCCCGTGATCGAGATTTGCGAGCCAATTCGGACGGCCATCGACTGCTGCGAGGAGAACGCGGAGCCGTCGATAGTCGCGCTCATCGAGCCGAGAGTCATCGCTCCCGGATCGTCTGTCGGGAAATTCGTATTGTCCCCGCATGAATTTATTCCAAGGCCCGCAAGGACGAGGAGAGTTAATAATATTCCAAATTTTTTCACATTACCTCCGTTTATACTTATAAGTTAAGCTGCAAGAATAAAATTATTAGAGAAAGCTAAAATTACTGACATAGGGAACTCCCTTTTATTGTTAGCTATAAATCGCGATCCCATAGGAAGTTGTATTAAATTCCAGCCGTAAGTTTTTCTATGTTGATACAATATGTTAAACGGAACGGCTGTCCTTTAGAGTATATTATGGAAAAGATAAGAATAAAAATTGGCGGAATGTCCTGCGTGATGTGCTCGCGCACGGTCGAAGCGGCCCTGGCGGGCGTGGCGGGCATTAGCTCCGTTTCTATCTCGCTCGGGGACGAGAGCGCTACGATCGAATACGATAAAGCTCAAACTGATTTCGGCGCGATTGAGAAAGCCGTCACAAGCTCCGGTTACGAGTATCTCGGCACGGAACCCGATCCCGAAACGCTTGCGGCCATGACGCGCAAGCAGCAGCGGGCAAGGCTTTTAAGAATAACAATTGGACTGGCGGTTTCGATCCCGATAATGATTTTAATGTACATGCCCGGAATGCATTTGCACGGAATGTCGCTTTGGCTGTTTGTCATCTCAACGCCTGTCTTCGCCTACGTCGCTTACCCGATATTTACAGCCGGCTTCCGCTCGCTCAGGAATCGCAGCCTGAATATGGACGTGATGTATTCGCTGGGCACAGGGGCGGCGTACTTAGCCTCGGTAGCGGGCACGTTTGGATTGCTGAATTCGGAAGAGTTTATGTTCTACGAAACCGCTATAATGCTTTCCTCTTTCTTAATGCTCGGGAAATTCCTTGAAACGCGGGCTAAGGGCAAGACCTCGCAGGCTATTGAGAAACTCGCGGGATTGCAGCCTAAAACGGCTATCCTGATCGACGAGGGGGGCGAGCGCGAAATTCCAATTGAAGAAATAGAAGCCGGAGCTAAGCTATTAATCCGTCCCGGCGAGAAAGTTCCTGTCGACGGCGTGATTTACGAGGGCGCGAGCTACGCGGACGAATCGATGATAACGGGCGAGCCGCTCCCGAAGCGCAAGGACGTCGGAGACACGGTCGTAGCAGGGACGGTGAACGGGGACTCTACGCTCAGGATAACGGCGGAGCGCGTTGGCCGCGAAACCCTTCTTGCCCAGATCATTTCTTTAGTACGAAACGCGCAATCCAAACGGGCGCCGGTGCAAAACCTCGCCGATAAGATAGTGGGCGTGTTTATTCCAATTATATTAACTATAGCGATACTGACGTTCGCCGTTCATTACTTCATAGCCGGCGAGAGCCTCAACTTCGCGTTCGCGGCGTTTATCGCCGTCGTAGTTATCGCTTGCCCGTGCGCGCTGGGATTGGCTATCCCTACTGCCGTAACCGCCGGAATAGGCCGCGGCGCCGAGCTGGGGATATTGATTAAAAACCCGGAAAACCTCGAGAAATTTGAAAAGATAAAAACTGTCATATTCGATAAGACGGGGACGCTGACGCTCGGAAAGCCGCGCGTTACTGAATTTAGAGCGTTCGACGGCGCTTCCGGTGAAGAGATAATCAGGATTGCGGGAGCTTTGGAGAAAAACTCCGCCCACCCGCTCGCGCAGGCTATCGCTCGTTACGCCGAGGAGCGCGGGACGGCGAACGGGGTAAAGGTCGAGAAGTTCCAGAATTACTCCGGAAAAGGAGTCGCCGGCGCTATCGACGGCGGCGCTTACTTCATTGGCAGTCGTAAATTTCTATCGGCTCGCGGGGCGGACATATCGGCCCTGGAGACAGATAATCTACCCATCGGCGCCGAAGCGTTAATTTCACGCGACGGGAAGCTCGTCGGCGCTTTTATTATTGCCGACGAAATAAAGGACAGCGCGCGCGACGCGATAGCGGCCCTGAACCGCCGCGGAATAGAGGTCGGGATGATAACGGGCGACAACCGACGCGCCGCCGAGGATATCGCCGCTAAGCTGGGAATTAAGCGCATAGCCGCTGAAACTCTTCCCGGAGAAAAAGCGGATGAAATCGTGAAGATGAAGTCGGAGGTCGGAACCGTGGCCTTCGTCGGCGACGGGATCAACGACGCGCCCGCGCTTGCTATGGCCGACGTAGGCATAGCTATCGGGGGCGGCTCGGACATCGCCCTGGAGAGCGGGGAGGTCGTGATAATGAACCAGGACCTGCGCTCAATTCCCGTCGCTATCGGCCTTGGGAAAAAGGTGATGCGCCGCATTCGCCAGAATCTCTTCTGGGCCTTCGCCTATAACGCCGCGCTCGTGCCGCTGGCGGCGGGCGCGCTGACGCCGTTTACCGGCTGGAGATTTTCGCCGGAGCTGGCCGGATTGGCCATGGCTGCGAGCAGCGTTACCGTTATCTCGCTCTCGCTGCTCCTGCGGCGATATAAGCCGGAAGAGGATTTGTAAATATCCGGGAGGCTCTACGTCCGGCTTGTCTCCGGCTGAGCGGCAGCAACTAACGCCGCAGGCAGGTCGACTATCACGTCCGTTCCGGGCTTGTCTTCGGACGGGGAAATGTGCGATGGCGAAACTATCTTTATCGTGCCGCCGAACCGCTCGATGATTTGCTTAACGATGGACATTCCAAGCCCGGTGCCCTCGATGCCCTTCTTTTTCGATATTGTGGAGCGGTAGAAATCGTCGAATACTTTGCTTATTTCCGCCTGCGGTATTCCTATTCCTGTGTCGGCGAATATTAGTACAACTCTCCCGGCTTCGCTTGCGGCGGAGACGGAGACGCGCCCGCCTTCCTCCGTGTATTTAATCGCATTCGAGATCAGGTTCGAGAGCGCGAGCTTCAATAGTTTTGGCTCGCAGTTTACGAATATTTCACGTTGGGTTAGATTCTCTATTTCATAGATTAATTCCTTCGAACGGGCGAGATCGAAGTATTCCTCGCTTGTTTCCCGCAAAAATAGGATCAGGTTGATCGCCTGTATATCGAGCTTATCCTTGTCAATCTTGATATAGGCGATCTGGAGTATATCGTTAATTATCGCTATGGCGTTTGTCAGCCTGATGCGCGAGCGTTCGAGCGGGCGCTTTTGCAGCGGGTTCATCTCGCCGAGCGTGCCGTCGAGCAGCATATTCACGTATGTAATGACCGCCGCTATGGGCGTTTTCAGGTCGTGCACCACGCTCATCACATACTTCGTCTTAGCGACTTCCACTTCCTCCAGCCTTCGATTGATCATCCACTGGTCGCGATGTCTCTCGTAGAGCTCGCGCGCCACGGAATTGGTCAAATAGATGCTGAGGAAGATAGAAACGGCGAAGAGAGTAAAGAATACGGCAACGTAAACCGGGTTGTCGTAAAGCGTGAACGGCAGCAGCCCCTGCACGGCGTGGTGGGGAATAGCTCCGTTCAATTCCAATAACGAGGCGGCCAACGCGCATCCTACAACACATGTGAAAATCAAGAAAATAATCGGCGCGGGAAGGAAGAGCGCTCCTAATATCGTGTGAAAGATAAAGAACAGGAAAAGGGGAGTTTCCACCCCGCCTGTAAAGTATATGAACAGCATTAGCGCCGCAAGATCGAAGCAGATTTGCAGCAGGGAAAGGTGCATGCTGTGGAATTTCTTATATGTATCCAATCGGTTCCAAACGCGGCGGAACACAAGGTTATAGCCAAGTATCCCGCCCGCGATGATCCAATGAGGGGTTGTGTCGAGCGAAAAGCCGTTCAGCGAATTTTCCAGGGCTTCTATAGCGACGATTAGGGCGCAGAGCAACGCGACGGCCCCGAATCGCAGCTTGATAAGCCATCGGTTCCGCCTTTTAATAGTCGCCCAGAATCCTTCGAATTGGACCCTGGGCGGAACTAAAGTGAAAAATCCGCTTTTCGGCAATTTAAACGCCCCTTCTTTAACTATTAAGCGATGAAGTTTCCGCGCTTTACGTAATGCGTATGGAGCAATTTATGCGAAATATGCCCGCACGGTCCGTCTACGAGGAACCGCTCGTAGAGGTACTTGACGTGCGGATTCTCGTGCGACTTCCTAAGCGGGAGCCCGGCGTCTTCGTTGTAAATCGCTTCGGCGCGTTTAGCCCTGATCTCGGGCGAAGTCGGGATCGGCTGACCGCCGCCGCCGATGCAGCCGCCCGGGCAAGCCATAACTTCGATAAAGTGATAACCTGAGAGCTCGCCCTTCTTCAGAGCTTCCATTACTTTCTTAGCATTTGCCGTGCCATGGGCGATCATAAACTTCAATTCGACGCCTTCGAGGAAGTCCCATTCGGGAAGGACGTTTTCGAGCAGCGCGGCTCCCTCCTTTACCCCGTCGAAGCCGCGGCATGGCGTTACGTTTAAGTTCTCGAACGGGATTTCCCTGCCTGTGACGAGTTCGTAAGCGGTGCGGAGAGCCGCCTCCATAACGCCGCCCGTCGCGCCGAATATTAAGCCGGCGCCGGAGGCTTCGCCGAACGGATCGTCGAAATCGCTCTTCGGTAGCTCGGGAAGGAAGAGACCCGCCTCGCGTATCATCTGGGCGAGCTCGCGGGTAGTCAGGCCGTAATCGACGTCCTTGAAGCCTGAACTCGTCATCTCGGGACGATTGCACTCGAATTTCTTCGCGGAGCAGGGCATAACGGCAACTGTAACTATATCCGCCGGATCAATGCCTTGCTTGTCTGCGTAGAAAGTTTTGATAAGCGAGCCGAACATCTGCTGCGGGGACTTACAACTCGAGAGGTATTGCAGGTGGTCCGGGTAGAAATGCTCGATGAACTTGATCCACCCGGGCGAGCAGGAAGTAAGCTGCGGCAGCGCGACCGACGTGTCGCCGTCCTTCAGAAGCCGCTTTAATCTCATTAGGAGTTCCGTGCCCTCCTCCATGATCGTCAGGTCCGCCGTGAAGTCGGTGTCGAATATCTTATCGAACCCGATCATACGTAGGGCGGTATTGAGTTCGCGCGTCATTGAATGCCCCGGCGGCAGCCCGAACTCCTCGCCGATTGAAGCGCGCGGGGAGGGCGCTGTCTGGATAACTACGTGCTTCGTCGGGTTGTCTATTGCCTCCCAGATCTCGTCGGAGGGGTCGTTCGCTTTCAGGGCGCCGGTCGGGCATCGATTTATGCACTGCCCGCAGTTAATGCATATTACGTCGAGCAGCGGCTTATCCATAAAGGTGGATATCCTCGTCTCGGCGCCGCGATTGACCGCCTCGAGCGCGCCTACCTGCTGCAGGTCGTAGCAGGTTCGCACGCAGCGCTTGCAGAGGATGCATTTGTCCATATCGCGCACGACCGAGTAGCTGGAATTGTCTATCGGGCGCTTGCGTTCCTTTACGTGGCCGAACCGGTAATCGTCGACTCCGTATTCTTTGGCGAGCTTTTGCAGTTCGCAGTTATTATTCCTCGCGCATGAATAGCATTCGCCGTAGTGCTCGCTGAGCATTAGGTCCAGAATGTGCCTGCGCGCCTTGCGGACTTTTTCGGACGTTGTGTGTATCTTGATTTGACTCGTAATCGGGAAGGCGCAGGAAGCCTGCAGCTTCGGCATTCCTTCAATTTCGACCACGCACACGCGGCACGCGCCTGCGATGCAGAGGTCCTCGTGGTAGCAAATCGTCGGAATATGGATATTATTCTGGCGGCATGCCTCGAGTATAGTCGTTCCTATCGGAGCTTTTATAGCTTTACCGTTTATCGTCACTTCCACGTGCGAACCGATGTATTCGCCTTCGCCCGCCCTGAGCGGTTCCGGTTTGGGTTTAAAAGTCGGTAAACGCTTTTGGTATATCTTTGATTCCATATCGATTCCCTACCTGTGTTTGAAAATTTCGTTCTCAAAATTGGTCATTATTGAAATAAAGGGGTTCGGACTTGATTGACCCAAGCCGCATTTCGAGGCGACCTGCATAGTCTTTCCGAGGTCGATCAGCTCTTTAAGGTAAGAGATTGTGCATTCGCCTCGCTCGACCTTTTCCACGCCTTCGAGCAACTTGATATTGCCTATGCGGCAGGGAGTGCATTGCCCGCAGGACTCCTCGACGAAGAATTCCATAAAGTTCTTCAGAACGCCGAGCATGTCGCGGCTCTTGTCGAATACCATTATAGAGCCGCCGGTCGAGAGGTCCTCGAAGCTCAGCTCGCGGTTCAGCTCGCTGCTCGGCACGCAGTAGCCGGACGCGCCGCCGACCTGCACGGCCTTGACGTCGCGCGCGCCGCAGAGCTCGAGCATCTCGTGGATAGTCGTGCCGAAAGGAACTTCGTAAACGCCCGGGCTCTCGCAATCGCCGGAGACGGAAACGAGCTTAGTGCCCTTGCTCTTTGTTGTGCCGATTGATTGGAACCAATCGGCTCCTTTATGAATAATGACCGGAACGGTGGAGAAAGTTTCCACGTTGTTCACTATGGTAGGATTCCCCATAAAGCCGGTATTGACGGGGAAAGGGGGACGATTGCGCGGCTCGCCGCGGTGGCCCTCGAGCGATTCGATGAGCGCGCTCTCCTCGCCGCAGACGTACGCGCCGCTGCCGAGCCGGATCTCGATGTCGAAGCTGAAGTCCGTGCCGAGTATGTTTTCGCCCAATCTATTTTGGGCGCGCATCTCGTCGAGCTCTTCGTGGAGTTTCTTCAGCAGGTAGCGGTACTCGCCTCGAAGGTAGAGGAAACCGTAGCGCGCGCCGATAGCGTAGCCGCCGATGGCCATTCCCTCGAACATTAATTTCGGGTACTCGTCCAGCAGGACGCGATCCTTGAACGTGCCGGGCTCGCCTTCGTCGGCGTTGCAAACGACGAACTTGAGATCGGATTTGGCCGCCGCGGCGAGCATCCATTTAGTGCCCGTGGGGAATCCCGCCCCGCCCCTACCCTTAAGGCCGGACTCGCGAACTTCCATTACGATATCCTGCGGCTTGCGCGACAGAGCTTCCGATAATCCATCGCCTTGATTTGACGGATGGAACAATACGCTTCCGTTTAATATTGGCATAGTTTAGCTCCTTATTTGCAAGTTTTAAGAATATCGACCGCGGTTCGCGGCGTCAAGTTAGTGTAAACCTGGTCGTTGATTAGCATGGCCGGGCCTTTATCGCACATGCCCATGCAGTTGGCGTACTCGAGCGTAAATTTTTCGTCATGGGTCGTTTCGCCGAACTTGATGCCCAGCTCGCGTTCGATTGCCCGCGCGACCGCGTCCTTGCTCTCGAGGTCGCAGGAGATCGTCTTGCAGAGCCTGACGACGTAGCGTCCGCGGTGATTTGCGCGCAGGAAGGCGTAGAAGGAGACGACGCCGTAGACCTCGACGGGATGCAGCCCTAAAACGCGGGCGATTTCCTGGTGCGCGTAGTCGGAGACGTAGCCGTGCTTGATCTGGATTTCCTGCAGTATGGGAAGAAGGGCCTGGCTGCCTTCGCCGTAAATTTCGGACAGGCGTTCGATTTCTTCGGTCAGCGCGTTTTTCTCGGAAACTAACATTTTGCGCCCTCCGAATTAGTTAGCTTAACGATTGGGGCGTACTTCGAGACGTACTCGAGCAGCTTCTCGGCGGAGATTGGCTTTTCAAGGAATTCCTGAACGGGCAGTCGCTCGCTCTTCGCGAATTCGTAACCCGTCACCTTGGCGACCGACGTGAGCATAATGATCGGAGCTTCAATTCCTAGCTTGCGAAACTTGTTCGCTAAGTAAAAACCGTCGTCCGGCTCTACCATCATAACGTCCAGGATAATAACGTCCGGACGAGACGATTCGACTAAGCTTAAAGCGTCGTCGACGTTTACGGCTGCGACTACGTCGTAGCCCTTTGCGGTTAAAAGGAAAGATAAAGCTTCAACAATATCCGGATCGTCGTCGATAATTGCAATTTTCGACATTAGACCTCCTCTTGCGAATGGTGAACAAAGAATTTATGTCAACTCATTATTACCCGCTTTTAAAAAGAGAAAAATTTCTCTCTTTCACTTTTGTAACTTAAGAAATAATTCCTTCTAAAAAAACAATAAATACATAACTTTTCAATATTTAATTTAAAATTTATTTAAAATTTCTCATCGATTAATTTTTATAGATTTAGGCTTATATTAATAATTGATATATAAATGATGATTTTTTTTGGGTAGGGCTGGATGACCTGCGATTATCGGTTTTTTTGTTAATTTGAATTCCTATAGAAACGCAAACGCAAATAATATGAATAACGAAGCAAAAAAAAGTCGCCTCTTTTTTAAAACCCTGGAATTTATCAAGCCGTTCAAATCGATTTTAGCGGCTTCGATCGTGTTAAACCTTCTATTTTCCGCGACGAACGCGCTATCGATCACGCTTATAAAGCCCGTCATGCAGATACTTTTCGGGGAAGCGCAGTCCGCTCCCGCCCCTATCGTTGGGACGGGGTTCGAACGCTGGATGGGAGAAATTAAGGCTTATTTCTTCGGGATGATTAACTCGCTTATCGCCAGGCCCGGGGACTTTACGGGCTCCCTGCTCAATCTTACTTTTTTAATTGTCGCGGTCTTCCTGGTAAAAAATATATTTAAGTACTTTGGCGGTATTGTTACCGTTAAATTCGAAGAGGGGATAATTAAATCGATCCGCGATAGGATATTCGAGAAAATGACCCGATTGTCGCTCGACTTCTTCAGCCGCCGCAAGCAGGGAAGCCTTATCTCGATTATTACGAACGACGTGGGCGTCGTCAACCAGACGATGATAACTTCGTTCGTGACGCTTATGCGGGAGTCCCTGCAGGTAATATTATTCCTTTTCGTGCTGCTCCCTATTTCTATAAAATTAACGCTAATTGCATTTTCCACGAGCATCGTCAGCTTAATAATCATACGCACGGCGCGGAAGTTCCTCCGCAGGTATTCCACGCGTATGCAGCTCGCTATGGCGGAATACACCTCTACGCTCCAGGAGACGATAGGCGGGATAAGAGCCATCAAGGCTTACAACGCGGAGAAAACCGCTACCGAAAGGTTCCTGGCCGATTCGAATAAATTCGTTCGCTCGGCAGTTAAGCATAAGAAGGTGATCACGATGATCCCCTCGATAAACGAGATATTCGCTATCGCGGCTCTCTGCGTTGTGCTCTTCGTAGGCGGAGGGGACGTTTTTGCCGGGCGAATGAAGGCCGACGACCTTATGCTGTTTCTTTTTTCGCTGTTTGCTATAATGAACCCGATAGCGTCCGTTATAAATAATATCGCCCAGTACCAGCGCGGCTTCGTCGCGGCGGAACGAATTTTCGCCATACTTGAGGAACCGGAACGCGTTGCTTCCGGCGCTCATCCTATAGAGGGCTTTAAGGATTCGATCAAGTTGGAGAATATTAATTTCTCCTACGAGAAGGACCAGGTTTTAAAGGACGTCAGCTTCGAGGCGCCGCGCGGCAAAAAGATCGCGCTTGTAGGAGCCTCCGGTTCGGGGAAATCGACTATACTGGATTTGATCATTAGATTCTACGATCCGGAATCTGGGAAAATTACTATCGACGGCAAGGAGATTAAAGATCTCGATTTAAAGAGCTACCGCTCGCTCTTCGGCGTCGTATCGCAGGAAAATATACTTTTCAACGACACGGTGGCCGAGAACATAAGGTTCGGTATGAGGGACATTACGCGCGAACAGATCGAGCAGGCCGCGAAGCTTGCCGGCGCGTATGGCTTTATCTCCGCTTTGCCGGAGGGCTTCGACACCAATATCGGCGATAGGGGAGTGACGCTTTCGGGCGGGGAACGCCAGCGCATAGCGATAGCCCGCGCATTGGCGAGGGATCCGCAGATATTAATATTCGACGAGGCGACGAGCGCGCTCGATAACGAATCGGAGAAAGCGGTGCAGGAGGCGATTAATCGTTCCTTGAAGGATAAGACCGCGATAATAGTAGCCCACAGGCTTTCAACTATTATCGATTGCGACGAGATTATAGCGCTGAGCAAAGGCAGGATAGTCGAACGCGGAAGCCACGCCGAACTAATGGCGTTGGGCGGGGCCTATCGCAGGCTGTATGAACTTTCGCTGGGCGAGCGCGCCTAAGTTTTCTTTATCTTTTCTAGCTCGTCGAGCAGGCGGTCGTGCTTCTCTTCGTCGGTCAGCAGGTAGCTCAAAAGGTATTGGACTATGCCGGAATCGACCTTTGCAAGGGATTCCCTGGCGAGATCTATTACCTTGCGCTCCATTTCTTCGTGCTCGGCAAGCTCTTCGCTCAATTCGTCGATCTCCTCCGAAGTAATTTCGAACTCGGCCTTTTCGAAATTGTCGATTATCATTTGCTGGACGCGGCGGTGGACGACGCTGTCCTGGCGGATGATCTCCATTATCAGTTGTACGATCGGATTAGTCGAACGCTTTATTATCTTAGTGCTATTTTCGACTGAGGCGTCCTCGAGTTTTTGCCAGTTTTTCAGGATCTCGAGCAAGGATTCGTATTCAGCCATAGGAAAGCCTGCGAAATTTAATGGAAAACCAATATTTATCGGTAATTTGCCTTTAAGACGACGTCGAATAAAGAAAAAAATTTGACGTTCGCCAGCCTATCTCACTGCTTCCCACTCTTTGGAAACTGACTTGCCCATTATCATCACGGCTAAGGAATTTATCGTCCAGAACCATACGGTGCGCATATAGCCGTACTTTTTAAACCGGCGCGGCGACTCGAGCACGACCAAATTCTTCTCGAATTTTATCCGGCCAATCTTAGCGAGCCTCCTGTAGAGATCGAAATCCTCCCCGGCGACCACCTTGGAATTGTATCCGCCGACGGTCCTGAAGGCGTTCTTTCGCACTATTTGGCATTCCCCGCGGCCCATCCCAAGGCCCAATCTATTAAGAGCGCTTACGTAAAGGTTGTGCGCGCCGTAGAAGGCTTTCTCGCGCCACCCCCGCTCCTCCTCGAAGCAATCCACGTAGCAAGCAAGGGCGGTCTCGGCGGAATCGCTCCCGGCCCAATGCCGTATGTAGGAGAGAAAGCTGTCGACGTCCTTTGGAAAGGTGTCGGCGTTAATGAAAACCAACGTGTCGCTTTTGGCGAGTTCCGCCCCGCGGTTCCGGCCTTCGGCGATGGTTTGCCTCCGTTTCTCGGTATGCAGCGCTACGAGTTCGGTGTGCTTTTTCGCGATCTCGACCGTTGCGTCCTCGCTGCCGCCGTCGCTAACGATCAATTCAAAATTGAACTTCGAACGTAATTCGGGGGTAAACTGGGAGAGATGCCGATCCAGGATCTTTTCTTCGCGGTAGACGGGCACGATAACGCTGAACTCCGGCGCGGAGCCAAAAATTTCAGTCGTCTTTTCGGGCGACTGCGCGTTTAACGAATCCATCGCCCGGTCGGTATCGTCCGTGCATGGCATTTTATTAAAATCGAACATATTTACGGGTTCGTTGTCTAGTCTTTCGCGTTCCTTGTCGCGACGTTCTCGGGTTTCCTTTAACCTGCCGAACGGGTCAAGGTTTTCGCTTATAATTGTGGATTCGTTTATCTTCAAATTAACACCGGTAAAATAATTACTATCTTAGCGCTAGCCGCATTTTTCAGCTTGGCGGATTATCAATTTTTCTGGCTGAGTACTTTTTATCCTTCAACGCCCAGTCAAAGATCGCGCCCGGGATTATCCTGCCGAGCGTGGAGATGGCCGTCATCATCTTAGGGAAGTATATCCTTGGCTTACCCCTCTCCAAGCCGTTAGCGATGATCTTAGCGGCGCGGTCGACTTCCATTAAGAAAGGCATAGTAAAGTCATTCTTATTAGTCATATTAGTCCTGACGAAGCCGGGCTTAATGGTAATTACCTTAACTCCGCGATTACGCAATTCCACCCGCGTAGCCTCCAGCAGGTGCGACGCGGCCGCCTTGGAAGCGCTATAAGCCGCGGAACCCGGGAACCCGCGCGAATCCGCGAGCGAGCTGACCCCGGCTATCGTTCCTCCGCCCTGCGCCAGCATAATCGGGATATATGCTTCCAAACCGTGCGCCAGCCCGTAAACGTTCACGTCAAAGATCTTTTTAACTTTCGCCGAGGAGAACTCGTCGGCAAATCCCGAGCCGGCAACGCCGGCGTTGAGCACCGCGATATCGATGCGTCCCATCGCGACTGCGGCTTCCTTGGCGCGCTCTTTCATGCGGTCCAGGTCGGTGGCGTCGCATACTGCATAATGCGCTTTTGCGCCCCTCCGCCCGGCTTCCGCCGCGACTTCGGCGAGGGCTCTTTCGTCGCGGGAAAGCAGGAAAAGCTCCGCCCCGCGGGAGGCCAGCTCAAGCGCGAGGGCTTTGCCGATACCTTGCGAGGCGCCGACGATAGAGATCTTGGAATCGCGTAAATCAGGCATGCGGATAACTATTTTTTAATATTTTGTTTTTATTATTTAGCAAAATAGCAAATCCAACCAAAGAAATCAAATCGTAGAGGCTCCCGGGAGAGCTTTTAAAGTAAAATCGATTAGATTTTTATACATTATTCCCTCGACGACCGATTCCTCCAAGCCCAACTGCTCGCGGAGCATCGGCTCGAGCTCGACGTAAGCGGCGGCGTCCGGGAACGGGCATTGCTGTATCCCGTCGAAATCCGCTCCCCAGCCGAGCGCGCGCTCGCCCCCGAGGGAGAGGATCCGCTCTATGTGGCGCAGCATTCTCTCTTTCAAATTCTCAGTTTCCGGCCCAATAAATCCCGAGAAAAGGTTTATGCCGATAAAGCCTCCGCGCTCGATTATTTCTTTAATTTGCCAATCGTGCAAGTTTCGCGGATGCTCGTGGATGGCGCGGCTATTGCTGTGCGAGGCCATGAAAGGCTTTTCGGCATGGCGGCAGACGTCCTTGAAGCCCGCCTCGTTCAGGTGCGATACGTCGACTATCATCGAAAGCGTTTCCATTTCCTTCAGGCATTCGAGGCCGAAAGCCGTCAACCCAGAATCGCCCTCCACGCCGTCGGCTAAGAAATTGCGATGGTTCCACGTCAGCGTCATAGCGCGAACGCCGAGAGCGTAGAACGCGTAAAGATTTTCAATTTTATTTATTATCGGGGAAGCGCCTTCGAGCGCGAGTATGACGTTCAGCTTGTCGTCCCGCCATCCGCCGGAGGAGAGCAGGGTGGAGACTTCATCCGGCTTTTGCCGGGCGTAGTTGCCGAGTATCTCGAACGCATAGCGCAGAGCGGAGTCGCCGGCGAATTCCGGCGGGGTGAAGACGGCCATGTACTGCAGCGCCCCTCCTATATTGCGGAATCTCTTTAAGTTCCAATGCGCGCTTTCGCTCTCGAATTGGCAGTATTTATATTCGGTCAAAGTGTCGCAATGCGAGTCGGCAATTTTCATTTTTGTTTTGTCCGTATTATAGGTGGATAAATGCATCCTGCATTAGAATATAATAAAATCATTTTCGACGTTCGCGGTACTTAAAAAACGCCGAGAGCGGGCCGACGAACGAGGCGTCGGTCGGCAGCTCGATGAGGTCCACGCCCGCCGAGCGAAACGTGCGCCGGAGGGCCGCGCTCCTGGCCGTCCAGCTCTCGCTATATGCTTGCCGGACCGCGCCGGAGGAGCTGTCTAGCGTCGCGCGCCTGCCCGTTTCCGCGTCGATTAATTCGATAAGTCCTACTTTTGGCAGCTCGCCCTCGCGTTTGTCGAATACGTTCAGGGCTATCAGGTCATGCTTTCGGGCCGCTATCTTTAGCGCGCGCGTGAAGTCCGGGGCTATAAAATCCGACAGCGCGAAGCAAATAGCGCGCTTCTTTCGCGCGTTCGTCAGGAACCTTAAGGCCTGCGAGACGTTGGTGCCCGGGCTTCGGGGCTCGATCTCCAGCAGCTCCCTGATTATCCGAAGCGCGTACGTCCGCCCTTTCTTCGGGGGAAGGTATTTTTCAATCTTATCGGAAAAGAAGATTACTCCCACTTTATCGTTGTTTTGCATCGCCGAGAAGGCTATGGTCGCCGCAAGTTCCGTCGCATAGGCGCGCTTCTGCTTCCCGGCGGCTCCGAATTCGCTCGAGCGGCTTATGTCTACTAGTAAAATCACTTCGAGCTCGCGCTCTTCCTGGAATATTTTAATATACGGCTTGCCGAGCCGGGCCGAGACGTTCCAATCGATAGTCCGCACGTCGTCCCCCGGGGCGTATTCGCGCACCTCGCTGAACGAGATGCCGCGTCCCTTGAAGGCGCTCTGGTATTCGCCGGAGAAGATTTGCCGCGTCAGGCCGCGGGTTTTTATTTCGACCTTCCGCACCTGCTTTAATAGCTCGCTTCTATCCATTTCGCCGGCCCGCCCCGTTATTTTCATTTGTCCGGCGCATGGCTACGGCACCTCTACCTGGTTTAGTATTTCGCTCAGGATGTCCTCGCTCGTAATATTTTCCGCTTCGGCTTCGTAAGTCAACCCGATACGATGCCGCATAACGTCGCGCGCAATGGCGCGGACGTCCTCGGGGATAACGAACCCGCGATGCCGTAGGAACGCGTGGGCTTTGCTGGCGAGGGCCAAGTTAATCGAGGCGCGCGGAGACGCGCCGTAGGAGATCAGCCCCGAGAGCTTCTTTAGCTTATATTCCTCGGGCGCGCGCGTCGCGAAGACGACGTCGAGTATATATTTTTCAATCTTGTCGTCCATGTAGACGCTGCGGGCGGTTTCGCCGGCGCGAAGTATCTGCCTGGCGTCGACGACTTTATTTACCGGGGCGGGCGGCTCCTTCGAGTTTCGCCGCATAATTACCTGCTCCTCCTCCCGCGAGGGGTAGGGGACCAATACTTTAAGCATAAACCTGTCTATCTGCGCTTCCGGCAGCGGGTACACGCCTTCTTGCTCGATCGGGTTCTGAGTGGCCAGCACTATGAAGGGTTCCTCGAGCGTATGCGTTTCGTCGCCGATAGTCACTCTTCGCTCCTGCATGGCTTCGAGCAGCGCGCTCTGCACCTTTGCCGGGGCGCGATTTATTTCGTCGGCGAGCACGAAGTTTGCGAAGACCGGGCCCTTCTTGACGGTGAACTCCTCGTTTTTCGCGCTGTAGATCAGCGTGCCCGTCAGGTCCGCCGGCAACAGGTCCGGGGTGAACTGTATGCGCGAGAATTTAGCGTCGATCGCGGCGGCGAGCGAACTGGCCGTCAAGGTCTTCGCCAATCCCGGGGCGCCCTCGAGCAGCACGTGTCCGCGGGCGAGCAGCCCGATTAGCAGGCGATCCACCATTTGCTTTTGGCCGACGATTACCTTCGCTATTTCCATTTGAAGCGTTTCGATGAATGCGCTCTCGGCGGCGATTCTATCGTTAAGTTCGCGTATGTCCATTTTTTATGCCTATTCTTTTAAGATATAAACGAAATTAACCTAAAAGCATTAATAATTTCCGAAAGAATTTTTCGGGCTTAAATATTATTGTAATTTTGTAAATGTATTTTTCCAAAATTCATAAAGGTAAAATAATGCCTGAAAATAAACTTAATACGTTGATCAGCAAAATCGAGATTTTTAAAGATTTGGACGACAAGCAAGTAGCTAAGCTGGCAAAGGAATTTAAGACTGAAAGGTTTAATCGAAACGAGCATATCTACGAGAAGGGCGCAAAGCGCGGGAAATTTTATATAATAGGCGAAGGATCGGTTGAAATATATAAATTAACTCCCTTCGGAAAAGAAAAAACTATGTCGGCCTTTACGAAGGACGAGTTCTTCGGCGAAGGCGCCTTTTTGGACGACAATCCACACGCAACGAGCGCGCGCGCCACTACGGTAACCTCGCTTTATACTATTACTCGCGAGGACTTCGGCAAATATATGAGCTCCGCGCCGGAAGTAGCCGTAAACGTAATCTCCCGCGTCGCCAGCCTTATCGCCCGCCGCTTGCGCCAGACGTCCGGCCCGATCGTGGATCTTGCCGAGCAATACGTCTCCGGCAGCGCGCGCGCCGAGCACGACTTGCTTGGCGATCGCGACGTGCCCTACGAATTTTACTACGGCATTCAAACACTTCGCGCCGTCGAGAATTTCAATATCTCCGGCGTTCGCTTGAGCCACTTCCCGCCGCTCGTAAAAGCTCTCGCGGAAGTTAAGATGGCCGCCGCAAAAGCCAACTACGAAATTGGCTGGCTTGAGCCCGAAGTTTGCAACGCAATCGTTAAAGCTTGCGACGAAATTCGCACAGGCAAGTACCACACGCACTTTGTAGTCGATATGATACAGGGCGGAGCGGGAACTTCCACGAATATGAACGCCAACGAAGTAATCGCCAACCGCGCTCTTGAAATAATGGGTCGCGAAAAGGGCGAGTATAAATACTGCCACCCCAACAACCACGTTAACCTGGCTCAATCGACTAACGACGCCTACCCGACGGCGCTCAAGATCGCTCTTATTTATTTGAACCAGGAATTGATCGAAGTATTGAAGGAGCTTATCAACTCCTTTAAGAATAAAGCCGCCGAATTCGCTCATATAGTTAAAATGGGCAGAACGCAGCTCCAGGACGCCGTTCCCATGACGCTTGGGCAGGAATTCGAGACTTACGCGGTAACGCTCGAAGAGGAAATTCAACGCCTCGAGCAAAACGCTCGCCTCTTCCTCGAGATCAATATGGGCGGCACGGCTATCGGAACGGGCCTCAACGCCGATCCGAAGTTCAGCGAACGCTGCATCCATTACCTTTGGGAGATTACCGGTCTGCCGGTTAAGTTGGCGACCAATTTAGTTGAAGCTACGCAGGACACCGGTTCTTTCGTTATCTTCTCCTCGGCCGTTAAGCGCCTTGCGGTTAAGCTTTCGAAGATATGCAACGACTTGCGCCTGCTCAGCTCCGGTCCCCGCTGCGGCCTGAACGAGATCAACCTCCCGAAGATGCAGCCCGGTTCCTCTATTATGCCGGGCAAGGTCAATCCCGTTATCCCCGAAGTGGTGAACCAGATCGCCTTCAAGGTAATCGGCAACGATTTAACCGTTACTCTGGCGGCTGAAGCCGGTCAATTGCAGCTCAACGTTATGGAGCCGATAATCGCTCAAAGCATTATCGAGTCCATCGACATTCTTAAGAACGGCATGAGCACGTTGAAATACAGGTGCATCGACGGCATAACGGCCAACGAAGACGTCTGCCGCGGCTACGTAGAGAACTCGATCGGTCTCGTGACGGCTCTCAATCCCTATATTGGATATGAGAATGCAACAAGCATAGCGCAGGAAGCGCTTATGACGGGCAAGAGAGTTTACGACCTCGTGCTCGAGCGCAAGCTGCTTTCCAAGGAGAAATTGGACATGCTGATGCAACCCGAGAACATGATCAGCCCTCATACGGTGGACATGCTCGACAACGGTCAATAAAAAACCGTTAGATTCCTTAAATTAGTAAAGCCCCCGAACTACGACATTCGGGGGCTTTTTTTATTTAGTAAGATGCTTAATAAAAGAAGGCCGCCCGAAGGCGGCCTAAGAGCGATTTAAAAATGTGAACTTAAGGGAGAATAGCCCTAACAAGTTCGTCGTTGTCTTCCGGTACGTTTGGATTCGCGTTCGTTTCGGCGACCGGATAAGTCCACCTCAGGGGGATATTCGGGCTTGGGAGCGTTCCCGTGCGCCGCATATCGTGGTAGCTCTGTCCCTCGAGGAATAGCGTCAGGTATTTCTGTAGCAGTATTTCGTTGATCAAATCCTGCCCCGTAGCCGTTGAAGCTGGCAGGCCGAATTGCGTAATGACGGAATTCAATTCCTCCAGGCCGCCGGCGCCTGTCCGGGCTTTGGCTTCGGCTAGTATGAATTGATTTTCCTGCCAGGAAATGAGCGGGAAGTTGTCGCCGTATGCGCCGTACTTCTTAAGCGAAACTGTCTTCAGGGTATTCAGCTCGTTCGAGTCGGCAGTTTCCTGGTTTCTTACTGCAAATCCCCAATATTGCCCGTTATCGTTGCTGGTAAAGTATTCGCCAAGACGGGAGTCGTTGGGGTTTGCTTTTAGCAGGTTGACGAAATACCGTTCGCCGCGGATTGGCTCGCCGACTTCCGTTAGCGTCCAATGCCCCCAAGGGGAGTATTCCGACGCGCCTTCGCCATAAATGCCGAAGAGAGTCCCGGAAGCGTCCGCAATGCCCTGCGAGGCTTCGGAAGCCGCGCTTGCGTAATTCTTTAGGTGCAGGAAGTAGCGCGCCTTTAGCGAATGCACGGCTGCCAACCATTTGTCCTTGTCCCCGCCGAAATTCAGATCTCGATCCACGGGGCCGGGATCGGCAAAGTTGACCAAAGCTTCGTCCAAAAGTCGCTGAACTTCAGCATAGGCCTCCGTTTGAGATACAAATTGCGGCGGTTCCAACCCGTTAATATTAATTGGGATTGAGCCGTAAAAGGCTGCCATTTCGCCGAGTATTAGCGCTTTATAAGTCCTGGCCATACCGAGTAGCGTGTTCCTTATCCGGGTGTTATCCTCCGGCGTCGCCGAGAACACCACTTCCGGGGTAAACTTAATTATGTCGTTGGCTATCCGCACTCCGCGGTAGGCTATCAGCCACATATCGTTAGTCGGCCCGTCCTCTTCCATCCTGTAGACGTTCCAGTTAACTGGCTGGCTGCGTCCCAATCCGGGAGGCGCTCCCATTTGCCAGGTCCATATCGAAGCGACGCGCGACCTGTCGCCGCTGTAAAAATCTGCAGTCGCTACTTGAAGCGCTATTGTCAATCCGTAAACTCCCTCTACGCTCTTGACGGCTTCTTCGTTAATTGCATTGGGAGAATTGTTGATATCCTTGTCAATACAGCTCGTCGTAAGCAGCGTTAAAGCGGTAAACAGGACGGCTAGCGCGATTTGGCTATATCTATATGTCTTTTTCATTCTTGCCTCCTAATATACTATTGTTAAACCTAAACGGTAGGATCTGACCTGCGGTAGCGTGAAGTAATCGAATCCGCGTCCCTCGGCAGCCGAGAACGTATTGACTTCCGGATCGTAGCCGGAGTATTTCGTCCAGGTGTAAAGGTTGCGAGCGGAGAACTGGAATATAACGTTGCTGATATTCCATTCCTTCAATCCGCCCCAGCGGTATTCTAAAGTAACTTCCCGCAGCTTTGTAAAGGAGCCGTCCTCTACGTGCGGTTCGTTTATGTTAAATCCGTTCGCGTAGGTCCTGTACCATTCAAGCTTGGTAACTTGCTGGCCCGTAGCTTCGTCGATAACCGGTTTCCCGTCGAAATTAAACCAGGGCGCGTCGCGATCCTCCGTGTCCCCGTGCGTGCCGTGGCGATACATTGCGCCGCGCGTGCCGTTCCAAACGTCGAAACCGTATACGCCGTCGATTAGGAAGCTTAAAGTAAAGTCGCGGTAGAACGATATGTCCGCTCTCCAACTTAATTGGTAATCCGGGTTCGGATCGCCAATGATTTGCATCTGTAGGTCCTGCACGGGCGAACCAAGCAGTCCCAGCCCGTAATCGTCCGGCAACGCGACGCCGTTGGGATCGCGTATCGCCCTGTTATTCTTGCCGCGGACGATCTCATTGCCTGCCATTTTTACTTTATCGCCGGAATAGAGTATTTTGCCCTGTTCGTCGCGAAGCCAACCATAGCCAAAGAATACGCCTAAGGGCTTGCCGACCATCGCCACGTTGTTGATCCCGACAAAGCCGCCAGAAAGTGCGATATATTCGTCGCCCGTCGTCGGTAGTCCTGCCGGTTTGATCGTTAGCTTAGTAACTTCATTCCATATCGTGGAGTAGTTAATCGTATTGGTCCAGGAGAAATTTTCCCCGACGACCGGCGAGATATGCAACGCAAGCTCAATTCCCTTATTCCACATTTGCGCGGCGTTGCGCAGCGCCTGGTCGTAACCCGTCGAGCCTGCGACCGGAACGTTGAGTATCATATCGAATACGTTCGCCTGGAAATACGTGAATTCGATGCCGTACTTATCGTCGAGTATCCCGATGTCCATACCGAATTCGCGTTCGCTCGTGAGCTCGGGCTTAATGTCCTTGGAGCCGGCGATTATAAATTCGTCGCTCGTTCCTCCGCCTTGGCGGATGCCCGGGAAGCCTCCGCGGCTGGCCGAAGCGGTATTTCTATCCCACGGGTCGAAGAAGCCGGCTATGCCGTAGAGGAAGTTTGTCGCGTAAACTCCAGGTAAATTCGGGGAGCCCGCTTCGCCCCATGAACCCCTGATCCTAATATTATTAATCGTGCCGCGCAACCCTTCCATAAACGGTTCGTTCGATAGGTTATATGTGAAGCTCGCTTTGGGGAATGTATAGAACTTTTTGGATTCGCCGAAAGTCGAGCTTCCGTCGCGTCGCAACGAAACCGTGGCGGAGTACCTGTCGAGGTATGACGCGTTTAACTGCCCGAAGATCCCGACGATCATCTTTTCTGATTTATAGCTCGTCGCGTCTCTCGTTGCGCCCGCCGTTATCTGGTCGAAGAACGGCAGGGTATTGGTGGAGCTTGCCCCTACGCTTGCGTACTCGTTCCAAATAGTTTGCTCGCCCAGCGTAAGCGCCATCTCCAGTTCGTTATCCATGAATCTGCGGGTAAAGTTGCCCGAGAAATCCAGGTTATATTGCTTGCTCGTATACCGGTTCTCGTCTATCTGGCCCATTAAGTTCTCCGAGCCGGAGGAGCCTACCGCAAGCCTCTGCCTGTTGATATACTCATAGCGGTCCATTCCAAATCGCCCGGTCAGCGAAACCCATTCGAAGGGGAGCCACTTGAGCTCGGTCGAATGCAGGAAGCGCTCGATCTGCGAATTGAATTTATTATTCTCCTCCGTCCAGATCGGGTTGTCGTAAACCCAGAACTGATGCTGGGTGCCGTCCGGATTCTTTGTAATATTATTATTGAACTCCGGCGGGGTGCGCAAGGCGCCTAGCAGAATACCGGAAGTATTCGAACCGTCCTGCGGCAAATCATTGTTCGTGGAAATGAAATTACTATTCGTTTGAACCGTAACGCCCGGGAACAGCGAGATGCCGACGTTCGCGCGAAGGCTCGTCCTCTCGAGCGAGGATCCGCGCACATAGCCGAATAAATTATTATAAGTGCCGTTGATCAGGTAATCGAATTGCGGCACGCCGCCCATTATGCTGAGCGATTGCTCATTGCCCCATCCCGTGCGGAACGGGACGTCGTCCTGCTGGTACGTAGGAGTTCCGGCCGGCAAACGGATCGACTTGCCAGTCGAATCGAGGTTGTACGTGTTGTGAGTGCCGGGCTTTTGGCCAAAGCTCCTTTGCATCGCTATATTGCCGTACTTCTCATCCATCGTGTAGGAGGAGTTGTAAGTAATTTGCGCCGGCTTATCGTAGCTGGAGAGCTTTCCTTTTTTAGTGGTAATAAGGATAACGCCGTTGGCGGCCTGCGAGCCATAAATTGCCGCGGCCGACGCTCCTTTCAGTATTTGGATTGATTCGATGTCCTGCGGATTGATGTCCACGGCGCGGTTGGAGTATTGAACTGCGCCATTAGGATCGTAGAGCGAGGAGTTGTCGAGTATAACGCCGTCTACGACATACAGCGGCTCGCTGGATCCCATGATCGATTTTCGTCCGCGTATAGTAATATAGGTTCCCGCGCCCGGGGTGCCGGAATTGCGGGTAACGTTCAAGCCGGTGACCCTGCCGGAGAGCGCGTCGATAGCCGACGGGGAAACTACGTTTGCTATTTCTCTCGAAGTGACCGTGCCGATCGTATTTCCAAGCTTATTACGGTCCACCTCGCCCGTAAGGCCGACTACGACGATTTCATTTGTCTGAATGGATTTGGAAGAGAGCGCGACGTTTATTTCCGCGGTTTGCCCGGCGACGAGAGTCACCCTCTGATTCTGAGTCTCGTAGCCGAGGTAACGGACCTCTACCGTGTGAATGCCCGGAGGCGCTTCGAATGTGAAGGCGCCGTTGTTGTCCGTGATTGCGCCGAGTCTTAACGCCGGTATTGAAACCGAGGCGCTCGTTAGCGGTTGCCCCGTTTCCTTATCGGTAATCTTGCCTTTAAGGAATGCTGGGCCCTGTGAAAAGGCCTGAATTGTAAGGAAAATGCAGGCTAATAGCGAGACAATTGCGATCCGTCTCGTTATGCCCGAGCCAAGTAGGAATCGAAAAGCTGACATAACCCATCCCTTTAGATCGTTAGTAAAAATGAATTATTTAGGAGATTATCATTTTCTAAAGCGCGGGCCTTTTTTCCGCCGCGCAATAATTAAGTCAGCAAGCCAATTTAATGTGTTTTATTAGTTCCCGAATCACCCTCCTTGTAAATTTGAATAGAAATCTTGAATTCTTTTCATTAAGAAAAACGAATTATAACGAAGTATCTTAAATAATTTAAGAAAAAAATGCGCGGAATGCAAGAACAATTTTGAATAATTATTCACGGGCGAATTCCGGGAGCGGCATTGGTCCCAAAATATGTGCAAGCTATCGGGGCAACTTGGCCTATGCAATTGGTAGAAAAAGCATTTTTATTAATATGCCGTAAAAATTTGTTATATTTGAGCGCTTTACGGTAATTATTTTGAAAAATGTTTCAATTGCCGTTTGAAATCAATTCGAAGGATTCATTATGACTAATTTTAAAGTAACCCGCGCTGTTAACTCCCGGATAAACACGATTAATTGGGATAACTTAGGATTTGGCATTCACTTCTCAGACCACATCTTCCTGGCCGAATATAAGAACGGCAAGTGGAACGAGGGCGAAATCGTGCCCTACGGCCCCATGGAAATGGAGCCGGCGCTCTGCACGTTGCACTACGGGCAGTCGGTGTTCGAGGGATTGAAAGCCTTTCACTGCGGCGAAGGTTGCGTAAACATATTCCGCCCGGAAATGAACGCGCGCAGGCTAAATCATTCCTCCAGCCGCGTATGCATTCCCCCGTTCGACGAGAATCGTTTTGTGGACGCTTGCCGTGCGTTAGCGGAAGTAGATTATCAATTTGTTCCTAAAAAACGCGGGCAATCGCTGTATTATCGTCCCGTGGCTTTCGGTAGCTCGAACTTCCTCGGCGTGCACGCTTCGCCCGAGTATAAGCTTATCATTATGACCTCGCCGGTGGCTTCGTACTATGCCGAAGGCCTGAACCCGGTTAAGATCCGCGTCGCCGACGACTACGTTCGCGCGGTGCGCGGCGGTCTCGGCTCCGCTAAAACGGCGGCCAACTACGCGGCTTCCTTGCTCGCCGGTTCCAAGGCCAAGGAGCAGGGCTACGCGCAGGTGCTCTGGCTCGACGGCGTTAACCACAGCTTCGTGGACGAAGTAGGCGCCATGAATATAGTCTTCGTTATTAACGGAGAAATCATCACTCCTTCGCTCGACCAGGGAACGATTCTTGCCGGCGTTACTCGCGACACTGTGCTTACGCTAGCCCGCGATTGGGGCATGAAGGTCTCGGAACGCCAGATAACGATCGACGAGGTTCTCACCGCGCACTCCAACGGTACGCTCGACGAAGTATTCGGCACCGGCACCGCGGCGGTTATCTCTCCCGTAGGAATGCTCGACTACAAAGGCAACCAGCTGATCATTAACGATCAGAAGATCGGCCGCCTCGCGCAGAAATTCTACGATCACATTACGGGCATTCAATACGGCGAGATCGAGGACACGCACGGTTGGACCCAAAAAGTTATTATTAAATAAAGGCGCTTACAATGCAACATAACGATCCTGCAACCCGCTTGCAGCAATTCCAGGTTTTTGGCGAATTCGGCGACGTCAATCCTTCGATAACCGACGCTGCCACTTACACCTTCCTCTCGGCAGAGAAGATGCAGCAGCTCTTTTCGGAAGAAGTGGAGGGATGCTTCTTGTATTCGCGCCATCTCAGCCCAATTACCCATTTCCTCGGCCAGGCTCTCGCCGCGATGGAAGGCGCCGAAGAAGCGCAGGTAATGGGTTCCGGCATGGGCGCAATTTCGACCACGCTATTGCAGCTATGCCATAGCGGCGACGAAATCGTTTCCAGCCGAACGATCTACGGCGGCACCTACGCGCTTATGAAGAACTTCCTTCCGCGCTTAGGCATTACGACGCATTTCATTAATATTACCGATCTTGACGACATTCGCTCGAAGGTTAACGAGAATACGAAAGTAATCTATTGCGAAACGATCAGCAACCCGCTGCTCGAAATAGCCGATCTTCGCGAGCTCCGCAAGATAGCCGACAGCGTCGGGGCGCAGCTCGTCGTGGACAATACCTTCTCCCCGATGGTCGTGACGCCGCTCGAACTCGGCGCGCACATAGTCGTTTATTCGCTCACGAAGTTCATAAACGGCACGAACGACTGCGTAGGCGGCGCCGTCTGCGGGACCCACGAATTCGTGGCGTCCATGCGCAGCGTTATCGACGGTTCCGCGATGCTTTTGGGCCCCGTGCTCGACAGCTTCCGCGCCTCCAGCATCCTGAAGAACATGCGCACGCTCCATATCCGTATGAAGCAGCACAGCCATAACGCGATGAAGCTCTCGCAGGCGCTCCAGGACGCAGGGGTTAAGGTGTTCTACCCCGGTTTGCCTTCGCATCGCCAGCACGGATTAATTAAGGACATGATAAATCCCGAATACGGCTTCAGCGGCATGCTGACGATCGATTGCAAGGATAGCGACACGGCTAATAACTTGATGATCAAGATGCAGGAAAAGCACGTCGGTTACTTCGCCGTCAGCCTCGGCTTCTACAAGACGCTGTTCAGTTCGCCGGGCAGCTCGACCTCCAGCGAGATCCCGCCGGAAGAGCAGATCGAGATGGGCATGACGCCCGGCCTCGTCCGCTTCTCCATGGGCCTGGACAACGACGTCGACCTGACGATCAACACAATCAAGGAATGCATGCGCGAAGTAGGCATGCTCCAATAACCAATCGAATTTGATTTCTAAAAAAAAGGCTCCGCGGCATAAAGCAGCGGAGCTTTTTTTGTCTGAACCGGGATTAAACTGATTAACATGATTGGATGCCTGGAAATAGCGCTCAAACGCATACAATTGAAGGACCTGTCATTCCGAAGCGAAGCGAGGAATCCAAACGATTTATCGATTCCAGGCCTGGCGCCCGGAATGACGGGCCAAAGAGAACGGCGCACAACTGTTGAAAACTGCAGGCTTGTTTCCTTCTCCCCCGGGGAGAAGGCTAGGATGAGGGTCATGATAAAATATCCAATTTTTCACAAAACTTAACAGGATACAACAAACCGCTTGCAAATCAGTTCCGTTTTTCGTAAGTTACACGCGCGAAATGTGATTAGAATTCATTTATATGGAGCCTGCTATGAAAATCCCTCGCCTCCTAATATTAATATTTATTGCTTTGATAACTCCTTTTATCCCTGCGCTTTCAGGTTCTAATCCCGAGTGGCGAAAAGTTGATACCGTAACTTATC
>JBLNBN010000005.1:0-32179 GCA_050260015.1 Chloroflexota bacterium | reverse complement strand
AGTCGCGCAGGGTCGTGTAATAACAATTATAGGAGTTAATGATGGTTACATCAATTATCCGCTTTAAGAAGCTCGCGCTTCTCTGCGCGACGCTCGTTTTTCTCGCCGTTACGGGGGGGGGGTAATATAGCCCGCGCCCAAGACGAATGCCCGCCGGGGTATACGTTAAAATCCGCTATGATGGTAATCGACGGATGCGAGATCCAGGCATACTTCTGCGTACGTTGCGCAGCCACTATGTTCCCGGATCAAGTCGACGTTCATCTTCACCATTTCGAGATTCTTAGCGATTGCGCCGCTAAGCACAATATGAACGAATGGATCTATATGATCATGAGGGAAGCAGCGAATCCGGCATTCGTAAATGGCGTACTATGCTTAAGCGGCGTGGAACCTTGTCCATATACAAGTCGTTTAATTCAAACAAAACACTTCTTGTGTTGGAAAACGAAGATGGATATGCGAGGTTCTCAAATCATTTTCAAATTTTCCCCTTGTGAGACTAATTCTTATTGTTTAGAGTCATATAGGGCATGTTACGATCCGAACACCGGTCAATACGTGTACTCGGAGCGCCAGTTCAATCCAGGTGGGGATCCGAGCTGTGAAGTTCCTGCCAGCGAGATACCCTATCCTACGGTAGTTGGCCAGGAATCAACGCCTTGCGGCCTGGTCAGCTGGCCCTGCCACAATTAATTTTTTAGGGGTATATCTCACTTAGGGTATACCCCATTTCTTTTAAAAATTCTGGAAAGATTTATATGAAATATATTCTTACTATTTCGGTACTGCTGTCCTCGCTGTTTTTTGGCGAAACTTCTTTTTCCCAATGGACGTTAGCTAACGGACCTTACGGCTCTCCTTTGGAATATATTACCGCTCTAAATAATAAATTAATATCTTCAAATAAACAATTATTAGCCCAGGAGACATATCTTTATTCCAGCAATAGAGAAAATATCTATTGGAATAGAGTTAATAAGCTTCCTAGGATTAACGGCTTTTATACAAAAGAAAACGACCTATACGCAGCCACGGAAAATGGGATTTACTTAACTACCGACGAAGGAGCTACGTGGGAGAAAGCGTATGAGAACATTCCAAATCCAAGCGTCAGCGCGCTATGTATCGCAGGAAAAACAGTTTTAGCCGCAAGCGACGGGATCGGTTATCTCTATATATCCAACGAAAACGGAACGAACTGGAGCAAACCTAAACGCAACGGAGAACGAATATTTGGAGTTAGTTGCCTTGCTGCAACGCCAAACGGGGATACTGTCGTCGTGGGTTTTTATAACCAACCTACCGGTATGATTATCTCATACAATAATGGGAATACCTGGGACACGCTTTTCACGTCGCAAAGCTCTGCAAATTTTACATTTTATTCAATTGGCTTCATCGAGGGCGATCTAATTGCAACCGGCGATAAAGGTATTTTCCTCAGCCGGGACGGGGGAAAGAATTGGGTAACCAGCTCGCCGGGCTATGGAATAGATAAGATTTTTAAGGTAAATGACCTTTACGCGGCTTTTTCTTATGGATCCCGAAAAATAATAATATTCAATAAAAATGCAAATAACACATTTACCCCTATACGATATTCGCCGGGCAATATACGCGCAACTGATCTTTCGGTTAAAGATAATATAATATACGCAGCGTCCCAAAGTGGGGTGTACGTTTCAACCGACTTCGGCGAAAGCTGGGAGGAGGAGAACGCAGGATTGAACGAGAGCGTAATTTACGAAATGGCGGCATACGACAATAATTTGTATGCGTGCCCCGGTGGAAACGGCGTTTATTCCTCCTCCGACAAGGGGCTCAGCTGGGAAAATAAAGTTACGGATCCCGAAATTCCGGGATTTTCAACCATTCTCCCGCAAGGCGAAACTATATACGGCATTTATATGACGGCGATCAGGGTTGCTGTTTCCCATGACGGCGGAGCCAATTGGGAGAGTTATTATAATATTCTGAGCAATGTAACCCCAACTTGCTTGTATGCCGCTAACGACGCGCTGTTAGCCGGAACGGTAAAAGGAATTTATACAAGCGCCGACAGCGGGAAGACATTTACCGAAATCGATAAAAACCTGAATAAAACAAGCATTACGAAAATTTCTGGAAATAATCGCTACTTATTCGCAAGCTCACGGAACTCACTTTTGCAATCTTCCGATAATGGTAAGTCCTGGACAAATGTAAACTACAATTTTGATAGCCCTAATTTAAATGGGGTGGTCGCCAGGGACAGCATCGTCGTCGCGTACAATTATGAAGGATGGATGTACATCTCGAGCGATTACGGCGAGAATTGGAAGACTGTAAACCAACCATTTTTGAAGATTGGAGCCGTTTGCATCGTCGGCAAATGCATTTTTGCGGGCGCCAGCAACGATAACTTATATCTCTCAAAAGATATTGGAAACTCATGGCGGCCTGTGGGAAACGTATTTAATAAGAACACGATCACCCGGATAGTCGCCGACGACGAATACGTCTATGCCTCTACCTATGCTGGCATATACAAAGCGAAGCTCGACGATTTCGGCGTTTTCACGAGCGTAATCGACGAGAGTGCCGCGTTGTTTGGTCCCGAATTACGGGTCTACCCGAATCCCGCTGCGGACTTTATTACGATCGTAGGCCCTGCGCCCGGCGACAGGTTGGAGATATTTGCAACCAACGGCGAAAAGATACTTACGGCGGAGAATCCCAGCTCTATAGACATCCGGTCGCTCTCCCCCGGGCTTTATATCGCGAGATTATCTAACCGACAAATATCGTCGTTTTCGAAATTTATTGTAATAAGGTAATATGGCTATGAAAAAGATAAACATACGAATGATCATATGGGCGCTTTCAATCGCTGTTTATTTCTTAGGATACTGCCAGCCGGCGATAAGCCAGGAAATAAAGGTAAAGCCGCTTTTAATAAATTACTACACCATCCAAAGCGACGGCAAGAACCTTGCGGCGCTTGGCGACAACGGCGCCTCGCTCGTCAGCCTCGATAAAGGCTCCACTTGGGCGCAATGGCTGCCCTTCAGCCGCGGGGTAGTAATCAAGATGAAGTTTACCCCGGGCAGGATTATAGCCTTCAATTCTTTTGGCGAAGTATCAGTCTCGGCGGACGGCGGCAAAAGCTGGGAGATTACCCAAGCGGTAGACGACGAGGTAATAGACATAACTGAGGAATCGCAGGGCTACTATTTACGGGGATTGAAGAATATTTACTCTCTCTCGGGCGAGTTTGACTTAATCGGCCAAACGCCTTTAAAGTCGGAGAGCTATCCTGGGGATAAAGCGTTTGGTTTTTACCCGTATTACAAGAATACTATTTGCTACTTTAAGGACAAGCTCGTAGCCCAGATAGATTCTTCCTCGGCTATTGTTTACGACAATGATCTTAAAATAGCAGATACTTTCTTTATTCCAAGAGAGTATTACCATAACGATACCACAAAATTCCGTAGAAGTTGGGGTATTACTTGCGATTCTACTTATTTATACTTTAAGATGGTAACAGACTATAAAAAGGAAAACATCGCAGGTTCTTCGTTTTCAACATACATCACTGAAGATTTAAATAAAATTAACAAAATTATTGAAAGAGAAGCTTACAAAGAATTCGTTCTGTATAATAATAAAGAATTTGTCTTCGGCGGTGGATCCCGTTTTCTTCATGATCCGGAGATTTATTCTTATCAGACTGAACTAGAATATTTTAAAGATTATGCATCTTTAGAGAACTATTTGATAGTAGTTGGCGAAAGAAACAGCGTACGGGTTTTGAATATGAGGGATACGACCCTAAGAATTATTTCCGAGGCTTCGTTTCCGGGCCCATACACAAAACCCATAGTATTAGGCGACAGCTCGTTTTTTCTTAACCAATACCGAAATGACGGTCTCGCAGGGATAGCTCTTTATAAATCAACTGACGACGGAGCGACAATTACGCCTACTTTGCAGGATGAACTTTTAAGTAGCAGTTCCATTAGATTTCCCTATGTATATTTTGACCGAAACAGGGAATTGATTAACTTTATCGGGCATTCAAGCGTTTTAGAAGCCGTTTCGCTGTATACTGCAACTCCTAAAGGCGATAAGTTTACCAAAAGTTACCTTGAAAGTCTTTCATTTTCCGAAGCCTTCAATTCGAGAGGAAGCAACGCCCGCCTCGCCCCTGAACTACAGAAGCTCGGCGATAACTTCCTCATCTCCCTTGGCGTGGACAAGACGAAGAAGAAGTACACCAAGCTCGCCCTTCTCGACAGCTCGTTCAATAAAATACGGGATATTGTCGCTCTCGACGCGGCGGTGGATTATTACTATGCGGTGGACACGCTGACGTACTTCGTGCACTGCGCGAATATGAAGGACAGCGCCAGCGAAGTCCGCTACACGACCGACGCCGGCGACAGTTGGACTACGATAGCGAAATACGATCCTTATTACGAAGAAATATTCGTAAAGGACGTTACCAGCAAGGGCAAGACGTACATTATGCTCGCGCACAGGAATATAATCGACAACATGGAAGAAATAGACATAATCGACGTCGACGCGCGCTACAAGCTGAAATTCGAGGAGTGGTCCAAAGCGGACGACCCCAACTACAAGCCGTCGGAAATCCGATTCCTCTCCGACGAGAATTTTGTTTACGTTACGCGCGGCGATAAGCTCTATGCGTACCCCGATCTTTTGGATAAATCCGGCATGCGATTCCGCACGTTCCCGACCGGCGGTCGCGTCGTGGGACCCATCACCCAGTACGGCAAGAGATTTATCGCGACTTACGAAGACGACTACAACGCTCCGAACCTATGCATTTTGGAACCCATCGTACCCCTTTCCGCAAGCGACGAGGCGCAAGTCGAGCGCGCGAACTACCTCTACTGCTTCCCGCCCTACCCCAACCCGGCGAAGAACGAAGTGCGGTCATTGATCTACTGGGACACGAGCCTCGACATCGAGAAAGACGACATCTCCGTTTACAGCATCCACGGCAAGGTGGCGGGCCGGGAAGACATAACGATCGAGAAAACCATGCCCTACAGCGGCTACCTGGTCTGGAACTGCTCGCGCTACGAGCCCGGGGCGTACTTCATCGTCATCAAGCACGGCGACGCGCAGCAGATGATAAAAGTAATGGTTAATGGTTAAGGGTTAATGGCGCGCGGCCGCTGAGCCTTCCGCGAAGCGCCCGCGCCGGACCACCCCTCTGTCCCCTCCTGGGTACAGGATGGGAAGGGAAAATAATGCGCAAGCGCTTGGTGATAGAAGATATATTCCTCGCCCCAACGGGGCTGTCTTTGTATAGCAACATTATCGGTATAGCCGTAAGTCTTTTACATTTAACGTATTAACATCCCCGCCTAACTTAGGAGAGGAGCGAGGTGCGGTTGTATGAAACAGATAGAATTTGGATATTTTATCATGACCCTCATCCTAACCTTTTTCGGGGGAGAAGGAATCGAGCAATCTATTATCAAGAGTTTAGCGCGTCATCTCCAAGATTTGGCATACAAAGATAGTCCCCATGGGAGAAGGAACCGAGCCATCTATTTCCCACCGCATGCGCGTCATTTCCATTAAACCTGGGCTTCGATCTATCACCATTATTTTGATATAATTCAATGTATATTATACATATATAAAGTTATTCCGGGCCCGACGCATACCAGCTTCTCGGGCTCAAAATACCTATTCTTATTATCCGTTAATTCTATGTTCATACTTTCAATAAAAGAGGCTTGAATATGGAAGATTTTAGCGAAGGTAAAAGGCGCATTCTTATTAACGGCGGCCTGATATTTACTGGCGTTGCGCTGGCGAAAACGGGCAGTTTCGCATTTCAGATGAAACATGGCGAGAAAAGTAAAGAAACTGAAGAAGCGCCCGTCACGCCCAATGAAGATCTTATGCGCGAGCATGGATTGTTAAGTCGCCTACTGCTAATTTACAAAGATGCGATCGTGCGTATTAATAATAACGCCGAGCTGCCAAACCTTCCCCTTTATGACGCCACGATGATCATCCGAAAGTTCATCCAGGATTACCACGAAAAGCTTGAGGAAGATTACCTCTTTAAGCGCTTCGAGAAAAATCATATCGAAACGCAACTAGTCGATACGCTCCACAAGCAACACGACAAGGGCCGGGAAGTTGTGGACAAGATACTCTCCCTAACGAAGAACAACGTGAAAAGCGCGAAGGATAAGCAAGCTCTTCTCGATCGAATGCAGGCGTTTATAAGGATGTACGAACCCCACGCAGCCCGCGAGGACACAATTCTTTACCCGGCCTTCAAGAAATTAATTTCAAAAGATGAATATTACGATTTAGGCGAAGAGTTTGAAAAGCGCGAAGAAAAGCGCTTTGGAAAGGACGGTTATTACCAGATGATTGACCAGGTAGCGGGAATCGAAAAACTATACGGCATTTATGAATTGGATCAGTTTACGCCTAAGACCTAAACGTGGCGTTCACAAGGGCGAAGGGCACGCTTATTTTTAATCCGCCGTTCCTGCGCGCGGTTTCGTTTAATCGTCGTTCCACCTCATTAAATATAGGCTCTACTTTGTCTGTGGGTAATAAATCAACCCAAGCCCCCAAAAAGGCCATTCGAATGAATTGGTGGTTCAGAAAAGCGGAGCCGTCGGCAAAACGGTAGTGGAACTCGTCGTATTCGATGTCCCGAACGACGAATCCATTGTCGCGCATGGTATGAATAACCGCTTCCACGGGTTTGCGTTTAGCCCGGATGTGCTCGCGCGTAAGGGCTATTTCCGCTGTCATACCTTCTCCGCGCAAAACGCTTTCAAAGGCGTCGTAGAATTCGAACATAGTTTTGTCGAGATTCATCGTATGAACGAACTGCCCGCCGGGTTTTATCGTACGGGCGCATTCCGCGATCGCTTTTTCAAAGTCATGAGCGTTGTTCAAGCCATTGTTGCTTGTGATCAAATCGAACCTTGAATTTTCAAAAGGCAACGATTCGGCTTCGCCTTCGAATAATTGCACGTTGCTTAGCCCGTAGGCTTCTATCTTTCCCCTTGCTACGTCTAATGCTTCTCTCCATGGATCGACGCTATGAACTATAGATTCGTCGCCCAGCCGCATCGCGATCTCGATTAGTGGGAATCCAGCGCCGCTGCCTATATCCAAAGCCGCTATGCCGCGCCTATACTCGATAAATTCCAATAGTTTTAATCCGAAAGGCGCCGACCACAGCGGCAGCTCGTCGAAAAAGCGAGCTGAAGCGCTATAATTTGGGGTTGGAGTTATTATGTTTTTCATAGCTGGAGCCCTTTTTTAATTAATTCATGGCAATAAGCGGTATAAGAGTCCAAAAAATAAACCGCTATTATTGCGGGAACGGTAAATTTCAAATTAAACATATAAAGCGCCTATCTTTATTTAATATTAATTTCCTTCTTTAACCACTCGTATATGGAGGATATTCTAACAAATCTCGCTTCGTCTTTGGGCGGGTTCTCTATATTATTCGGACTGCCGGTATTAAAGGAATGATTAGTGAGGGTGAGCATACCCGTTAGTTCCCATTCTCCGTTGTTCTCGGTGTATAACCCGCAGGGAATATGTAAATTGTAACGTCGATTCAGCTCCACTTCCTCCTGCGGCATAGGCTTCATTTTGCTAATATCTGGGGATTCGGAAAACGAAATTAGCAAAGTTTCTTTTCCTTTTTCTATGCCGCCCGTCATGCCGGCGATGCTGACAAACTCGCCGTTCCTGATTATTGAATCGATAATCCCATTATCCGTTTTCTTAATATTCCTATCGATTCTGACATTAATAGCTTTCCGCTCCATTTCGTCGCCGCTATTGCATAGGCTGGCTGGGACTATATTACGAATCGGCTTGTCCAGCTCTAAAATAACCGCGTTATATTGGCCAATATTGCCGGAACGCCCGGAGCCCATGGAAGTTGTCTCGGAATAGGATGGATGTACCTGGTATTTGACGATCTTAACTGTATCGTCGCCAAAGATAACTTTGAACCGGCTTAAATTATTGGTAATATTCGAAGAATTATCTGTGGAAGCTTTATTGAGCAAGTGAAGGAATGCGCCGGCAGTAGTTAATGCGTATTTCTTATCGATTAGCACGCAACAGCTGAAACGTTCCCCGTCTTTCGTATAACGCCCGATAAAGTCGAACTGGGAGCTACGGGCTACCTTATTCGCCTCTTCCTTTAGGGAGTCGCTTTTGACGCCCGCAGAGGCGCTTAGACAGGGTAAGACAAGCAAACATGATAAAATAAAAGCAAATCTCTTCATTTCAATCTCCTTAACAGAATATTAATCGTAAAACTGCCTGAACTTTAGTCTCTTCAGCTCCAACCTAATATCATTTATAGTTTTGAATTTTGCTTTGCTTCGCGAACCGTCCCGGGCTCTACCATCGCAACCGCTCCCGAACCTATCGCTCATATTGCGAATGTAACTTAATTTCCTTGTTGCGCTATCCTTTACATCGTCATAGACGAATACCCTGTAAAGAGCTCCCTTTAAAGCCTCGGTATTTTGCTCCCATGAAACTACGACAATGAGTTCGTTTTCACGGTCCGGATCGGCGTTTAGGAATCCTATATCGGTAATTTGAGGTTCCGCGTCGCTTGGCTCGAAAGCGTCGATCTCAATTTCACGGTAATTATAGTCGGTCGTTTGCAGGTAAACCCGCCCATAAATTATTGAAGAGCTCTTCAATGGCGAGCTTGCGTTCGCCGCCAACGGCAGAGTCTTCTTGTAGAAGGCGACGATTGAATTGCGCCCGTTCCAATTTTTTTCAATTACATTAAAAGCAATTTCCTCGCCGTCGCGCTTGTACCTTTCTGCGAAATGCTCCGCATTTTCAACTGAATAGCGGAAAGTTTCCCCGCCATAGCAAAGGGAGGAAAGTATTATCAAGGCAACGGTGATGGATATTGTTCTCATTTATCCATTTTTAATATATATCTAAGCTAAATTCCGCCAAAACGGTATAAATAAATCATCATTTTCTAATTGTAAATTACCCCTATAGCCATTCCTATTTTATGCGAATTCATATTCCCCTCGAATGCCCCTGCGCCATAACCGGAAGTGTATGTATAGTACAATCCATAGCTTATACTAAAGCGCTTCGAGGTAGTGTTAGCGCTTGCAATTGCAACTTGATATCCAATTCCTTTCCTTGCCTCGTCCTGGTCGCTGATAGAGAAGTTAGTCGATCCGACCGAGCCTGATATAAACCAATTAGTCGGCATAAAAAAGTACGTTAGACCGGCGCCGTAAAAAGTTTCCACCAACCGGAGCTCTTCCGGAGACAACTCGACGCTCATTTTGTCTACAGTTCCTATATAAGGACACATGGCTACCGTTGCGTGCGCTATCAGATTATCGATGACTGCGTAACCGGCCTTTCCATCTAAGAGGATACCAAAGCCTTCATATGTATTTTCGTAGAATCCCGGCTGGGACCAATAGCTGCCTTTATCAAATACATTGTTGGAAAACATACCAAACTGCGAGCCCCCTGTAAGAGAAACATATACCCCCCGGTGCGCTCTACCCATTCTCTTGCGCTTTGGGGCTACATCTTCATCCGCAATCAATGAACTCAAAGTTATGACAATCAAAACTGCGCTCAAAATAATTTTCTTTTTCACACTTTCACCGATTAAGAATAAATTATATAAAATGTAATTTACAAAATTAATGAACTTTACGCAAGGTATTTTATAGCTTCCATCAATAAGACGGCATAAAGCATGATTATCAGCGTATCTAATGAATTTTATTCATGAAATTTTCAAGTCGATAATTTCCTTTCTAATTTACTGCTCTTTTTATTAACTTTGTACAGGTAACATATTAGTTTTAATTATATAAATACTTAATGGAGCTGTGTATGAGATTAGTATTTGCGCTTCTGGCTTTTTTTATATTTTCTTTCTTTGCTTACTCCCAGGATATGGTTATCAAGAACAGCGGGGAGAGAATTCTATGCAAAATCGAGAAGGAGGACAGTCTTAATATCTATATTACTATTACTAAGAAAGGTAGAGAGCCTCTTAGCGCCGTCATAAGCAAAAGCGATATTAAGGTGTTCGAGTACGACTACGAACCGCCGGCGCAGTTAGTTACCGTCGACGGCGTCCAGCCCGTTTATCAACCTACATACAGGCAATACGGGAGCCTGGTATCAATCGGCATTTTGCACGGCGGTGGATCGTTAATCGGGGCCGATATTGAATTACCGGTGGGAGACAATTACGGATTGCAGGCAGGGGCTGGGTACCTTGGCTTTGGCGCCGCGTTTAATTATCATTTCAAGCCGACTATCAGGAGTTCCTGCATTTCGCTTCAATATCTCCACCAGGGAATTAGGGGACTTGACGATTATCTATTGGAATGCGTCGGGCCGTCTTACATTTACAGGGCCGATTCTTGGTTTACCTGCCAGGTAGGCTTGGCGTATATAATAAACCAGGACGTGAAGCGCCGCAAAGAATTCGATAATATGAAATGGGCTCTTACCTTCGCCATAGGCGCATATATCGCGCTTTAAATGTTTATTAATAATAGAAAAAGCGCGACGGTTCCATTCCGCCGCGCTTTTCTATTTTTTAATTGATCTAATTTCCCCAGTATATGCCTGCCCCTATGGTCGGCCTCACAGTAAGATCATCGTATTCCATATCGTCGTTACTCAAAATGACGGCAGCGCCAAACTGGCATGTAAATATCTTACCCGCCCGGAAAATAAACCCGGGGATTATAGCCGTAATGCCATGATTATTAGGCAACCGGGTATATACGAATTGAAACGATACAGCCGAGCTCCTTGCTTTATCCGACAGATGGAACAAAAGACCGACATCGAAGCCGGCGTAGCCGCCGCCGATCTGGTACCCGAATTTGTCGCCTACGTAATTCTCAACGTCTATGCCTATCATACTCCCCCCGTATCCCAAACCTATCGACGTTATCCATTTCTCCCTGTCGCGCTCCGTTTCGATCTTGTCTAATCCATAGTATTTTGTTTTGCCGAGCTTTCCGCTTTCATCGTTAATATGCAGCTCGTAGTTGTATTCGTAGTACTGCACGTCTTTCTTGTTTATAGTCTCCGTAGGCGGATTTTCCCTATCGCTCGCCTGGTAATAGAAAGCGACGCTATCCTCGTTCACTATTTTGCATTGAATTTTAGCGCCAGAGTTCTTAACTATTAAATCCTGCGAATACGCCGCAATTGATAAAACGATAAAAAAAGCAAAGAGGAAAACTTTCTTCATAATCAACCTTGCAAATTGTATTGAATAATATAAGAAATGTCCGGAATTCTTCACAAAGTTAATCAGAATATATTTCTAAGCCAAAAGAAAATTACCGAAGCCTGTCTTACGCTAAAAACATTCGTATGGGTCCGGCGGCTCTTCAGTGTCGTCAAAGCCGTATTTAAGCAGGTCGGAGCTTCTGGCAAACTTCCTCGTTTTGCCATAAAGCTGCTTGAAGATCTCGCACTGGAGTTCGAAATTCAGTTCTTCCTTCCGCTTTTGAAGTTCGTGATACCTGCCTCCATATTTGTGGTATATCCTCGTGATGCGTTCCGGCGCCTCCGTACCGCTTCCCAAAGGGCCTACGGTTAGGCGGCTATCCTCGAATGATTCAATAAGATAGCGGGACCGCAGGATCTCATTTATCCATGATTCGTCGTTTACGCGATACTCGAACGGCTTTTCAATATCGACGCCGAAGGCCTTCTTTAAAGCTTCGTAAAACCTAACGTGATATTCGAAATAATCGTTCTTTCGATAATTCCAATAGTTCTGAAAGGCCTTGAGCAGGTCTTTGTAATCGTAAGTTTTCATAACTCCTCCGATGCGATATTTAATAGGTTTTATAAATATTCATTGACTAATTTCCGCCTTTGATTTGAATTGTCATCCTGAATCAAATAAATAAGCTTTTTATTGATCGATGATATTTGTTAATGGATATATAGACTCCTCGCTTCGCTTCCTAACGACATACTTCTAAGTGGTTGATATATAAGGACGCTAATTTTGTGTTTTTTGAACCCGTAGGCTTTACTTAATCCCGGCGGGATTACAGTTTTGTAACGCGTAGCGCCTGCTCCCTGCACGCTTTCCTCACGCGGCTTCGCCGCGGAAAGAAGGCGGAGTGGGGGCGGGGTTGGCTACTGACATAGAACCGCTACGCAGTTCGTAAGATTTACGCTTTCTTCAACGCTTTCACGTAGGAAGCCTATTGAAAATTACTCTAATAATTACGCCGTAGGCGTTTTACATCTGTAACATTCATCTTTGCGTTGAATACGCTACGCCGTAGGCGTTGGACAAGAATTGCCAGAGCCGTCCTACGCCCCCCGTGAGGAAACGGCGAAGCCTTTTATAAACTCTCGAAGCGACTAATCCTTCAACATCAAGCGCTTAGCGCGTCATATTTACACAGTTGCCGTGTGCATAGCGATGATAAATGTTAAATGACTAAAACCCAGGGTATCTGTCCCAGCCCTCTTCGCTGTTGAAGTCAATTTTATTAAGCATGAAATCTTCCGCTATCTCGATAACTATGTCGTTATACTTTAAATTATCGATCCAGCGCGGGGGCAGTTTTTCCCGGCCGTGAATCAACCCAAGTATATTTCCTGCAATAGCGCCCGTGGAGTCGCTGTCGCCGCTATGATTAACGGCGGCGAGTACTCCCCTGCGAAAGTCGTTTTGGTATAGCAGCGAGCAGAGCAGGGCTATAGCCAAGGCTTCCTCGGCAATCCAGCCGCCGCCGAGCTTTTCGATTATCTCCGGTAGATCGCGGGATGTCTCTCCAACCGTCGGGCCAAGCTCTTTATAGAACAGGAGAGCTTTATTAATGGAGTTTAGAGTCTCGGTATGGCGCTTCTCCTTTTTGAGAATCTTAACTGCGGCTTCTATAGAATCCAATAACGATGCGCCATCGGACAAACCCGATATGATCGCCGCAAAAGCGCCCGCAGCAAGGTAGCCCGTGGGATGCCCATGCGTTATAGCGGCAATCTCGCAACCCGTTTCAAAGGCGGTCTCCAGGGAGCCGCTCCAAGCCAGGCCAACCGGGGCTACGCGCATAACCCCGCCGCAGCCTTTGCTGTCGTTTATTGGGCGATCCATTCTGCCGCATTCGCCGCTCAGCAGAGCGCTTATGCAGGTTTGCCCCGGCGAGCGTCGCTTTAATAGCTCTTTACGCTTAATGAGCCAGCCGCTCCCTATAATATCTTTTGTCCATTTTGAATCTTCTTCAATTCCTCCTATCGACGATTTAGTTTTGACTCTTTCTCCCTGCGTATGCAACCATCTAAGATATGCGTTATAGCACACAAAAGTAGCCGAACTAATCCCCTTATGGTGAAATCGCATAAATCCTCGGATTAATCCCTCCGCAGTGAAGAGCGTCATCTGCGTGTCGTCGGTGAATTCGCCGATCCCGCCGGGATGCTCGACGAAATCGCGCACGCCCTCCATGCCGAATAAATATCGGATCTCGCGCAGCGACATAAATTCAATCGGCGCGCCGAGCGCGTCCCCTATCGCTCCGCCAAGGAAGCACCCCAATACTTTGTCCAAATCTCTAGAGGCCATGATATTATTCCTTTTATTTTTTGCAAATTTAGGAGATTCGAGGAAGAGGGATGTCGTTTAAAGATTGAAAATAATCTTTGATATATGAATTTATTTTATTAATTTTACTAGAACGACGCTTTGATTATCAATTTTGAATAATAAACATGAAAACTGCTTCTGTATTACTGGCTTTTCTTATTTTGTTTAGTATTTCTTATTCCAAGGATTTGATAATTACTAAAAGCGGCGAAAAAATACGCTGCAAGATTGAAAAGGATGATAGCTTGTCGTATTATTACTCTATCCCCAGCAGGAAGCATAAGGATCAGAAGCTGGATATAAGGAAAAGCGAGGTCGATTCGATCGCTTATAATTATGAAGCTTCGAGTAGCGGGAAAGTAAGCCGTGATACTACGGCTTCCGTTTTAGTAGGTATAACCTTCCATCGTGACCAGAATCGGTTCCTGGGAGCTTTCGTAGAATTCCATGTCGTCGACTATCTAAGCGCGCACGTAATGGGAGGGCCCCTTGGCGTTGGTTTTGGTTTGAATTTTCATCTCAAGCCCGACATAGCCGGTCCCTGCGTAAATTTCGAATACCTGTATCAAGACTTTAACGACCCTGGCTCGACCAATATCATTGCCTCTTTTATTTACAGGATCCCGTATTATGTGCAATTCCAGGGCGGGGTCAGCTTCTGGATGGGAACCTGGCACGGCGGCTCCATCGCGATGTATAATGGCGTCATTGACGAACCGAATAAAGTTTCGCTTTTGCTTGGAGTTGGATTTTACTATCCCTTTTGATTAAATTATAAGGGCGCCTTTACGACGCCCCATTTCTATTTTTCCTTATAACTTAATGAACGCTTTCCCTTTTTCGCCGGAACTAATCCAATAAAAGCCAGGCTTTAGCCCGCTTATGTTTATTCTACGGGCTTGAGCGTTTTCCGTAGGAAGCTCGAGAGCTATGTTCCCAAGTAAATCGTAGATCCTGATTGGCCTTGAATCCAATGCGTTGCCGGTCTCTATGGATAAATTCAAAATATCTTCGGCGGGATTGGGATAGACGCTTATCTCCTCGTGAGAGGTAGCCGGCTCCTCCGCGCCCGTTATATCAAAGTCGGATATCTTCGCGCGGAACACGCCGTTGGAATTTGCTATATAAACATACTTATCCGATATCGCCAGGTCGTTTATCGTATTGTCGAAGTAGCCCCTGCCCACCTCGAACCAGCTGTTCCCGTTATCGATAGAGAGCAACGGCCCTTCGTAGGAGCTAACGAATATGGTGTCGCCCTTCATATCAAATTTATATATTGCCCTTGCCGGCAGCGGCTTTTTAATCCAATCGGCATCCCCGTCCCTGTATACGTAGAGCGTGTCTCTCGTTAGAAACGCAACTTTGTCGGGAGCGCTTTCGATTTCGTACGATTTAGCAAAGGGCAGTTTTCCGACTTGGGGCGTCCAGCTTGAGCCCCTGTCCGTAGAGAGGAACACATCGGCTGCCAGCCCCTTTGCCCAAACGCTATCGCCTTTAACCGCGATGCTGTAAAACTCATATCCTTGCAGTTGCGGAGACGAATTCCACGTTTGACCTCCATCCGTAGAAATTATTAGCGACCGCTCCCCGCCTAAGTATATATTTTTATCGTCGATAGCGAGGCAGTTTATCGATTGCTCGTTCCCATTTGCAAAAATTTCCATACCCGTTTTCCAGGTTTTCCCGCCGTCCTCGGTCACAATTACAGAATCGGTTGCCTCGCCTATGGTTGCGACAATCCTGTCGCCAAAGGCCGCTAACCTGTAGACAACGTTAGACGGCATATTGGGATTTTCCTTCGACCACGCCCTGCCGTCGTTATCGGAGCGGTAAACGCCAAGGTCGTTGCCGAGCAGCGTACTGCCGCCGTTCTGGCACAATACGTTGGTAAACCTGGAAGAAATGCCCGGTTTCGCGCAGCGCCACGTTTTTCCCTGGTCCGTCGATTGGTATAGGTCGCGTTCAGCGCCGGCGTAAAATACCCCGCCGGAAATCCCGACTTTCCATATCTTTTCATTATCGATTTTCGTCCAATACCGACTTCCATCCAATATATCGTAAACCCTGACTCCCGAGCTATTGCACGTTATTATTTTATTGGAATTAGCGGCTATACCGGTATAATTTCCATCCTGCAGCGTGTCGAGCATGCTAAAGCTAAGCCCGGCGTTCGTCGAGACGTATATTCCATTATAAGTAAGCCCGTACATCTTGCCTTCGAACTCAGCGACTGATGTAATGGGCAGCGAGTCCGCTACGCGCGTCCAGCTATTCCCCCCGTCGTCGGAGTAGAAGTTGCCGTCGTTGCGCGATGTGATCAGGGCTTTGTCGCCTATGGAAGTCAACTGGCAGTACGTGCTCATAGTCAAATCGAATAGCTTTTCCCCCCAGCTTGCGCCGCCGTCCGTGGACGAGTAGACGCCCTTCATCGTAGCCGCGAGAAGCCTTCCGCTAACCTTAGCTACGTCGAACGCCCAATTGAGCGAATCTCCGACTATCGCTTTACTCCACTCGAGCCCGTAATTTGATGAAATAAACAGGCCATAGCGGGTTCCTACGAACAGTTTCCCATCGATTTCGGCGATATTCAGCGCGGAGGCGCCAAGCTGCAATTGGCTCCAGCTCCACGTTAATCCGCCGTCGGTAGAGCGCGAGACGCCGGACTCCGTGCCGACGTAGAGCCCGGCCCCGTTAAAATGCAGGGCAGTAACGGGATGGCCGATTATGTCGGGCATGCAGGGCTCCCACTGCCCGTACGCGGCGCTCGCCGCAGCTATCAACAGGAATAACAACTTCTTCATACACCGTCCCCTAAATTATCGAACGCAAATTATAACGCTAAATTAATAAATTTTTGGAGTATTTGTGCGACCTCTTCGAGGTCGTGGCTGCTCGTCATAGGCGCTGCGCGTTACAAAACTTTGACGGCGCTGCCGTCAAGAGGTAAATTGTCGCTTCATTTACTGCAGTGAGGACTTATCGCGGCTGCGCTTCGCGTTACTAAGCTTTGATGGCGCTGCCGTCGGGAGGCGTATTGGTGATGTGTTAGTAGGAGTGGGTTCTTCTCGCCGCTTCGCCGCTACTGGGTGGGTTGAGTTAGGCGCTTCGCGTTACAAAGCTATGATGGCGCTACAGCCAACAGATTCCCCTCCTGACGCCATAGGCTTCGCAGCTTTGTAACCGTCAGGAACACCTAAGAAAACGACCCGACCCTGTAGGGGGCAAACTCCTGTCAATATTTCCAATCATTCTCTTTTTCCACCTTTCCACCTCCCCTTTTCAGCCATTTTTTCTCTAATTATGTCAGACGCCTGTCATTTTTGCGGGGGGCTTTGCCGTTTCGTCATAGAATTTCGGTTTGGCACGGATTTCGTAACTTCTCACGTAAATTGATTTGGAAATTTATAATATTCTAATAAGGAGATATGACATGATGTTACGATTTGATCCGGTGCGCGGCTTCGAAGATATAGCTCGCACGATTGGCAAAGCCGCAGGCGAAATTGAAAAAAATATGACGGCGAATTTCTACGCTTTCAATCCCCGCACGGACATTAGCGAGGACGCGGAAAAAATCACCGTTACGATCGAGCTTCCCGGCGTCGCCAAGGAAGACGTGAACGTTAGGGTGAACGACGAAAACGTGCTCGCTATAAGCGGCTCGAAGAAAAAACCTACCGCCGACGAAGGCAAATCCTGGCTCCGCAACGAGAGAATGTTCGGCGAATTCGCCCGCAACTTTACTCTTCCCGAGGAAGCCGATACTGAAAACATTTCGGCTCGCTTTACCAACGGCGTGCTCGAGGTCGAGATCGCAAAGAAACAACCGGCTAAGCCGAAAGAAGTTAACATTAATATTGACTAAAATTATTATGTTAAACAAAAAAAAGGGAGGTAGCGCTATGTCGCTCGTAAAATTTGAGCCGTTCCGCGGCTTTGAATCTATCGCTCGCAGGATGAACGCCATGATGAGCGATTTCGATAAGGGCTTTAATATTGAATACGGCAGCTTCTCGCCGAGAGTAGACATTTCCGAGGACGAAAAGAAGATTTACTTCCACGTCGAACTCGCCGGCATCAAGAAGGAAGACGTTAAGGTAACGATAAACGACGACAACGTCCTGATCATCAAGGGCGAAAAGCGTCGCGAAGAACGCTTCGCAAGCCCCGAGCTAACCGAGGGCAATTCGGCGGACGGCGGGGAGCCTAAAGAAGGAGAGCTGCAAACGCAGGAATCATCCCGCAGCTACCTGAGGGTAGAGCGCAGCTTTGGAGAATTTGTCCGCTCCTTCATGCTGCCCGATAACGTAAATAAGGATAACATCTCCGCCAAGTATACCGACGGCGTGTTGAACATCGAGCTTGAGAAGATCCAGCCCGCCCCGCCGAAGGAAATCCCGGTAAATATTGATTAAAATTACCCTGGTACACGTAAAGAAGGGCGCGCCGTAAAAAGCGCGCTTTTCTTTTTCATTTACCATATATCATTGATCATTTATCAGGCGCGTTGCAAGCGACTTATCCTGGGTATTGATGTGCAAGCGCTTGGTAATAGGTAAGATGAGTCACTTCGAAGCGAAGAGTCCATTTTTGTCTGAACCAGAATTATTCGGATTAAGCGGATTAGCAGGATTGCGTTTTTCTATAATGACGCGCTGCTGTATATAGCGATATTCTTTCGACGAATCCGAAGGATTCGAATGTCTGTAGAAACGCACACGCCTCTATCTTCCCCTTCTGTCGCGGCTTCGCCGCGGGAGGGGGATGGGTGTGGGAACGGCGTTTGCTACTGACGTTGAACCGCTACGCGGTTCATAAGATTTATGCATTTATAAATGCTATCACGTAGGAAGCGTATTGAAAATATCTCAAACAATTACGCCGTAGGCGTTTTACATCTGTAACAGACGCATTGCAGCGAACACGCTACGCCGTAGGCGTTGGACAAGAAAAGCTATTAACGTCATTTACCTCTTGAGTAATAGGCGATGCCATTTATGGTATCTCGGGTGACAAACTCTTCCATTTCATGCGTTTAACGCGCTTAACCATATAATTTGTATCCTGCTAATCAATTAAATCATATAAATCAGCTTAATCCAGGTTCAGACAACTGGATTCCGGGCCTGGCGCCCGGAATAACAAAAACAAGCTCAATTACCCTAATCATTAACCATTACTCCTCGTAATATCTAAAAATATCCTCCGCCGTTTCCCTTCTTCTAATAAGCCTCACCGCGCCATGGTCGACGAGGACTTCCGCGGGGCGTAGACGATTGTTATAATTGGAGCTCATAGCGTAGCCGTAGGCGCCAGCGTCGCGCAATACGACCAGGTCCCCTTCTTCTACCTTGGGCATTCTGGCGCCGGAGAGAAGGATATCGGAGTTCTCGCAGATCTGCCCGCAGAGGTTGGCGGAAAGCTCCTCCCCGTCCTTTCCGACGACGAAAAAGCGGTGCTTCGCCCCGTATAGCGCGGGGCGCAAGAGCGCATTCATCCCGCCGTCGATCCCTACGAAGGTCTTATAGCTCGATTTAACACCCGTAACTCTCGTTACTAAGTAGCCTGCGTTCGCCACGAGGAACCGGCCCGGCTCGATAAGCAGCGCGGGCGAGCCGTACCCGTATTTATCGCACTTTTCCCTGAATATTTCCCCTACTAGCTTTGCGGTCAACTCGACTTCGAGTTCGCTCTCCTCGTCGGAGTACGGCACGCCAAAGCCCCCGCCGATGTCGAAATATTCCGGCTTTATCTCGAGTTCGGGAAAGATATGCCCTGAAATAGTAAGCAGCTTATCGACGATTTCCGCGAAGTAATAGGGCTCTAAGTTGTTGGAGCCGGTCATCATGTGCATCCCGAACCGCTTCGCGCCTGCGTCCTGCGCAATCTTATACGCAAGGATCGCTTTCTCGTAGGGCACGCCGAACTTCGCGTCCGCTCCCGCGGTAACAATCCCCTCGTGGCCGCCGCGACCTATGCCGGGATTAATGCGGAAGGAAACCACTTCGGGTACGCGGCTCTTCGTAAGCCGCCTGAACGAATTGATGTCGTCGAAATTTATTTGGACGTCCTCGGGTATTGCGGCGAAGTCCGCGTCGCTCTCGTAGTTGCCGGTATAAAGTATCTTCGGGCGCACGAAGCCCGCGCGCTCCGCCAGCAAGATCTCCATAGGGGAGGAGCAATCGGCCCCGGCGCCGAGTTCGGCGAATACCTTTAGGATATGAAGATTGCTGTTAGCTTTGACGGAATAGTGTATCCTCGCGCCCGGGCAGCTCTCGCGGAACGCCTGGTGGAGCTTCCTGTAGTTTTCTTCAATTTGCGATTTATCGTATACGTAGGTCGGCGTGCCGAATTCCTCGGCGATTCCTTTAAAGTCGATCGAATTTCCGTCGGTCATATCGCATTCCACCTTTCTTTATAAAAATAAATAGACTTAGGGCGGCAAAAAGTATTTTTTGTAATGGTTAATTATTAATGGTTAATGGTTGTCGCCCCGCAGGGGCTAAATCATGCGTAACCGTATGCAAGCGAAGCGCAGCTTACGGAAAACACCACCTCTCCGACCCCTTCCCGCGGCTCCGCCGCGTGATGGAAGCGGAGGATGTGGCGGCGCTGGCTATTGACGTTGAACCGCTACGCGGTTCGAAAGATTTATGCTTTTTTAAATGCATTCATGTCGAAGGCTAATTGGAAAATATTTCAATATTTACGCCGTAGGCGTTATACATCTGTAACAGGCTATTTTAGGACACTACGCTACGCCGTAGGCGTTGGACAAGAAACGCGTCTCCCATCATCTACCCTTTGAGTAATCGAAGAAGCCTTTTATAGAATCTCGGGATGTTTGATTTTTGCTTGCGCAGTCGCATTATTACCAAATATACAATCCTGCAAATCCTGGTTCTGACAACTGGATTCCGGGTCTGGCGCCCGGAATGACCCATTCCTCACAATAGCAGCGCCTCTCCGCTTTACAATAAAGCCAAAGTCCTGTGCGTCACTAAAGATTGGCAATAAAGCCGCTCCATGGGGATGTACCTGGATTCGACGGGGCGACGGAGTTTTTATGCCGCATGCCGTGCCGTGTAACGGCGGAGCACGTTAATACAGCTGTTACAAAAACAAATGCAGAAGACAACTTCGCTTTAGCCGCGTAAACAAAAGGCTACATTCTTTCCGGGCCGCAGCCCGATAGGCTCGGTAAGAATGACGCAAATTCGGGCGGGCTTGGGACTCGCGCTTCGATCTCAAGCCGCATTCAGAGGCGCTAAGGCCCGCGAGCATGCGCTCCGGCTATCGCGAGCCCGAAAATTCAAAGGAACGCTAAGCATGTAGAAGCTCTAAGCAAAGCGCTGCGGACGCGGGTTCGACTCCCGCCATCTCCACTTTTGCAATTAGCAAATAACAATTAACAATGATCAGAAAAGCCGGTTCTTAAATGAGAAGCGGCTTTTTTAATAAATAATATCTGAACCTTTGATTAAGTTGATTTATGTGATTAAGATGATTATCAAAGTTTTCGTTTAGGGATTATTGTAGGTTAAGTCAATAGGATGTTAATCAGTTGAATCAATAGAATCACCGTTAATCAGTGGTTCAGACAATTAATATCTGAACCGTTGAGCTAGTTGATTTATATGATTAAGATGATTATCAAAGTTTTCGTTTAGGGATTATTGTAGGTTAAGTCAATAGGATGTTAATCAGTTGAATCAATAGAATCACCGTTAATCAGTGGTTCAGACAATTAATATCTCAACCTTTGAGTTTGTTGATTTATGTGATTATGATGATTATCAAAGTTTTCGTTTTGGGGATTATTGTAGGTTAAGTCAATAGGACGTTAATCAGTTGAATCAATAGAATCACCGTTGATCAGTGGTTCAGACAATTAATTTCTGAACCGTTGAGTTAGTTGATTCAACAAATTGATTTGATTATGTAGATAGTTAAATTTTTTCAGCTAGATTATCGTTATTCTAATACCGATCGATTGTGAATCATTTTAATCAATACAATCATGATTAATCAAAGGTTCAGACATGATTGACGAGAGATATAAATATTCCGCTATAACCGCCAAGGTTATAGGTTGTGCCATGGAAGTGCATAAAGCCTTGGGCAACGGATTTCAGGAAGTGATTTACCAAAGAGCCCTCGAAGAGGAATTTATCTTACAGGGAGTTGCCTTTGCAAGAGAATTTGAAATGTTTGTAATGTACAAAGATAAGGTTGTTGGGACGCGCCGAGTTGATTTCCTGGTAGAAAACGTAATTTCAATTGAGTTAAAAGCATTAGCGAAATTAGAAGACGTGCACTTGGCGCAGGCAATTAATTATTTGGAAGCTTACAATCACGAAATAGGTATGTTGATCAACTTTGGCGCTAAGAGCTTAGAATACCGCAGACTCATAAATCCCAAATATAAATCCAATCAAAATTATCCGGCAAAGAAACCTATTAATTCAATCCAATCAAATTTAACTAAAGAATAAGTCTTTCCTATCCCCTTTATTTTTAGAAATTTATAGAAAGGAATCCCTACATATGAAATACATCCTCCTACTCCGCGGTATCAACGTCGGCGGGAATAATAAGGTTTCGATGAAGGAACTGAAAGCAGCGCTGGAGCAAAACGGTTATAAGGACGTAACTACATATATTAACAGCGGTAACATTATCTTTTCAAACAAAAGCTCCGACCTGGATTTTATGAAGAAAAACTGCGAGGCTATTATCCTGGAGAAGTTCAACTTATCGCTTTCAGTTATGATCATATCCGAGGAGGATTTATGCGAAGCTCTCAAGAACGCTCCCGATTGGTGGGACTCCGACGCGGAATCCAAGCATAACGCGATCTTCGTAATACCCCCCGCCACCGTTGAGGAGGTATTGAAGGAAGTCGGGGAAATCAAGCCGGAATATGAAAAAGTCGCTGCCTACGGCAGGGTTATCTTTTGGTCGGCTCCGATTAAAACGTTTTCGAGGACCCGCTGGTCAAGAATTGTCGGCAATTCGAGTTATAAAGTAGTCACAATCAGGAACTCCAACACGTTCAAAAAGCTCGCGGAGATGTGTAAAGCGGGGTAACAGCGAAATCACCCACAAAATCTCCTCCCGCCAATACAGTATTCTGATTGTACAAGCAAGCAGCCCCGATCTTTGCGGAGCCGCCTAAAGCAAAGTCCCACTATTAGTCTTCTTAGTGTGCTCTATTAAGCCGCAAACGATAAAAGACTTATTCGTCGATCCCACCTGTATTTAAGAAGCGACACAATATCCTTAAGTCAAGAGCGTGACTTCTACAACAATAAACTATTATGTTTAAACCAGTTAAGGAATATTAGATTGAAAGAGCAATCACCTTCTCATGAAAATCACGGTGTCGTTCACCATCAGGATGATCATAAAATTATTCACGCAAATAAACATGATAATAGTTCTAATATGCCTGGTCATGATATCGATAAATATATTAAACATAGTCCTGAAATGGAACATGAAGGCCACCCTGACGGTCATGAGCGCCATATCCAAGCGTTCAGGCAGAGATTCTGGATTTCGTTAGTACTAACGGTACCAATACTCTTAATGTCAGAAATGATACAGATGTGGATCGGGCTTCATTTCAGATTACCGCTACATAATTATCTACTCCTTAGCCTTTCCGCATTAGTATATTTATATGGCGGCCGGCCATTTCTTTCTGGTAGCATAAAGGAACTAAGAGACAGGAAGCCTGGAATGATGCTGTTGATTACTATGGCAATATCAGTAGCATTCTTATACTCGGTTGCAACTGTATTTATCATTATAGGCGCTGACTTTTTTTGGGAGCTTGCCACATTGATTGATATTATGCTGCTCGGCCATTGGCTCGAAATGAAATCAGTGATGGGCGCCTCCAACGCTTTAAAAGAGCTAGCCGGCCTTTTGCCTTCAAAAGCCAATAAGATTGATAATGGTAATATGATAGAAATTGAGATTTCCGAACTGATAACGGGCGATATCGTTCTTGCCCGCCCGGGCGAGACCATACCTGCAGACGGAATAATTATTGACGGGCAAAGCCATGTAAATGAATCCCTCCTTACGGGCGAATCCAAACCCGTCAGGAAGTCCAAAAATGACAAAGTTATTGGCGGCTCGATCAATGGAGAAGATGGAGCCTTAACTATTTTACTTGAAAAAACCGGCGAGAAAACTTATCTTTCGCAGGTAATTAATCTTGTCAAAAAGGCCCAGGAGAGCAGATCAAAGACTCAGGATCTGGCCAATAGAGCGGCAGCTCTATTGTTTTACATAGCTATGGCCGGCGGCGTTATTACCGCTGCCGTCTGGCTAATCATCGGTCGTCCGGACGAGGCGATAACAAGATCTGTGACGGTGCTGATAATTGCCTGTCCTCATGCGCTTGGGCTTGCGATACCGCTCGTAGTTTCTATTTCCACTTCTCTAACAGCAAGAACAGGGATACTAATAAGGGACAGAAGCGCATTTGAACGGTTACGAATAATTACAACGATTGTCTTTGATAAAACAGGAACACTAACTCAAGGAAAATTTGGAGTGAACGAATTAGTATCCTTAAAGCCGGAAAATGAACTACTTAAACTGGCTGCATCAGTCGAACAAAACTCAGAACATATTCTTGCTAAGGCAATAGTTGACTACGCAAAGTCCAAGCATATTGAATTATTGCCAGTTCAGGATTTTGAAGCCGTAACCGGTAAGTGGGTCGGAGCAAGGGTTGAAGGAAGCGAAGTTTTAATCGGAGGGCCAAAGCTGCTTAAGGAGAAAGGGATAATCACCCATAACGAAAAAATTGAACAAATGATACGCAATGGCCAGACTGTGCTTTACTGTATCGTAGACAATGAACTATGGGGAGCCTTTGGGCTATCGGACATTATCAGGAGAGAATCGCGTCAGGCTATAAAAAGATTCAACCAAATGGGAATTAAAGTTTACATGCTGACAGGCGACGCGAAACAGGCTGCCAAAGCGGTGGCTGATGAGCTTGGCATAAATGATTACTATGCGGAAGTCCTGCCGGATGAGAAATCAAAGAAAATAGAAGAGTTAAAGCAAAAAGGCGAAAAGGTCGCTATGGTCGGCGACGGCGTAAACGACGCTCCGGCTCTTGTTGCGGCCGATATAGGCATAGCCGTCGGAGCAGGCGCTTCCGTGGCCATAGAAAGCGCGGATATCGTCCTGGTTAATAATAATCCCGAAGACGTTCTGAAAACTATCGAATTTTCCAGGAAAACCTATTCCAAGATGGTTCAAAATCTATGGTGGGCTGCGGGTTATAACGTAATTACCATGCCGCTTGCCGCCGGGGTCTTATATAACTATGGCATAATCGTAGACCCGGCGATAGGGGCGTTGCTCATGTCGCTAAGTACGATAATAGTTGCGTTAAACAGCCAGACGCTTAGGAAAAATTATTAATTTGATGTATATGGATTACTTCGTAGTCTTCAAATTCATCTCAACGCCCATTTTCTCGTATGCCTCGTCGTTGGGCTCCCAGAGCTCGATCTTGTTGCCTTCCGGGTCCATTATGTGGACGAATTTTCCGTAGTCGTAGGTCTCGATGGAGTCGAGTATCGTTACGCCTTCCTTCTTTAGTTCCTCCACGAGCGCTTCGAGGTCGGCCACGCGGTAGTTTATCATGAATTCCTTCTCAGAGGGCTCGAAGTACTTAGTCGACTCCTTGAACGGGCTCCACTGGGTGAATCCCTTTTTGGTGGAATCCTCCGCCTGCCGCCACTCGAAAACGGAGCCGTACTGGTTTGTTTGCAGCCCGAGATGGTCCCGGTACCAATCGTTCATTTTTGCGGGATCCTTGCATTTAAAGAATATTCCGCCGATGCTCGTAACTCTCTTCATCTTCTTCTCCCCTTTTGATTTATTATTTATCGTATCATTAGTCGCGTAGCTAAAGACGAATGAAACAGCCAGGGCTATCGTAATTGTCAGGATCCTTCTCATAACGTATAAGTCATTTAATTTTACCAAATTGCATTGCTCCTTCGTAAAAATAACGAAAATGTAAAGGAAATCAAAGAAAATACTTTCATGTAAAATTAGTAAATTTGACAACTATGAATAAATCACTTAGCTAAAGATATTTCAATGTTTGAGAAAAAATACAGTAAAACGATTAAAATATTCCTTATCGACGGCGATCCGAACGGGCGAATGAGCTGCGAACTGTCTAACTGGACGGGCAAGGCATACAAAATTCCAAGGATTAACGTTAAAGATTGCAAGGATCGGCCTGACATCCAAAACACCGGCATCTATTTGCTCTTCGGAAAAAATGACGAAGGCGTAGATCAGGTATATATCGGCGAAGCGGAATCGATTTTAAACCGGTTGAATCAACACTTGAGCGGCAAGGAATTTTGGAATGAAACCATACTTTTCATCAGCAAGGACAACAACCTGAATAAAGCGCATATCAAATATATTGAAAGCAGGTTGTACAAATTAGCTCATAACGCCAAGAGGTACCGCGTTGAGAATTCTGTGATACCAACTCAATCCTCAATTTCCGAAATGGATTCCGCCGAGATGGAAGAGTTCATTTCGAATATTAAGATGCTGACCAACGCGCTTGGCCATAAAGTATTTGAAGATAAAAGAGAAGTTAGTGCGGAACTCAAAAAAGATACTTTTATCATAAAGGGCTCTCGTGGAGCCGACGCGCAGGGCGAGCCGACTTCGGAGGGATTCGTCGTATTTAAAGGATCGAAAGCGTCGGCAGTTCCAGTCCCCTCCATGAACCCAAGCCTCTTGAAACTAAGACAAAGCTTAATAGATAAGAACTTCTTAAAGCAGGGCGATGATAGTCTCGAGTTTAACGAGGATTACATCTTTAGCAGTCCGTCCACCGCCTCGTCAATAGTTTTGGGTAGAAGCTCAAACGGTTTAGTGGATTGGAAACATGAAGACGGGCGGACATTGAAAGATTTTGAATCAGTTGACGCTAAAAATGAGTAGTTACACTAAGGAAGAACTGGAGGGCGCCCTGCGCGCTATTATCTCCCTACTCGGCAAATGCGAGAAAGCAAGGGAGAAAATGCCGCTGGACAAAGCGCATGCTTCCCAGGTAACGCTTTTAAATAACCGGATCGAAGCGCTGCGAATCGCTTCCTCGCTTATTAAAAAAGAGAGCGCCGAACTCATAAGTTGATTTTTATAATATAGTTAAAGTCTAATAAAGATTCCGCCGAGTTTACAAATATTGATGTCCTAATTAATAGATTTAATACGCTTATGAAAAGACCCTTTGTAATCGCTCTTCTTATCCTAAATCTAATCGTTCTCCTCGGGCAGGTTTGGCCGGAGGGCGCGCCGCCCTTCGCCAGGATTGTAAACGTTGCGACTCTTGCGCTGAATCTTATCTTCCTGATCTCGCAATTTCTAAGAAAAGAAACTAAAAACCGATCAGGAGATTGATGTGCTTGAGCGTTCTATAAATCGCTTGGTATATCTCGTGGAAACTGCGCCGATTTTACTTATGGAAATTCCGGAGCAAGATTTTTCCTTTAAGGCTGATCCCGCAAAATGGAGCAAGAAAGAGATTATCGGCCATTTAATCGATAGCGCCACGAACAACCATCATAGGCTTGTCCGCGGGCAATTCGAACAAATTCCCGAAATACAGTACGACCAGGATAAGTGGCGCCAATTCAGCTATTATCAACATATTGAAAGTTCGCAGATTATCTCCTTCTGGACTATCTATAACAAGCAGTTAATTGAAATTATTAAACGTATTCCGAAAGCGAGCCTTTCTAAGCAAGTAAAAATCGGAAACGATCTATATTCGTTAGAACAGCTAATTGTGGACTATGTCAACCACTTGGAACACCATTTAAGGCAAGTGATAAAGTATTGATTTAAATTCCCGACTCTACATCTTTCTTTGCATAGGAAAATTAGAAAATAACGCGTAAGCGCTTGGAATAAGAAGAGTTGGTTCTCGCCCCAACGGGGAGAGTTAGAGAGGGGGGTTATAATAAATATCCTTAAATGGAATTTTGCAAATTACAGCCTTAAGATGATTAAGAGTAACGTCACAATAGTAGCCATGGCCCCTCATCCTAACATTCCCCCCCCCAGGGGAAGGAACCAATCTGTGTTACTATAAACGCTTGTGCGTAATCTCCAAGAATTGGCATACAATGATAATTCCAAGATGGAGGAATCAATCCAAATATTCTCAGGCGCTCGGGCATCATTTAATTTCTGTTAGTAGAAAAATTTGCCTAAATATTGACAATTTACCATTAACAATTACTCCTGCGCCTCCTCCTAATTTCCCTCCGTGCTCAATTTCAGCATTTACCACTGCCAGTTGTCGAAAAACAACCGAAAGTAGAGCAAAATACAACTATAAGTAGTTGTTTTTATTTGGTTTAAGTATTTTTTCACCGTAATTTTGCGAAGTCAAAAAATGATTTTTAGAATAATTTAATGGACGAAATTTATGTCAAATGCAAAATTGATCGGCAGCAAAATAGCCGAAGCACGGAAGAAACAAAACATATCCCAGGCGCAGCTCGCCCAGCAGCTGTTCATTAGCTCGCAAGCCGTCGGCAAGTGGGAGCGCGGTGAGTCCATGCCGGACATCACCACCTTTAGCCGCCTTGCGGAAATTCTCGGCGTCGACCTTAACTATTTTTCCGAGAGCTTCAAGTCTACAGCCCCGGAAAATGCTACGGAGGAACCTAAAGCAGAAGTTCCCGTCGCGGAGCCTCTTATCGAAAAGCAATCGGAAAAGCCCAAATGGGATATGTCTATGGGGAACTGGATAGACGCAGACTTTTCCGGGTTGAAGAATTTAAACGGTAAATTTAGTTCGTCAAATATTCAGCGCTGCTTGTTTATCGGTTCGGATCTCTCGGGTCTACTCCTCAAGGGCAATCACGTAGTCGGCTGCGACTTCTCCGGCTCTGATCTTAGCTCGAGCCGCCTGCAGGGTTCCCACTTAAGCGGTAATAAATTCAATGACTGTTCTTTAAAAGAAGCTGAGTTTTCCGGATGCCATATCGAAGGTTCCGATTTCTCGGGGGCGGACTTGGCAGGCGCTACTTTTAAGGCCAGCACGTGCCAGAAAAACGTAATGACGAACGTAGCCCTGGACCGCACGTCTTTCATAGCTTCGGAACTCCTTGACGTAGTTATCGATACAGACGTGAAGGACTGCTATTTCGAAAATTGCTCCTTTAAAAGAGTAACTTTCCAAAATTCAACATTAACCAACACATTTATTAAAAATGTGAACTTGAAGCGGACTAAGTTTATTAATTGCCAGGCCGATCGGTTGACCTATGAGTTCCTGAAAAACGGTAAGGCGGATTTGACGAACGTAACCCTTATAGTCGATTAAAGGAGATAGAGAATAATGTCGCAGCATGAAAGCGCTATCTCCGTGCGGGGACTGAAAAAATCCTATAAAGAACTTGCCGTATTAAAGGGGGTCGATTTTCAAGTAAAAAAAGGAAGCATCTTCGCCCTGCTCGGCTCCAACGGCGCGGGCAAGACGACGATAGTAAAAATACTAACGACGCTGCTGAAACCGGACGGCGGAAACGCCGCCGTCAATGGGTTCGACGTAGGGACTATGCCCGACGGCGTTCGGCGTTCGATTAGCCTGACCGGGCAATTCGCCGCCGTGGACGAGATACTAACAGGCCGGGAAAATTTGATTATGATCGCCAAGCTGCGTCATCTCAATGGTCCCCGACAAATTGCGGACGATTTACTTATACGCTTCGGCTTGGTCGACGCGGCGGATCGTAGGGTTTCCACTTATTCAGGCGGTATGCGCCGCAGGCTCGATATTGCAATGAGTCTTATTGGAACGCCGCAAGTCATTTTCCTCGACGAACCGACTACCGGGCTCGATCCGGAAGCACGTATTGAGGTGTGGAACACCGTCAACGAGCTTGCTACCGGCGGCGCTACTGTATTCCTTACTACGCAGTACCTGGAGGAGGCCGAGCAACTCGCTGACCAAATCGCTATTCTGCATGAAGGCAGGATAATAGCGAACGGAACGCTCGCGGAACTTAAAAAGCTGTTCCCGCCCGCAAAGATTGAATATATTGAAAAGCAACCGACTTTAGAAGAGATATTCCTGGCAATCATCGGCAAAAAGGAGGAAAAATAAATGGAAACGATAAAGAATTATTATTTCAGCGACGTGGCCGTTATGCTCGGACGCTCGATGAAGCACATTACCCGCAGTTTGGATACCATTATTACGGTAACTATCACCCCAATCGCCATGATGCTTGTGTTCGTCTACGTGTTCGGCGGGGCGATCCAAACCGGAACGGATAACTACGTCAACTATCTTCTGCCCGGCATACTTCTCATTGCGATAGCGAGCGCTATTGCATACTCCGCTTACCGCCTTTATATGGATTTGCAAAGGGGGATTTTCGATCGGTTCAAATCCATGCCGATCGCGCGTTCGGCGGCGCTTTGGGGGCATGTGCTGACCTCGCTCGTGTCCAACGCGATTTCCCTCCTTGTAATCATACTCGTAGCTCTCGTTATGGGATTCCGCTCGTCGGCAGGAGTATTGCCCTGGCTGGCGGTGATCGGCATACTCGCTCTATTTACGTTGGCCCTGACCTGGATAGCGGTAATCGCCGGGCTATCCGCTAAGACTGTCGACGGAGTCAGCGCGCTATCCTACCCGCTTATATTCCTGCCGTTCGTAAGTTCGGCGTTCGTGCCGACAGAATCGATGCCAGCGGTCGTTCGCGCCTTTGCCGAAAACCAGCCCGTCACCTCGATAGTGGACGCTATTCGCGCGCTGATGTACGACCAACCCGTGGGGAACGAAATTTGGATCGCCCTGGGATGGTGCGTCGGAATAACGCTGCTGGCCTATTTCTTTGCGATGCGGACATATAAGAAACGAGTATAAATGAATTCCTTTTGGAAATGATTCGCAAGCGCTTGCAATCTTAGTACCTGTCGCTGCGAAGCGCAGCTAGGAGTTCAAAGAGTTAATTGAAGAAGTATCAACGGGACTAACGCGATATCTTTGCCTATCGTGACTGCTTCCGACTAATCCGAAGGATTCGCATGTTTTAGCGAAATATAATCCCAATTTCTTTTTGTAAAGATAGCCGCTGGCTTGAGCGCTCCCGCCAAAATAATCTGGCTTTAAGAGCGTGAAAAAAAGCTTTACTTACACAATTAAGATCTTGAATCAAATTAAAATTGCAAATGGATTCTAAGCAGTTTACTAATTTATTGAGGAGACTAAAAATTGGAATTATCCCCTGAAATACGAGAAGAATTACTCGGAACGCTAAGATCCCGTTTTGAGAAAAATATGGGTCGCCATAAAGGCCTCGAATGGGCGAAAATACAAGAAAAGCTGGAGGCTAATCCCGACAAGCTTAATACCCTCAATGAAATGGAAAGCTCGGGCGGCGAACCTGACGTCGTGGCGTTTGATAATAATGCAAACGAATACATTTTTTTCGATTGCTCGCCGGAATGTCCTAAAGGTCGCAGGAGCCTATGCTACGACCGCGAAGCGCTCGAGTCAAGGAAAGAGAATAAACCGCAAAATAGCGCCGTTGATATGGCTGCGGCTATGGGTATTGAATTATTAACGGAAGAAGAATACCGGCATTTGCAAACGCTCGGGCAGTTTGACTCTAAAACGTCGAGTTGGCTTTTTACTCCTCCCGATATTAGAAAACTTGGCGGGGCCATTTACGGAGATTTCCGATACGGCCGCGTCTTCGTCTACCACAACGGCGCGGAATCCTACTATGCCGCGAGAGGCTTCCGGGGTTCGTTGAGAGTGTGATTTTAAGTAAAGGCTTATTAATAATAGCGATTTAACATATAGAAAAACAGTAAATGGGAAGAAACGCGATGGGATTATATGCCGTTGATTTTAAAGAAATAGATAAGACGATGCTTACAGCCGTCGGCGGGAAGGGCGCGAATCTTGGCGAACTGTCTAAGATAGACGCTATACGCGTTCCCGGGGGCTTTTGTATTTCGACTAAAGCGTACCAAAGGATCATTAACGAAAACTCCGCGATCGAAAAAATGCTCGACCGATTATTGGCGTTAAAAGCGGACAATCTCGAAAAGATCAGGGAACTTAGCTCGGAGATTAGACAAATAATAGAAGAGATTGCAATTCCCGGGGATATAATTGAAGAGATTACGATCGCGCTTAAAATTTATGGAGAAGAAAACGCCTATGCCGTGCGTTCCAGCGCTACCGCCGAGGACTTGCCTAACGCCTCGTTCGCCGGCCAGCAGGATTCTTTTCTAAATATCATCGGGTTGGAGGCGCTACTAACGCATATAAGCAAGTGCTGGGCGTCGCTCTATACGGAGCGAGCGATTATCTATCGCATCCATAATGGATTCGATCATAAAAAGGTTAGTTTGTCCGTAGTCGTTCAAAGAATGGTCTTCCCGGACGTTTCAGGCATTATGTTT
>JBLNBN010000004.1:0-13289 GCA_050260015.1 Chloroflexota bacterium | reverse complement strand
CGGGACCCGCGAGCTTGGCGCAGGCCGGGCCGTCGCGACGATCGACGTTTCGCGCCTCTCGGCGGGAGCCTATCGCCTCGTCGTCGTTTCCGGTAACGATATGAGAGCCGTCGCCTTCGTGAAGGCCGAGTAGAAGCGTTTTAAAGAAATAACAAAGGCGGTCCGAAAGGCCGCCTTTGTTTTAATAAATTACATTTAAGATAATTTTAGCTTCGCTTGGCCGTAGCCTGCTTGGCGCGTAGCGCTTCCACTTCGTCGCGTAGCTCCGCCGCGCGCTCGAAATCGAGATCCTTAGCCGAGCGTTTCATTTCCTCGGTTAGCTGGGCGATTAGCTCGTCCCTCTGTTCGTATGATAAATACTCCGTTAGAGGCTCCGAGACCTTCCTGGCGGCTTTCGCTTCGTAGTACTCGTTCTTTGTCTTCTGGTGCGCAGTATGTACGTCCGCGATGGAGGTCGAGCTGAGGATTTCCTCGATCGATTTATATACCGTCTTGGGATTGATCCCATGTTCCGTATTATACTCGATTTGCAGGGCGCGCCTTCTGTTCGTCTCATCTATTACGGCCTGCATTGAGCGCGTAATATTGTCCGCGTAGAAAATAACCAGCCCTTCGACGTTTCGCGCCGTCCTGCCGGCTATCTGCAGTAGAGATCGTTCGCTTCTTAAAAAACCTTCCTTATCGGCGTCGAGCACCGCCACAAGCGATACCTCCGGCAAGTCCAGTCCCTCGCGCAACAGGTTAACCCCGACCAGCACGTCCGAATCCCCCAGCCGGAAGTTCCTTATGATATCTATTCGTGCGAGCGAATCAATATCCGAGTGGATGTACGCTACCTTCATCTTTAGATTCTGCAGGTACTCGGAGAGGTCCTCCGCCATTCTCTTGGTTAGCGTAGTTACAAGTATGCGTTCATGCTTGGCAATTCTTTTCCTTATCTCATGAATCAGGTCGTCAATTTGATTCTTGATAGGACGCACGCTAATCTCGGGATCCAGGAGCCCGGTGGGCCGGATAACCTGCTCGACGACGACGCCTTCGCATTTCTCAAGCTCGTATGGGCCGGGCGTCGCGCTGACGTAGATGCATTGATTTATCATCGATTCCGTCTCCTCGAACTTCATAGGACGATTCTCTATCGCAGAGGGCAGGCGAAATCCGTGCTCGACAAGCGTAGTCTTGCGCGAGCGGTCGCCGTTGTACATAGCCCGCAATTGCGGCACGGTTACGTGGCTCTCGTCTATAACCAATAAGAAATCGTCCGGAAAGAAATCTATTATCGTATTCGGTCGCTCGCCGAATTCGCGCCCCGAAAGGTGCATCGAGTAGTTCTCTATACCCGAGCAGTAGCCCACTTCCTTCATCATTTCTAAATCAAACAGGGTGCGCTGCTCGAGCCGTTGCGCCTCGACTAATTTTCCTTCCTCGCGCAATTCCTTCAGCCGCCAGTATAGCTCGTCGCGGATCGCTCCCATTGCGCGCTGCAGGTTTGCCTCGCTCGTTACGAATAGCTTCGCAGGGTAGATAGTGAGCTCCTCCATAGATTCTAATACTTTGCCCGTCAGCACGTTGATGGTGGATATCTTTTCTATCTCGTCGCCGAACATCTCAAGCCTTACGCCAGTAGAAGTTTCATAAGCCGGAACAACATCGATAACGTCCCCGCGTACGCGGAACGTTCCTCGTGAAAAGTCGATATCGTTGCGGCTGTAATGAAGGTCCGATAGCTTGTAGAGCAGCTTTTGCCGGGGTATCTGCATGCCGACGCGAATCGGGAAGAGATGATTAATAAAGTCCTCTTTCTTACCGATTGAATAAATGCAGCTAACCGAAGCGATAACTATCACGTCCCGCCTTCCGCCCACCAGGCTGCTCGTGGCCTTAAGCCGCAGCCGGTCTATTTCGTCGTTAATCGAAAAGTCCTTCTCAATGTAGGTGTCGCTTGTTACTATATATGCTTCGGGTTGGTAATAATCGTAGTAGGATATAAAGTACTCTACTGCGTTCTCGGGGAAAAACCCCTTAAACTCCCCGTAGAGCTGCGCCGCGAGCGTCTTGTTAGGCGAAATTATTAGTGTCGGCTTCTGAACCTGTTCGATTACGTTCGATATTGTAAAAGTCTTGCCGGAGCCCGTTACGCCGAGCAACGTCTGGAATTTATCCCCACGCAAAATTCCTTCGTTAAGTTCTTGAATGGCGCGAGGTTGATCGCCGCTGGGCTTATAGTTGGAGTTTAATTTGAATCGGTTCATCGTCCCACCCGGATTATCGAAAAAATATAAGAAATTTTTGTTAAATTTAAGCGTATTATCAAGAGACGAATAAACGCTAAATTGATTAATCTAAAAAAACAATAAATCGAGATTAAAAATGAACGAAATGCCAACCCTAAGCGAGAACAAATTATCGGTCGACCAAGCCGTGAGCCGCCGCTCCATTTACTGGCTTATCGCTTTCGGACTTATGACCGTGGCAATTTGGAACGTGCCTGGCGGACTGCTTATTCTTTATCCGTTTACAATTTTGGGCACATGGTTCCACGAGCTTTCCCATGGCTTGATGGCCCTATTTAACGGCGGAGATTTCTTGCGATTAGACATTTATTCCGACGGATCGGGGGTGGCGACTTTTGCCGGTTCTATGTGGCTGGGAAATATCAGTTACGGCCTGATCGCGGCTGCAGGCCCTCTGGGACCGACGGCCGCCGGTTGGTTCCTGCTGCGCTCCTCCGTTTGGAACCGCAACGGGCGGGCGTTGGCGTTGCTCCTGCTTTCCTTAGCATTATTTGTTTCCGCTCTGCTTTGGATTCGTGCGCCGTTCGGGTTCTTTGTCGTAGTCGCCTTCGGTTTTATAACCTTGCTAATAGCGACCAAAGCGCGCGCCTCAGTTCAATCCGTAACCCTGCAATTCCTCGGCGTGCAGGCCTTCGTCAGCGTTTATATGAGCGTCGGCTATCTCTTTTCCGAGGGGGCGGCCGTGGGCGGGGCCGTGCATTTCTCCGACACGCAGCAGATAGAGAATAATCTGCTGCTACCGCACTGGTTCTGGGCTATTGCAATAATTATCATCTCTATTTTTGCCATTTACCGCAGCGTTAAGTACGTCGTGACGCCAAGGAGGAAATCCGCTTAAGGCAAGAAGCCGCGCCTATTCGTCCTTACGGGCGCAAGTCGTGGGTTTTATATATTTCCAAAAAGGGGTGCCCGCCTGCGCGGGCATAACTAAACAATTCTAACGCAAGCGCTTACGCGTAATTTTCTGAAATAGTCAGTATCCGTCGCTCAGACGAGCGAAGCGAGGAAGAGTCCATGCATCCTTTGGACTCTTCGCTGGCGTAATGAGCAGCATAGCCTGCAGTTTCAAGCGCTTACGCGCTATTCACCTGCGTTTTAATCCGATAAATGATCAATGATAAATGTTAAATGAAGCGGGCGGACACACAGGTCCGCCCCTACAGAATTAACCATTTACCATTAATAATTAGCCATTATTTGATAAATATCTCAAGGATATCCTCTTCCCAGGAGTTCGTTGGGAATTCTACGATGCGGCCTTTCTCCTTGCCGTTTTCAAGGATTACGAGGGTAGGAACCTTTTCGATTTTGTAGGGCGTTTCGATGCCGGAGCCAGATTTCTTGTCGCGGTCCACGCCAACGAGGCGTATCTTGTCGTCGGGCGTTTGAGCGGATTTTAGTATCTTGAATATCTTCGGGACTTCGCTCTCGGAGTCCTCGCACCAGCTGCCGGCGAAAATAAGGAATTCGTAGGCGCCGCGCTTCAGCATGCTGGATATCTGGTTTATTAATACGGGGCTCGTATTGAAGTCTTTAGCGGAGTAATCGTGCCACCCGGCGCGCGCCTGCCATGCCTCCCAATTCATCTGCCCCTGGATTATGGGTTTATTGTCCTCGTGCTTCGGATCGAGAGCTTTGCCGGTCGAGCAAGCGTTTATTAAGGTAGCGAATACGAGGAAAAGCATCGCGAGGCTTTTTTTCAGATATAAAGGCATTTTGAACTCCTTTCATATAATAAATTTACTTATTACAACGTAAAAAAAAGCCGCTTCGTGTTGCGAGAGCGGCTTTCATTTAACTTCTTTAAGAGTAATTAATCGGTCATCAGCTCTTTTTCTTTATCGTTCAGGATAACGTCGACTTTTTTGATGAAATCGTCGGTAATTTTTTGAATTTCTTCCTCCCCGCGCTTGCGGTCGTCTTCAGTTATATCTTTGCCTTTTTCGGCTTTCTTTAAGGTGTCCATTTGGTCGCGGCGAACGTTCCGGATAGCGATCTTGCCGTCCTCGGCGAACTTCTTGCACATCTTAACGAATTCCTTGCGGCGCTCTTCCGTAAGCGGCGGCACGGGAATGCGGATGATCGAGCCGTCGTTTTGCGGGTTAAAACCGAGGTCGGCGGAGCGCACGGCCTTTTCGATATCAACGAGGATCGTGCGGTCGAACGGCTGAATAACTATCGTGCGGGCGTCGGGCACGGATATGCCTGCGACCTGCGAGATAGGGGTCGGGGAACCGTAGTAAGCGACCGTAATGCCGTCGAGCAGGCCTGAGGAGGCCCTTCCCGTGCGGACTTTAGCGATCTGGGACTTAGTGTGGTCCAGCGATTTGCTCATCTGGTCGCGCGTTGCGGCGGTGATGTCTTTAACTGTCATATCTTTTCTCTCATTAACTTATCAAATACTATTGAATTTTTAATTTTCGGCGAAAAAAAAATTCCAATTTATTCTCTGACGAGCGTGCCGATATTTTCGCCCAGTATCAGGCGTTTTAAGTTACCTTTTTCGTTAATATTAAAAACGAGAATAGGCAAATTATTATCGCGGCATAGCGTAATAGCGGTTAGGTCCATTACGCGGAGGTTTTTCGTAAGCACGTCCGTGTATGCTATCTCGTCGAATCGCTTGGCGTCGGAGTTCTTTTCCGGGTCGGAATCGTATACCCCGTCGACGCGCGTGCCTTTTATAATCACCTCCGCTTCGATCTCAATGGCTCGCAGCGCGGCCCCGGAGTCGGTCGTAAAATAGGGATTGCCAGTGCCGGCTCCGAAGAGCACGACCCTTCCTTTCTCTAAGTGACGAATAGCGCGGCGGCGGATAAAAGGCTCTGCGATTTGCTCCATTTTAATAGCGGTTTGGAGCCTGGTTTGAACGCCTTCGGCTTCGAGGGCGTTTTGGAAAGCAAGGCAATTGATAACAGTGGCGAGCATGCCCATGTAGTCGCCGGAGACCTTATCGATCCCGTGGGCGGCCGCCTGGATGCCGCGGAAGATATTTCCTCCGCCGATAACGATTCCTATTTGGACGCCCATGCGGTGAACTTCGCCGATTTCCGCGGCGAAGTTCCTAAGTACCGCTGGTTCTATTCCAAACTCGTTATCGCCCATAAGCGCCTCCCCGCTGAGCTTCAGCAGGACTCTTTTATAGGCGGGTTCCATCGTTTATTCCGTTTATAGTTAGTCTTCAGTTGATTCGCCAAGGAAGTAGCGACGGAAGCTCAGCGCCTTTACTTCGCGACCGGCTTCCTGGGAGATTTCTTTCAATACGTCGGCGATCGTTTTCGCGCCGTCCTTAACGAAGGGCTGCTCGACGAGGCATTGTTCCGTGTAGAACTTCTCGAGCTTGCCTTGAGCTATTCTTTCGGCGATGTCTTCTTTCTTGCCGCCTTCGATAGCTTGTTGTTTATAAATTTCTTTTTCTTTGTCCAAAGTTTCCTGGTTAACCTGGCTGCGGTCTACAAACTGAGGATTCATTGCCGCAACCTGCATCGCGATGTCGCGAACTTTCGCGAAGGAAGCTTCGGAGAGATCGGGAGCGTCTACTTCAACGAGGACGGCGAGCTTGCTGCCGGCGTGGATGTAGTCGCCGATGGAGCCTTCGGTGCGTAATTTTTCAAATCGGCGGATCTCGATTCTCTCGCTGAATTTAGCGAGGATTTCATTGTGCAGTCCTTCGATCGTGTCGTTATCGACGGCGATTTTCATTAAGTCGTCGACAGAGGCGACGTCGTTGTTCAGAAGGGCTTCGGCGACGGTTTCTGCGTAAGTAGTAAATTGCGCGTTGCGTGCGACGAAATCGGTTTCGCAGTTAATTTCGACGATAGCCGCGCTTTTCTTGTCGGCGGAGCTTTTAGCGACGATAACGCCTTCGTTGGAGGACTTGTCTGCGCGTTTAGCGGCGGAGGCTGCGCCTTTTTTGCGGAGATATTCAATTGCGGTCTTCATATCGCCGTCGCTTTCGACTAACGCTTTTTTGCAGTCAGCCATACCGGCGCCGGTTTTGTCTCTCAATTCTTTGACCATTTGTGCGGTTACTTCAGCCATGAGTTTACTCGCTTATTTATTTATAAAATTAGGTGTTCAATATTAGGGATACCGGGAACGATTCGGTAAGATCTATTTTTCATAAGCGCGGGAATTGCTTTTGGACAATTCCCGCTGCTTTAAGCTCTATCGATAATAATTATTCAGCGGATTCGCCGGTCGCGCCTTCTTCAGGGCGCGTCGGAGCTTCGCCTGCGCCTGCGCGTTTTTCAGGAGTGCGGCGGGGGCGGCGTTCGCGGAGCTTGCGTCGAACGCGGTCGTCGCCTTCTCCGAGCTGCTCGTTTTCTTTAGCCATACGATCGGAATCGGCCGCGAGTTCTGCCTGGCGAACTTTAGCGATCTGGTTTCCTTGCTCGATTGCGTCGGCCATTACTTTAGTAATGAGCTCTACCGTTTTAAGCGAATCGTCGTTTGCCGGGATCGGGTAATCGACTAATTCGGGATCGGTGTTAGTGTCCACGATAGCGATTACGGGAATATTTAATATCTTGGCTTCCTTGATCGCCAAGTGCTCTTTCTTGATGTCGACTACGAAGAGCGCGCCGGGCAGGCGGCTCATAGTCTCGATGCCGCCGAACACCTTGCGAAGGCGGTCGCGTTCGCGGGTGATCATGAGGCGTTCTTTTTTAGTGATTTTTTCAAACGTGCCGTCGACTTCCATTTTGTCAATTGCGTTCAAACGCTTAATACTTTTGCGGATAGTCGTAAAGTTGGTCAACATACCGCCGAGCCAACGTTCGGAGACGTAGTTCATTTCAACTCTTTTAGCCTGCTCTTCGATGGAGAGCTTTGCCTGGGCTTTTGTGCCGACGAAGAGAACGATTTTCCCCTGGCTTGCCAATTGGTGGATAGCTTCGCGTGCGACGTCTATAAGAATTTGAGTTTTACGAAGGTCGATGATGTGGATGCCGTTGCGTTCCATGAAGATGAACTGTTGCATCTTCGGATTCCAGCGGCGGGTTAAATGCCCGAAGTGCGCGCCGCTCTCGAGCAAGTTTTCAATAGAAACATAATGTTCCATGAATTAAATCCTTGTTTTTATTGTGTGTTAAACTTCTGCTTCCTTATCGTCCGACGGCGTTTTTTATTCACACACATATGTCGGGAAGCATGATTAATTGAAAAAACGACGAAAACGAAACCGTATCTTAGGCAGCGCGCAAGAGAAGTATATGCGCGCCGCGCGGTTGAGTACGATTAGCGTTTCGAGAACTGGAATCTCTTACGAGCTTTCTTTTGCCCATATTTCTTGCGCTCGACCATACGGGGGTCGCGCGTGAGCAAACCTGCCGTGCGGAGCTTCGAGCGTAAGGTTTCATCGTAACTAACGAGCGCGCGAGCTATTCCAAGTTGAATGGCTCCGGTTTGGCCGGTCATGCCGCCGCCGCGTACTATTACGGTAAGGTCGAATTTGCCTTCCGTTTGAGTTACGGCAAAGGGACGTATAGCTTCGATTTGATTCAACGAAACGGGGAAGAATTCCGCCAGTTCGCGTTTATTGATCTTAATCGAGCCCGTGCCCGGGAGCAATCTTACCTGCGCTACCGCGTTTTTACGTCTGCCTGTCGCTGTGTAAGCTTTCATTAATACTCCGGTGAATATAATTAATAAGGTAATTCGAAAAATGTCGGCTGCTGAGCTTGGTGAGGATGCTCCGCGCCGCGATATACTTTGAGCTTCTTGATGATCTGTCTGCCCAATCTGTTCTTCGGCAACATGCCTTTTACGGCGTGCTCGATTATAAATTCCGGTTTCGTCACGATTAAGTCGCGAAATTTGCGGAATCTTCCGCCGCCCGGGTAACCCGTGTTGTGGAAATATTCCTTCTGCTCCACTCTCTTACCTTCGATCTGGACCTTTTCGGCGTTGATTACGATCACGAAATCGCCAGTATCGACGTGAGGAGTGAAATTCGGCTTATTTTTGCCGCGAAGGATAGTCGCAACCTGAGTTGCCAGCCGGCCTACCGTCAGCCCTGCGGCGTCTACGACGAACCACGAAGGACGAACGTCTTCCTTGCGGAAAGATTTGGTAATTTTTGCTGAGGGTTCCACCCTTGTCTCCATACGTTTATTAAATCACATTTAATATAGACTGCAAAATTACCCCAAATAAAGCAATTATACAAATTTATTTTACCCGCGCCGCAAGTCCGGCCTCTTGCTTTTCTCGCGCGCTATTTGTATTTTAGTAAGTTTTATTGTCTCAATTACCTTTTTATCTTAAGACTTTGAAAGATACGCTCAACGAAATAGATCTGGTCGGCGAAACGCCCCCCGACGCGGACGCGCTCACGGTTATTTCCGTGAAAGGCGCCCGCGAAAATAACTTAAAAAATATATCGCTCGAAATTCCGCGCGACAAGTTCGTCGTGATCACCGGCCTATCCGGCTCCGGGAAGTCCTCGCTCGCCTTCGATACGCTCTACGCCGAGGGCCAGCGACGCTACGTGGAGTGCCTCTCGCCCTACGCCCGGCAATTCCTCGGCATGCTTAAAAAGCCCAAGGTCGACTCTATCGAGGGGCTCTCGCCCGCTATCTCGATCGAACAAAAATCAATCTCGCACAACCCGCGCTCGACCGTCGGCACCGTTACGGAGATTTACGACTATTTGCGCCTCCTATTCGCGAAAATTGGAACTCAATACTGCGTTCATTGCAATATCCCCGTAGTTCAGATGAGCCTCGACCAGATAGTCGACGACGTATTAGCTAAATACTCCGGCAAGCGCGCTCAGATACTCGCTCCCCTCGTTAAGGCGCGCAAGGGACATTATAAGGAACTCTTCGAAACCCTGATGCGGCAGGGGTATTCGAAGGTGCGCGTGGACGGCGAATTGACTAATATTACGGAAGGAATGCAGCTCTCCCGCTATAAGATACACGACATCGAGCTCGTCGTCGATAGATTAATAATCGATCCAGCCCATATCGTGCGCCTTTCGGAATCAATCGAGCTCGCCCTAAAGCGAGGCGAGGAGTCCGCACTTCTGCTCGTCGAGCAAGGAAGCGAACTCAAACAGGTTCTCTATAGCTCGCTCTACAGCTGTCCCTCCTGCGGCGAGAGCTACGAGCCGCTCGCGCCGAATAATTTTTCGTTCAACTCGCCCTACGGAGCCTGCCCCACATGCAACGGGCTCGGCGCGACGACGGACTTCGACGTCGATCTTTTGATCCCGGACAGGAGCAAATCCATCGCTGACGGCGCTATAGCTATCCTCGCCGAAAAAGACGTTCCCTGGATCGCTCCGCAATTCGAGAACTACGCAAAAGCCGCAGGGATCGACCTAAACGTCCCATTTTCCGAATTGCCCCCCGAAGTTGTTGACGATATTCTCCACGGCTCCTCCGGCAAGCAAATAGTAACTGAGATGCAGGTGGGGAAGAAAAAATCGATCAAATACAAGCACGAATACCCCGGCTTAATTAAGTCGCTACAAAACATGCTCGAGGGCGCGCAGCGCTGGTCTATCCGGAAAACGCTGGATTTCTATACGACCGAGAGCGAATGCGAAACTTGCCTTGGCGGCCGCTTGAAGGAGCAGAGCCTTTTCGTGCGGTTCCATGGAGCGGACTTGCGGCAGATATCCAAGATGGACATTACTACCGCGCACCGATTCTTTATAGAGGCTTCAGGACAACTCGGCGATCGCGAGACTAAGATAGCGAAGATAATCCTCGGCGAGATTACCTCGCGGCTGGAATTCCTCAGCGACGTCGGCTTGAGTTATCTCTCGCTTGGGCGAGCCACGAGGACGCTCTCGGGCGGGGAATCCCAGCGCATACGCCTCGCTTCGCAGATCGGCTCGAAGCTCGTGGGAATTATGTACGTGCTCGACGAGCCTTCTATCGGGCTGCACCAGCACGACAACAATAAGCTAATCGATTCTTTGAAAAAATTAAGAGATTTGGGGAACTCCGTTATAGTAGTGGAGCACGACAAGGCGATGATAGAGAGTTCCGATTACTTTATCGATATAGGCCCCGGCGCCGGCGTCCACGGAGGCGAAATAGTGCTCGAAGCCGAGCCGCATAAGATCAACGGCTCCTCGGATAAGTCCATTACGGCTCAATACCTCGCCGGATACAGGCAAATTTCAGTTCCTGAAGCGCGCCGCGTCGGCAACGGGAAGAGCGTAATTTTAAAAGGCGCGACGGGTAATAACTTAAAGAACGTCACGGTCTCGATCCCGCTCGGCACGATGACGTTGATCACAGGCATGAGCGGCTCGGGCAAGTCGACGTTGATCAACGATACGCTCTATCCCATATTAACTAAAAAGTTTAACAGGACGATAATCAATCCGCTGCCCTATGGATCAATAGAGGGACTGGAGAGTATCGATAAAGTAATCGAAATAGATCAATCGCCGATCGGGCGCACGCCGCGCTCTAATCCGGCCACGTATACGGGGCTCTTTACCCTAATAAGAGATTTCTTCGCGCTGTTGCCGGAATCGAAGATACGCGGTTATAAGTCAGGAAGATTTTCGTTCAACGTCAAAGGGGGCCGTTGCGAGGAGTGCGAGGGCGCCGGCTTAAGGAAGATCGAAATGAACTTCCTGCCGGAGGTCTACGTGGAGTGCGACTCCTGCGACGGCAAGAGATACAACGCCGAGACGTTAACGGTTCATTACAAAGGTAAGTCCATCGCGGACGTACTCGACATGACGGTCGAGGAGGCGAACGACTTCTTCGCGGATATTCCCAAAATAAAGAAGAAATTAAAAACGCTTTTCGAAGTTGGATTGGGCTATATCAAGCTCGGGCAGCAGGCGCCGACTCTTTCGGGCGGGGAGGCGCAGCGCGTCAAGCTCGCCGCGGAGCTCTCCCGCACGTCCACGGGGAAAACCCTATACCTTTTGGACGAACCCACTACGGGACTCCACTTCGAGGACGTCAGGATATTAATGGAGCTATTGGATAAGCTCGTCGACAAGGGCAATACGGTAGTCATAATCGAGCATAACCTGGACGTAATAAAGCGCGCCGATTGGATAATCGACATGGGCCCGGAGGGCGGAGCCGCGGGCGGCGAGATAATCGCCGAGGGTACCCCGGAGAAAATAATAAAGAGCCGCAAGAGCTTAACGGGGAAATATCTGAAGGAAGAGATGAAAAACGGGGCCGCAGTAAAAAAAGCTTTGGCAAAACAATAAAATTGCCGTATTTTTGTATTCCTTTTTAAAGGTGACGTAGCCAAGTGGCCAGGCAGCGGTCTGCAAAACCGCGTACGCCGGTTCGAATCCGGCCGTCACCTCTTTTTTTATGTCAGAATTGCCATATCCCGTCATTCCGGGCGCCAGACCCGGAATCCAAAGTCAAATAACAAATAACAATTATCAATTAACAGGCGCGTTGCGGGCGCTATCCCGTAAACGACGCGTAAACGCTTGATATTAAACTACCTGTCATCCCGAGATTCCATAAAAGGCTTCGGCGTTTACTCAAAGTGGTAAATGACGGGAGCCGCGCTTCTTGTCCAACGCCTACGGCGTAGCTTATTCGTCTCAGAGCGTCTGTTACAGATGTATAACGCCTACGGCGTAACTATCAGAATTCTTTCCAATAGATTTACGACGTGAAAGCTTTTAAGAAAGCATAAATCTTACGAACCGCGTAGCGGTTTCACATCTGTAGCCCCCCACCCCCGCCTTCTCCCCGCGGCGGAGCTGAGGGATGTTTTTTTGGTGAGAGAATTTTTCTGCAAATCTGATAAGCCCGCGGCTTCAAATAAGTCTTATTACCAATCAAATATTTCCTTTTCGCGATTTTTTCCTTGACTATTACATAATAATAATGTAAGTTTGGGGAAAATTTATTCTTATTTATTCAATAAGAGCGGCTAATAATTTAGGAGGATACTATGAGATCGCCTTATTTTCTAATTGCCGTTTTAACGCTCTTTTTTGTCAACGCCTGTTCGAATAAGGATTCTAACCCGGTAAAATCCGATAAGGAGGGGAAGATCGTTCTAAAGGACATTAATCCTACGACATTCGAACATGGAAATGAAGTTACTGTCCACGGGGAAAAATTCGGGACAGATATTAAAAATGCGCACGTCCTTTTTGGAAGCGTCGCCGCCCCCATAGATAAATTTAAAGGCGAGAATTACCTTACCGCAATAGTCCCAAACAGAGCGCAAGACGGTTTCTTGAGCGTCGTATACGGCAAAGACACTTCGAATGCCCTGCCATATAAAATTAAGTGGAAGATTGAAGATTATAAATCTATATTAAACAATATTAATAAAGTTATTATATTTAGAAAAGTCCAGAACCTGAAGGAAGATACTTTAGTGTACGATTTAATATTGAACGAAAAATATACGAATACAAACCAGAATATTGACTTATCAATAGATACAAATAATAATAGGATTGTGCTTCACGGTTATATAACAGGAAACGTATATAAATGGTACGCCGGCTCCCCTTGCGATAGTTCTGAATTAATGGAACACCTGGAAAATTGGGATTTCAACGATATTCCTATTATATCCGCAGATGAAAATGAATTTATCGCCTACAGCCATGGTCTTTTAGGAAAATCTATCATTTGGGAGCATGGATCTGCGCCTGAATGGCATCATGCCGGGTGGTTCTGCGAATCTCAGAATAATGTATATTTTAGTGATTTGCAGGGTTCAATTAGGTTGATTTTCCTATTTGAATAGGACAACTTGTTAATGCGTTCGTTGTACCAACCTCCCTCTTGGGAACTGAAAGCAAACGCCTGCGTTCTTTCTCAAGATCCCAGGTTAATAGCAAGCGGTGGGTACATATCGCTCAATGCAGATGCTCCTGACGCTGAAAATATTTATTTTACTCTTTTATTCCAGCTCGTAAATCATGCTCAAATTCGCGCCGTAGCGGGAGCTTGAGTATTTACTGCCAATAAACCCGCCACGAACAACTAAAGTTGCGTTGTACGATACGCCTATGCCCAGCTT
>JBLNBN010000003.1:0-20730 GCA_050260015.1 Chloroflexota bacterium | reverse complement strand
AATAAACGGTATCATTAATATTTATGTCGCGCCGTTTTTCGCATTCTTAAAACAGCTGCGCCCTAATCCTGAAATTCCCGTTTGGGACGCCCGCTTTATGCCCGGCGACGAAAGGATACTGTTCACCGCCGCCGGATTCGCGGAGGTATACGATTGGAATAAATCCGAAAGCATAATAAAATACGATACCAGGAACGGCGAGCCCTACGGCGATATACGCCAGGTTTCCTGTAACTCGGACGGCACGTTAATCGCCGCCGCGTCGCTGACCAGCAAAAAAGCGTTTATCTTCTTCGAAGGCATCGAGCAGCCCGCCGGGGAATTTTCGCACTTGGATACGACCCTAAAGACGATACTAACAACGGATTTCTACAGGGATCCCTCCTTCGGGGAGGTATTGCTCACGGGCGGGGTCGATAAGCGAGCAAAGCTGAGCATAGTTTCTACCGGGGCTCCCCTGGCGGAGTTTATGGCCCATACAAATACTGTGACTACGGCAAAATTTCACCCGAACGGCGATAGAATATTAACCGCTAGCCTCGATTCCACGGCGATAATCTGGAAGGGAAATTTAGACATAATCGCCGACGGTGTAATGGCATGCCCCTTTTCGTTAACGAGGCAGCGACTGGATATTACAGCGCTCGACTTCGACACTGTCGCCGTTACTTCCCGTGCCTGGCGAGCTCCTGCGGGATATATTAAGAATAATTCGCAGCTAGCCGTTAAGATAGAGAGCGTAGAAACTACCCCGGGTTCGCCATTTGCCGTCGCGCTTACTAAAGATCTTCCGGTGACTCTTGAACCCGGCGACTCCGTCGGCGCTTACGCTTCGTTCACGCCGCTTTACGGCGACAGCCTTTACGAAGCTTCCGCTATCGTGCATACTGAATTTTCAATTTTTAACGGCAAGTTAACCGGCTATGGCAAAGAGTATGGGCTTGTCGCCGAGCCAAAAGAAATAGATTTCGAGACTACCGAAACGGGAGCGTTTCGCGATACGCTTCTTCGCTCTATCCTATTTAACCGCTCTTCGAAAGACATAGCTATTAATAGCGCAACTATTGCCGGGCAGGCAACGTCGGAATTTATGCTAATAAACTCAATTGACGGCTTATCGATGAAACCCGGCGACTCCCTGGATCTTAGTTTTAGGTTCGCTCCAACGACCGACGCTCCGGCATCGGCATATTTGAGGATCGGCCACACCGGGAAGGGCGATACATTGGTGCGCTTATCCGGAACCGCAATTACGGTAATTCCCGACAGCCTGATCGTTACGTGCAAGAAATTCGTCGCCGGGGCGGGCAGGCTAATAAATAGTCCAATTACAGTCAGCTATCCGAATTACTCCGGGTCTTCAGTAGAATTGGAGACCGAGTGGGCGTTCAATTCCTCTATGCTTCTGCCTATCGGTGAATTTACCGACGTTGAATTTAGCGACAGCATAAGAATAATCAAGCTTAAGCAAACGGTCAATTCCGCTTCTGCGGCATTCCCTATCGATTTCAAAGCGCTTTTAGGCAACGACACCATAACGGCAATTTCGCTTAGAAGTATAAAGGCGACAGGCGAAGGGCGGTACAAAACCGCCGCGGTAGACGGGGAATTCGTGCTCGAGGGCTATTGCGAAAAGGGCGGGTTAAGGCTATTCGATCCCTTTGCCGAAACGAGAATATTATCTTCGATAAGCTCGCCTCTCAGTAAAGCGATTGAAATCAAGTTCGAAACGCGAGGCGCCGGCGAAGCGACGCTCGAGCTCTATGCCGGGGACGGTAGCCTTTCTCTGCAAATAATCGGCGGATTTTTGTCGAAAGGCGTTCATTCCGTAACTTTGCAACCCGAACAAATCGCGCCTGGATTTTATCTGTTAACGCTTCGCTCCGGAACGGACGTAGTCGTAAGAAAATTGATCATTTCAAGATAAAGTCTCGCGCGGCGTCTTTAATTACAAAATTTGAGAGAAAAATGATTCAAGCTATAAGAGGCGCTAAGGATATTCTACCCGATAGCGCCGCAAGTTGGCAATTTTTATACGACGTCTGTAAGAAAGCTTCCGAACAATACGGCTATAGCGAGCTACGCACTCCTATTTTTGAAAAGACTGAAGTTTTTTCCCGCGGAGTAGGCGAAGAAACCGATATAGTCGGCAAAGAAATGTACACGTTTACCGATCGGGGCGGCGAATCCGTAACGCTTCGTCCCGAAGCGACGGCGGCGTTGGTTCGTGCCGTGATACAAAATTCTCTCGTACAGGAAGGCAGCGTCTCCCGCCTTTGGTATTTCGGCCCATTCTTCCGCTACGAGCGGCCGCAAAAGGGCAGGCTTCGCCAATTTCACCAATATGGCGCCGAGTGCCTCAATTCCCCTAACCCGGAAGCGGACGTTGAAACCCTGCTGCTGGCGAAGAGGATTATTAACGGCGTCGGCATAGATTCATATAAGCTTTTAATAAACTCCTTGGGAAACGGCGAATCCCGCGCAGCATATCGGGCGGCGCTGGTCGATTACCTCCGCGCGCGCGAATCCTCCCTCAGCGGCGAGAGCGTTCGCAGGCTCGAGACTAACCCCTTACGCGTGCTAGATTCCAAGGACGCGAAGGACATAGAAATACTCGCCGAAGCCCCGGATATACTGAAATACTTAGACGAGGACAGCCGCTCGAGGTTTGATTTCGTAATTAATTCGCTTGAAAAGCTGGGGTTGCAATACGAAATCGACAAAAGGCTTGTGCGCGGCCTGGATTACTATTCTCATACCGTATTCGAATTCCGTAGCGCGGGGCTCGGCTCGCAGGATTCCTTCGGCGGCGGCGGGCGTTACGACGGCCTGTTCGAGCAGCTTGGCGGCAAACCGACGCCGGCGGTTGGGTTCGCTTTCGGCTTGGAACGCATTTTATTGATACTTGAAGCTCTTTCGGCGACGCCCGCAGGCGCTCCTTCGCCGGACGCGGTAGTAGTTTGCGACGACGCCTATTTCGCCTTTGGCGAGCTCGTAGCCGAAAAGCTTCGCGGCGGCGGCTACAGGGTTGTCTCGGACCTCCGCAGGCGCTCCTTCAAGGCGCAAATGCGCGACGCTAACCGTATGGGGGCTCGCTTTGCCGTTATTATCGGCGAGGACGAAGCGGCCAAAGGCGGTTTTACGCTGAAGGATATGCTTAACGGGGGCGGCGAACAAAGATTCGTTTCACTTAAGGACGATCCAAAGCTTGAAGCTTAGACGTAAATTGACCCGCTTAACCGCGAATGCGTCAGCGTCGCTATCCAAATGGCATATTAAAGTATTGCTTGCGGCGCTGGCTTTCGCTATTGTCATTGGCTTAGTTTATTTTACCCAGGCGTTAATTGACGAAATCGTTAACCGCGAGCAAAAGACGCTCCAGCTTTACGCGAATATTTATAAAGACTTCAACCAGTCCCCGGACAATATTGGCATCATATTCTTCCTGGACGAGGTCACGACTTCGATCACTTTCCCTATGGTGGTTACCGATTCCGTGGACGCGCCTAAGGAAGCCTTTACGGATTGGTCTATTAATACCGGGCTCGATACCTCGCTTGCTTACGGCGAGCAGCGTCTATATCTTCAAAACCTCGTCTACAAGATGGGGCGCGACTACCGGCCAATCGTATTAACCGACGAAAACGGGAAAGTCGTCGAAAAGATATACTATACGCATTCCGCCCTGATCGACGTTCTTCAACTGTTCCCAATAATTGCCATTTTGATAATCGGCGCTTTTATATTTATTGGATACCTGGCGTTCAGCTCGGCGCGCAAGAACGAGGAATCGAAAGTATGGGTGGGCATGGCCAAGGAAGCCGCGCACCAGCTCGGCACTCCTCTTTCGAGCTTAATGGCCTGGATGGAAATACTGAAGTACAGCGTCGACGACCCGAAAACGCTCACCGATACTCTCGGCGAGATGGGCAACGACGTGGAGCGGCTCAGCACGATAGCAAAACGATTCTCAAAGATCGGCTCGCAACCCGAAAAGGCTCGCGTCGATTTGAGCCAGCATATCGAGAACGTATGTAAATATTACGAAAAACGACTGCCGCATTTAGGGAAAAAGATCAGCATAAAGCGTACTCTTTCCTCCCCTGTTTGGGCCTATATCAATACGGAATTGATGGATTGGGTGATCGAGAACCTATTGAAGAACGCCGCGGAAGCGATTGAAGCCAAGACGGGCTCGATACATATCACGATGGGGTATCCAACAAAGAACATCATTAGGATTTACGTAAAGGATACCGGGAAGGGCATGTCCAAAAACGTCCGAAGAAATATATTCAACCCGGGCTATACGACAAAAAAACGCGGTTGGGGGCTCGGGCTGAATTTGTGTAAGCGCATTATCGAAAACTACCATAACGGGAGAATTTACGTAAAGGAAACCGCCCCCGGCAAGGGCTCTACTTTCGCAATCGAGTTGCCCGACTCGCTCGAAAATGCATAGCCTCCGAATAAACGCTTTATTCTTATCCCGCTTTTTTTTAATTTGCAAGTATTCCTGTATAATTTAATATTATTAAGTGAAAAGTAACGATAACAAGAACATACCCCTTTGCGTAGATTTAGACGGCACGCTCGTCGCGACCGACACGCTTCATGAAGCCGTTTTGCTGCTTATCAAGAAAGACCCCTTTTCCCTTTTCCGTTTGCCCTTTTGGGTGTTGAAAGGGAGGGCTTATTTCAAGCATAAAGTCGCTTCCCTCGTTATCCCGTCCGTAGAGAATTTACCCTACAGATACGATTTCGTAGAGTTTCTGCGGGAGCAAAAGGATGAAGGCAGGGAGATTTACCTCACAACCGCGTCAAACGAGCGGGTCGCAAAGAAGATTGCTGATCACTTCCCGCTTTTCACCGGCTTTATTGGCTCGAACGAGAGCGAAAACTATTATGGAATAGACAAACGGAATATGCTCGTCTCCAAATTTGGCGAGAAGGGATTCGATTACTGCGGGGACAGCTATTCCGACGTAGCCGTCTGGCACTCCGCCCGCAAAGGAATCCTGGTTAACGCGCCTAAGGCTTTGCATTCCGCCGCCGGAGCAGTCTGCGAGATAGAGCGCAGCTTTAGCTACCCGAAATCCAGGCTTAAGCTGACGATAAAGCAAATACGCGTTTACCAGTGGATGAAGAATGTTCTGATTTTTCTCCCGATGCTGCTTGCGCATAAGCTGAACGCGGAATTGCTTACTAATTGCGTCGCGGCTTTTTTTTCTTTCTCTTTCGCCGCGTCTTCTATTTACGTATTGAACGACCTTACGGATCTCAACGCCGATAGAATTCACCCCCGTAAGCGCGCGCGTCCATTCGCGTCCGGCGCGCTGCCGCTCGCCTGGGGCGCTTTGCTTATTCCAATACTATTGGTCCTTTCGCTGACTATAGCCGTCGCTTTCCTTAACGTAAATTTCTTCGTTTGCCTGATCGTGTATTTAGTTACAACGACGCTCTACTCGTTTAAGCTGAAGCGGATACATTTGCTGGATATAATTATATTATCAACGCTTTACACGCTCCGGTTAATTAGCGGCGCGGTTGCGACTGCCGTTGCGCTTTCGCCCTGGCTTATCGCGTTCTCAGTTTTCGTATTTTTGAGCCTGGCGATAGTAAAACGTTATACGGAGCTTACCGCCCTGCAGCGCGAAAACAAGGAAAAGCCGAAGGGACGCGATTACTATGTCGAAGACATAAATTTGCTCCTGTCATTCGGCGCGTCGAGCGGGCTCTTAGCCGTATTGATATTTATATTATACGTTAACAACCCGGAAACTCTGTTACTTTATAAAAATCCAGTATTTTTGTACGGCATGTCCCCCCTGATGCTCTATTGGATAATGCGAATTTGGTTCATGGCGCATAGGGGCCAGATGACGGACGATCCCGTAGTTTTTACGGCGAAGGACCCGGCAAGCTGGACTGTAGGCGTTCTAATATTGGCGCTTGCAATGTTGGCCAGCGTTTAGTTTAATAATTTGAAAGATTTTGGAATAAGATAATATATGACGGAAGAATATCAATCCTGGGGAAGATACCCGAAAGTAAAGCATGCCGGCGCGATTAAGCTCGATTGGCTTTCCGACTTGCCGGACCTTGGCGCGTTCGATAAGCCTGTCCTCGCTTACGGCTGCGGGAAGAGCTATGGCGACAGCTGCCTGAACGAGGGAGGATACCTGCTGGATACCCGCGGGTTGGATAAATATATTTCCTTCGACGAGGAAAGCGATACGCTTAGATGCCAATCCGGCGTAACGCTTGCGGAGATATTGGACTTCTTCGTGCCTCGCGGGCGTTTCCTGGCCGCCACGCCCGGGACTAAATACATTACAGTCGGCGGGGCCATAGCGAACGACGTCCACGGCAAAAATCATCATAAAGGCGGGACCTTCGGCAGCCACTTAATTAAGTTTGAATTATTGCGCTCGGACGGTTCGCGCCTGGTATGCTCGCGCGAGGAGAATCCCGGATTGTTTGCCGCCACGATAGGCGGGCTCGGATTGACGGGGCTTATTACCTGGGCCGAATTCCGCCTGAAGCGTTGCCCTAGCCCATTTTTTGCTATGGAAGCGGTGAAATTCTTCTCGCTGGAAGAGTTTTTCCACATTAACGCGGAATCCGAGAAGAGGTTTGATTACACCGTCGCCTGGGTGGACACTACCGCGAAAGGAGCGGACCTTGGCCGTGGCATATACAACAGGGGCAATCATGCGGACCCGAAGGATTACGACTTGCCTAAGCTGAAAAACGGCGCCCCGCTGCCCTTCCCGTTCGACGCGCCGTTTATTAACTCTTTCACGGTGCAAGCGTTTAATATTCTTTATTTTCAAAAACAATTAGCGACCGCGCAAAAAGCCGTCGTGCATTATAATCCCTTTTTCTACCCGCTCGACGCCGTGGATAACTGGAATCGCGCTTACGGCAAGAACGGCTTTTTACAGTACCAATTCGTTGTGCCGTTCGGCAACGACCTCCCGGTAATTCGGGAGATATTGACTGAAATCTCTAAATCGGGCTTGTCCTCGTTCCTCACCGTGTTAAAAACTTTCGGCTTTGCCAAGTCCCCGGGTATGCTCTCATTCCCGCGCCCGGGCGTTACTATGGCGGTGGATTTCAGGATGGGGCCCGACACGTTGAAATTTCTTGAGCGCACGGATTCTATCGTCCGCGAAGCCGGCGGAGCGCTCTATCCCGCGAAGGACGCAAGAATGTCGGGCGAGGATTTTCGTCGTTTCTATCCTCAATGGGTAGATTTTTCTAAATATATCGATCCGGCCTTTTCGTCAAGCTTTTGGCGAAGAGCGATGAGCTGAGGATCGGAAAAGTAAGGGCAAATTATGTCGAAGCAAACGCTATTCCAAAAGCTTAGATCCGAAAAAAGGTTCGAGGAAGCCGATATCAACCGGCATTCCGGTAGGACGTTTGCTATTAAGATTATTATCATGACCGCCACGGTAGCCGTTTGCGCCTTCTTTTTTACTTATCATATCGACAGAAGATACTCGGAGCCGACCGACCATACGTTCGTACCCGGCTATATATGGCAGGGGCAAACCCTGAAAGCCGATTTTACTTTCCCAATTTACAAGCAAGAGGACGTATACCTGGAGGAAGTGGCGCGCGCGAGGGAGAACGCCCCTATGGTATTCCTTCGTAAAAGCGGCGTCAGGGATAATGCAATATCGATATTGTCCGCTCTCGGCGAAAACCTGCCTACTCTTACGATCAATTCCCAGGAGAACCAACTATTTAAGCTCTCCGAGAATGCGCTCGCAGCGTTTATACCGAATAGCCCTATAGCTAAGCAACGCCTCGCGCAGGACCTTGAATTCGAGCTAATAGCGCTCTTTTCCGAAATATACAAATACGGCTATATAAATCTGACTATCGATAGGTTGAACCTGAATACGATAATAGCCCGCGTCTCCCCTACTTCGGAAATTCGATTGAATAAGTCCTACCTTGTCGATCGAACTGGATTCCAGCAGCGTATGGAAAATTTCCTAGCCCGGAAAACTGATAATTCCACCCGCGACATAGCCCGCGAATTGATCCTCCGCTTGGGCGAGCCCGACCTGATTTTCAATAAAGACCTGACGGAGCAGGCCGCCGACCTGGAGGGTCGCTCGGTCTCGCGCACGATTGGAATTGTTCGCAAGGGCTCCATTATAATAGAAAAGGGCGAACCGATTACGCAGAACGCGGTACTAATCCTGCAATCTTACCAGACCTCGCAAAATATTCGCAGCGAGAATTTCTATACGGCATCGTTTGTTTTGGGAAGTCTCGGGCATGCGGCCCTCGTTTATTCGATCCTGATTATGTATTTGGTCGTCATCCGCAGGCAGATCTTTGGCGATAACGCTCAACTGGGTCTGCTAAGCTCGTTAATGTCGTTGGTCAGCGCGTTTGGTTGGGTGTCGATGGAATTCCCCAGCAGCTTCCCGCTGGAGTATTTAATCCCATTGCCGGCGTTTTCAATGCTTGTCGCTATCGTGTTCGATTCGAGGACCGCTTTCTATACGACCGTAACTATGTCGTTAATGCTGGCGGGCGTTCGGGGCAACGATTACATTACGGGAGCGTCGATGATGTTCGCCGGCATTCTCGCATCCTATACAGTAAGGGATATTCAAAACAGAACGCAGATATTCCGCTCTATCTTTTTTATTTTTATCGGGTTCGCTACGGCTATCGTCGTTTTCGGCCTCGAGCGTTCAACGGATTTAACTATCGTCGCTAAACGCGGCAGCCTAACGCTGATTAATTCAGCGCTTTCCCCGCTTATTACGTTTGGCATGCTTTTTATCCTCGAACGCCTTACGAATATTGCGACGGATTTAAGAATTAAGGAATTCGACAACCTTGACCATCCACTGCTCGTAAAAATGAACGAGAGCGCCCCGGGCACGTACCAGCATACGCTCGCCGTAGCGCTGCTCGCGGAACGTTGCGCGCAGGCGATCAACGCCAATCCGCTTTTGGCCAAAGTTGGCGCTTACTTCCACGACATCGGTAAAATAGCTAAAGCCGAGTATTTTACTGAAAATCAATTGAATATCGGGAATAAGCACGATAGATTATCCCCTAAAAAGAGCGCGCAAGCGATCAAAGAGCACGTGATAGACGGGATCGAGCTCGCCGAGCAATATAAATTGCCCCGACGGATCGTGGAATTTATCCCTATGCATCACGGCACAACTTTAATCAAGCACTTCTACGCCAAGGCGTTGGAGGACAATCCAAACCCCGAAAGCATACGCGAGGAGGACTTCCGCTACCCGGGTCCGAAGCCGCGTACGAAAGAGACGGCGATTCTTATGATTTGCGATTCCTCGGAGGCGCTTTCAAGAGTTCAGGCCGACGATAACGAGCAATTCGATAAGATAATTCAGAACAATATCCGCGAACGCATACTCGACGGGCAATTCGACGAATGCCCAATCACATTGGCCGAGCTGTCAAAAATTCGCTCGACGATCGTTAAGAATCTGCTAGGCAAATCGCACCCGCGGCTTAAGTATAAAGAAATTCCAACTGCCGGGGCGAAACCGGTTTAATAGATGGAAGCCCGCAAACGCCAACTGAGCTTTAAGTACAAGAGAGAACTGTCCTCTTTCCTCGCTTTCATTAAATTGGAAAAGGGACTGTCGGACAATACAGGTTCCTCCTATAGAAGCGATTTAGAAAACCTGGCAGGCTTTCTTGCCGCCAGGGAAATCGACTCCTACACGGCGGCACGCGAGCGCGACTTAATAGATTTCGTCGCTTCCCTGGCGGATTTGGGAGTTGCGCCCTCGACTCGCTCGCGCTATATTTCCTCCACGCGCGGATTATATAAATTTTTAACCGCCGAGCGAAAGATTCAGACGGACCCAAGCGAAGCTCTCGAATTGCCAAAGAAGGAACGTAAGCTGCCCGACTCCCTCTCCGTCGAGGAAGTGGAAGCGATACTTGCCGCCATCGATACGGAAAGCGTAGCCGGAACGAGAGACCGCGCATTATTTGAATTAATGTACGCGAGCGGCTTACGGGTGTCGGAAGCGATCGGGTTGCGTACGAGGGACGTATTGGTCGATTTAGAAGCCCTTCGGATCTTCGGAAAGGGATCGAAGGAGCGTATAACGCCCGTAGGAAGCTCGGCCTTGAGATGGCTTGATAAGTATATGAGAGAGGCCAGGCCAAAGATAGCTAACGAAGCGAAGAGCCGCGACGTGATATTCCTGAACTTAAGGGGCGCCCCGCTATCCCGCATGGGAGTCTGGAAGCTGCTAAAGGGGTACGTCGACGCCTCCGGAATCGGTAAGGACGTTCACCCGCATACCTTCCGGCATTGCTTCGCTACGCACCTGCTCGAGGGAGGCGCAGATCTACGCGCCGTGCAGGAAATGCTGGGACATTCGGATATTTCTACGACTCAAATATACACGCATATTGACCGTAATTACCTCAGAGAAGTTCATAAAAGTTTTCACCCACGATCATAATTAAAGGCGACTATGAAAATAGCAATTGCAATTCTTGCCGCATCGCTGGCCTTATCGGCTTGCTCCAATAAGCTTGAAAAGCAGCGCGAAATGAATTTTACTTGCACGGAAACCGCAACGACATACTTCCTCAACGCTAAGGATCTGCTCCGCCAGGACGGGTTTACCATTAATTCCATTAGCGAAAAGGATGGAACGCTCTCCGCCGAGAAAGATTTCATAGAAAATAAGGATACCGTAATGATATTTATGGATATAAATATCAACGAAAAGCGCGACGTACGAATCAGAACGACCGCGCACATCAATTCCTGGAAGGATTGTAAAACGCGCGAATATTATGACCTCGAAACTTATAATAAGGACTACGAGACGAAATTCTATTCGACCCTGAGGAGCCTAAGAGAATTCTGCTCCGGGCCCAAATTCCCCAACAGGCCGTAATGACAGACGCCGAAATTAAATCGGTCTCTCGATTAACCGCCGAGCTTAAGTACTTTCTTGAGCAGGAGTTTAATTCCGTTATAGTCAGCGGCGAGATCTCAAATTTTAAGACGCATACTTCGGGCCATCGGTACTTTACTCTGAAGGACGAGGGCGCGCAGATTCAATGCATAATGTGGCGGTCTCGTATTCTTCGTTTTGAACCGATGGACGGGCAGAAAGTCGTCGTGGAGGGCGCGATCACGCTCTACCCCGCCCGGGGCAATTATCAAATCGACGTGCGGAATATCCGAAAAGCGGGCATTGGCGATCTCTGGCAAGCTTTCGAAGAGCTAAAGCGGAAACTGGAAACGCTCGGGTGGTTCTCGGAGGAAAGGAAACGCGCGATACGGGGCCTGCCGCTCCGCGTAGGAGTCGTAACCTCGCCGACGGGAGCCGCGTTACGAGATATACTGACCACGTTTAACCGAAGGATGCCCGCATGCGAAATATACTTCCGGCCGGCTTTGGTCCAGGGGGGCGAGGCCGCTGCAGATATAGCGCAGGCGATCAGGGAATTAAATAAGAAGAACCTGGACGCTATAATCGTAGGGCGCGGCGGAGGCTCTATCGAAGACCTGTGGTGCTTTAATACGGAAACGGTGGCCGAAGCGATTTATAAAAGCGGGATCCCCATAGTCAGCGCCGTTGGGCATGAAACGGATTTTACGATAGCGGATTTCGTAGCGGACCTCCGCGCGCCTACTCCAACAGCGGCGGCCGAGCTATTGACGCCGGTATCAAGGCCGGACCTGGTAGCTTACCTGACGAAAGCCCCGCTGACGTTGCGCGCGAACCTGCTTAAGTATATTTACAATTTAAAACGGGAAATCGATAGAACGGCGAGCCGGACGGCCGGTTCGCGACTGGTGGATCGCCTGTATAACATCCACCAGTCGCTCGACGATAAAGAGCGTATGCTGCGCCAGAGCGTAAGGCATAAGTTTAGCTTAACGGCGAGTTCGCTTAAATCAGCTGAGGAACTGCTCTCCGCTCTCAATCCGCGCGCGCCCCTGAATCGCGGCTACGCACTTCTAAAGTCCGGCGATTCCTACGTAAAAGCAAATCAATCGCTCTCGGACTTCGATAGCGTAACGATAGAAAGAGCAGCCGAAACTGCCGACGTTAAGGTGCTTAATGTACAAAAAAACTATAGAATAAACCAAAGTAAATAATATGGCAAAGTCGAAAAAGAAAATAAATATCGAAGAAAGGCTGCATAGAATCGAGCTAATTGCAGAGGAACTCGACAACGGGCAAATTCCGCTTGAAGAAATGATCGAGCTCTACGAAGAAGCGGTAAAGCTGTCGAAAGAATGCCGGGAGTACCTAAACGAAGCCGAGCAAAAAATCATCACGATTTCCGGCTCGGCCGAAGACGACGAAGGCATTGCGGATTTTGTCTAGCCGCGGCGCTTATTTGTTCGAGTATATCGTTACGTTAAAATCAATATCGTCGGAAATTACTTTATCTCCCAAATCCTTGAAAAAATTTCCGGAATTATAGCGGACATCCCACTTGGAGCGGTCTATCCTGATAAATGTATACGCCTCCGCCATATCGCCCTTGCGCTTGATTAGCGCCGGGAACGAAATGGAATGCGTTTTATCGCGTATCGTCAGGTCCGCAGTTACCTGGAAATTATGATCGTCCTTGTCGCGGGTCAATAGAGGCTTTACGGAAGTTATCCTCAATTTAGATTCGGGATATTTCTCCACGTTGAAAAAGTCGTCTGATTTTAAGTGATTAACTAATTTAGCATTTGACGCCTTATCTGTAAGATCCTCGTCGACGATCGTATTCATATCGATAACGAACGAACCACCGGCGAGATCTTGCCCGTTAAATAGTAGCTTCCCGGATTTAATTTTAATGTAGCCGTGATGCCCTCCTATTGGCTTTTTACCTTCCCAACGCACTTTGCTTTTTTCTAAGTTTACCTGGAAGGTTTCCGTTGCATAAAGGGAGGTTGTTGCGATTAATAAGAAAATCGCAAATTTTATTATCTTCATTACTTCTCCATATTATTAGTTAAGGCTAATTATAGGAAGTAAGATATTGTAATTTATTTTGCGATCCTTTTAAAGTCGGCTAGCGCGATAGCTGTAACGGCCTCGAGGACAGGCGGCGCCCTAAGGGCGAAGCACGCGTCGTGCCTGCCCTTAATTACAAGCTCTTCTATTTGGCCGGTTTCGAAATTGAATGTCGTTTGTGGCTTGGATATACTTGGGGTCGGCTTGAATGCTACTCGAAATACTATTTCATTTCCATTGGTTATTCCACCATTTATTCCGCCAGCATTATTGGTCGAGGTTTTACCCGAAGCGTCTATAAAAGCGTCGTTTTCCTCGCTCCCATACCGATTCGCTGAATCAAATCCCGACCCGAACTCAATACCCTTTGCGCCGGGAATACTAAATACAAGATGGGATATGACTGACTCAATTCCGTCGAAAAAGGGCTCCCCAAAGCCTACCGGCGTTCCAACGGCGCGGCATTCTACGACGCCCCCTACGGAATCCCCGGCCTCGGCGGCGGCTTTCGCCTCTGAATTTATATTATCCGAGCCGTGAACGGAAACGAGGCGCGCGGAAACAGAGATCGGGGCAATTACTTTTTTCGCAATAACGCCCGCCGCCACTAACGCCGCGGTAAGTCTTCCGGAGGATACGCCTCCGCCGCGCAGATCGGCCCATCCGCCGCTTTTTATAGATTGCGTAAAATCGGCGTGCCCGGGGCGCGGTATCTTTTCAAACGAGTAAGCGGAGGAGTCTACGTCGTCGTTAGGCATAAAGATCATGATAGGCGCGCCGGTCGTATGCCCTCGGTATACTCCTGACCTTATCTCTACCGGGGCGACTTCTCTCCTGGCGGAGCCCTCTCGGCCGCGGGGAGCCCTACGCTCCAAATCCGCCGTGAAATCGGTTTGCGACAGCTCAATGCCCGGCGGGCAGCCGTCGACGCATACGCCGACTCCGTCGCCGTGAGATTCGCCGAACATGGTTACGCGGAATATTCGACCAAACTCGTTCAATTCTCGCTTTGCCCGTCAAATTTCGGTAGGGTAAACGTAAAAATTGAACCGACTCCTTTCTCGCTTTGAACTGTAATCGTACCCTTATTCATTTCAACCAATTCCTTGCATAGCAATAAGCCCAGGCCGGAGCCCTGCTCATTATTCGTGCCGGGGGTAGATTGCTTCGTTTCAAGGCTGAACAGCTTCGATATAGCTTCCGGGGCCATCCCGGAGCCATTGTCGCAGACCGAAACGGCGTAGCTGTCATCAAGATTTTGCGTTAATATCCTTACGCTGCCGCCGTTATAAGTAAATTTAATTGCATTGGAGAGCAAGTTCCTTAGCACCGTATTCAATACGTTACTATCCGCCCAGGCAATTTCGTTTTCAGCAACGTCAATTTCGATATTTATATTCTTTTCCTTAGCGGCAATTCTCGCTATCGAGGCGTTGCGCTGGAACGCTTCCTGTAATCGTATAGCCGTGGGATTGTACTCCAGCTTTCCCATTTGCGCCCTGGACCATTCCAAAAGGTTTTCAAGCAGCGAGAAGAGCCTCTTTGCAGCCTTATTCATGCTTTCGGCTATTTGCGTTATGTCCTCCTGCTTCAGGTTTTCAAATTCCTCGGAAAGCATCTCGGAAAGGCCCAAAAATCCGCTGAAGGGACTGCGAAGGTCGTGCGCTATGATTGAGAAGAATTTATCCTTGCTCGCTATGACAGCCTTTAGCTCCTCCTGGTATTCTTTTAGTTTCGAATTGTACTTGACTATGGCGTCGCGCGAAAATTTAAGGTCCAGGTGCACCTTAACCCTGCTGAGCAATTCGATTGAATTGAAAGGTTTCGTGATGTAATCTACAGCCCCGATTTTAAGCCCGCGGACTATATCCTCCGATTCCGCCTTCCCGGTTATGAAAATAACAGGGATATCCTTGGTTTCTGCTGTGTTCTTGATCCTTTCGCATACCTCGAATCCGTCAAGTTCCGGCATCATTATATCGAGCAATATCAAATCTGGCTTAATAGTTTGAAGTACGGAGAGGGCTTTCGCCCCGTTGGAAGCGAAGGATATATTGTAGTTCTGCGTCGTTAAAATATTACTAAGTACTTGCAGATTCTTTGGGATATCGTCGACAATAAGGATTAATGGCGTCTTGGATTCCGTAAAATTATCAGTATTCATTGTATCACCGTGTAGGACAGGAAATATTTCCTCAAATATTACTTTTTATTATTGCCAAGTTTAGCTTTGATGCTTTCAACGATTAGCGGGAATTGGTCCAGCGTCTTGGGAAATTTGTCAAAGTCGAAACTATTTAGCTCGGCGCTTAAAACGGAACCGTAATTAACTAATCCCGTAGCTCCGTAAATATTTCCGGCCTGGCTTACTTCCGTCGCAAATTTTTTAATGTCGTCTATTACGGAGGACTTGCTTATCATTTCCCATTGGGGAATTAACGTTAAATCGAGCGTTTTGATTAATGCAGTAGAGCGCTTTACGGCTGCGTCGGATATTTCGTCGAATTCCCTCTTTTCGAATAGATCGTTATCCGAACCCGATTCGGTTTCTAATCTTAGATAGGGCATATACTTCATCATTTCGATGAATAATTCGCTCTTTGTAACAGGCTTCAGTAAATATCCAGAAAAGCCTTTCTCGCGCAAAAGCTTGAATTGATCCTTTATGATAGAAGCGGTTAAGGCGACTATTGGAATGTCCGAAGTATCCTCGTTCGATCTCAGGACCTGGGCGGCTCTGTAGCCGTCCATAATTGGCATTTTAATATCCATCAAGATCATATCGAACTTAATTTGCAAACATAATTCTATGGCGTCCTTACCGTTTTCGGCTTCAAATATCGAGACGGAGCTCGATTCGAGAAATCCGGCAATAAGCTGCCTGTTTAGCGCGACGTCGTCTACGAGCAACAATTTAGACGGCAAAAATTCAACTCTTGGAGTTTGCTTTTCGGGCTCCTTTTCGGTATATCCGCGTTCGGGAGCGACCTGGATGCCGAACAGGTTAACCGTAAAAACGGAACCCAGCCCGGGTTGACTGATAAGTTCGACCGCTCCGTTCATCATTTCGGCCAATCTTTTAGTTATAGCAAGCCCCAGCCCAGTTCCTCCGTATTTACGGTTGATAGCGCTGCTCTGTTGCTTAAACGCGTCGAAAACTTCTTCCTGCTGGTCGTACGGGATGCCAATACCCGTATCCTCGATTTGAATAATTAAGTCAACAGTAGAGAACGACACCCGTCTAAAATCGCATATTACCTTAACGTAGCCGTTATCGGTAAACTTAATGGCATTGCCGACAAGATTGAATAAGATCTGCCTCAACCGAATTTCATCCAGGCTTAGGAATCGGGGTATATCCTTTGCAATCTCGAATATGAATCCAAGCTCTTTCTCGTTTGTTTTTAGCTCGAACATCTGCTTAATTTCGTCGAATATCTTTCGGATTTCAGTCTGCTCATATTGCAGCTCAAATTTTCCAGCTTCGATTTTCGAAAGGTCGAGGATATCGTTTATCAAGCGCATTAAATTATTGCCGCTGGAGGAAATAGCCTTCAAGTACTTCTTTTGCTTTTCGTCAGTTATGCTCTCGCTAAGCAGCTGGGTAAAGCCAAGGATAGCGTTCATCGGGGTGCGTATCTCATGGCTCATATTCGCAAGAAATTCATTGCTGGAACGGGTCGCCGTTTCTGCGACGTCCTTCGCTTCCTTTAACTCTAAAATCGTCTTGGAGAGCATATCGCGCTGCTCTTCGAGCGTAAGCTTAGCAAGCTCGAGATCCTTCGTATACCACAGCAATTTGTCGTTCGCTTTCGCTTTCTCCGTGATGTCGCGAAATGTCCAGATCCTGCCGACGATAGTAGTATTAAGCTCCTGCGGCCTAGAACTGTATTCATAAACGCGGCTGTCGCGCCTGTGCAAAACGTCGTAGATCGCCTCGCCTTTATCAGTTTTGGACTCCTCGATGCGTCGCACCAAACCGTCAGGATCGATCACCATACTATGGAAATGCCTGAAGATATCCGCCTCGTTCTTCGAGGAAAGGGACACTTCCTCCAGCGACCACATTTTAAGAAACTGCCTGTTGAATAATGTGATATTGCCTTTATTGTCGAACGCTATCAAGCCGTCGTTAATGGAATCAAGGGTGGCGGCAAGCATAGAATGCGAGCTTTCAAGCGCTTCCTCTATGCTCTTTCGGAAAGTTATGTCTTCCTTGATCGCTATGAAATGAGTAATCTGGCCTGCAGGATTTAAAACCGGGGAAATAGAGGCCGACTCCCAATAAAGCTCGCCGTTCTTCCTACGGTTGCAAAAAGCGCCATGCCAGGTCTCGCCGTGGGAGATGGCCTCCCACATATCCTGGTACACCTTTGGATCCATGTTTCCTGATTTGAGAATGCGCGGATTTTTTCCGCGAGCCTCCTCGAGAGAGTATCCAGTGGTTTTAACGAAGTTCGGGTTCGCAAATTCTATGTTGCCTTCGGTGTCGGTTATAACTATCGTAACCGGGCTTTGCTCGAAAGCGCGAAGAAATAGCGCAAGATTTTCCCCATTCTTCGTGTACTCGTCAACGTTAAATTTCCTGGCGTCTTTATTCATGCTACTTCTATTTGGAGCAACGGCCTTGGCCCTTGCATTATATTTATTTTTAGTCATTATTATTAATTAGATAAAGGCGAATCGCCCAATCGTCAAAAGGATCGTATCATGTCGGATGGAATAACCAATATATAATCCGCCAATTCCTTGTTGTCCTTTGAAAGTTCGTCCACGGAGTCTTGCTCAGTCGAGGAAATTGTAAGTATCCTCAATTTTGGATTTAGCCGCTTTAAGTACCAAACGACTCCTTCATGGTTGTCGCTGTGATATGTCCCGTTAAAATGCAAAAATTTGCCGTTGCGGATATTTTCGTAAATCGTTTGCGCCATCGTCGCGTCCTTAATCATCTGCGCTTCAACAAGGTATTTCATATCGGGAGATTGAGGCATACCATGCGGGCTCATTTTCTTATAACCGGGCAATTCATAGTCGGTTTCAATGGGCAGCTTGCTTATATATCCCTTCTGGATTGAATTAAGGCTGTCAAGTGCGGCAAGCCCGTTGCGCGCTACGAAAGCGGCGTAACGCCTGGGCACGTTAGTTCCGTAATAAGGGATCTTTTTACTCTTCGCATATTCAAGGGAGCGTTTGTAGTCAGTTTTGTAATTGTCCCATAGCTTGGCTTCGTTCTCGAAATTCTTGGTCGTTGCCACGCCCGAGAAATACTCGTCAATCTTCAGCTGGTCGTCGCGTTCGAACATCTCTACGCCGAGCGAAATTTTGCCCGGGAACTTTTCATCTAAAGCTTTTAGGAGCCTATATTCAGTCCAATGACAAATCGGGTTGCCGTGAAGCTCTCCGAAGAAAATTACGTCGGCGTCCTCGGCGGCGTCCAATATATCGTCGAAATCGGCGGACCCGCCGTCGGCCTCAAATATTTTAAATGGTTTTAGGTCGTCCGAGCCGATCGCCGGCCAAAAATTGATAGTAATAATTATAAAAGCGGTAAAAATGGATTTCAGTGAAAATATTTTCATTGTTGAATATCTATTATTTGCAAAAAGCAAATATGGCAATTATTTTTCAAAGAGCCAAATTAATTGTGCATGTTTTTCTCTAATGAATTATGTTAACCCGCATATTGCAATTCGTAGAGTTTCCTGTAAAGTTCGCCGCGGGCCATAAGCTCCTTATGCGACCCCATTTCCTTTATTTCGCCTTTATGCATTACGATTATTCTATCCGCGCGCTTAATAGTCGAAAGCCTGTGGGCAATGATAATCGACGTCCTCCCCTTGAGTAATTTATCAAGGGCGCGCTCTATTACGGCTTCGGTTTCGGAATCTATATTGGAAGTCGCCTCGTCGAGTATCAAGATATCCGGATTCGCGGCAAATGCCCTGCAAAAAGAGAGCAATTGTCTCTGCCCTACCGACAGGTTCTGTCCACGCTCGATGAGAGCCGCATCGTAGCCGCCTGGCAGTTCGTTTATAAATTTATCTGCGCCAAGCTCCCTTGCCGCATATTCGCAATCTATATTATTGCGAGCGCTGCCAAAGCAAATATTGTCGCGAATGGAACGGGAAAACAGGAAGACGTCCTGCATTACGAGCGCTATGCTGGATCGGAGCGAATCTGTCTTGATATTTCTTAAATCGCGCCCGTCTATTAGGCATTCCCCTTCCTGGTAATTATAGAATTTACAGAGTATGTTAATGAGCGTCGTTTTTCCTGAGCCGGTCGATCCAATTATGGCGACTGTTTCGCCTTTCCTTATTTCGAAATTGAGATCCTTTACCGCCCACTTCGTTCCGTCATAATTCAGGGAGACATTCTTAAATTCAATTTTAGAATGCAGCTTGTCGAACTCATATATTTCGCTTTCCCCATAGCCCTCCATCTTTTCGTCCAGCAAGCCGAAAATTCTCTCGGAGGACGCCATGGCGTTCTGCATTGTCGTGTATTTCTCCGAGAGGTCGCGTATGGGTCGGAAGAACATTTCGGCGTACTGAACGAAAGCGATAATAATACCCACCGTCATGCTGCCGCTCAATATATTCCTCGAGGCGTACCAAATAATTAAACCCAAGCCCACCGCGCTGAGCATTTCAACCGTCGGGAAAAATATCGCGTAATAATATACCGTTTTTATGTTAATTTCCCGGGTTTTCGAATTGGATTCGTTAAACTTCTCCTGCATCTCGCTCTCGCGGGCAAAGAGCTTAACGGTCGAAATGCCCGCGAAGAATTCGCTGAGAAATCCGTTCATTGAAGCGATTTCCTTACGAAGCTCCCTGAAAAGGACTCGCACCTTCCTGCGGAAAACGGTTGTGGCAAACACCAATAGGGGTAGCAGCGCCAGGGTAATCAGCGTAAGCTTCCATTCGGTATAGAACATAAATACTACTATCCAAACCAGCAATAACAGGTCCGCTGCTATCATCACTATGCCGGAGGAGAATAGATCATTAAGGGTCTCAACGTCGTTCGTCAATCGCGTAACGGTTCGGCCAACCGGATTTTTATCGAAGTACTTAAACGGGAGCTTCTGGACCTTGTCGAAAAGCGTCATTCGAATGTCCAGGAGTATACGCTGACCGGTTCGCTGCATAACGAACGTTAGGAAGAACCTCATAACGCTGCCAACTATAAGCAGCGCGAAGATGGCCCCGATAAGGAGCACGAAGCTCTTCCAGTCGTGCTTGGACAAGCTGTCGTCGATCGCCACTTTAGTAAGATACGGCCGCACCGGGCCGAGCGCGGAGCTGAGCGCCGCTAGCGCGAAAGCGAGAAACGCCCAACTCTTGTATTTTTTAAGAAAAACTAATAAGCGTTTGAGTATTTTTACGTCAATTTTCTGGTATTCTGCACCAAAAGCGCTACCGCGCATAATAACCCCTATTTAGTATTTAACTCGCGCAAAAGCGCTTGCTTTTCAATTTCCAATTGGCGTATTCGCCTTTCAATTATTTCAAGCTCGCTCGGCATCGAATCGATCTCGATTCGAATTTTGCTCGCCGCCTCGTCGATTAAGTCGATCGCCTTGTCCGGCAGGTACCTATCGGTAATGTACCGGGCGGAGAGCTCGGCGGCGGAAACGATTGCTCCGTCGGTGATGCGCACGCCGTGGTGGACTTCGTACTTTTCCTTGAGCCCGCGAAGTATCGAGATCGTATCC
>JBLNBN010000002.1:0-49612 GCA_050260015.1 Chloroflexota bacterium | reverse complement strand
TAGATTTTTGACGCAAATAATTTATAAAAGAGCGCGAATCTTACGAACCGCGAAGCGGTTCAACGTCAGTAGCCAACGCCGTCCCAGCCCCTACCCCCCCTGCCGCGGCGAAGCCGCGGGATTCAAGATCTATATATAAATAAACTTTATTACGGCTCCCTCTAATTTTTTGGGCATTGATAATTTCCCTTGCTCCCTTAGCAAATATTGCTTAAGTTAACGCACAATGAACCGGCTTTTTATAGTTTATTCCATGAACTTTATTAAAGGCGTCCCCATGAAAAAGTTTATTTTTCTCCTCATCTTCGTTTATTGTCAGATTTCCTTTGCCCGGTGGGAAAAAACCGGTTGGCAGAGCGATCCTCCCTTTTTTGTTGCCGCGCGCGACGGCGATAGGATGATGATAATTGGCTTAGGGCCTTACTCTCCTGTTTCCATAATTAAAGTTAGTAAAGACAGAGGTGAGACCTGGCAAAACACTACTTTTAACTATGTTAACGATGGGATTGTAAGAGCGGACGTTCTCGGTAATACTATTATTCTTAAAGTCAACCAATATATACCCTCAATATATTACATCTCGACTGATTTCGGCTCTACCTGGATTGAAAACTTCCCCGGAATGCCCGAGAATTCTGAACTATCGGACTACGCCATAATTGGAAATAAAATAATTGCCACGCTTAATGGTGAGAACGGCGGACCGTATATATCAAATGATTCAGGGATTACATGGACAGACATTCATAATGGATTGCCGAAAGGAGAAATAAAGAGTGTAATCTCAATTGGAGAAAAAGCGATAACACAAATTGACACCTCTTTTTTTCTTACTTCCGATTATGGAGCGACTTGGCAAAAAAAAGGGGGATTGATTCCCCGCGGGCCAATACCATCTCGGATAATAATTAAAGATGATTTAATTTACAAGCTTCCATATGGCGCTCTGTTATTTTCTACAAATTATGGTGAAACATGGAGAAAAATAAGCGAAAAACTAAAAAATTTTGCGGCTGAAAAAATGGTTATGGTTTCTAATCAAATAGTATTGGCTTCCAAGAACTATTGGGGCGACAACCACGACGACGATCGAATTTTTTCAACCTCCGACAACGGCGAGACTTGGATAGAGAGAAATAACGAACCGATTAAGGGGCATAATTACAAAGAACTATACGCGAACGGCGATAAGCTAATAGTCGTAAAAGCCGATAGTTTTTACGTTTCATACGATATAGGCGACACATGGAAGGCTTATAAAATGCAAGCAGATTCAGCGCCAGTTGGCAGTGACTTTATATATTATTACGGCGCCGAAGCGTATAACGAATTTTACAACCGTATTTATAAATCTATCGATAGCGGATTCACCTGGAAATTGGTCCATAGCGGTCCTTACTATGGCGAGGTTTCCGACATAGCTACTATGGACGGGGATTTGTACGTAGCTACTCACGGGGATACGCTGCTCGGGGAATACGGTTACAGCGTCTATAGGTCTACTGATTACGGCGTAACATGGAAGCCGCTAAACATTAAGACAAATTATATATACAGGCTGTTTGCCGGCGATAATAAGTTATTGTTTACAGTTTATTGGGATGCGTTCTATTCTTCGGATTTAGGCGAGAGCTGGAAAACAGTCAAAGAGGTCTGGCATGACAATTATTTTTTAGATTGGGCATACTTCGGCCCTAACGGTAAAATCTTTACAATGTCGGCTGCAATCGGTTTTTCCAAGTCTTTATGGAACGGAACTGAATGGGCCGGAGGAAATAACGGCTTGCCATATCCCTGGTATTGGATCAGAGATTTTCAAGTATCGTCCGGCTTTGGAGATCGGGATATTCTTTATGCGCAAATGGATAGTATGCTATACCGCACCTTAAACGAGGGGATGAGCTGGCATAGGATTGGAGAGGATTTAAAAATAAATCGAAACGGCAAGAAATGCATGGAGGTTTATTTAAATGAGATTTTCCTCTATTCGGACGACGTAATTTACTACTCAAGCGATTACGGGGATACGTGGACTGAAAGAACGGGCGATTTAAAGCTTGGAGAAGATAATTGGGTTATTGCCATAAAAATGGTTGATAATCTTGTATTCCTATCGACGCTCAAAGACGGCGTATTTGTTAGCGAAGACAGAGGAATTACCTGGAAGCAAATAAACGACGGGTTAACGAATAGATTACTATACATATCTAAATTCGCCGCTTCGGGAGATTATATCTTCTGCGGTTCGGCTTCCGGTTTGTACGGTCCCGACGGCGACGCTATTTATCGCGCCAAAATTAGCGATTTCCTCTCCGCTCCCGATGAAAGGAAAGAACCGCAAAGCCTTACCATTTTCCCGAACCCGGCGGGAGATTTCATATCGATTTCGAATTACCGCGGCTCTGACCGTCGTTTTACGGTTTTAAATATCTTGGGCCAGGAAGTCCTCTCGGGAGAATTTACCGGGGATAGGATTTCCGTCGCTTCCCTGCCGCCCGGCGCGTATAACGTGAGGATCGGCTCTTCGACGGGGATGATGCTGAAGAAGTAATTGTTAATTATTATTGGTTTATTATTGATTGAGCGTAAGGGCGGACCAATGTGTCCGCCCTCAATGTATGGTAGAGTCATTCCGGGCGCCAGGCCCGTAATCTATGATCTCTTTGGGTCCCCGCCTCCGCGGGGACGACGAGTGTTTCTATACCAAGCGCATGCGCGCCATTTTCAAGCATAAAATCTTGTGACGCGCCCGATAAATGATCAATGATAAATGATAAATGATAAATGAAAAAAGGCAAGCCCCTTTCGAGACTTGCCTTCTTTAATTTCTTATTAGATTAAAATTACAGCTTTTCAGCTATGGCGCGGGCGATATCGAGCGTCGTTGCGGAGCCGCCCATATCGTACGTTCTGACCTTGCCTTCCTTAATGACTTCGGCGGTGGCGCGCTCTACGCGTTCGCCTAATTCGGGTTCGCCCAGCCAATCGAGCATCATCTTCGCGGCCAATATGGTAGCGATAGGGTTGACTTTATAGAGACCCGTATACTTCGGCGCGGAACCGTGCGAAGGTTCGAATACGGCCAACTTCTCGCCGATATTGCCCGAGCAGCCGAAGCCGAGGCCGCCGACCATCTGGGCCGCAAGGTCGCTTATTATGTCGCCGTAGAGGTTCGGAGCGACGAGCACGTCGTAGTTCTCCGGGTTCTTCATTAGCCACATCGTCATTGCGTCGATGTTCGCGTCGTCCATCTGGATCTCGGGGAAGTCCCTGTGAACTTGCTGGGCCATTTCGAAGAATAGGCCGTCGGTCGCGCGAACGACGTTCGCCTTGTGGACTATAGTAACCTTCTTACGACCGAACTTGCGAGCGAATTCGAAAGCGGCGCGGATTATTTTTTCCGAGCCCTTGGCCGTGTTGATCTTGCAGGAGACCGCATATTCGTCTCCTTTAAGCTCGGCGAATTTTGCGAACGGTTTGGAGAGATCCTTCAAAACTTGCGAAAGCTGCTCGGGAACTGGATTGAATTCAACGCCGCAGTACATGTCCTCGGTATTCTCGCGGAACACAACGATGTCCGTCGTGTCGCGATAGTTCAAAGGATTGCCGGGATACGCCTTGCAGGGGCGCAGGCAGATATAGAGATCGAACAATTGCCGCATGCGAACTATCGGCGAGCGATATATGAGTCCCTGGCCGCGTAATTCGGGTACGAGCTCGAGCTCGGCCTGCTTTACGGGTTTTGAAGTTATCGCGCCGAACATAGCGGCGTCGACATTATTCAATAAATCGATTGTGCGAGCCGGGAAAGCGTCGCCTTCTTTTTGCCAGAATTCCCACCCAATATCGCCATGAACATATTCAGCGTTAAAATCGAGCGCGTCGAGAACTATCTTCGCCGCTTCTAAAACTTCAACGCCTACTCCGTCGCCGGGCAGCCATGCTATACGGTATTTTTTCATTTACTCTCCTGTCTTGTTTTCTAAGTTGAAAAATGTTCGAAACTTTATTATTTACCCGAAAGCGGGTTGGTTATAGTCGGTAATTTATGGAAATTCCCGTCGAGCGGCTTAATTTCAGCGTCTTCCAAAAGAATTGAAGGCGTAACGACGCTCGCCCCCTGGTACATTTCTCCGCCCGTAACGAACGAGGAAACTACTGCCGGTGCGAGGTAGTTCATCGCGTAGGAAGTATTCCCCGTCGCGATTATGTCCTTAAAGCTGGCCGGGGCTATGCCTTGCGCCTCCACTCCGCGGAGTATTTCCATTTTGCCGTCGGGGTATAGCTTATACGCTTCTACTATCTGCATTTTTGAATTGCTGAAAGAAACGTCGAACCCGGCGCCGGAAAGATTATAGATCGAAGTCTGGAATACGTTCGAGTTCATTACTTTATTGACGAAAATCCCGAACGGCAGGTCGCGGTCCTTTAACAGCTTAATGAATCTTGCCTTTAGCTCTTTATCGGTCGAGGGCTTGGAGGATTCGATAAACAAGGAGCTAAGCATAGGCGCGCCGCCGCGCTTGTGGCCGTTGCTCTCCGTAACTCGCTTAATGGGCGTCCTGGAGCTTAATAGGGTCTTTAGGTACCCTTTTACGACTAAATTTACGTCCTGAGCGGGCGTGCCTTCGTCGTCCAACAAATAGCTGCCGACGAGCGGGGTTTTGCCAAAAGCTTTATCCGTCGGCTTGGCCGTTACGGAAATAAATTCCGGCAATACCCTGCCGCCAATTTTAGTTTGAAACGCATTGTTTCGATCGCCGGTAGCGCTGAATCCGCCTTCGGAGGAGATCTCGCGTTGCGCGACTAAATTTGGCAGGAAGAATTGCGCGAAAAGCTCGCCGGCGGCCTGCCCGGAAAATAATACCGGGCCGGAGTACGAATCGTCGAGCACGCTAGCGTCGCGCATATCGGTCAGGTTCTTTGCGATTGATTCGACAGCTCGCGCGATAGAATCGGCTGCAGGTAGATTCTCCGGCTTGTCCGCATAGGCGGTAAAGTACTGCGAAAGGGGCATACCGTCCTCGGCCTGGGTAAAGCACGACGCCTCGATGCCGGCGAAATGATTTACCTTGACGTACTTCGAGCCTTCGCTGTTGACGTAATAAGTCTTAACCGGCAGGTACTCAAATCCCACCTTAGAAGTAAATACTTTTGGATACTTATTAAATATATCCGATACTTTTTTAATCAATTCCGCATAGGATGCGTTGTTGAATGATGGAATATCTTCTTGGGAAATCTCGTTGAATACTTTTTTAGCAGGAAAACTGAAATCGGGGGTCGTATCCTTCCGAATTCGATTTTTATAGGACGCTTCTTTCTTTGAAAGAATCTCGGCTGCCTGCTTGTATGCTGCGTCCGTCGCCAGCCAAAGCTCGCGGCGAAGCGCGCCGTAGCTGAGTTCTATCGGGATATCCCTACTTTTAAAGGATTCTTCGTCGTCGCTGCTGCCGAAGAAGCCCAGGCCTACGTCAAAGAAGTTGGTGTTGTCGAAATTTTCAGATCCGACGCGAACGTTTACAGTCAATTGGGCGCTTCTTTCATTATCGTTCGCGGCTAGCGCGCCGAGCGACGCCTGCGCGGAATGGCTGTCGCGCACTTTAATAGTATACTCTATGAAATAAGGCTTCTTTAAGGATTCTAAACGCAATTCTTTCATCGAGCGTGACAGCTCGTCCTGCATAGCTCGAAGTATATCTTCGTCCGAATTAGAAGCGAAGCCCAGGCCGGGAATTGCGCAAATCATCAGCGCTATAGCATATAACTTTATATTTTTCATTTTATTTATCCTGATTGATTATGGCAACTGCTTAACGGTTTGTATGGGAGCGTCCAATATAGGTAATTTCGCTTGAGATTTTTGCTTTTTCTGAACTTCGATGGACGATACGAGCAAGCTCGGCGAGCAAGCCGAAACCGGTACTCCGCCGCTCTCGGCGCCGCAGATGCCGTTGAACACGCCGAAGTCGTCCGCGGCCGCGACTATATTGGAAAACGTGGTTAGCGGAGTGCCAATTAAATCGACGCCTCTTACAAGTTCGTCAGGGCGGTTGTCCGCATAAACCTTATAAACCACGAGCGGCATAACGTTAAACGCGTTAGGGATCCTCCTGCTGGTGAACGTAAAGCCGCCTGTAACGACGTCGAACATTAAGCCGTACTCTTTTCCCTGCTCGCGAGCTAATTTCTTTAAACCAAGCCGCAACGAATCGCGGGTAGTAGTCTTTTCCGCGTCCACTATTAAGTTAGATTGCCTTGAAACCGCCTTATAGCCAGCTTGTCTTCTGCCGTGGCCGTTCGAATGCTCGAAATTTGTAATCGGCGAGCGGGACATTAGGAAGCTCCTGAATACGCCGCGCTCGACCGTAACTACTTTTTGAGACTTAACGCCCTCGTCGTCGTATTCGTAGTAGCCGGAAAGCTCGCGGCCCTTATAAGTCTTTATAGTGGGGTCCATGGTTACGTCTATAAAATCAGGCAAAATCTTCTTACCGACGGAACCTTTAAACGTTTGGCTGGCATTAGGATCCTTCTCCCGGTGCCCCTCTATTCTATGCCCGTAAATCTCGTGGAAGAAAACGCCCGCAGCCTCGCCTGAAAGTATAGCCGGGCCGGTGAACGTCTCAGCAGTAGGAGCCGTGCGCAATCTCTTCAGTAATACTATCATAGAATCGATGTCGCGAGCGATTACCGCTTCGGAGGGCAGTCCTTCGGGCGTAAAAGAGAAATAGGATTTATAGAGAGGCAACGTCATGCCGTCGTCAGCTTTCGTCATAGCGCTTACGAATATGCGGTATGCGTTGTCATATTCAGCGATTTTGTTATTCTCAGTGGAAACGAAGTACTTGCCCGTATTTGTCGCGGTAAAGTATACGCTCCCCTCGTAGAGCCAATTTATTCCGTCGAATTTTTGGGATAGGCGACGGACCTTCGCGGAAAAGGAAGCCGTATCGAAGGAAACAGGCTTGGGCGCGTCGTACCACTCGCGCGCGGGCTCGCTGGAGAAATCCGCCGAGGAATCCTCTTCGGTAACTTTTACTTTTTGGTTCGTCGTAGCCTTCTCGTAACGTTCTATCGCATCCTTGTACGTACGATCGGTCGCCTGCCAAATGGCGGTGCGGATAGCGCTTTCGTTGTTTTCTATCGGGAGATTGGCGTAAGCCGATCCGCTGCCAAACTCGAACGGGTTGCCCCGGATGATATGCGTATTGTCGAACTTGGGGTCGCCGACCCGCAAATCTATATCAACAGTTCGGTATTTCTTTTTTTCCTCGTTTTTAAGGCTGCCAAAGGATCCCGTCAAAGTATAGGAAACTTTATCCGTTATACCGTAAGCGATATAATAAACGGGAACAGAGCCGGATTTAAGGCTCTCGTAGGAACGGAATAGCTCTTGCTCGGCAATACCTATTAATTGGGGTTTCTCGCTTGCTCGCGCGCTGCCAATAGCCGCAAATAAAGATACGGCAAGCCAAAATGGCTTCAGTTTATTGAAAACCATACATTCTCCTTGAAATATAAGGATGTTTTATAATCTAATTTTAAAGTATAACGAGTAAACTATTCCGATAGGCTATCAGCGCTTTATTCTACTATATTAAAAAAGAGATGCCGCTGCGGGCATCTCTCTAATTTACAAAAAAAACGGGAAATATCAGCTTTATTTGTGTTGGCAAATTTCCGTCAAAACGCCGTTGGTGGACTTCGGGTGCAGGAATGCGATAAGCATTTCGTGCGCGCCTTCCTTCGGAGATTCGTTAATGAGCTTAACTTCTTCATTTTTTAGGCGATTCAATTCGCCGTTAATGTCGTCCGATTCAAAGCCGATGTGGTGAATGCCTTCGCCGCGCTTTTCAATGAACTTAGCGATGGGCGATTCGGGATCGGTCGGAGCGGTTAGCTCGATGAGCGTGTCGCCAACCTTAAACGAACCTACGCTTACTTTTTGTTCTTCTACTACTTCGCGATGAATATTCTCAAATTGAAAGAGCTTGCGAAACGTCTCGATGCTTGCGTCCAAATCCTTAACTGCGATACCGATATGATTGATTGACTTGATCATTTTTTACCTTTCTTCGATTGTAAATCGTTTAGTTTTTATAGAAAATACTTTCGTATTTAATGATATTCTTCTTTATAAATGTCCGCCGCTAACTTTAATTCTTCTTGGGAGTTAATGCCAATTAGCTCGTTAAAGGCGGCAATGTTAATCGCAAATGTCTTTTCCCCTTTATTTCGAAGGATTTGCACGACGTCGGTTAAGTAATATTCGCCCTGAGCGTTGTTATTCTTTACGCTTTCAAGGGCGGCAAATAACTTATTGGAATCGATAGCGTAAACGCCGCCGTTAACTTCCGTAATTTTCTTTTCTTCAGGCGCGGCGTCCCGCTCCTCGATTATCTTAACGAAAGAGCCTTCCTCGTCGCGGAATATTCTGCCGTAGCCCGCGGGATTCTCGGCGATCGTCGTTAGGGCCGTAAGGTCTGAATTGTTATCCCGGTGGTAGTTAACTAACTCTTCAAGAGTTTCGGCGCGCAGTAGCGGCACGTCCCCGGAGAGAATTAATACGTCGCAGTCGTGATCGCCAAGCGCTTCCTTAGCTTGCGCTACCGCATGACCGGTGCCAAGTTGCTCCGCCTGCACGGCGAAATAGACGTTTGGAAGATTCAGCGAGCCAACGTACTCAATTACTTTCTCCTTATGATTGCCTACGATTATTATAATCTTTGAAGGCTTAAGCTTTTGAGCCGTATCGAGCACGTACTTTAAGAGCGGCGTCCCTTCGATTTCCGCCAATACTTTCGGAAGGTCGGGGTTGTTCATTCGCTTGCCTTTGCCAGCGGCAAGAATAACGATTGCAAGATCTTTAGGATTATGTTTTATTTCGTTCATCAGGAGTTAACTACCGTGCCGTGTTGTACATCGGAGGAAATTTTAACCACTTCGTTGTTTTCGTCGACGAGCACGGCCAGCGGCTCGAATCCATCGAGCTCTTTTTCGTCGACGTTCGCGTAGGAGATGATTATAACTCTATCGCCTACCGCGCCTTTTCGTGCCGCGGCGCCGTTCAGGCAAATGACTTTGCTCCCGCGTTCGCCGGCTATAACGTATGTTTCGAACCGCTCGCCGTTATTTATGTTTACGACGGAGACCTTTTCATATTCTATTAAATTCGCCACGTCCATAAGGTCGCGATCTATAGTTAAGCTACCTTCGTAGTATAGATCCGCCTGGGTTACGGCCGCGCGATGTATCTTCGATTTCATCATGATGCGTTGCATTATTCGCATTCCTAATATCGATAAATCATTGTATAAATACAGACTACAAAATTACCAAGTTTATTTCATTAAACAAAAAAAAAGACAGTAAATACGGGATTATGACTACATTTTTGTAATTTTGCAAGGCTAATTTCTATTGAAAGTAATGTTATAATTTGTAAAGATATCCATGAAAAAAATAATCGAATGCGTACCTAATTTTTCCGAAGGTAGAAACCCCGAAATTATCGAAGCCATAGCCGAAGCGATCCGCTCGACGGAAGGCTGCACCCTATTAGACGTAGATCCCGGCAAATCAACTAATCGCACCGTTTACACCTTCGTCGGCTCGCCCGAAGCGGTCGTGGAAGGCGCTTTGTCCGCCGCCCGCGTAGCGCGTAATTTGATCGATATGCGCAAGCATGCCGGCGAGCATCCGCGAATGGGCGCGCTGGACGTCTGCCCGTTCGTGCCCGTTGCAGGAGTCACTATGGAAGATTGCGTCGAGTGCGCCCGCCAGTTCGGCGCCCGCGCAGCGGAAGAATTAAATATTCCAATTTACCTTTACGAAGAAGCACAACCAATCGAATATCGCAAGTCGTTACCTAGTATACGCGAAGGAGAGTACGAAGGTTTCGCCAAGAAGATCAAGCTCCCAGAGTGGAAGCCAGACTTCGGCCCTGCGGACTTCGTTCCCGAATGGGGCGCGACAGTTACCGGCGCGAGGTTCTTCCTCGTAGCCTATAACGTAAATATCCTCGGCACAAGCAACCAGGCTCATCGCATCGCGTTAAACCTTCGCGAAGCCGGCCGCGGCGAGGGCGAACCCGGTCGCTTGAAGGAAGTCAAGGGCTTGGGCTGGTTCGTCGAAGAATACAATATGGCGCAGGTCTCGATGAATTTAACTAATTACAACGTAACTCCGCCCCATGTAGCCTTCGAAGAATGTAAAAAAGAAGCCGCGGAACTTAAGGTCGGCGTTGCAGGCAGCGAGCTCGTGGGCTTGATCCCGCTCGAGGCTATGCTTATGGCAGCCGATTATTACATTGAAAAAGAGAATCTCTTTATATTAGAGGAAGAGCAAAAGATCCGCCTCGTAGTCGAGCGCCTCGGGCTTAACTCCGTGTCGCGTTTCGATCCCAGGAAGAGAATTATTGAATATATGATCGCGGAAAAGCGCGACGAACCCTTGGCAAGCATGACTGTTCGCGGCTTTATAGAAGAGATCGCCGCGCGGACTTCCGCTCCTGGAGGAGGCTCCGCTTCGGCTGCAGTAGCCGCTATCGGCGCGGGCCTCGGATGCATGGTCGCCCAGTTGACATACGGCGTGCGCAAGTTCGAGCGCTTGGATCCGAAAATGCGCGAGATCATTCCCCCGCTCTATAAATCAGTACAGAATTTAATACCGATGATCGACGCGGATACGAACGCGTTCAACGATTACATGGAAGCTCTTCGCATGCCGAAAAAGACCGACGAAGAAAAGAAATTGCGTTCGGAGGCAATGCAGGCAGGCCTTAAGAAAGCCATCGAAGTCCCGCTTTCGACAATGCGGCTCGCAGACGCGGCTTGGGAGAAGATGCTCGAAATAGCCGAACACGGCAATATCGCATCAAAATCGGACGTCGAAGTTGGCGCTCGCGCGCTCGAAGTGGGAATTTGGGGCGCGTATAAGAACGTTTTGATCAATCTTCCCGGCATCAAGGACGAAGAATTTAAGACTAAGATCATCGGCGAAGCCGAAGCCATCCGCAACCGCGCTAAGGATATGATGGAAAAAGCTTTAAAGATATTGGACGAAAGAAAGTAAAATCTATGGCTGAACCGTCAAACTTCGATAGGGCTAAAGCTCTTCTCGAGGCCCTGCAATCCCGGGGCGTCGAGCGAATTTTCTTTGACGACGAACCGAAACCTATGGAGGAAGAAATGCCGAGAAAGAAAAAAACGGAACTCGTCGAGCAGGAGCCGACGCAGGCAGTCGAGCGAGCCCTCGAAGCCGTTCCCAAGGAATTGACGGTTGACGCTGCATGGCCCGAATCTAAATCTCTGGACGAGCTTTACCTGAAGATCCATAAATGCGTCGAGTGCCCGCTCGGGCTGACGCGCAAGAATCTCGTATTCGGTTCGGGCAATCCCGACGCGGATATTTTAGTAATTGGCGAGGCTCCCGGCGCGAGCGAGGACGAGACGGGAAAGCCCTTCGTAGGCGCGGCGGGCCAATTGCTCACTAAAATACTTGAATCGGTCGGCTTTAAACGCGAGGAAGTATATATAGCAAATATCATTAAGTGCCGCCCGCCTGGCAATCGCCGCCCGCAAGTACTGGAAATAGACACTTGCGAACCCTATTTGCAGAAGCAGATCGAGCTGATCAAGCCGGCGTTTATCATAGCTCTTGGATTGACGGCTATCGATTCCCTTTTAAAAGAATCGCATAAAATGGGCGCTGTGCGCGGAAAGTTCTTTGATTACCGCGGCATCAAAACTATGGTTACTTACCACCCGGCGGCTCTGCTGCGCAACCCCGAGTGGAAGCGGCCGGTCTGGGAGGATATGAAGATCCTCCGCTCTCAATACGAAGAATATTTAAAAACAAAAGAATAAATGGATTAGTATATGAAAATAGCTGTGCTTTTCGGCGGCATCTCCACTGAAAGAAACGTATCGATCAACGGCGGCAGGGCCGTGTGCGAAGCTCTTCGCTCGCTCGGCCACGAAGTAGTCCCGGTAGACCCGGCGTTCGGCGTAGATCTCGAAAGATCCGCAAACGAACTAATAAGTATGGAAGCCTATCCTTCTCTTGAAGAATTGGCCCAGTTTAGCCCAAGAAATATAATCAATTGCATCAATTCGGACGTTTTCGACGACGTCGACCTGGCTTTCCTCGTGCTCCATGGCAAATGGGGCGAGGACGGAACAATCCAGGCGCTGCTCGAGCTTCGCGGCATACCCTACACGGGCAGCGACGTTAAATCCAGCTCCGTTTCGATCGATAAGGTCGCCTCTAAGATTCTCTTTTCAGCAGCAGGCATACAAACTCCCCCGTGGGCGGTAGTTCGCGCTCCCGACGCTGAGAATATTGATCTCCTTAAGGATATTCGCACCGATCTCGGCCCCAAATTAGTTGTTAAGCCAAACGACCAGGGTTCCACGATCGGCCTTACGATAATTAAAAACGGCAATCTTGACGATTTGGCGGACGCAGTAAGGCTTGCCGCAAAGTATTCAAGGGAAGTCGTCATTGAAGAATTCATCGAAGGCCGCGAATTGACAGTCGGAATAGTCGGCGATACGATGCTTCCCGTTATAGAGATCATCGCCGAAGGCGGATTCTACGATTACGAGCATAAATATACTAAGGGACGCACTGAATACGTTTGCCCCGCTGAAATTGAGGAAGATATAGCCGAGTTTACTCAAAACTTAGCGCACGCCGCCCACCGCGTTTTGGGTTGCGCCGGCTTTAGCCGCGTCGATTTCCGGCTGGACTCGGAAGGCGTTCCCTATTGCCTGGAAATTAATACTATACCTGGATTTACCGCGACAAGCCTGGTTCCAAAGGCGGCGGCTCAAATCGGCATCGAATTCCCCGAGCTATGCGAAAAAATTGTCGAGCTGTCGCTCGACGGCGTCGCTAAGGAGTCCGAGTAATGCCGAGAGAATATGGTTTTTGCGGCCTCGGGAACGGGCTTGTAGATATTCAATTTGAAATTACGGACTCCGAACTTATAGAATTGGGACTGGCCAAGGGCGAAATGCGCCTCGTCGACGTCGATCAGCAAGCGGAGCTTTGGGCGAAATTCGCCGATAAAGAAATGCACCTGTGCTCGGGAGGCTCCGCCGCAAATACTGCCATCGCTTTCAGTAAGCTGGGCGGAAAGGCCGCTTATAAGACTGTCCTGGGCCGGGACGAAAACGGCGTGTTCTATGCCAATGAATTTACGGAATTGGGCATTATGCTGAAAGCGGAATTCATTGAGACCGCCCCGACGGGTTCTTGCTTCGTATTCATTACGCCCGATAGCGAGCGCACTATGTATACCGCGCTTGGCGCGACTGCCTGCTTCGATAAAACCCATATCGACGAGGAATTGATAGCGAACTCGGAGTGGCTCTACATCGAGGGGTATAAATTTAGCCAGGACGCCGCTACGGAAGCCGTTTGCATAGCCCACCAGTCCGCTAAAAGATCCGGAACTAAGGTTGCGGTAACATTTTCGGATTTATTCATTACTGAATACTTTAGGGATAACCTCGCTAAAGTCGCCGAGAATTGCGACCTCATCTTCTGCAACGAAGCCGAAGCAAAATCGTATACAAAATCTGAAACGGTGGACGAAGCCTATGATAAGCTTTGCGCTATATGCCCGAACGTAGTAGTCACAATGGGCCCGGCCGGCTCCAAAGTCCGCTGGGAAGGTAAGAATTACCTTATACCGTCTTACCCGGCTACCCCGGTGGACACAACCGGGGCGGGCGATATGTACGCGGGTTGTTTTCTATATGGAATCACTGCCGCGGGCGATCCCGAAGCCGCCTGCAAGCTGGCTTCATATGCGTCGGCGCTTGTCGTTTCGCAATTTGGCGCAAGGCTGAACTCGGACTTAGCGGAAATTAAGAAGGAATTTCTGCCTAATATTTTGTAAATTAATAGATTGAATTAGTAGCGCATTCGGAGTAAAATGAAAAGAACGCTTTTTATTCTCATTCTTATGTTCATAGGCGGCGGCGCCTTATATTCTCAATCCGGGATGAAGTTTGGCGAATTCGCTAAACGGCTTGAACAATACTACGATAAAGAAATGATAGAAGATATCCGCGAGCAATTGCCGCAGGGTAGCGATTATTCCGTTTGGGGTTGGGACGTCGGCGATTTTTCCGGGGACGGGAATCCTGATTGCGCTTTCTCAATTCGCGTAGCTGCCGAGAAAGGCCGCGGCATGCATCTTTATTGCTTCGTCGATATTGACGGCTATATGAATAAGGTCGGGGAGTTCCCATACGAATTTGTCGAGCTTCCGCTGGAGATCGGCGTAGCTATAAAGAACAACGCATGCTTCGTGACGAAAAAGAATAAGCAGTTCGATTGGATAATACGCGGATACACGTTCGACAATGGCTCAATGCTTACCGAAAGCGAGTTTTCAACGAGAGTCATTGGCGATTACACCAGGGAATCCTATAAAAATTACCGCACGCTTCAAAATACGATTAAGTACTTTCTTACAAAGAACGGGAAGATGAAGTTTTTTACGGACTACCTTACGGTTCCCTCCTACAGCCGCGGTAGGTTAGTTTACAAAGGCTACAGCGCCAAGCCCGTGATTAACGATATTGATTACTGCCCTAGCGGGGCCTTTTGGTGGGGAGGCGATTCCGACCTGACGTACAAGGTCGCATCCGCATACGACGATGAATTTCTCTACCTGACTATAGACGTTACGGACGACTACGTAGTCGGCAACGCGTGCGACACTTGCTTCGGCGATAGGTTGAATATTTGGTTTGACACCGATTTCATCGCAAAGAAAAAGCCAAGATTAATCGAAGAAAAAAATAACTCCTTAATCCCCAGGCTGCCCGAAGACACTACGCTTGTATGCATCTCCGTCCTTCCCGGGGATTTCGTCAATACTGAAAGCTCTTTTTCGTTAAGTTCATCTGGAGAAATCGACGATTCGCGCAAGCTCGCTTCCCGCGGAATTAAGGCGGTAGCGGATCTCACGGAAATCGGGTACCAGGTAAAGGTTAGGATACCATTCGAATTCCTTGGTATAGATCTTACAGAAGAACGCGATGAACCTATACTTCCATTGGAAATTGGCGCGGAGTTTGTGGTAGATGATTACGATAATGAATTTCGTCCGGAGGAACGCACCGAACTGGCCAATTCGATTTATCAACCGTTCAATCCCGCGACTTTCGGCTCGATCACCCTTATGCCGGACGGAGCTTGGTACGGCGCGTCGACTAATATTTTCCAGGACGATATTTTACGCCATCTTTTAGAATACGGTTTTTAATGAAAAAAGAAGAGGAAGACTTTAATAAGTCAATGCGGCAAGCCGGCCCTTACTTAAATTTAGGTTTGCAGCTCGTGATCCCGATTATCGGGGGCGCGTTCCTCGGCGTTTGGCTCGACGGGAGAAACAATTCTTCGCCTACATGGGCGTTGGTGTGCTCTCTCTCGGGTATTGTTATTGGATTTTACGGATTTTTCCGTACGATTTATCGGAATGAAAAGCAGGAGCAGTCGAACAAACGGAACGGCAAGTAAATGCTAAACGCTATCCTGATCGGAGTGGCTATTAGCCTGGTCAACGCGCTGTCGACGATCGTTATCGCCATAAAGGCGGATAGGTTCGAATTCCATAAGGCAAATAAAATTATTTTCGGAACGATGGCGGCGCGGTTTGCGCTCTCCATTTGCCTGGTTATTTTCCTAATTATAGTTGTAAAATTGCCCGAAATTGCTTTTGTCCTAAGTTTTTTCATAAGCGGATTTATTTTTACCCTTGTCGAAATTTTTTTTCTTAATTATCGCTCAAATTTATTAAATTTGCATCAGAACGTTCCAAAACAAAGGAAATGATATGTCTCGAAGCTTTACTCAGAATGTAATTTCGTCCAAAGCATATAACGACTTAGCGCTTACGCAAACGCACAGCCAGGTTGGGAATCAAGACACCGCGCAAGTTCTGGAAGGCGAACATAAGCCTGAAGCTGCTGAAGAGAACGTTTTTTCAAAGCTCGTTGCGGAAAATACAGGCGACCACGCCGCTTACAGCTTTTTCGACGCATTCCATCTTGAACTGCCTAAAATATTCGTAGACGACGGTTTTCATTTCTATATAAACAAACACTCGATGGAGCAGGCCGGCCTTTTTACGGAAGCTCATCATAAGGTCGTTCGCACAAGCGACCGCCAGGCCCCGGCGCTCGACTTATCCGTTACTTCTCTCGTCTTGTTCCAATGGATCGCAATGATAATTCTTTTCGTTGCGTTTTTCTTTACCGCGAGGAAGTATAAGAAGCGCGGAGAAACAACCGCTCCAACCGGTCTCCAGAACTTAATGGAAACGCTTATTCTCTACGTAAAGGAGGAGATCGTCGCGCCGAACCTGAACAGCGCTAAATTAACGAACAGCCTGTTCCCGTACTTCGTAGGCCTCTTCTTTTTTATACTCGTAATGAACTTGCTGGGGCTCGTCCCGGGCGGGCACTCCCCCACGAGCAACCTAGCCGTTACTGGCGGCCTGGCGATTATCGCTTTCATCGTAATCAACGCCACGTCGATAATGCAGAACGGAATTGTAAATTATTTGAAGCACCTGTTAGGCGGCGCGCCCTGGTGGCTCTTCCCTATTATGGTCCCGATCGAGATAATATCTATGTTCGTAAAGCCGTTCGCTCTCACCGTGCGTCTTTTCGCGAATATGACTGCGGGGCACATCATTTTGCTCTCGCTTCTCGGCCTGATATTTTTCTTTAAGACAGTGGCAGTGGCCCCGATTACGACCGGTTTCTCGCTGTTCATATACGCCCTGGAGCTATTGGTTTGCTTCATCCAGGCTTACGTATTTACCATTTTGACCGCCGTATTCGTAGGGCTTGCCGCCGGCGACCATGGCGGGCATGCGGCGTCTCATTAAGTAATTTAATAGAATTTCAAGATAAAACAGAAATAATAAACGAATTTTTCCAATATTAATCACTCTAAGGAACAACATGGACGCATCATCACTTGCTTATTTGGCAGCCGGCATCGGCGCTGGTTTTACGGTTTTCGGAACTGGATTCGGTATCGGCAAACTTGCGGCTGCGGCTCTCGAAGCCAGCGGTCGTCAGCCTGAAGCCGCCGGAGCTCTTCGCACGACAATGATCATCGCCGCGGCTCTCATCGAGGGCGTCGCTCTCTTTGCCGCCGTTATTTGCTTCCTTTTGACGACCAAGTAATCGTAAGCTGGCGCGCGATCCAGCGCAACAGCTATTACCGTACGGCTGCCGCGGCGCTCGCTGCGGCAGCTCATGGATTCGATAATGAATTGAAAATACTTAATTATAGGCAAATATTATGGACAGCCTTATAAATGTTTCGCCCGGATTAATGATCTGGACTATTATCAACTTTCTGATATTCTTACTGCTTATCGCAAAGTTCGCGCTAAAGCCTATCCAAAAGTCGCTCGCGGCGCGCGAAGAACGCATTCGCGCTACTATCGAGTCGGCCGAGGAAGCAAATAAAAAGGCGATGGACCTTCTTGCCGAGAGTCAAGCGAAATTCGACGCCGCTCAGCAAGAAGTTCTTTCAGCTTTGGCCAAAGGCAGGGATCAAGCGCAGGCGCAGATCAGGCTTGCGGCGGATGAGGCCGAAAAGGTTAAACGCGAAAAAATCGACGAAGCCGCTCGCGAAATTGAACGCAGTAAGGACGCCGCTATTAAAGAATTGCGCGGCGAAGTCGCCGACCTTGTAGTCAAAGCGACCGAAAAGCTGCTCAACGAAAAGATTGATCCAAGTAAGGACGAAGAGTTGATTAAATCTTATATCGCTAAAATTCCAAAGAATTAGGAATCGATATGACTGAATATAAAGTTTCCTCGCGGTATGCTCACGCCCTGCTTGACGTAGCGCGGCAGACAAACTCGGAAAAAGAAACGCTCGCCGACGTGGAGTTTTTACAAAAAACGCTCGCCGCTAACCCCGATTTGCAGGTTATGCTGTCAAGCCCGGTTATTAATACCTATAAGAAAAAGCGCGTCTTAACCGAATCTTTTAAGGATAGAATTTCGGAGCTAACCCTGAATTTTATCGTATTGCTGACTGATAAAGGAAGAGAATCCCTGCTACGGAGCGTTCTTTACGAGTTTATCGCGCAATACCGCGTTGAAAACAACATCTTACCGGTAACGATAACTACGGCGCGCGAGATCTCCGGCGAAGCGCAGGCGAATATTATTTCGAAGCTATCCCAAAGTTTTGGTAAAACGATATTGCCCAGCTATAAAATAGATCCGGGCATTATCGGCGGCACGAAGATCCAGGTGGACGATTGGATGTTCGACGCGTCGCTCGCGGGAAAGCTCGACGCCCTGCGCGAACGATTGACCGAAGGCGTCTAAACGGCGCTAATGAACTAGTAAAATCAAAAAACAAAAATACAAAGGGAAAGTTATGGCTGATGTACGTCCGGAAGAAATTTCGGCAATTTTACGGAAACAGCTCTCCGGTTTTGAAAACGAAGCGGATATATACGAAGTCGGAACAGTGCTTCAAATTGGCGACGGCGTGGCTCGCGTCTACGGCCTTACAAAAGTAATGATGAGCGAGCTCGTTGAATTCCCCAACGGCGTTATAGGAATGGTCCTGAACCTTGAGGAAGACAACGTCGGCGTAATGCTTTTCGGCGAGGACAGCCTCGTAAAGGAAGGCGACCAGGTGCGCCGCACGGGCAAAATCGCGTCGGTTCCCGTCGGCAAAGCCCTCCTTGGCAGAGTCGTCAATCCATTGGGAGCGCCCATGGACGCAAAAGGCCCTCTCGGCCAAACGGAATTCCTGCCTATCGAGCGCAAAGCTCCCGGCGTAATTGAGCGCCAGGGCGTTAAGGAGCCGCTACAAACCGGCATTAAAGCGATCGACGCGCTGATACCCATCGGCCGCGGCCAACGCGAATTGATCATCGGCGACCGCCAAACCGGTAAAACTATTATCGCTCTCGATACGATTATCAATCAAAAGTACACGCATACCGAAGAAGCGAAAGCGCGCGGCATCCAACCCGTTTTCTGCATCTATGTAGCGATCGGTCAGAAGGGCTCGACCGTGGCCAACGTAGTCTCCTACCTTGAGGAATACGGCGCGATGGACTACACGATAGTCGTAGCGGCGAACGCGGCGGACCCCGCTCCCCTTCAGTTTATCGCTCCATATTGCGGATGCTCCATGGGAGAATACTTCCGCGACAACGGCATGCACTCTCTTATTATTTACGACGATCTTTCGAAGCAAGCCGCTGCCTACAGGCAAGTATCTCTTCTGCTCCGCAGACCCCCGGGCCGAGAAGCGTACCCGGGCGATATCTTTTACCTTCACAGCAGGTTGCTCGAGCGCGCCGCTAAGTTCTCCGACGCTTTTGGCGGCGGCTCCCTAACGGCTCTGCCCGTAATTGAAACTCAGGCCGGCGACGTATCCGCGTATATCCCGACGAACGTTATCTCGATTACTGACGGGCAGATTTACCTTGAATCATCGATTTTCAACGCAGGCATTCGTCCCGCATTAAACGTCGGTATTTCTGTCTCGCGCGTAGGCGGCAACGCGCAAATTAAAGCGATGAAAAAGATCGCCGGCCCGCTAAAGCTCGAGCTTGCAATGTTCCGCGAGCTTGAAGCGTTCGCTAAGTTCGGATCGGATCTTGACGCGTCCACCATGCAAAAGCTAAACCGCGGCAGAACCTTGACTGAAATCTTAAAGCAGCCGCAATTCCAGCCCGTTCCGGTCGAGAGGCAGATCGCTCTGATATACTCGGCAACGAGCGGGGCGTTGGATAGTATTCCAGTAAACGCGCTTCAAAGATTCCAAAAAGAATTCTACGAGTATATGGACGTCAATCATAGACCGTTGCTCGACGAGATCGCAACGAAACGCGAATTCTCCGAAAACGTTAAAAATGGTCTCGACGAAGCGATAAGAGCCTTTACGGGCTTATTCTCAAAAACAATTGCGAAAAGGGCATGATAGTTTTGACAGGGGGAGCGGGATTCATCGGATCCTGCTTCCTAAAAAAATTAAACGACGTTGGCTATAATAATATTCTCGTCGTAGACCGTCTCGGCGAATCCAATAAATGGAAGAATTTAGTAGGAAAACGTTTTAACGGGTTTATCCATAAAGACGTATTTCGGAAAAAGCTCGCCGAGGGCGCGTACAACGGCACGATCGAATCAATCGTGCATTTAGGAGCATGCTCCTCCACGCTCGAAACTAACGCCGACTATTTGTTTGATAATAATTTAAACTATAGCATAGAGCTGGCCGAGTATGCTCTGCGCTGGAATGTAAAATTGATTTACGCTTCGAGCGCGGCGACCTACGGCGCGGGAGAATTAGGCTATAGCGACGAAAGGTTCGACGACCTAAAACCCCTAAATTGCTATGGTTTAACCAAGCACCTTTTCGATCTCTGGGCAATTGATAACGGGGTCGACAAGAAATTTACCGGGTTGAAGTTCTTTAACGTATTCGGCCCTAATGAATACCATAAGGGCGTTATGTCCAGCATGGCTTTCAAGGCTTATAATCAAATATTGGAAACTGGAAAGGTTAAGCTCTTTAAATCCTACGACGAACGCTATGCCGACGGCGAGCAGCTTCGCGATTTCATTTACGTAAAGGACGCGATCGAGACGCTTTATTCCTTCTTCACTTCCCCGGAAGCCGCGGGAATTTATAACGTCGGGACCGGTAATGCGCGCTCCTGGAAAGACCTGGCGAGCGGGATATTCCGCGCTATGGATCTCGAGCCCGATATTGAATTCATCGAGATGCCCGAAAGGCTGAAAAAGCAGTATCAATACTTCACGCAGGCCGACACGGATAAGCTTAAATCCGCTATCGGCGATTACAAATTTATGACGTTAGAGGAATCGACCGGCGATTACGTCCGCAATCACCTCTCGACCAATAATATGCATTACTAAGAGGAGCGTATATAGAATGCCAACTTTAAGAGATATCAGGGCAAGAATAGCAGGCGTGCGCAGCACTGCAAAAATTACTTCAGCCATGAAAATGGTCGCGGCAGCTAAGATGAAACGCGCGCAAAACGCAATCGAGTCGGCTCGTCCATACGTTTTAAAGCTTGAGGAAATATTGGGCAACCTGTTGAGCTCAGTTAGCGAGGACTATACCCATCCCTTAATGCGCAAGCCTGAAGCGGTTAATAATATAGCCCTGGTAGTTATCGGCAGCGATCGGGGGCTCTGCGGCAGTTTTAACACTAATCTGTTCCGCTCGGCCATCGCCTACATTAATAATGATCTTAAAGCGGCTCATCCGAACGCAAACGTGCAACTAATTACGGTCGGCAGAAAGGCATGCTCCTTCTTTAAGAAAGAAAAGTACCCAATTCATGCTGAGTACCCCGGCGTATTCCACCAGCTTGAATTCTCGCAGGCTAAGCGCATAGTGGATTCGGTCAAGGATGAGTTCGTTCATGGACAATTCGACCAGGTGATCCTCTACTTTAACGCATTTGTTAACATCCTCCGTCAAATTCCGACCGGGATTAATTTGCTGCCTCTCGTCGCAAAGCCGGACGCCGGGAAGTTTAAGGCGAATTACATCTTCGAGCCGAGCCAAAAGGAGATACTTGACGCCCTATTGCCTAAGTTTACAGATATCCAGCTCTGGAGAACTCTCCTGGAAAGCAACGCCGCCGAGCAGGCCGCAAAGATGATGGCGATGGACAATGCCACTACGAACGCGAACGATTTAATCAAGCATTTGGAAATGGCTTACAACAACGCAAGGCAGGCCGCAATCACTAAAGAAATGCTCGAGATAGTTTCCGGCGCGGAATCCCTCCGAAGCGCTTAAATAATGATTATAGGTACGTATTCGTCTCCTTGCTATATCAGAACAAGAATGGAACGAATATGAAAAGATATACGCTTTTAGCTTGCTTACTCTTCGTGGGCAAGCTTTTTGCTTTTGAGCCAAAAGCTCCGATAGACATTCAATGGACCGTAACAACTTTCGACCTGGGGACTATCGCCGCCGGGGAAACTACCAATTATGCGTTCGACACGCTAACGGTAGGCGAAGGCGCGCAGGGGCTGACGTTTCTCGGCGTTCAATCCCTCGGCGTTCTGCCTATTGAGTTCAGGACGAACCTACAGCGCGGGCAATTACTACAACCCGGGAGGATCCCCTACTCCATTGAGTTCGAAACTCCGCATGCCATTAACGCTCCTTATGTTTTGGCGCTAAATTTTAGTTCCAACGGGCATATCTTTTCAATTTTAAAAGAGATAAAATTTACTGGCGCGTACGGCGACAAATACAGCTCTCTTTCGCCCGACGCTTACGATTCTCAATTGATCGACGAGCTAAAGAAATTTGTCGAGGGGCATACTTCCCTCTCTTACAAAGACGCCAGGACGTTGATGTTTTCGCAAATAGACAACGCAGGCGGCGAAGTGGAATGCGTATATACGGGCAGAAGAATCCAGGCTTCAGGTATACCCGACGTAACGACGACGCATTTTAATACCGAGCATACCTGGCCCCAGAGCCTCGGCGCCGAAAACGAGCCTGAAAAGAGCGACCTGTTCCATATTCGACCAACGGACGAGCAAGCCAATTCCGTTCGGGCAAATTATCCTTTCGGGTATGCGGCTAGCTCGATTACATATAATTCGGGCGGCTCAAAATTTGGTCGCGATTCCGCCGGCAAGCAAGTTTTTGAAGTCCGCGACGAACGCAAGGGAGACATTGCGCGCGGTATGTTCTACTTTGCGCTTCGCTATGGTAACAAATCTGATTATTTAACCGGCCAGGAAATTGATCTTCGAAAGTATTCCGAATTCGATCCGCCCGACGATATCGAGAGAGATAGGAATTTGGCAATAGAGTCCGCGCAGGGCAAAACGAACCCCTTTATCGATCACCCGGAGCTATTGCGAAGGATTTATAGCCTTTCCGGCAAAACGCCCCCCAATGAGCCCGTATTGCAGTTATCCGATACGTTAATCAAAGTTTCTAAGGGTAGCTCGGGCTCATCCAAAACGAGCTTTGTCGTTTATAATTCGTCTGCCGCGGAGGCGCAGCTTCTTTCATGGAGCGTAGAAGCAATCGACGCTACTGCTTCGCCAATTTTCGAGCCTTCAAACTTTTCAATTCCCGCCAGGGGGTTCGTAGTCTTTGATATAGACCCGCCAACCAACGTTTCCGGGAGCGGCTCGTCGACGATAGAATTGAGCTTTAGCGGGGTAGACGCCCCGCTAAAGCTGCGATACCAGTGGGGCGGAACTCTCTCAGCAGCCGGGGGCGACTTACAGCCTCTTGATGTCTACCCAAATCCCTTTAGCGAAAGGTTAATAGTAAAATCGGTAAACGATTCCCGAGTAGAAATATACGATTTATTTGGCTTATCCGTTTATTCAGAAGTGGGGGGCAAGACGAACGGGAATTATGAAATTCCACGGGTTGTTTTCGGCGCTCCGGGCGTCTACGTCCTTAGGATAACGACGAAGAACGGAACGGCGGTACGCAAGCTAATAGCAAATTAATTATAGCCTATTTGTAATGTATTTAATACAATTGGCGATGCGTATCTAATTGTAACTTTTTGCCCTATTATATTATCTTATATAAAAAGCGAGAGCTTTTGGAATTTCCCTTAACTTTGGGCAAATTGCATATAACTAAAACAGCAAGAGAGAATAAAATGAATATAAACTTTGATAACGGCGACGACGGCGAGCGCGCGGAAGACATGGAGCGGAAGCTTCGCAAGTTTAAACGAGCGCTCAAGAATCAAGAGGATATAACGCCCAAGCTTAGCGACCAGGATACTCTTGAAAATTTAGTCGGCTATTGCTTCGAAAAGGAAGCCTACCACGACGCGTTAATTTTTTGCAATATTTGGTGCGAACTCTTTCCATATAGCTACGACGCGTTTAACAAACGAGGGCAAGCCCTTTTTAACGTAGGAAAGTATCGCCTGGCGTTGGATTCGATGAACCGGGCGCTCTCGCTTAATCCAAACGACCCCGACGCGTTGTTGAACAAGGCTTTGGTATTCCTGAACGCCGGGAAGCACAGGCTCGCCTTAAAGTACGCCAGAAAAGCTTTAAAGCTCGATCCGGGCAACGAAGAGATGATATATTATATTGGATTGATCTATCAATCCATGAAAAAATACTCTAAGGCGCTTGCCGCGTTTTCCGCAATAGAGAACTCCGAAGAATTTGCAAGCGAAGCACTTCAGGAAATGGCGTATTCCTATAATAACATGGGCGACCTGGAGAATTCCACTGATTATTACCTGAAAGCTATCGATGAAAATCCGTTCGACGCAAATCTTTGGTATAATCTCGGCGTTGTATACTACTATAGAAATAAGTTCTTTAAGTCGATCGACGCGTACGAAATGGCCCTCGCCATCGACGATAAATTCTTTCTTGCCTGGTACAACCTCGGCAATACGTACAACTCAATACGCCGCACGGACAAGGCTATCGAGAGCTTCGAAAAGGCCCTGGAATTCTCCGAAGGAGACATGGACACTATACATAACCTCGCAGGGGCCTATGCCGAGATCGGCGAATATGGAAAAGCTATAGATATCTATACCGACGCTATCGGGCGCGACCCAAGGCGATATCAATCTTACTTTGGAAGAGCCGTATGCTACGATGCGTCCGAGCAATACGAATTGGCCGTAATAGACTTTAACGCCGCGCTCGCGCTCGAGCCTAACCACGCCGACGCTATTTACGCCAAAGGCGACTCCTTGCTGAGCCTGAACCGGATCCGCGAAGCTTCCGAATGCTACAGTCAAGTAATTCAGCTGGAACCGGACAACATGGCCGCCCGGATCGATTATGGTTCCACTCTTTTGGAGCTTGGCGATCTTATCGAATCGTTCGAAGCGTTTAACCAGGTAATCGAATTGCAGCCCACTTGGGCGGAAGGATATTACTTCCTGGCAAAAGTTCTGGCGCTCTTCGGGGAGCTTCGCCATGCGGCAAAGCTCTTAATAAGGGCCTTCGAAATAGACCCTAGAAAGCGGGACGATTTCGAGAAGGAATTTCCAGCCTTTACCCAGGATTTCAGCGCGCTGCGTTCGCTGTTAGTCGAATAATCGTTCAGATCTACTCATAAAAAAGGCTCCTCCGCTTTATGCCGGGGAGCCCTTTTAATTTGTGATATATTTCAGGCTTTATTTGGTTCCATAGCTTCGTTAATTTCTATTCGCTCCCCGCGCGCTGCCGAGAACCATTTTGGAACGGCGTCGACGAGTATGATAAATACCGCGATAATAATCAGGGCGGTAAGCGTGAAATTAATCCAGCCTGTCGCTTCCTTGCCAGCCTGGAAAGCCATAGGCAAATAGATGTTAAACATATTGGAAATTCCCGCCGTAACAGTGACGGTTCCAACGAAAACCAATGGGACTATAGTCACCCAGGCGTATCTAACCTTGCCTCGATTGATTATGAAACTTGTACCGACGACGAGCGCCGCAGTTGCCAGGAGTTGATTTGCCGCGCCGAACATTGGCCAAATAGTGGCGACGGAACCAGTGAAAATGAAGTAAGACCAGGCGAACACGATCACAACGCTGGAGATTAGCGTTCCGGGCAGCCATTTGGTATCGCCGAATCGCGGTATAATTTTTCCGAGCGATTCCTGGAGCACGAACCTCGCTATTCGCGTGCCCGCATCTATCGTCGTCAGGATAAAGAGGGCTTCGAACATTATGGCGAAGTGGTACCAATAGCTCATCAACCCCTTAAAGCCGGGTATCGAAGAAAATATCTGCGCCATGCCTACGGCAAGCGAAACGGCGCCGCCCGTTCTACCGGCTATCTGCTCCCCGACTTCCTTCGATAACTCGGTCAAATTGGACGTATTAAAGCCCATAGCGGCGATCTTTTCGGATACGACGGGGAATTTATCGATAGGCACATTAATTTGGAAATAATCCTGCGGAAAGAGCGAAGTTGCCGCGATGAGCGCTAATATCGAAATCATGCCCTCGGCGAGCATTGCTCCGAAGCCTATCGCTTTTATATCCTTTTCCCTGGAAACCATCTTTGGGGAAGTTCCCGAGGACACAAGGGAGTGAAAGCCCGAGATAGCCCCGCATGCGATAGTTATAAAAAGATATGGAAATAGCTTACCGGGGATTATCGGACCGCCGCCATGCGAAAATATAGTGACAGCCGGCATCTTAAGCTCGGGATTGACTATGATAATTCCGCCGGCAAGGAATACGGCGACGGCTAATTTCATAATAGAGCTTAAATAGTCGCGGGGCGAGAGCAATAGCCAAACTGGAAGAATCGAAGCGGCCAGGCCGTAGAGCGCGATAAGAATGGTAAGCGTTTGGTGATCCAGGGTAAACCACGGGGCGAGAGCCGAGCCGGGTATGTACTTTCCGAATACGACGGCGAGCGTCAGCAGGATCACCCCGAAAATAGTAGCTTCGGCAGTTTTTCCGGGCCTGATCTTATACATCCAGAAGCCCATCATAATAGCTATCGGAATAGTCATCGCTATTGTAAACGTGCCCCAGGAGCTTTCCGCAAGCGCGTTTATAACGACTATCCCCAACCCGGAAAGGGCTATCACAAGTATAAATAATATTGCGAGCGAGGCCGTTATGCCGGATACCTTGCCGATCTCCTTAGACGCTATCTCGGCGAGCGATTTGCCGTCGTGCCTTACGGAGGCGACAAATATTACGAAATCGTGGACCGCTCCCGCGATAACAGTCCCAAAGAGCATCCACACAAAACCCGGGAAGAAGCCGAATTGCGCCGCAAGCACCGGACCCACCAGCGGTCCCGCCCCGGCAATTGCGGCAAAGTGATGGCCGAAGAGCACCCATTTGTTCGTCGGCACATAATTATGCCCGTCCTGTAATCTATGAGCGGGCGTTATACGTTCGTCGTGAAGTACGGCTACTTTAGCCGCGATAAATGAATAATAAAACCTGTAGGCGATGGCAAAAACTGCCAGAGCTACGAGGATCAAAGGCATTGCGTTCATTTTGCGCGTCTTTAGCTTATGTTCGAATCGTTAGTTATGTACGTCGTTAAAGTCTTATAATTACCCGTTTCGATTCAGCCTTTTCGCTGGCTGAGATTCCGCTCGCGCTTTCCCCGCCTTCGGCGCCGGCTTTAATGCGGCGTTTTGCTTGGCGGGAGGAATCTTGGTTTTATTTTGCTGAACCGCGGCTTTTTGATTAGCGTCGGCTAGTGGCTTTGCCGGCGGGGTATTCCGTTTTCCGCTATCCGGCTTTACGTCGCTTGAATCCTTTTTAACCAATATCGGCAGATCCTTGTTAACCGAATCCGGGAAGAAAAATTGGTTTAACATAGCTTTCGCTATCGGGCCTGCGACGGCCGCTCCAAAGCCTGCGTTCTCCACGAAAACTACGATTGCGATCTTTGGATTTTCAGCCGGGGCGAAGCAGACGAACCAGGAGTGATCTTCTCCGTGCGGATTTTGCGCCGTGCCCGTTTTACCGCAGACGTTTATGCCGGGTATACGAACGCCGGTGCCCGTTCCCCCGCCCTGGACTACGTCGAACATACCGCCTGCGACCGCTTCAAAGGCCCGTTGGGGGACCGGTAGCTTTCGCTCGCCAAAGCTAAGGGGCTCTTTTTTATGAGTAAGATTGTTCTCTATCGCTTTCACGACATGCGGTTGTAGTAGCGTGCCCCGATTGGCTATCGTGGAGACATACACGGCCATTTGAAGAGGAGTAACCAGGATTTCGCCCTGCCCTATGCCATAGTTGGCTAGCCTCCCCTTCGTTACTCCGCCCGGGCCTAATCTCTTTGTAAGCCATTCGCGCGTGGGCATCAACCCTCTCTTTTCATTAGGAAGGTCGACGCCGGTTCTCTCGCCGAAGCCGAACATTTTTACATATTTATCGAATATGTCCTGGCCCATCTTGATAGCTAATTGATTGAAGTATGCGTTGCAGGAGTTTTCTATAGCCCTTCTAAGGTTGATGTTGCCATGATGGCCGTGGCATTTAATAAATTTATTGCCTATCTGGAAGCCGCCGACGCATGGAAACGTAGTATTTTCGTCGATTATTCCTTCGGCTAATCCTGCAATCCCCATGAGCATCTTCCAGGTAGAGCCAGGCGGATATTGGCTCATGATCGCCCTATGCAGCAGCGGGCTGGCCGGGTCCGCGCTTAGTTCCCTGTAAAGCTCCGAAGGAACGCGCCCGCTGAAGTCGCGCGGATCGTAGTCGGGCTTGCTGGCGAGCGTAAGTATCTCGCCCGTGTGCGGATCCATTGCAACAACGGCGCCTCGCCTTCCAGCGAGCAGCTTCTCCGCTAATTCCTGCATTTTAATATCAATGGAGAGATAGAGATCGAAACCGTTGTTTGCCGGAATATCTCGTTTTCCGCCCTGGAATGAAGCCACGTTTTGGCCGAACTTATTTACGGCGACGAACTGGATGCCGTCCCTTCCGCGCAGGAAGCTCTCGTAGCCGGATTCTATGCCGTTTTGGCCTATGATGTCGCCCGGCTGATAAAATTTATATTTGTCAAGCTGCGCCCGGGATATTTCGCGCGTGTAGCCCAACAGGTGCGCTAAATGACCTTCAAATGAATAGAGCCGCTTCGGTTCAATTGCGACGTCGATGCCAGGTAAATAGTCGGTGTATTCTTCGATGCTGGAAACTATCTTAAAGTCGGCGTCGCGATATATCTTTATAGGATTGAATTTCGAATAAACAATAAACTTATCGACAATCGCATTTATTTCGCTGGAATCCATACCTAAGATCGAACTTAGCAGCGGCATCGCTTCGCTTCGGAAATCGTTCGGAGTTAACGTAACGGTAAACGAGGACTCATTATGAACGATTAGCGTGCCGTTCCTATCGTACATATTGCCGCGGAAAGGCTCGATCCTAACGCGCTTAATCGCCTGGGCTGCGCTTGCCTCCAGGTATTCGCTGCCTTCAAGCAGCTGCAATTGTCCCAATCGAAGTATAAAGGACGCCGCTATTATATAAATCAGGATCCGAAACGTCCTCTGCCTATCCGGCGAAGCGAAATCGGGGGTTTCTCCTAAAGAGTTGTTTACGGGCATTATCTATATTTATGATACTTTTACATATTTATTAAATTCATAATACAAAAATAAACAATCTACTAATAGGTTGTACTTAATACGGCCCTCATGAATCCCACAAAAAAAGCCCGGGCGACGCTTCGCCCGGGCTTTTTACAACATATTCGTTCTGTTAGGCTTATTCGACCGGATTGAGAACTAGAATTACGCTGTTGTCGCTAGTTAAGTATTTCTGAGCGGCTTTGCGAATGTCTTCAGCTTTAAGCTTTTCTACGCGTTTGAGATGCTCGAAAACCTGCTTGGGATCTTCGCGATTATAATCATAAGTGTAAAGTTGATTCATCCAGAAGGAGTTTTCTTTTTGAGCGGTCTCAAAGTCGCGCTTAAGGATTTCCTTTACTTTTGTCAAGTTTTCTTGCGAAGGAGTCGTATTCTTCATTTCTGCGATAACTTCGTCGACCGCTTTAATGAGTTCGTCGACGCGTTCGGGCGAAGTGCCGAACCCGATCGAGATCGCGTAACGACCGTCGGGGTATTTTACTAAACGCGGGCCCGCGCCAATGCCGTACACGCCGCCCTTATCCTCGCGAATTACTTCGCGAAGGCGGATGCGGAAGAGCTCGAGCAAGGAGTTAACTGCAAATCTGTTTTCAGGTGTAAAATCAAATTTTCCTGAAATGAAGTAACGAACGGAGCTCTTTTGCTCGATGCCTGCTTTTACTTCCTGGCGGATCTTACCGGTCGGGTACTTCATGCCTACGTCCTTAAAGTTCTCTTTGCTGCCGTTTGCCGGAAGGCTGGCGATATACTGTTCCATCAGGGGCTCAAATTGCTCGGGCTTGACGGAACCGACAAAGAAGAAAGTGAAGTCGCTAGCGTCTGCAAATCTCTGCTTGTAAATTTGGTAAGCCTTCTGCAGGGTTATGTTCTTCAAAGCCGCTTCTGTCATAGGATAGGAACGGAAATGATGGTTGCCCAGGATTACGCTGAGAGAATCGGAGAATAATTTATCAGGCGAAGTCTTTGAATTTGCCAATACTTCAGTTTGCTTAGCTATAAACGAGTTGAAAGCTTCTTCGTCGAGCCTGGGCTCGGTAAAATAGAGGTACATGAGTTGCATGAAGGTTTCCATGTCCTTCGGAGAGGTTTGTCCCTGCATGCCTTCCGTCATATCGCCGATGAACGGCGAAATGTTCAGCGCCTTGCCCGTAAGCATCTTCTGAAGAGTGATCGCGTCGAAGGAGCTAACCCCCGCGTCGTCGATAATGCTTGCCGCGAGCGAAGCGGTATAGTAATCAGAATCCGGAACGAGCGAGGAGCCGCCGAACGAATAAGCGCGGAAGAGAACTTCGTCGTTTTTAAAGTCCGTCGGCTTAACGACGACGCGGGCGCCGTTCGAAAGCTTGTACTCGGTAACGCCTAACTCTTTAATGTTTTTACGTTCGACGATCTTGCCGGGAGCGGGTTTCTTTGCGAGCAAAGGCTTGTCGGCGGCAACGTCGGTGTAGGAGTCGATTTTCGATGAGCTTATCCTATCGTAAGTCGCGAGGATGTCTTCCTTGGTCGGCACGTTAACGCCTTGTTTTTCGGGCATAGAGACCGAGATAACCATATCGTGCTTGTGGATTAGGTTCTTTGCGAGCGCGTTGATCTCGGAAATCGAGATCTCGGGCAGGAACTTATCGACTAATTGCATTTCGTAAGCGATACCGGGCATGCCTTCGCCTTCGTAGTAGTGGCGATAGATCTCCTGCGCGTAATCGCTGGATTCAACCTTGTCGCGCTCTGCGAAAGCTTTCTCGTAAAATCTCTTAGTTTCCGTCTTCGCGCGGTCGAGTTCGGACTGGGTAAAACCGTGCTGCTGTATTCTAAATGTCTCAGTTAAAAGCGTTTCATAGCTGCCCTTGAAATCAGCGACATTGGGAGCGCTGGAAATATAGAGCGCGCCGATAGGGCCGATTAAGCTATTTGTAATGCCGCCGGCCGCGTACAGGTACGGAGGCTTGGGCTTGCGGGTGAGCTCCATTAACCGAAGCGACATCATCTGGCTGAAAAGCCTTTCGACCATGCCGCGCCTGTATGCAGCGTACGTGCCTTCTGCATTTTGCGGATTCTTGAAAACTAATTCCAATTCGGCCATAGGAAGTTCCTTATCCGTAGCGATCGAAACGATCGGTTCCGGATGCGAAGGGACATCGTAGTTAGGTTTTTGGCGCGGGTTAGTGCGAACCGGAACGTTGCTGAAATGCTCTTTGATCATGCTTTCAATTTTGCTTGGATCAAAGTCGCCGACAGCGATAACGGCTGTTAATTCAGGTCTGTACCAATCTTCGTAGAAGGAAGTGAAACGCTCGCGGGGAGCCGTTTGAATAATCGAAGTGTCGCCGATAGGCAATCTCTTCGCGAATTGCGAACCATAGAGCAAATTCGGAAGGTGCTGGCGTTGAACGCGTTCCGAAGCTCCGCGGTAAAGTCTCCATTCCTGCATGATAACGCCGCGTTCTTTCTCGATCTCCTGCGGATCAAACGTAGCCTGGTGAGCCCAATCTTCGAGCACCTGCAAGCCTTTCTCAAGAAGTTCGGGCTTGTCGAGCGGGATTGTCAGCATGTAATACGTTCTATCGAAACCGGTATTCGCGTTGACGTCCGCGCCAAAACGCATACCTGTAGTTTCGAGAAATTTTACAAGTTGGTCCTTTGGAAAGTTCTTGGTGCCGTTAAAGAGCATATGCTCGATAAAGTGAGCCAGGCCCTGCTGATTGTCCTCTTCCAAAACGGCTCCGGCCAGGAATACTATCTGCAATTCGGCGCGGTTTTCCGGCTTATGGTTTTGACGGACGTAATACGTAATCCCGTTGTCAAGCTTTCCGACTTTTATGGCCGGATCGATCGGAAGCTTCGCATTCATATCCGAAATACTTAGCCCCTGAGCGCTTGCGCCGCCGAAGGTAGCTAATAATATCGCGATACAGAATAAGATTTTCTTCATAAGAATCCTATAATTCAAAAAAAATGTGATTTAATTGTAGTAACTGGCAAATTTAATAATTAATATCTAATTTTCAATTTCGGTTTCTTCTTCCGGTAGGAAAATAATTTTGGACCATGATTCGGGGTCGCTTATTTCACATGCTATACGATTTACGTCGTCGATGGTTACAGAGTTAATCTTATTAATCGTTTCGCGGGCGTTTTCCAGCCCGTTTTCAATAAAGGCGAACTTACCGAGCGATTGCATGCGGGAACTCATACTCTCCATATCCATTATCAGGCCCGAGGTCAACTGCTCCCGGCCGCGCTCGAATTCCGCTTTCCGAATTGGTTTAGATTTTAATTTAATAAGCTCATCGTTAGTCATTTCAATCGTTCGGCGGCTCTGCGCTTCGTCCGCCCCGGCGTAAAGATAAAGCGCGCCGCAGTCGTCGTAAAGCGCAAGGTTTGAATAAACCGTGTAAGCCGCGCCCGCTTTCTCGCGTATTGCAAAATTTAGGCGGGAGCTCATCCCATCCCCGATTATAATATTTAGTATAGAAAGCGTAAATCTATCCGCCGAATCTATACCCGGCACGCGGCGTCCAAAGAGGATATGCGCCTGCTGAAAAGGCATATTTTTCTCTAAGTATGACGGATTCGGTCGATTGGGCAGCGAGCGGGGGGAAACTGCGGCGGCGCTCTTCAAATCAGAAAAATATTTGGAGAAAACGTCCGCTATATCGTCGTGGTCTACGTTGCCCGCGGCAGTTATAACTATGTTTTCGGGAATGTAATAATTTGAATGGAATTCTTCCAGGTCCTTGATTTGAATCTTTTCAAGCGAAGCTTTTGAACCGACAATAGGATTTCCCAATGGGTGCTCGCCGAATAGCGCGGCGTCGCCAAAGTCAAAAATTGATTCTTCTGGATCGTCCTCGTAGTACTTTACTTCCTCGAGGATAACGTTCTTCTCCTTTTCAAATTCGCCCGGATGGAATTTAGGATTCAGAACTACGTCCGACAGCAATTCCGCGCATTTTTTATAGCTTCGCTTTAATCCGCGAACGAAAAAGCAAGTGAGTTCCTGCGTCGTAAATGCGTTGGAGTACGCTCCAAGCGATTCGAATTGCGCGGCAATTTGCCTGGAAGTGCGCGTTTTTGTCCTGCGGAAAGCCGCATGCTCAAGGAAATGAGCCACGCCGGGCAATTCGTAGGCTTCGTCGCGGCTGCCCGCCCTAACGGAGATTCCCATCGCGAACGACTCAACGTAAGGAACCCGTTCCGTTATTATCCTTACTCCATTGTCAAGCCGCGTTATATTGAATTCCTTTATTTTCGGCGCGCCCGTCTCGCCGGTATTGGGCGGCGGACGCATCTTTTTTTTCTTTTGCATAATTTCATTTATGAGATTATCAAGCAGAACTTTATTAATCCCATATATTTTCCTTTATTCTTTAAAGTAAGGGAGATAATATATTGCGAAATATTTTCGAATATCCCTAACTGCTTGCTTTAAAGTATTGGAAAGTTATTATTTCACAAATTGCATCATTCTATCTTACAATAATAACAATTTCAATGAACTTAATGAAATAATAACTGTTAGGCGTCTCGATTATTTGATATCCTCCTCGCCGGAGTCCTCCGCCCAAATATCTTTATGCCGGATCATGCGCGCTTCTATCAGGAATATAAGTTCCTCCGCTATGCTTTTGGCGTATACCGAGATGTTTTGAATACTTCGGTTTATATCTATTAAAAATCCGCCCTGCTCGACAAAGCTCGGAGAGGTCTTCATTAATTTGATAACGCTCTCTAAATTCCTGTCCGTCAATACGCTAATTTCTTTATGATTATAAATGGCGGTCAGCGCTCTCTCGCCGCTGAGGTTTGTAAAGGCGTCCATTACGTCGGCTATAATTAAATTTAACCTGTCGGCTATGTCCGTTATTTGAGTTTCAGAAATTAACTCCGGGCTGAACTTAATATGCGCGTAGTTTTTGGAAATTAACGCTGCCATATCGCCCAGCATTTCCAGGTTGTTATTTATGGTGACGGCCGAGAGCACGTGCCTTAAATCCATTGCCACAGGCTGGTGAAGCGCGAATATCCTGAGGCATTGCTTGTCTATCTTGATATCTAGCTTGTTTACCTTTACTTCGAGTTCCAAGACCAGATTAGCGATTTCTTCATTGTTTTCAAGAATTGAGCGCATCGAATACTCTACCTGTTGCTGTACGAGGGCTCCCATTTTAATTAATCTGAAGCGAAGCTTGGTTAATTCGTCGTCGAATTTCTTCAATAGATGATGATTCATGATGTATTTCCTATCCGAAAATTTCAATTTAAACAATATCAGCCGAAACGGCCTGTGATGTAGTCTTCCGTTTGCTTAAGATCAGGATGAGTAAAAATCTTCTTCGTTTTCCCGTATTCAATTAAATGCCCCATGTAAAAGAATGCAGTATTATCGCTCACGCGGGCGGCCTGCTGCATGTTGTGCGTGACTATTACGATCGTATAGTTATCTTTAAGCTCGTTGATCAACTCTTCGATCTTTAGCGTGGAAATAGGATCGAGCGCGCTCGCAGGCTCGTCCATTAGTATTATATCGGGATTGACCGCAAGAGATCTCGCTATGCAAAGCCTTTGCTGCTGGCCGCCTGATAGGCTAAGGGCCGATTGCTTCAGGCGGTCCTTTACTTCGTCCCAGATGGCGGCCCGTCGCAAGCTTTCCTCTACGATCCCGTCCAACTTCAACTTTTTCGAAGTCCCGTTGACTCTCGGGCCGTATGCGACGTTATCGTATATCGATTTGGGAAAGGGATTGGATTTCTGGAATACCATCCCGATTCTCTTTCTCAATTGCACTACGTCTATTCGCTTGTCGTAAATATTTATCCCGTCAATATCGACCAATCCCTCGATCTTCACGCCGGCTATCAGGTCGTTCATCCTGTTCAGCGATCTCAGAAATGTTGATTTGCCGCAGCCCGAGGGGCCTATCAGCGCGGTCACCTGATTTTCCGGGATATGTAAAGTAATGTCCTTGAGCGCATGATTATCGCCATAGTAAAGATTTAATTTTTCAGCTTTTATCTTGATTGTTGCCATTGTATTTATTATTTAATATTTTGAGAGTCGGGTTCTTAATCTTGAGCGGAGCAATATCGCTGAAAAGTTCAGTAAAAACGTAAGGAATAGTAGCACGAGCGTCGTCGCGTATTGAAGCGGTCTCGTTAGCTCGACGTTTGTCGATTGCGTAGCAAGGATATAAATATGATATCCTAACTCCATGAATTGCGATGAGAGCGATTTCGGCAGGTCCGGCAGGTAGTACGCCGCGCCCGTGAAAAGTATCGGGGCGACCTCCCCCGCGCCCCGGCTTACTGCGAGTATTGCACCGGTTAAGATGCCCGTGAGCGAGCTCGGAAGCACTACTTTTATAATGGTCGTCAGCTTGGTAGCCCCCAGCGCAAGACTTGCCTCCCTCCACTCCTTCGGCACGGTTTTCAGGGCTTCCTCAACGGAGACTATTACTACGGGCAACGTTAATAAAGCCATAGTAAGCGCAGCCCACAGCAGCGAGGGTTGCCCCCAGTGCGGTCGATTTCTGCTTTTATAGAATTCTATCGTTTCGTCCGGGCGGAGTTCCCTCTCCTGTCCGTAAAGCTCTTCGAGATTTTGCGCCTGCTCGATTTGCTCCGACCAATAATTTTTGTCCATCTTAATTAAATAATTCCTGATCTCAGCTGCGGAGGCTAATCCGTCGCCGGCGAACGGGGAGCTGGATTCGCTAAAAACTTTCTCCATCGACTTCAACCTATCGTTGAATTCCATCCTATCCATCTGTTTGCCAACCACGCCGATAAAGAAGCCAAGCCCGAACAAGCCGAATACGATAGCGGGCACTCCTGCCAGCGTATTCACGGCAAACCTGATAAATCGCGTAATTAACGAATTTTCCTTTGCGTACTCGGTTAAGTATATAGCCGTTATCGTTCCAATCGGAACCCCGACGAGCGTCATTATTATCACGAGGGCTGCCGTGCCGATAATCGCGGGGAAAACGCCGCCCTTGGTTAATCCTTCCTCCGGGGAACTAAAAAGGAACGTCCAGGATATGTGGGAGCTCCCGTTGATGAATATTATAGTCAGCAAATAAATAACAAAGGCAATGATCATCACGGCGGATAATCCCGTGATAATTAAGAATGTTCTTTCCGTTACTTTCTTCCTGGCGGATATTTTATATCTCTTTAAGAAAAAGTAAAATAGGGCGATTAATACCGCCGCGGCGATAAGTATTATGTACATCTATTGCCCCTGGAATTTTTTAAGCAATCTTTTTCTAACGTAAAACTCCGCGATTGCGTTCAGGCTGAAAGTAATAACGAACAGGACCGCGCCTATCAGGAATAATATGCCGTAGTGCGCGCTGCGAAATTCTACCTCCGCCATTTCCGCTCCAATCGTAGCGGCCATAGTCCTTACGGATTCGAATATGTCCGTTGAAACCAACGCCGCGTTGCCCGTCGCCATCAGCGCAATCATCGTCTCGCCGAAGGCTCGGCCGAAGCCAAGAATAATGGCGGCGAATACCCCGGGGGTAGCCGCGGGCAAAAGAACCCTGTAAGCGGTATCCCACCGGGAAGCGCCGAGAGCCAGGCTTGCTTCGCTCAGGTATTTCGGTATTGCGGAGAGAGCGTCCTCCGCGACCGTGTATATAATAGGTATTACCGCTAAGGCCATGCCGACTCCCCCGACAAACGAATTAAGCCGGTACGTGGTCCCAAAAGTCTCCTGGATTAACGTCGCCAGCGTCATCAGGCAAAAAAATCCAATCACGATGGATGGAAAGCCCGCTAATATTTCAATAGCGGGTTTTATTATCTCCTTGAGCCACTTGGGCGCGAACGCCACGGTAAAGATCGCCGCCAGGATCGCGATAGGAGCTGCGAGGACTACCGCTATCAGAGTCACCTTCAACGCGCCCACGAATAGCGGTATAAAGCTAAACTTTGGGGTCTCGCTAATCGGTTGCCAGATATAAGCGGGTTTGCCGTCGATCGTGTCGTTCGGGAATATAAGTTGTGAAGGAGTAACTGGAGCTTCTCCGCGCGATTGGTAATTCGCCGCTGGAACGGCCGTTTCCGCCGCCGTTCCGGAATTGTTCCCGGACCCCGCCGTAGCTGCGTCGGAGCCGGTTGGGGCGTAAGTTTCGGGCTTCAATTCCGCAGGCGCTTCGTCGGCCTCCGCCGGAGGATACGTTTCGGGCGTTGAGTTAGAACTTTCAACGGCGCCTTCGTCGGGCGAATACGTTTCAGGCCCATCGTTTTCCGCCTGGGAGCCTGCCGTATTTTCGTGGGAGTTCCCGGTTGACGTAATCATTTCTGCCGGGACGCCTTCCTTAAACGCATAGATAGATTCATGGAAGACATAATAAAAAATCGCAAGAATTGCGGCTATTGAAAGAAGCGCTATTACTTGTATCAGCCTCTCGGCAAGAAACTCCCCAATATAGAGCTTCTTGCCGTAGCCGAGAGGTTTACGTTTAGGGTTGATATCCAAGTTCAATTCCTATTTAATTGGAAAGTAACCTACTTCTGAAACAATTTTCTGTCCCTCGGGACTTAGCGTCCAATCTATAAACTTCTTTACTGCGCCGCTCGGCCTGTTCCTCAGGTACATATAAAGAGACCTGGAAATCGGATATTTCGCGCTTCGGATGTTCTCGCGGGAGGGCTCGACCCCGTTTACTTTGCATATTTTTATACCCTTGGAGTATGCCGCTCCGCCGTACCCGATCCCGTTTGCGTCCTTCTCCACCGCGTTAACTACCGCAGCCGTGCCGGGTAAGTTTTGCGCGGAAGGAGCGTAATCGGCATTTTTAAGCACATGTTCCTTGAAGTAAGCGTAGGTGCCCGAATTGTTTTCGCGGGAGTATAGCACGATCTTAGCGTTATTCCCGCCCACTTGCTTCCAATTTGTGATCTTCCCGGTGTAGATGCTTTTAAGCTGATCCACGGTTAGGTTGCCGACCGGATTATTTTTGTGTAAATATATCGAAAGACCGTCCTTAGCGCACGCTATCTCAATTCCGGTCGTGCCGTACCGCTCCTTCAATTTTTGGATTTCGGACTTATTTATTGGACGGGATGCGTTGCAAATATCGGTCGTGCCGTTTATTAAAGCCGAAATACCGGTTCCGGAGCCGCCGCCTGTTACCTGGATTGATACGTCCCCGTTTTTAGACATGTACCTTTCCGCCCACCTCTGCGAGAGAATCACCAATGTGTCCGAACCCTTTACCGTGATCTTTTCCTTAGCTACGAGACCGATTACGGCGAATGCCGTTATAGCTAAGGCGGTATAAAGAATAATAGATTTCCTCATTTTTCTTGCTCCTTTAGTTATTATTTTGTCTTTTATTTCTTTACAAAAATTGCGAATTAGTTTTAAGGCTTTATAAATTCTAGGTTAATGTTTGGTTAAGTTTTTTAAAGCTTATTTTATTAGAATTTAAACTGAAACCGTAGGGTTAGCAGGTCATCTTTCGGATCTTCCTTCATTATAGTAGGTTGGGTCTCGGTTCTAATCATGTCGTACCACAGGGAGATACGAATATTATTAATGGAATAGTTATGGATTCCGAAGCCGAGGGTTGAAACTGCGAGGTCCTTTGCGTCTATGATTTTCAAATTCTCTATTTTGGTATTGGGATCGTACGAGTCGTATTTAATAGCGATTTGCCAGTCATCCGTTATGTTTTTCACAAGCATTGCGTAATAGCCGCTGAAATTGCGCTTTCTAATAGGCGATGGAGCCCTGCTTGCAGGAGTCAATTCATTTACGTCCGCGCCGGCGATATATTCGCCCAATAGTTTCATACCGCCAAGAAAGTCGTAGTAAACCTGCGCTTCTACTCCGAACCAGTTCCGCCCGAGCTTATCGCCTTTAATTACGGTATTGGAATCCACGACGGAAGAATTGTTCCCGCTTTCGATTATTTTATTCGTATTAGCGACGACGTCGCCAAACCTGGCGTGCGCGCCGAAATCAACTGCAAGGCCTATGTCCTGGTATAACAGCTCTTTCGTTATTCGAGCCATATAGTAAAATGGCGCGTCGTTAAATGTCGGCATGAATTGCTTATAAGTCCCTTGGTACGTATTATTAAATGCGGCAAGCTGCAGCTTAAACAGGTCGTTCGGCGCCGCTGTGATCATCAATCCCAGATCGCGTTCCCCGGGGTAAAGCGCCCTGATAACGCTCGAGCGCTCCATGGATTCCCTGGCGCTCGAGGAATATTCCACCTCATAATTGGGGCGATTGAATACGCCGGTCGTAAGCGCAAAGTTCTTTGTCCAGGGATCCTCGATCGTCATGTAGGCGTCCTTCAACTCGAACTTCTCGTTGGAGAAATCGCCTTGAAGAACGAACTTTGCCATCCCGGCGTCGTACGCAAATTTTAACCGGCTTCTCCGTACTCTTAGGCGAGATTGCGCGTAGTCGGACGAATCGTACGGATTCATAGCGAAGCCCTTCGAGGACTGCGAGTTTTCGTATTGAACCTGTAAATACCCCGTCACCTTTAGCTTCTTAAGCCCGGTAACGTCCGAAACAAGCGCGCTGACCGACTCCTCCATATTCTCGAGCTTGACTTTTACTTCGCCCGTATTATCCCCGGACGGGACTTCGGTTGCTTCCTGCGCAAACGTTAACGTCGAAGCGAAAATCATCCCTAATATCAGGGCGAAGAGCGAATAAATTGATTTCATTAAAACTCCTACCATATTGAAAAATTCAGACATACAAAATTCGCATATTAGTATGAAGCTGTTATAAACGGTAAGTTAGTTTTATGTTAATTTTTTAAGGCGGGTATTTATGTCATGATAAATGGAAAAAGCGCTCAAACTTCCGCGAATAATTTAATATTGCAGTCGTTTGAGCGCCTTTGAACGGGGAGTCAGAGCGTTTTATAAATCGGGCTGACTGATGAATTTCGATAACGGGCTCGTCATATTCAGGCTAAAGTACTTCTCGAAGTACTTGCCGAGTATATCGAACTCAAGATTTACCCTCCGGCCTGCGGCCGCGTTAGAGAGCGTAGTGTTTTGTATTGTGTAGGGTATAACGGAAACGGTAAATTTCCCGGGTTCGACGCGCGCCGTAGTCAGGCTAATTCCATCCACGGCTATTGAACCCGTGCGAACGAGGTATTTATCAAATTCCCTGGGATACCTGATCGTAATTAAGCGGCTCAGCCGCTCCTGCCCTATGCTCTCAATTGCGCCGGCGCAATCGACGTGCCCCTGGACGAAATGCCCGCCCATACGTGTCGTCGGCAGAACTGCGCGTTCCAAATTTACCAGATCTCCCGCCCTTAATTCGCCAAGCGTAGTCTTCTTGATCGTTTCCTCGACCGCTTCGACCGCAAATGTATCGCTATTCAGCTCTATAACCGTCTGGCAAGCGCCGTTAATCGCGACTGACGCGGAGATAGGCAGATCGTCCATTATTAGCTTAGCGGCAATTGTAATCCTGCTCGCGGAGCCTATTCTGCGTATTTCTTTTACTTTTCCAATTTCTTCAACTAAACCCGTAAACATCCTATACGCTCGCTATATATAAGTATTCCAAATCAATCGATCGCTTTTCGATGCTGACCTTGACGATTTTCACGCGCAAGCGCGAACCGAGAGCAAATACTCGCTTATGGCGCTTGCCTATTAGCCTGTACTTCGGCTCGTCAAAGTAATAATAATCGTCGCGAAGATCGCGAATGTGAATAAGGCCTTCCGCCATTATAGTATCAAGCTTGACGAAGATCCCAAATGCCGTAACGCCTGAAACGACGCCGAAGAATTCCTCGCCGACGTGCATGTCCGTGAGGAGCGCGAAACTCAGTTTATTGGAAGCGCGTTCCGCTTCCATAGCCAATCTCTCGCGTTCCGTCGTAATATTTGCAATGGATTTTGCAAGCATATGCATAAATTTGATTCTCGATTCTTCAGGCCTGCCCGCCGCATACTCCTTTAGGGCGCGGTGGACGAATAAATCCGCATAGCGGCGAATTGGCGAGGTGAAATGCGAGTAATCCTTGAATCCCAGGCCGTAGTGCCCAATATTGGCAGCGGAATAAACCGCCTTTTGCATAGAACGAATCAGGATTTGATTTACCAATTCTTTCTCAGGCTTATCCGAAACTTCCCTGAGTACTTTATTAATGTCTTTGGATGTTACCTTCTTCGTATCGATCTTAATCCCGAGAGAAGACACAAACCCAAGGGTTTCCAGGAGCATTTCCTGGTCGGGCTTATCGTGAATCCTATAAAGGAACGGCAGGGTTCTGCCCAGCTTTAATTGTTTAGAGATCTTTTCGACGTGCTCCGCGACCGTTTTATTCGCCAGGAGCATAAACTCCTCAATTAATTTGGTCGCTTCCGACGGGCGCTTCAACACGGCTTCCACGGGGAAGTTTCTCTCGTCGAGCTTAAATTTGACCTCGCTCGTTTCAAAGTCAATTCCGCCGGTGGAGAAGCGCTTTTTGCGCAGCAATTTTGCAAGCTTATCGAATTCCTGCAATAATTCTGCGTAATCGCCCTCGCCGGTTCTAATTATGTCCAAAGCCTCTTCGTAGCTGTAGCGGCGGGCGCTTTTGATTACGGATTCAGTCACTGAATAATTCTTTAAAGCGCCGCGCGGGCTGAGCTCCATCATCACTGAAAAGGTCAACCGGGTTTCGTTGGGCTTTAGCGAGCAGATGTTATTGGACAGCTCCTCGGGCAGCATCGGTATCACCCTGTCCACGAGGTAAATGGAATTCGCCCGGTTGCGGGCTTCGATGTCCAGCTCTGAATTTTCCGTCACGTAATGGCTTACGTCCGCTATATGGACGCCTAGCTCTAAATTACCGTTGTCCAGCTTCTTAAGCGAAATTGCGTCGTCGAAGTCGCGGGCGTCCGCGGGATCGATCGTAATAACTATCTCGTCGCGAAGATCGAGCCTGCCCTTGTACGAAGCCCGCTCGGAGGGGACTGCGTATTTTTTGGCTTCCTCGAATGCGGCTTTCGGGAATTCTGTCGGCAGAGAAAATTCTTTTATTATGGAATCAAACTCAACCTTCGGGTCCCCGGCCAAACCGATTATCTCGGCGACCTCCGCGAGCGGGCTTTTGTTAGGATTGTCCCACTGCAAAAATCTCGCGTAGACCTTGTCGCCGTCCCGCGCGCCTAAAGTTTTATCCGGGGGAATTAGAAAGTCGACGTAAAACTCGGGCTCGTCGGGGATTAGAAAGTAGAAATTGCCGTCGAACTCTATCGTTCCTACGAATTGCTCCTTATTACGCTCCAGGACTTCCGTTATTTCGCCGCGGGGCTTTTTGTTCTTCTTGAGAGCATGAAGCTTCATTAGAACGAGATCGCCTTCGAGAGCGGTGTTTAAATGCCTTCTTCGGATTATTATTTTTGGGAAATCGGGGCTTTCGGTCTCGACGGCGCCGACGTCGCCTCGGATATGCAGAACGCCCTTCAGGGAATTTGTTTCGGAGATTTCGTGCAGGGAATATTTTCTCCTGCTGGACTTTAGCACAACTCCCGATTCGGAAAGCTCGTAGAGCAATTCTTTCAGAAGGTCGTACTCCGGCGAAGTACTTTTAATGCCGAGCGATTTCGATATCTCGTTTAGGTTTAGAGCCGAAACGCTATCGCGCAGCATCTTTATTATTTTGTCCGTTTCTTCTTCGCGGTTGAACTCGTTTGTTTTGACAAGTTTCATATCGTTGTTTTTCTTAATTATTTCCTTCCTTTAAAGAATAATTGCATCATTTTTTATTTTGTTTGACTTAATAAATCAATTTCTCGCCGTGATCCTTCAGCCATTTTTTACAGGTCTTATAATTGGGGCAGACGGACGCCACAAGGGCCCAAAACCTTTTAGTATGGTCCATATGGACCGTATGCGACAATTCGTGTAGTATAACGTAATCCAAAACGGCGAGAGGGGCCATTATAAGTTTTTTATTTAAATTTATGTATCCCTTGCTCGAGCATGATCCCCAACGTCCTTCGGCCGAGGAGAGCTTTATCTTCAGATACTTAAATCCATGCAGCCCCGCAAGCTCTTTAGCGCGCTTCTCGAACACTAATCTCGCCTGCTTCGTATACCATTTTTCAAAGTAGTCGCGGGCGTTTTCGAGACAGTCTTCCGCCAGGATAAATTCCCCGTTACTGTACTCAATCGCAAACCTCGCGCCGCTGCTTATCCGTAGGGTTCTTAGTTCGCCAAGGTAGTAGAACAATTCGCCGTCGCGGTAAACTTTCGGCTCAGGTTTGCGGGCGAGCATCTCGGCCTTTTTCTGAATGATCCAATCGCGTCGGTTCCAGACCGCTTGCTCGATCTCTGAAACCGGTGCGCGCATGGGAGCGCGTATAATGGCCCTGCCGTCGCTGCGAACCTCTATCCCGATAGTTTTCCTCGAGGATCGGACTACTTCGTCAACTAATGATTTCAGCGCTGCCGTCTTCAAATATTGGCGCTCCGTTATAATATGTCGCCGCGACCTTATCCCCGCGTACAATTACAAAATCGGCGCTCTCGCCTTTGGCGAAATTAAGGGAACTATGCGTGATTTTTCTTGGCAAAGTCGTATAGGTTTCAAACGCATGGTCGAGCGAAATAGCTTCGTTGGCCCGGGTATTGAGCGTATGAATTCCTCTTAGCGCGTCGGGCGGTTCAATTGGCGCGTCCGATCCGCTGATGAGGGTTAACCCGGCCTTTGCGAGCGATCCCCATAGGTAAGCGCGCTCCGCGTAGCGCCGGGCGCCGAGTCTTTGCGCCGCCATTATCATATCGGACTCGTAGTGCGCGGGTTGTATCGATATGACCGCATCGGCCCCGGCGTAATTATTTATCGCTTCCTTGGTCATTATTTGCGCGTGCTCCGCCCTTAGTATAGCGTTCGGAAATTCTTTTCTTATCCTTAAGAACGCTTTGGATAGCACGAGGTTAGCCTTGTCGCCTATAGCATGCGCGGCGGTCTGATAATCCATCTCGGCTGCGTGAGCGGCATAACGGACTACGTCGTCCTCCGTTAACAGAGCCAGGCCCTGTTCTTTATGCGCATCTGAATACGGTTCTAGCATTGCGGCGCCGCGGGAACCCAGCGCGCCGTCCATAAATAATTTAATTCCTAAAGGCTTGACGTTGGAGCTTGACACCATTTCTCTCCGGAAGTCATACGAGCTAACTCCAACGTAACAAAATATCTTGCATTGTAATCTCCCGGAGTAATCGGCAATGCACGCGGCTTCCAGCGAATCCTCGCTAACGTCCATATCGTGCATTTCAGTAATTCCAAAACGGGCTAATTCCTTTGCGCCGGTTACGACGAATTCGCATAAATCCGGGATCGAGTATTTAGGAAGAAATTTTTCAACGAGATTGACAGCGTTGTCAACCAGTAGCCCGGTTGGACGCCCATCATTGTCCCGAACTATTTTTCCGCCCGGCGGATCCTCCGTATTCTTATTGACCCCGGCGATAGCCAGCGCTTCCGAGCTTACCCAGGCGCAATGCCCGTCGGCCCTTTTAAGAAACGCCGGGGCGCCCTTTAGCCCGGAATCCAACGATTGGCGGGTGGGAAAATTCTTTTTTTCCCAATTTTCTTGATTCCAGCCCATGGCATAAAGCCATCCGCGCCTTGAAAAGCCGGAGCGCATCACGATCGATATGCATTCCTCCTCGCTTTTCGCCGAGCTCAGGTCAGGAGTTTTTAAAGCCTCGCCAACCCCGGCGACGTGACAATGCGAATCGACGAAACTCGGCATAGCGATACAGCCGCGATAAAATGACCTCATTCCATCGCGACAAATTACAACCCCTCCCGATTTACTGGAAAAGGCAATAAATTCGCCGAAAGCAACCGATATTTCGCCTTCAAAAGTCGTCACAAAACCAAGTAACTTTGTTTATTTTTTTTGATTTATGTTTTAGCTTTAATTCTATAATTCAAATATAATGAGAAAGGGCTTAATAATGAAGCGAAACTTCATATTAAGCCCTAAAAAATATATTAATTTCTAACTTTTTAGTCCATGTGCTCTACTGCGTCAACAGGGCAAACCGACTTGCATTGCGGTTCGTCGAAGTGACCTTTGCATTCAATGCATTTGTCCGCATCGATGATGGATTGGGTATCGCCGTCGGAAATAGCTTCAACGGGGCACTCGGGCGCGCACGCGCCGCAGAGGATGCATTCGTCTGTGATTTTATACGACATTTTAATTAGCCTCCACTAAGAAATATTGTTGTTTCTATTAAATTGAATCGGAGCTACTTAAACTATTAATTAGCGCCTTAAATCATATGCAAAATTAAGAAATGTTTTAATTCTTTCCAAATTTATTGCCAGTTCTTATGAATTCTGCAAAATTTCTCGCCATGCCGCGCAATATTTCTCGAATGCGGAAGTTTTTGACTTTATTTTTTTCCTTAATCGGCCAAGGGTAAATACCGAAGTAAATTTTAATAAGTATGCGGTAACGTGCACATGCAGCGTTTCTATAGCAATAAATAATTTCCTTGAGAACTTTGAATAATGCTTTTCAACGAAGTATGCCTTAGTTTCAAATAGCGTCCTTGAAGTATCAACGTTCGCTTCCCCGCCGCCGCCCCGCAAGTGCGTTAGGGTCGCCCGTGGAAAGTACTCAACCCTGCGGCCTTTCTCCTTTAAGCGGCGGCAAAAGTCCGCTTCTTCGGTATAGAAGAAATACGATTCGTCAAACCCGCCGACTTCGTCGTACGCTTCGCGGCTTATAGCCATTAGGGCGCCGTCAATGTAGTCGGGCGTTTTGATTTTCCTTGGCCTGAAACCTATATCCCAAAGCGTTTCGTTTACCAGGTTCGATAGGTGTGGCAAAAGGAATAAATCCTTCAGCGCATGCTTTACGCTGGGGTATTCGCCGTAGGACCGCTGCCACTTGCCGTTCGGGAATATCTGCTGCCCGCCGACAATGCCGCATCTTTCGCTTATTTGCAGCCGCGAAGCCAATAGCCTGATAGTATCCTTATGGAATACTACGTCCGTATTCGAGACGAAGATTATACCTGCCGAGGATGCGCGGAACCCCTGGTTAACGGCAGCCGAGAATCCCTTGTTTTTCTCGTTCGCTATTATGCGAACTAATGGAAATCCCGATATAACCGCCTCGACTGTTCCGTCGGAAGATGCGTTATCCACGAGGACGATTTGATTGATCAACTGGGCGGCAGTATCAATTGCGGACCGGATGCAATCGATCGTTAGTTCGCGCGTGTTATATGATATTATTACTATATCTATTTTATTCTTGTTCAATTTCTGGCTTGCTCGGAAAAATCCTTCTAAATTAGCAAATAAATACTAATAATAAAAGGCGTTGAGCTAAATGCCCAGGGAATTTTTAGTAAACTCCAGGGCGTCGGAGAGCAAGTTGCGCAATTCCGTAAGTTCTTTACGGGAGAGGGCTTGATAGTCGTCGTTTGAGATTAGCGGGAGCATAGGCTGCAGGCTTTCCCGTGGTTCTTTAACCATTTTGAGAGGTTTTAAGGCGGACGGAGCGGAGTATTTTCCGGCTATCCGCTCTTTGGCTCCTTTCAGCGAAAGCTTGCCGTCGCGGAGCATCGATTTAATTTCACGGATGAGCGCGATGTCCTTAGGAGAGTAAATCCTATTTCCCCCGCGATTTTTCTTGGGGCTCAACTGCGGAAATTCCTTTTCCCAGTAACGGAGGATATGCTGTTCCTCCTCAACCATTTCGGCGACTTCTTTAATAGAATAGTACAACTTCTGCATAAACGCTCCGCGAAAAAATCTTTTTTCAAATATTGCGCGCGGCAAGTTAAAAAAAATGTTTTTTATTTCAAAAATATATTTTAATTTAGTAAGTTATTTTGATGTCTATTCAAAGGAAAGTTATTTTGGAAAAGTACGTTGTCAATCCCGTTGTAGTTAGAATGCAGGAGTCCGCTAAAGGCTCTATCTATCAATCCATCGTTGCAATGGGGTTCCGCGCTAGGCAGATAAACGATGACTTTAAAGCGGAACTGGGCAGAAGAATGGAAGGAGTTGCCGTAAATACCAACGATGAGAACGAAGGCGGCAATGACGACCAAATCAAAATAAGCCGCGAATTCGATAAATATCCCAAACCCACTTTCCTCGCTATGAAGGAAATCTCCGACGGCAAGCTCACATTTGAAATGCCTGAAGACGACTCGGCAGTCGAATTCGAATAATCTATCGCTCCCGGTCATTGACGGGCGACGCAAAAATTAATAAAGTAAAGCCGGCGTTTGCCGGCTTTTTTATTATAAGCAATTATCGTATTTTTATACTTTATTAATTAGCGTTAACATCAAGATGAAGCTCAAATCATTGCTCGTTACGGCCATTGCCGCATCTTTTATTCTTTTCGGCTTTACCTTTGCCGCACCGAAGCTTCTCGTTAAGATCAAATCAAGCTCAAAGCTACAAGAACAAAAACTTAATTCGCTGAACCTAACCAGGGCGCTACCCCGTTCGCTTTTTAATAAGCATAAAACCGATAGAACGCAGAGCTCCCGGGCAGATTCCCTCTTGGCCGAACTGGAGTCGTACTATATCATAAGCGGGGATCAGCTCGCAAATCTGCCTAAAGATATTGCCGCCGAAGCCTTTCCGAATTATATTTTTCATCTTGATAAGCTTGAAACGCCGCCAAACGATCCGAATTACCGCGACCAATGGCACCTAAAGGCCCTGAAAGCCGAGCAAGCATGGAAAATAGCGACGGGCAAGGATATTGCCGTAGCCGTCGTCGACGCGGGAATTGATTTCTCGGCTCCCGACCTGATCAATTCGCTTAAGGTCAATAGCCAGGAAGACATAAATAGAAATGGTAAATTCGAGCCCTGGGCTTTTACTGAAACCCGCGGCGGCGTCTCCGGAGATTTAAACGGCGTGGACGAAGACGGGAACGGCTTCGCGGACGACGTCGTCGGTTACGATTTCGTTAACCAGGACGTGCTCGGCGTCGGAGATTGGGCGGATCCCGACCCAATCCCCGAGGACGAAGGCGGCCATGGCACGCCAGTTTCGGCTGTGATCGCTGCCCAGGCCAATAACTCGATCGGAGTAGTCGGCATCGCGCCCGACGCGAAAATCCTTGCCTGCAAAGCTTTCGATATTGAAGGCGCGGCGGAGTCCGACGATATTGCGGCCGCCATTATTTACGCTGCTCGCTCGGGAGCCAAAGTTATTAACTGCAGCTTCGGCGAAATATACGACTCCCCCATAGTGCGCGACGCGGTTCGCTACGCTTACGAGAGAGGTTGCTTTATCGCCTCTTCCGCAGGCAATAACGGCTGGGAATACGCTCATTACCCTTCGGATTATTCCGAAGTTACTAGCGTCGCCGGCATTAACGAGGATATGACGCGCTGGGGCCTTTCCAACTACGGCTCTATGCCGGACATTGCGGCTCCGTCGACGAATATTCTTACGATCAGGGCCGACACCGCCTACGCCCGCTACCAAGGCACCTCTTTCTCCGCGCCATGCGTTTCGGGAGCCGCCGCTTTGCTTTTGGAAATTTATCCTACGCTAACCCCGGACGAGGTTAGATCAACGCTTATGTTTTCTTCCGATGAAGCCGGTAAAAAAGGCTGGGATTCGCTCTATGGGGCCGGCATTCTTGATCCCTACCAGGCCCTGACCCGGAAGCCGGCTTCCGTTGTCGCTATCGAATCGCCTCAATTTTACCAGGTCGTATCAAAAGATAAAGCCGAGCGCCTGAGCGTAGTGGGTTCCGTTATTACGCCGCTGTTCGAATCATACGAATTGCTGGCCGGCTACGGGATCTTGCCCGATTCGGTTTGGAGCGTCGCCGCAACCGCGAATAATCAAGTAAAGAATGGAGAGTTGGCGCTGATAGATCTCAGCAATTTTGATAAAGACACAGTTTATACGATCGTTTTAAAGGTCAATCAAAAAAATGGACGCGACATCCAGCAACGTACCCACCTATGGGTTACTTCGAACGCGACTTCTCTACGATTTAACGATTTCAACGTACTGCCCGCTTTCACCGACGGCAAGAGAGTCCTTCTCGTAGCGGCAAGCTCTAATCGCGACGCCGGGCTGGAGATTAAGTGGAGGAAAAAGGGCTCCCAGGATGCTTACGCGTCGCTTTACGACGCGGTCAACAGGTCGCGCGCGCACATCGTATCGCTTGCCGATACTCTCGTTCCAGGGGTCGCGTACGAAGCGATTGCTACCTTGCGAGAGTCCGACTCGTTAAGCGTTTCGCGCTCTTTTGAATTTTCGCTTAACGACGATTACTTCCCGACGAGCGGCTTCGCGCAAAAGCCATACCGCCTACCGCGCGCTTATTTTGCGCCCGTAGTCGGCGATTTCTATGGCGAGGGCAAGCCCGCTGTCGCATTCAGCGATCTATCCAATTTCGGCTTCGGTTACCCATACCTTTATCAATTTGAAAACGGTGATTTTAAGTTT
>JBLNBN010000001.1:0-25789 GCA_050260015.1 Chloroflexota bacterium | reverse complement strand
CGGTTACTAATTTAAACCAACAGTACCCCTGGGGTATTTGGATCGGCATTGACGTCGCGGCCGGCGTAGCTCTCGCCGCAGGCGGATTTACTTCCGCGGCTCTGGGACACGTTTTCCACCGCGAGCACTATCACGTTATCGTTCGCCCCGCGTTGCTTACGGCGATGCTGGGCTATACTTTCGTCGCAATAGGCGTCGTTATCGATATAGGTCGTTCGCACTATATCTGGCACCCCATGGTCTTCTGGAATCCGAACTCGGCCCTTTTCGAGGTCGGCATCTGCGTTATGTTGTACCTGAACGTTCTATATATAGAATTTCTCCCGATGGTCACCGAGCGCTTTATGGGCCGCGTGAACCTGCCCGGGCGGCTGAGATCGTTTAACGCCCTGACCGAAAAGTTGCTTCGAGCGCTCGATAGAACTCTTTCAAAAGTCATGTTCATCTTTATAATAGCGGGCGTAGTGCTCTCGACCCTTCACCAATCGTCGCTGGGCACGCTCATGGTCATAGCCGGGTACAAGATGCATCCGCTATGGCAAACGCCCGTGCTGCCGTTGCTATTCCTTCTCTCGGCAATCGCCGTAGGCTTCCCTATGGTCATTTTCGAATCTATGATCGCGTCGCGCTCTTTTAGAATGCGCGCGGAGATGGAGGTGCTTTCCAGGCTCGGCACTTTTGTTGCGCCGCTGCTTGGCATTTACCTCGCCTTTAAGATCGGCGACCTCTTTATTCGCGGCGCTTTCGTCTACTTAACTACGTTCAATCTTCCAAGCGTTATGTTTGGAATAGAGGTAATCATAGGAATTGTCGTACCGTTTAGAATGTTCCTTTCGCCGAAGGTGACAAGAAGTCCTTACTTATTGTTCACGGCGGCAAGCCTTGTTGTATTCGGCGTATTTTTAAACCGATTTAATAACTTCGTGACCGCCTACCGTCCAATGTACGCGCCCGGCGCTTATTTCCCGTCAATCGGGGAAATTTCCGTAACGGTAGGTTTTATAGCGCTGCTCGTGCTATTGTACCGCGCGGCGGTTATGATTTTCCCTGTAATTAGCGTAGAAAAGGGCAGTATGCCCTCGCAGGGAGGAAAATAATGAAAGTAAGATTACTGATAGTATTGTTCATTGCCGCGTCAATCGCAATGATCGCGCAAATGGGAAGCGGCGGTCAGAAAAAAGCCGCGCCCGCCCGCGCTAAAGCGGCTGCGAGCCCAAAAGCCGGCGCTAAAGGCGCTGCCGCGAACGTTCTCGCCGCCAGGGGCCCCGACATCGTATTGATGAATCAAAATCCGGTTAGGTTCGACACTGTCGTCTTTTCGCATAAGATGCACGCGCAAATGCACGAAATGTCCGGCGGATGCGAAAACTGCCACCATCACAATTCGACCGGCAAAATACAAAAATGCTCGAATTGCCACGAGTCCCGCTACGAGCGCGGCGACGTGCGCGTACCCGAGCTGAAGTCGGCTTATCACAGGCTTTGCATACAATGCCACAGGCAGTGGAGCGGGCAAACGGAATGCTACAGCTGCCATAGCTTAAAGAAAGATAAAAAAGCTAACGTCGCGCAAAGGATAGCTGCGCTAAAGGATAAATCGCACCCAACGGTCGAAAGGCCCAATATAGTTAAGTTCAATACTAAGTCCGACCAGGGCGCGACAGTGAACTTTAAGCATAATATGCATATCGAATCCTTCGGCTACAGCTGCAATACTTGCCATCAGAACGAGAATTGCATGACCTGCCACTCCAAGGGCGATCCCAAGACCCGATTCCGCACGGCGAAGACAATTCGGAAGAATAAGACGTTTGCGGACCAGCACGCTAAATGCTACGCCTGCCACGCCGACGACGGCTGCAAGAAGTGCCACGGCTCGACCGACATGAGCTCTTCGTTCAACCATGCGAAGACCGGCTTTACGCTCGAACCGTTCCACTCAAGTCTTGATTGCAAACGCTGCCATACAAGAACTAATCCATTCAGCAAGCCGCCGCGCGATTGCAACGCTTGCCATAAGAACTGGAAGCAAGGTTCGTTTAATCATGCCGTTACGGGATTAAAGCTCAGCGCGGATCACGTTGACTTCGAATGCGAGCAATGCCACGTCGGGCGAAAGTTCAACGTCAAACCCGTATGCGCCGAATGCCACGACGACAAGTCGTATCCCGCTCAAAAGCCGGGAACGTTAGTCGGCAGAAGGAAAAAATAGGAAATAACGGAGAATACAATGCAATACTTAATTATAGCGGCTATTATTTTTATCGCGGGCGAATTTATAGTCAGATTCATATTCCGACTGATAAATAGATCCCGCCTGGCTAAAGAGCGCGAAAAATACCTGCGGAAGAGCCTGGAAGTCGATTATTCGCACATTTCGCCGACTCTAAAAAGGACCCAGATCGAATTTCCAAAAGCGAGGGTCCTTATCGTCGAGCGGGATGAAAATTTGCTCAATATGATGAGGGAAACGCTCGTTCGCAGCGGCTACTCGGTCGATAGCGTCGATTCCAGCCGCGAAGCGGTCGAACTAATTCGACGAACGCACTACGACTTCTGCTTCTGCGACATTCGCGACGGCGGGGTTTGCGGAACGGAGGCGACAAGCTGCATCCGTTCTATCCGCCCCGACATAGACGTAATAGTAATGGCGGACCAGCTAACGTTCGAGAGCGGGACCGATTGCCTGAAACACGGAGCCATGGCTTATCTTCAGAAACCCTTCGACGAGAAAACCTTGATCGAGTTCATCGGCGAGAACCTAACGAAGCGTCGTGAAATGATCCATCTAAATCTCGCGGCTAATTATATCAACCAGACGCCGACTTCGGAACGAGTTGTGGATATCAACGTTCCCAAGGGGATTTTCTTCGCCGATTGGCATACTTGGGCGCTTTTGGGGCGCGACGGCAATATTCGCGTCGGCTTGAACGACCTGGCGAAGAAGATAATCGGACGGATGGACAACATCGAATTTCCCAACCTTGGGATGCGCGTCAAAAGGGGAGAATTCCTCTTCGGCGTCATGCAGCAGCACAGGTTAATACCGATGAGGAGCCCCGTAACGGGCACGGTCATAAAGATCAATCGCACTCTTGCGGCGGACTTCGCCGTCTTCGAGGAGAAGGCGTACGCAGGCCAATGGATCTGCGTTATCCGCCCGGATAACCTGCAGGAGGATCTCGCTCACCTCAAGATCGGCGATCAGGCGGAAACGTATATTTACGGGGAAGTCCGGAGATATATGAACGAATTCCCTACCGATAGGCAAACGAAGATGGACTTCCCGTTGATAACGCTCGACGCGATGGACGCGCAATCGTTCGATCGCGCGGTCAACAAGATGTTCCTGAGGTAGGATCAAGACAAGAAGTAATAATAGAAGCCTCGCTTGGTAAATCCGGGCGGGGCTTTTTATTACAACTTTGATTAACTTCTTCATAAAACCCCTGTCGCGGCTTCGCCGCGGAAAGGAGAGGGGTGGGGCGTGCAAGGCTACGGACGTGGAACCGCTACGCGGTTCGTTAGATTTATACATTCTTAAATGCTTTCACGTAGGAAGCCTATTGAAAAGAACTCCAACATTTACGCCGTAGGCGTTTTACATCTGTAATTGGCAGCTTCACGGCGAATACGCTACGCCGTAGGCGTTGGACAAAAGACGCAGCCCTGTCAATTGCCCCTCGAGTAATTAGTCGAAGACTATTTATGGAATACCGGAGTGACGGCTTATCAAAAATCAATCAGGAAACCGCGCATAAGCTGGACGCCGATCGAATAAGTTCTTCTATTCCATGCCCCGGCGCCGGATAGGGAATTAAGGGGGAGAGATACGTTTGCGACGATGGAGCCGTACGAGCCATTTCCCAGGTTAAAGTCGTACCCCGCGCCGAACCGCGCAGCCGCGTATACGCTTCTTAACCCGGGCACCTCGCCGGTCGTTATTTCATGGATAATAGTCCCGTCCTTAAAAGTCTCGAAATCGGGCGAGACGACTCGTTCCGTTTCTTTTTCTTCGCTATTGACCAATAAGCCCGATTCCACAGCGGCTGAAGCGAAAAAGTGCGTTAGGTAGATCCTGCGCTTCGCCGACACTTCAAAATTGGCATAGCTGAAAGAGGATTCATAACGATTCTCGTAAACTGCGGAGTATTCGCCGTGCAGGTCGGAGTATCTTAATTGCTTCGTTTGCATTCGAAAGTCGCCGGGGTAGCTCGAATAACCTATCCTAACGGCAAGAGCAAGCTCGGGTTGAAGCCAATACTCGGAAAGAAGGAGCGCCCGGAATCCCGTTCCAAACCCGCGTTGAAAATTGCAACAGGGCTCGTTGTCCTCCAGGAATCCAAATTCCCCGCCATGCTCGACATAAGCGGCTTCGCCCGCCGCGCCTATGAAGAACTTTGGAGTCTCGAAAGGCAGGCGCGGGGAGTACTGCCAATCAAATCCTTGCGCGAAAGATTCCCCGGCGACGAGCCAGGCGGAGATTAATAATGCGAGCGCAAAGAATTTCTTCATCGCATGCTACTCCGCTTTAACGAATTTTCGAATTTCACGGAAATTGCCGGCGGAGAGAACGCAGTAGTAAACGCCCCGCGATAGTTGGGAGATAGGGCCGTTAATCTCGTGAATTCCCTTATCTAATTCGTCGTCGATAAGCCGGGCGACTTCCTCGCCGTATTCGTTATAGATCGAGAGGGACGCATGGGTTTTATAAGCCATCTCGAAACGCGCCGCGACCGAGCTAACGGCGGGATTTGGGGTGATTTCATCAAAGGAGAAAAAGCCGCTTTCCCGTTTAAACGCTTTTCTATCCAGCCCGCAGACCGAATCTATGCCGTACCATCCGGAGTGGATCGATTCCGCGGATATAAACAATACGTTCGAGCAATTCTCGTTGCCGAAACGCGGCTCCAGGAACGAGATCGAAGTGCCCGCGGCGTCGCCGAGAAAGGTCCGGAAGTTCAACAGTATTAGCGTATCCTTGGGTAAGAACCTGGCTCTTGGGGGCTTTGCAAGATGGACGGCCAGCCTGCCGCCGATCCCGACTTCCTTTATAATAATGCTTTCCATCGGTTCGTCGGAGGCGGTGCCTTCGTTGCGGTAGTCCTGGAACTTCAGAAGCGACCTATCGTAAAATAACGTGTCCGTAAACGTGCCGGCGAAGCGCGCCGCGGAGTCCACCCGCAATGCGACCGATATTGTCCTTCCCGGGGCGGCGAGCACGCTGTCCAAATAGATGCTTGTAACTACAGGGCGAACCGAGGCGCCGCGCAATTGTAGCTTTAAGCTGTCCCATGGGTGTGGGGCGTTTGTAAGGAAGAGCGCCTCCGCTCCATACTGGTTGCTTTCCGGCGGCATGAAACGCACGGTCAACGTATCGCTTCCGCCCGGGGCCAATCTAAGGGTAGTTTTACTAAATTCGAACGCCGGGTTCGGCGATTCATTCTCAATTTTAATATCTGTAATGATCAATTCACGATTGCCGGAATTTCTCAGCATAATTACTGAATCGGCTTTCGCATCGCAATACTGATCGTAATTAAAGACGTTACCGAAGTCCAGCGTATCAAAAGGAATGACGGGAACGGGGGAGGTCGACTCTCCGCGCACGTAGAAAACGACCTTTGCCGCCGTGAGAGGGGTTGATTTAATCTTTCTCGATAGAGCGTCGCTTTCGATCTCGCATTTGACCAGGAAATACCCGCGGTTCGAAAGCCTGGCGTTCAGCCTGATCTTTGCAGTTTTGCCCGGCTTAAGGTTAGGTTGGCCTTCCAGGAATTTATTCAGTAGGGTAAACCCTTCGGCTTCAGAGCCGTTCCAGCTCAATAGCCGGGTGTTTACGGCGCCGAACGGTATATTGCCGGCGTTTAGGATATCCAATTCAACGCTGGTGTCGACTCCGAGATCGACTTGGCCGAGATCGACCGTATCGCCCTTGATTTCGAAATTTGAGTTTGCAAGCTCCAGCCTTTGGCGCACCCCGACTCCGGAAAGCCTTACACGGCAAAATTCTATCGAGTCCGGGTACGCTTCGGGAGCGGGTTTATAGCCCAGGCGAAAGAAAGCGGTGTCGGCTTTTAGATCCTTCGGGTTGTACTTTACCTGCCATGAGTTTGTTTGATATTTCGTGGGGAAAACGGGGGCCGTTTCAAAGGTTTCAACGTCAAATTCTTCGCTGGTTTTAACCGTTACGTAATTGAGATCCTGCATCTCGACCTTTAGATTATCCCTAAAAACGCTTTTAACGACCCACGAAGCCTCCGGGGGTACCGAGGGGCTGACGTATACGGAATCGAATGCGATCGCGTCCTCGTAGCCGTCGAGCTGCAATTTCGTCTTTTTGGCGGCAAGCAGGAACGTATCCGCGACTACTACGCTGGAGTCCTCCGGGCGAACGAGTCCCAACCTCAAGCTGGCTTCTTTCCTGCCGAACGGCGCCGTAACGTCGGGATCGGCGACGAATCGCATAATTAAATTCTGCGATTCGTTAGCGGGAACTTTTACAGGGAGCCCGGGAAAGATTTGGTCGAAGAGAAGGAATTCGTCGGGCGTTTGCGCAGTCGGGCTTGCATAGAGCACGTAGGACGGCGCGACCGGCAGGATAGAGTATGCGGAGCCTGAAGTGTTGCTTAGCGTAAAGGAAGTCGACACGGAATCGCCTACGTATACGGGACCCATGTTTACGTACTTTTCCCCCGGCTTAGCCGTATAGAATACCTCGGAGCCGGGAGCCTTTACGGCAAAGCTAACAAGTAAGAAAATAGAGTAATATATAAAATTAAATTGTCTTTGCATTGTCTGTGTTCTATGAAACTTTTTATTTATTAAATTTGTCTATATAGTTGAGACAGATTTTACTGAAGTCAAATATATGAAATTTATTAATAAATCAAAAGCTTTTAGTTTATTTATTAGGGAGGAGTCCTAACTCTATGAAAAGCATTCTAATAGGCGCATTTGCTGCCGTTACGTTAGCATTCTGCAACACGCATGCGCAGCCGAAGTTGGAAATAATCGGGGGCGAAACTTACAACTGGGGAGAAGTTACTCCCAAGCAAGACCCCTTGAAAGCGGACATTATTCTTAAAAACGCTGGAACGGAAAAACTTCAGATCCAAAACGTACATCCAACGTGCGGTTGCACCACGGCGCCTTTGGATAAGAGCGAGCTTGCTCCCGGCGAATCGACGACTATGCACGTGTCGTTAAACGTAAACGGCGCGTCGGACATCCATAAGAGCATTCGAATAACCAGCAACGACCCGGTCGCTAAGGAAAAAGTGCTCATGCTTCAGGCGAAAGTAATTCGCGAACTGCAGTTCACCCCTACTACTTATTTTGCTATTCCTGAAATGAACATCGGCGCGCCCTCTATCAGCAAGGTCACGCTTGAAAATAACTCCCCGCAGGACGTTAAGCTCAGCAACTTTAAAGTCACCCCGGAGAACGCTCGCTTAAATCTAACCAAGGACTATAAGCTTAAAGCCGGCGCAAAAGTGGACCTGATCCTTACGGTCGATCCTACCAAGAGCGGCGGTTACAATTGCTCGGTTACCTTCAACACGTCGCATCCCGATTATCCTGAAATGAGGATCATGGGATTCGGACACGTTAAAGAATCGATCATTTATAACAATCCAAAGTAAATTTCCGCCGCGACGGCGTTGATATAGATTTCCACGAAAGAGACTTTCGGAAATTCAAGTAAAGAAGCCCGGTTTTGCGATAACGCTCGCAAGGCCGGGCTTTTCTATTAATTAATTTTCCCGGTCGCGCTTTTGTTGTGCGACGCTTTGCGTTTGGCTACTTTAATGTTTACGTACTCCACGGCTAGCGAGAAGAAAACTGCAAAGTAAATGTAGCCCTTAGGCACATGGAAATGCAGAGCTTCAATGGCAAGCATAAAGCCGATCAGGATAAGGAAAGACAATGCCAATATCTGCAGAGTCGGGTACTTGCCGATAAAAGAGCTAACTACGCCGGCGAAGGCGGTCATGATAGCTAACGCGATAACAATTGCGGCGATCATAATCGGGAGCTCATTGGAGAGGCCGATCGCGGTGAGTATAGAATCGAAGGAGAAAATTATGTCCAACAGTATAATTTGGATGATCGCGCCGGCGACGGAACCCTTCGGCTTAGCGGTCTCCAGCGCGATCTCGCCGGCCATCTTATGGTGAATTTCGGACGTGCTTTTGGCAAGCAGGAACAGTCCGCCCGCAAACAAAATCAAATCCCTTCCGCTAGCCGCGAAGCCGCTGATTTGGAATAGAGGCTTAGTAAAACCGATAATCCAGGTAATAGCCAACAGGAGAATAATCCTAAAGACGAGAGCTCCGGCAATTCCGATGAGTCGCACTTTTTTCTGTTCGCTCCCGGCAAATCTATTGGTAACAATAGAGATAAAGATAATATTATCTATGCCTAGCACAATTTCCAGAAAGGTCAAGGTCAGTAATGCTATTAAGTTCTCTGCAGTAAACATACTTCTCCATTCCCAATAAAATAACAGAGACGAACAATAACTAAATAGACGTAACGAAAACAAGCAATATTACAATGAATTCATTTTTCGAACGTTGTTTTCTTCGAGAATTACAGCAAAACGAAGAATATCAAAATTTATTCATTCAATATTAGGAGTTTGAAATGATTAGAAAATTTATCCTTATTGCAGGAGTCTTTTGCGCTTTTACCGTCGCTTCCCGCGCCCAGACGGACACTACGATACTTGAAGCCTCCGCGACGGCCACAAAGCAAATAGTCTCTCCGACTTCGATAATTAATATCTTCGGCTACGTCGACGGATACTATGCAACCGACAACGACCACAACAGAATCCAGGGGTCCTGGGGCTTGCATCCGGACCGCAAATTCACCCGTGCGAACAACCTGAAAGATCGTTTTGGAATTAACCTGGCCCAATTAACGGCCTTTACGGAAACGGATATGTACCACGGCAGGGTAACTTTCCAATTCGGGGACATTGTCGACGCGGCGTTCAAGTACAATAGCCATCCCTACATTCAGGAGGCGTTCGTAGGAGTGCAGCCGATCGACAGGTTATGGATAGACGGAGGTTACTTCCTAACCCACCTCGGAAGCGAGTCGATCGTGCCGAAGGATAACTTCCTTTCGAACCACTCGATGGTAACTTACTTCGAGCCCTACTCGCACTCGGGAATTCGCATCAGCTATCAGGCTACTCAAACAATAAAGGTAGGGCTGAGCCTGCTGAACAGCGCGCAATTCGTCGACGACAGGAAAGATCTCGCCGATGTTGGTACGGGATTGTTCGAGGACAACAACGAGAATAAAACGCTCGGTTGGTACATTGGCTACATGGCTCCCGAGAACGTTTTCGGCATTTCCTACGCCGGGGTAATGGGCAATGAAGAATCAGGGAAGCCAAAGACTCACCACATGCACACGATCAATATCTCTACCGAAGCGCTGAAGACCGTAATCTTAAAGGCTCAATTCGACTTTGGGTTCAAGCCGGAGACCAAACCGGTGGGCAACGGAGCGAATCAGCAGTTCGACGACGGAACGTTTATCGGCGGCGCGGCGCTTGCGCATTTCATCTTTAACGACATGTGGGGCGCGACGGTAAGGTTCGCATACTTCGACGACCAGGACATGGTCTACAACACGGGGCAGAAAGGAATTCAACTAACCGGAGGCGTCGAGTACAAGCCAATGCCTACGAGTTACGTCCGGTTAGAAGGGACATACCTGACGCTGGACGAAGGCGACACAGGTCAGGGCAAGATATTTACCGACTCTGACGGCAATACGAGCACAAACCGCGTAGAGTTCTCCCTGAATTACGGAATATTTTTCGATTTACTTTCCAGCCGATAGCGACTATAAAGCCGAATATTTCAGCGCCTCTTAAACAAAAGAGGCGCTGAAAATAAATCATAAAGGAATGCAGACGGCATTTTCATTTAGATTATCTGCATTAGTTATTTCATCAATTAAAGCTCCGTCCTCGGAGATTTTATAGCATTTATAGTTAAAGGTCTCAGAAATATATTTAATCAATTGAGTATTAGAATAATTATTCGCTTTTTGTGCATCATCGTTTAACTCAATGATAATTTTAGGCCGTAGAGTGTTTAGAGTCTTATTCATACCCTTTAACACCTGAAGTTCTGCCCCCTCCACGTCAATTTTTACTAAATCCAATTTTTTCAGGTCGTTTTCTTGTACAAAATCGTCCAAGGGCAATGAAGGAGTTTCAACGAAATCTGCGCTAAGAGTCTTTTCGTCAAATATCGTTGAGTGCATTCCGCGATTATTGCCGCTTGCTAGAAATAGTTTAAGAACGCCTTTAATATCCGAAATAGCTGATTGCGAGGGAATGATATTAGTAAATCCATTTAGGTCTATATTCTTAATAAAAGCCTTGAAGTTATTCGGCTCAGGTTCAAAAGCAAAAACTTTGCCTGCAGGCCCTGTCAACTTGGATAAAATAAGAGACAAATATCCAACATTGGCGCCGATGTCTATTACGACGTCATCCTGTTTGACGATTTTTCGCAGGGCCAATTCAGTAGAAATTTCAAAGTCACCAAAAACATAAAGTAAAGCCTGGAGATATTCAGTCGTATCAAGTTCCATTTTAATTCCATTCTTTAGCTTTACTACTTCTAAAGGAAAGCTTTTATCCGCTAACTTTGGAAAGAAAACTTTGTAAAGGATAGTATAACGCCCATACTCGCGTTTATAATGGCGCATTATACTTCTGAATGTCTTCCTAAAAATTTTTTTCATTATTTTTTCGATATCGATAAAAAAACTGTTTTGATTTTACAAAAATATTGAATAAGTTGATAATAAAATAATATTATTTTCGGAGTAAGAAGTATGAAAAATTTTATATCCTTTGTAACAATTTTTGTATTATCCGTATTAATTGGCCCTGATTCCGCGTTTGCTCACAATTATTGCAAAAACGGTCTGATCGCCTTTTGGAATTTTGATGACGGTACAGCAAGAGATGTTAGCGGGAATAATTTTCATGGTACGATCATGAATACGCCCAAAAGAATCAAAGGCATTTCGGGCGACGCTTTCTACTTTACCGGAAGAGGATACTACACATTAGGAGAAAACTCTGTCCCTGAGGGCGATCATATTTTACTTCCAAAAATTCCGTTCAATGAATTAGGCGAGTTTTCGATAACGATGTGGGTAAAGGAAGATTCGATGTCCAATTTTGCGGGTGAGGCCTATTTCTTTTACGGCGACCATGATCTTGGCTGGTTAGGTTTAATGAACGTCAAGAAATACGAAGCCGCAGATACGATTCTATATACTGATTATGGAGTTGGAGCAAGCCAAAATATTCCTCCACTAAAACAAAAATTTGATTTTATCGAACGGGGGACGTGGATATTCTACACAATGACTTATAAAAATGGAGTATTGACCGCATTTCGTGATGGAAAGTATTTAGTTCATACAAATCAAAAAATAGATATTCGAACTATTGATATAGGAGCAATTGCCAGACATTGGTGGACTTATAGCGACGGAATCCGCACGTCAGCGCGATTTTCTGGCGCGATCGACGAAGTAAAAATATTCTGCAAAGCCCTTACCAATGATGAAGTAAAAAAAGAATTTGAAGAATTGGCTAACTGCGACAATAAAGATCTTGATAAACTCATTATAATTGAGAGCCCTAAACCTCAGACTGAAATTAACAAAGATCTGGGATTGGTCGAAAGTAATCAAGAAATCAGCGCCACAATAAACTTAAAAAACAAATCCGACCAACCTGTTTCTATACCTATTCTGTCATTTAAAAATAACAATTTTTATTTCGCTCCGACTACATTTCCAATAACTATCTTACCCATGCAGACAAATACTCTTAAGATATTTTTCAAGAAAACTAGTCCGGGCAAATACGAAGACGAGTTTAAGATAAAAGATATCTGTACAGAATACACAGTAAGATTAAACGCTGAAGTTAAAGATAACCCGTGTAAGAACGGCTTAATCGCATACTGGAGTTTCGACGATAGTACGGCACGCGATAATAGCGGAAATGGATACGACGGAAGCATGAAAAATGGGCCTATACCCGTAAAAGGATATAAAGGAACTGGAATAAAATTTCATGGTAACGGCAATTACACAACAGGGGAGCCTGCAGGCAGTTATATATTATTACCGAATATTGATTTTTTTAATTATAATGAATTTACAGTCTCCTTAGCTGCTAAAGAGGAATCTTTTTCATATTATGCAGGCGAAGCGATGCTTTGGTTTGGTTTGCATAATAATGGGTGGCTCGGATTAATGACCCATAATATTGATGGAGATGATAAAGGAGACAGATATACCCATTATTCGATATCCTCAGGTAAGGATGGTAAAATCGCTTATAAAGCTCCATTTGATACCTTGACAATGCGGAATAAGTGGATATATTATACAATGACATACTCCAACGGAGTAGTTAAATGCTATAGAGATGGAATATTTTTAAACCAAATAAATCAAAGCGTTTCAAAGTTAGACACTTTTGCTGCCATCGGCCGTCATTGGTGGATAGCAGATGGCCAATTGCGAAGTTCTGCTCGATATAACGGAACTATTGATGAAGTTAAAATCTATTGTAAAGCGCTAACAGAAGAAGAAATCAAAAAAGAGTTGATTAATTGCGAAAATGCCGACCTTGATGAGCTTGAAATAACTGAGTGCCCTAAGCCTCAGAAATATGCTTCGATTACATTTCCAAGCATCAAGGTAGGTGAAGAAACGAGCTCTTCAATTCACATTAAAAACAGGACAACTAAACAGATAACGATCAATTCACTAACTACAAAGAATAATCACTTTTATTTCGCTACAGGTACATTTCCGCTAATAATCGCTCCATCATATACTGTCGAGTTAAAGATATACTTCAAGAAAAATATTGCAGGCGTTTACCAGGACGAACTAAAGATTTACGACATATGTTCGGAGTATACGTTAAGCCTGAATGGAGAGGCTACCGACTTACCCTGCAAGAAAAGCCTTATCGCATACTGGAGCTTCGACGATTCGACTGCAAGGGATTTCAGCGGGAATGGGTTTCATGGTTCAATCCATAATAGTCCGAAATTTATAAATGGTTACAAAGGCGCTTGTATTGAACTACATGGCGAAGGATCTTATACAACCGGAGAGCCAAGAGGCAGTTATGTGGGATTGCCCAGCATACCTTTTGAAGAATATGAGGAATTTACTGTATCTCTATTCGCTAAGGAAGAATCGTTCAGTTACTATGCCGGCGAAGCTATGATCTGGTTTGGATATCTCAATAGCGCATGGCTAGGTATGATGACTACCAATCATGCCGGTAATGATCAGGGAGGCGATTTATATTCACATTTTGCAATTTCTGCAAATTCATCCGCTCAAAATGATTTTAAAGCATTTTTTGATCCAACTGTATACCGGAATAACTGGATTAATTATACGATGACCTATTCCAATGGGAACGTTAAATGCTATCGTAACGGGGTGTTCTTAGGCTCTTTTTACCAGAAAACAATCAAATTGGAACCATATGGAGCTATTGGAAGGCACTGGTGGACGGCGGATGGAGAAACTCGCAGTTCCACAAGATATAACGGCCTTATCGACGAAGTTAAGATCTATTGCAGGGCTTTAACGGAAGAAGAAATTAAGAAGGAGTACGATCCTTGCGCGCTGGGGCTGGGAAACGAGTTTGAGATTGTAGATATGCCAAAAACCGATTCGATTCTTACAGTACAATTTGATTCCGTCGGGGTAGGCAAACAATGCGTCCGTAGGATAAAGATAAAGAACATAACGGAAGTACCGGTGATATTGAATTCTATTTACGTCGCTGAGAACATTCATTTCTCAATACCTCAGAGCCAGTTCCCGATACAGTTTGCGCCGCAGGAAATAAAAGAAATTGAAGTGTATCTGATTCCAAAGCTCTACGGGAAGATTCGCGACACGCTTATTTGGGACGATAAGTGCAATCCCTGGAGAATCGCGCTGGACGCGGATTCCTATGGAACGCCCGATACTTTGAATGGTATTTGCGGAACGGTCTTCGAAGCGAGGATTGATTCCATAAAGACGAAATACTTCATGTCGCTTCGCTCCCCGCGCTATTCCTCATCAAATAGTTTGGTAACCGTAGATTTTGAGACGAACTTTGAAGGAACTCCAATGTACCGCGATATTGATCTATTTAATTCTTTAGGAGATTTAGTCGCCCAAGTCCAGGCTCGGGTTACGTACGCCGAAAATAAGATCGTAAATGGAGTGAAAATACGGAGGGGAAGCTTGTCGTTCTCGAAAGGAGCTTTGCCTTCAGGTTTATACTTTATTAAGTCGGAAAACGGAGCAGTAGGAATGGTGATAGGAGAATAGAATTAACACTAGAATATAATAACATAAAAAAATGGGAACAATTACTGGTTGTTCCCATTTTTATAGTTATCTACTTTTACTTTCCAAAAAGCGCGTCGATATCTTCCTGGCTGAAGGGAATATCCCCGTCGTCAGCGCTGTCCTGCGGATCTTTGTTCTCTGCTGCGCTGCGTTCATCCTTGGGGGGCTCTTCGCTTCCAAAGAATGCGTCGGGACTGGCAAAAAGCGCGTCGATGTCTTCGGCTGAAAATTGAGAATCATCGCCCTTTTCTTCGTGCTCCTGCATGATGCTATCAACTTCCTCCTGGCGGCTCCCTTTAGCGGCGGTAAGTGAATCGATTGCCTGCGGATCAAACGCGATCGTTCGATGTAGTTCGCTTACGTTGGTTTCAGGGGGCTCGTTTTCCGAGGAAGTCATAAATTCGCTAATTTCCGAGCTACGAAAATGCTCCAGTATATTTTTCAGCTTGGCCTGAACAGTTTCAAGTAAGTTGTTGACCGCAGCAATTTGCTGGCTGGTGATGTCCTGCATTTGAAGCGACATCATAATCGAATTGGAATCGCTGTCAATCCCTTGCAAGATACTCGTAATTTCTGTGAGCTTTGCATCGAAGCTATAGGGGTCGGCAGTTTTGTGCTTCGCCAGTCGTTTTTCAAGCTCGGGGATCAAGTCCGTTAGGTCCGCGCCCTGCTTCAAAGCGGCAATAAGAGTTTCAAGAAGCTTAATAGGCGCGTTGCGACGATCTTCGTCCAGCTTGGCAAGTTCCGCCAGGTTATGCTTAATGATATTTACCTTGTAAACGACTCCGTCGATGATATCCATAATTTCAGTTGTGGCCATCTCCGTGGCTTCGGTAACTTTCGAAAGCTGCTTTGCCGCATTAGGCATACGCTTTAAGTTTTCCTGGATTGAAATATTAATATCGTCAAGCAACGGCTGTATTTCGCTGACGAATACGAATATTTCCTCGAGGAAGGGGATGACTCTCTGCCCTAGAACAAACAGGGCTCGTAATTCATCTGCCTTCCTAAGCAATACGTTTATGTCTTTTTCTTTTTCTTTCATTATTTAAATTTCCGATGGAATTATCCAAGAGAGTTAAGAATTACGTCCATTTTTTCCTTTAGCACCTGCGGAGTAAAAGGCTTCACGACGTAGTTATTTACGCGAGCTTTTAAAGCCTCTACTATATCTTGCTTTAACCCTCTCGTTGTGACCATGAGTATAGGCATTCGTTTCAGATTCTCGTCGGATCGAATGGCGCGGGTTAAATCCAAACCGCTCATTTGCGGCATATTCCAATCGGTGATTACAAAATCGATTTTCGTTTCTTTTAGCTTTTCCAAAGCTTCGGTTCCGTCTCCCGCTTCAACAAAATCATCGTAGCCGAAAGTTTTCAAGGCATTGACTACAATGCGCCGCATCGTGGGGGAATCATCCACAATTAAGAATTTCATAAACCGCTCCAAAAGTACGTTAATTTATTCAAATGCATAAATCAATATTAATTTGACATTACAGAACCTATCTCGCCAAGCAGTTTGGCGACTTCTGACTGGATCTTATTGGTATTAAACGGCTTCAATAAATATGCGTCCGCCCCGGCTTCAATTCCTGAAGCAATGTCTTCCTCTCGCGAGGCGGAAGAAAGTATAATAATCGGAAGACGCCTGAAGAATTTATTCTCGCGGATTGCCTTCACAAGCCTTATACCGTCTATATTCGGCATATTTAAGTCGGTGACGACGAGGTCGGCTCCAAATTTTGAGAGCTTTTCCAAAGCGTCCATGCCGTCCTGGGTAGGTATGACGTTGTACCCCTGGATCTTAAGCGCGAGCGTGATGAATTTCCTGATAGAAGGCGAATCCTCCGCCACTAATATGGTCTTTTGCATTATTGCTGTTCGTTATTGTTATTATAATAATTACATCATATAAAATTGCTTTGCTATCGTAAATCTCTATTCCTTCTGGTAAGCGAGCGATTTTGGTAAGTGAATTAATTTAAAAGCTTTTGATATGCCGTGAAGCGATTCGGAGTAACCAATGAATAGAAATCCGCCCGGATTCAGGGAGTTATACAGGGAGCTAACCACGAGTTGCTTGCTTGGGACGTCGAAGTAGATTAATACGTTAGCGCAAAATATTACGTCCATGCCAGTAATATTTCTCATGAAATTTGAATCGTAAAGATTGATATTAGAAAACTTTACAAGTTTCTTAATATCATCGGATAAAGCATATACGTTCCCTTTTTGAACGAAATACTTTTGCATGATTTCGCTCGGCACGTTGCGCACGGCGTATTCTTTATAAACGCCTCTGCGGGCCGAGTCAAGCATCCCGTTATTTATGTCGCTGGCGTATAGTTGGAACTTAATATCGGGGTACTTATGCCTTAATCTTTCCGCATATATTAAGGCCAGGGAGTATGGCTCCTCGCCCGAGGAGCATGCCGCGCTCCAAATCCTAATCGATTTGGAACCGTTTGCCAACTTCTGCTTAACGAGCTGAGGCACGATTACGTTCTCAAATGCTTCGAATTGTTGATTAGCCCTAAAAAAATAGGTCTCGTTAATAGTAATCGACTCAAAAAGAGCCTGGAGCTCTTCCTGGGCGTCGTTGGATCGGAGTAGCTCGACGTATTTTTCAAAAGAATCGAGTTTGTTAGCAAGCGCCCTCTTAGCGATACGGCTTTCGAGTAAATACTTCTTAGCGTCGTTATAGTAGATCCCGCATTTTGAGTAAATCAGGTCTCTCAGTTCAGCAAAGACCTCGTCGGACAATGAAAGGCTATCGGCTTCGCGAGGAGGCTGCAAAGTATTTATTCCCTCCTGCGAGGGAGTTTTTTTTATGCCGAATCTAAATAAGTAAGAAGCCATATAGGAGTCTCTTTCTTCTTGCCAGTTTTCCTGTACACGCATCGTTAATAATTTGAAGTAAAAACTATGTGCGCGCAATAGACGCGCGCCTTCCGAATTAACATAAAGCCGCAAGCGCTTCTTCGGTTAATTCGGCGTCGATTTTTTTCAACATATCTATTACCTCGACCGCTATCGGCGATTGAGATATCAATTTTGATTTCATAATTGCTGAAAATGCTGCGCGAAGATTATTAATATCCACGCTAGGCTTAATTAAGCCTACTATTGAGATAACGTCCAGGTCGCTTCCCAACTCGGATTTGCTTAAATAATAATCGGCGAGTTCTCTAAAAAAATAACTTACGGTGTCCGCAGGAGAACGGCTCATAAGGTTTGTAATAATAAAAGACGTCGTTTCGGCGTCGCACCGGATTACTTCGGCAAGTAAAGCTCTTACGTCGTTGTCCGAGTAAATCGAGCCCAACGCCAGTAGGGCGGCCCTCCGCAAGTCTTCGTCATCCTCGAATAAGGCCCCGCGCGCTACGTCCCTATATTTCTCGGGAAGAGTCATATCGAGAGAAATTCTATGCGCAATCGCATAAATCGATTTCAGGAAAGCGGGCCTTACGCTTTCCGGGTAGCGAATCATTTCGGCGAATATTAGTTTGCATGTCGTTTCGTCCTCCCCGCAAAAAGAGAGGGCGTCGACGGCGGTCGTCCGTAGAAACATATCGGGTTCCAACCGCATTATTTGAACTAAGAAATCGGAAGCCGCTTCGCCCCCGATCTTTCCTATAGTCTCCAGGATTATCGGCTTATGCTGAGGATTTTCGGAGTAACGCTCGCAGAGCTGAACGATAATTGCGTCGCGCTCTTCTTTATCTAATTTTTCGACATAGGCTATGTTCCCGACCGCTTCAATCGCCGCGCCGGCCAGGTTCGGGTCCGGGGAGAAGGAATAAGCGTTAATTGCGCCTATCGCTCTCGCGTCGCCGATTACGCCTAAAATGTCGCATGCAAATTTCGCTTCCTCGGGCGTCGCTACCAAAAGAAAATCAATTAAGGTCGGAGCGGCGTGCTCGCCCAATTTGGTTAATATATCTGCGGCTAAGTTCCTGAGCTCATAGTTCCTGTCGGAAAGCTTCGGAGCGAGCGCGGCGGCGATTTCGCTTTTTATGGACTGAGGAGCGTAGACGAGCGCGCGCGAGCATACGTCGCGAACGCCCCTATCGGCGTCCTCAAGGGCCTTTATGAGCGGCTCAATAATTTCGGGATTGTTGTCCAGCTTACCAATAATATACTCGGCCGCGCGCATACGAAGCGTAGGCTCGGGGTGAGTGTTTAGTATAATGCATGCTTCTTTAAGCTGTTCAGTCATATTGTAAATATCGTTATTGTGTCTGCTTCCAAGTTTTCATATCAAAAACCGCTCCGAAAATTGCGACTTTATGAAATTTGTTTGCCGCTGATGTTAATTCCTAATTGCTCAATGCGATAGCGCAATTTAGCCCGGGATATGCCCAGCAGCTTCGCCGCTTTTATTTGGTTGCCGCCGGTAATTTTTAACGTTTGCGTTAAAAGGTCGCGCATTACGGCGCCCATTGTTACGCCGGACGGAGATATGGTCAATGAATGCTCGCCGTCGGGAAGCTCCGCCGCAGGCCTTTGAGGCTTCGGCGCGAGGCTAGTCGAGGCGCCCTTTAAGAATCCAAGCGATTCCTTGGAAACGACGGTTTCGTTCTCGAGTAAGCAGACGCGTTCGATTACGTTGCGTAGTTCGCGGATGTTGCCTTTCCATGGATAATTCATAAGAATGTTAACGGCTTCCTGGGTAAACCCAGTCAAGTTCTTGGCGAACTTATTGTTAAACTCCTTAACGAAAGCCGTGGATAGGCGGATGATATCGTCGCCGCGCTCGCGTAGCGGCGGGAGGATTATCTTTGCCACGTTTAAGCGATAGAATAAGTCCTCGCGAAATTTATCTTCCTCGACGAGTTTTTCCAATTCTTTATTGGTGCTGGCTATAACGCGCACGTCGACGGCGACTTCCTTATTGCCGCCTAATCTGAAGAACTTACGTTCCTGAAGGACGCGGAGCAATTTAACCTGCAACTCGAGGCTGAGCTCGGCGATCTCGTCCAGAAGGATGGTGCCGTGCTGCGCCTGCTCGAATCGTCCCTGGCGCACTTTTTCGGTGGCGCCGGTAAACGCGCCGCGCTCGTAGCCGAAGAGCTCGTTCTCGGCGAGCTCCCGGGGGATAGCGCCGCAATTTATTGTGATAAAGGGACCTTTAGCGCGGGGGGAGTTGTCGTGAATATACCGCGCCATCAGTTCCTTTCCCGTGCCGCTCTCGCCGTAGATCAGTACGGTCGTGTCCTCCGCCCTCGCGATGATCTTACCTAATTCAAGGGCCTTTCTAACGCCGTCGCTATCGCCCAGTATTTCGCTGGGCTGCTCTTTTCGGATCTGGTCCCGCAGAATTTCTACTTGCCTGCGTAGATCGAAGTTCTTTAGAGCTCTTTCGACTGCGACCTCGAGTTGCTCGAGATCGAGCGGCTTAACGATAAAGTCCTCGGCGCCAAGCCTCATAGCGCGCACAGCCATCTTTATATCGCTGAAAGCGGTCATAATGATGACTGGCATGGTATAGCCCTGCTTCCTCAATTGCTCGAGGATATCCAGGCCGTTAGCGTGCCCGAGAAAGATATCGAGCAGGATCAGGTCCGGCGCGATTACGTGCAGTTCCTCCATGCCCTGCTGGGCGTCGGTGAAGGTTTCAACGCGAGTATATTTTGAAGAGAGGATGCTACGAACCGTCGCGTTTACAAGCGGATCGTCCTCAATTACTACGATGGTGTAATTCTGTTTTGACACTTCGTCCCAACTTTAGTTCAAACACTATTTCCAGTTAATTCAAATTTAAATTAAATATATTAAAAAAGCGAGAAAAAAATTACATTCGGGGCACGGGAAGTTTTACGTAAAAGGTAGAACCGTGACCGGAGGCGCTTTCTATATCTATAATTCCGCTGTGCTGATGCAGAATTCTCTGCGTTATGGGGAGCCCCAATCCCGTTCCATCGGCCTTGCGGGTAAAGAACGGGTTGAAAATTTTCGGTATATCTTCCGGCGGAATGCCAATCCCGGTGTCCTTGATAGAAACCACGGCGTACTCGCCTTCGCCAACGCCGGGCGCGCGCTCCACGTACGAGGATATAGTTATCGTGCCCTTCGTTTTAATGGCGTCGGCCGCGTTGGTAATTAAATTAATAAACACCTGCTGTATCTGCTTGGCGTCCGCGGCTACGTCCGGCAGCGAATCTTCGAGCTTTAATTCAACCTTGATCTCTTTGCGCTTGATGACGGCCGCCACTAGCTCTAATGTCGACGGTATAAGCGCGTTTACATTGAGTTTTTGTATGTCGGGCATAGTTGGGCGCGAAAAATTAAGCGTCACCTCCACTATCCGGGATATGCGCTCCACCCCCTGCAATGCCGTCGAGACGAATTCCGCCTCGGCTGCGTCCGGGTTAATATTCCTTTGGAGTATTTGTAAATTTAAATTAACCGCGGCCAAAGGGTTGCGAATTTCGTGCGCTACGCCCGCGGAAAGCTGGCCTAGCAGAACGAGCTTATCGGCCTGGACGAGCTTATCGGTCAGGGCGTGCTGCTCGCTGACGTCGCGGGCAATGGCCTGGATAAGCTCTTGGTCGAACCGCTTTACGAAGCGCGCGCTTACCTCCACCATTAGGTTTGAATTAGTGGGCGTTTCGAGCGAGAGCTCGCTGAGCGCGATAGGGGAATTTGATTTCTGCAACAGCTTGAATATCCTACGGAATTGCGGCAACGTGGAACCCAACAATTCGTTGCGGGGCGTCCCAAGCAGTTGAGCGGCGTAGTCGTTCGCGTCTATTACGCTCCAGGTGCCGGGCTGAACTATAAATACGGCGTCCGTCGCGTTGTCGAAAAAAGATTTGTACCAGGCGAGCTGCTTTTCCAGTTTTGCTATTATCTCCTCAGGCGTCGCGTTTGCCGGAGTTTCGTCGTTTATTCTCATTTTCCTTTTTGTTTACTTAAGATTCCAATTTTGTTTTGCGCTTTTATTTCCGTGGCGTCCGAAGGCTATCGGGCAAGTCGGGCGTTGGCAATACCGGCGCAAGAGAATCGGGCATTAATCTGCCCGGGCCCCGAAGCAGTTCCGAGGGGTCCGTGGGCAATTTTATATTTCTCAATTCTTTAATTTCTTGCACTGGCTTGTCTATCCACTCTTTACCCTTTTGTAGCAATTGCTTTGGATTCTTTATAAAATCTCTCGGGTCCATTCCTTTTTGCTGCGACTTGAGGTTCGCTTTTGCCGGATCGAGCCCCTCGAAGTAATCGTCTACGCCTGGGGTAGGCATAGCCTTGGCGCGGTAATGCCTGGACTCTTTATCCTTTAGCGAATCGGGGATAGCCCCTGATGCGAATGCGATTTGATAATCTATAGGCAATTTTACGTCCTGCGCGTAAATGCTGTTGGGATATTTACTTATTAATAATAAATAGTACATCCTCGCCGTGTCCAAATTCGCGAGCGGATTCTCGTAGAGCCAGCCGAGAGCATAGAGCGAGCGCGGAGCGAAATCGGATTCCGGCCAACGCTCGTAAACTTGCAAATACTGTCTTGCGGCGTATCGATAATCGCCGTAGCGGCGAAGGTCCGAACCGGAGTTATACATATCAGCGACCGTATCGATTATAAAAGCGTCCGTATAGCCCAGCTTTACTACCGCGTCCCGGCCGTATTCCGTATTAGGATAGCGGGCTACGATCACGTCGAGCAAAGAGTCGCTGCGAACGAGGTCGGTCTCATGTAGCATGCGCGCTAATGCGTAGTAGAATCGCGCGGATTCGACGACGCCCGGTTGCGCGTAGTCGAGCGATCTCTCGTAATACGCCTTGGCGGAATCGATATTCCCCAATTGCTCGTAGACGCGCCCCATATCGAAGTAAGCCGAGGCGACGGCTTGCTTCGCGGAGTCCGCCTGCGCCCCGCCGGCCGTTATCCTGCTCATTGCCGACTTTGCCTGCATTCGCCGCACGTCGAACCCGTTGAGCAACGTGTACATATTCTGCGCTACGGAAGCAGTCGGGATCTTAGCCGTACGGCAACGCGCGAAGTACTTCGAAGCGTCCAGGAATTTCCCTTCCTTGTAGTTCTGCATGCCCCGCTCAAAGTAATACGCGGCCACGGAGGGATTGGAAACGTAGGCCGAATCGGCGTAAGTTTCCATCGAATCAAGATTTATTTTCTCCTCGGGGAAAAGCCTGGCGAAGTTCATCTTTTCCGCAAATACGCTGCCCTGCCATTCTTCGTATTTCCTATCGCCTTCCAATGCGGAGAGCATCTTTTCCGCTTCGTGGCGCTTTCCAAGCCTTGCCAGCGAGGAAGCGCGGTAGAGCTTAGCTTCAAATTCGGAAATATAGTCCGGGGAGTACTTCGTTACTTTGGCGAAAGCTCGCTCCGCCTCCTCGAACCTATGCATACGGAATAGCAACGCGCCGAGATCGAGCTGCCACTTGGCCTTTAGCTTTCCGTCGCCCGTCTGCGCGATAGCCCGCTTATACGGGCGCGTCGCGTCGTCGAACCGCCGCTCGTAAAGCGCGAGCTCGGCCTGGAGCCGGAAGGCTTCGCTTAAAATATCGTAGCGCTCCTTTTGCCAGGCGATGTCCACCGTGCGCGAGAGCATCATGTTGCCCGCCTGCATCTTGCGCTGCATCAGCATGGATTTCGATAGCAAAAGGTGAGCGTCCGGCGAGAGATCGCCCTCGGGGAACTTATCAATTTGCTCGCCGCACTTTATCTGCGCGGGGAGCCATTCCTCGCGGTAAAAATATGTCTTCGCCATTAAATAGAGCGAACCCTCGACGTACTCGCTCTTCGGGTGGAAAGCTAAGATCTTCGAGCCTTTTATGATGACCGAATCCAGCTTAACCGCCACCGGTTGCCGTTTCTGCCTGTTGACGATAAATTCGGAGAGGAACGCGGGCGGGCCTATTGCCGCGACGCTGGAACTGGAGGCTAATTCCGGCTCCGGGATAAAGACGCGCGGCTGCACGCGCTTTTTCTCGTCCTGATATTCAAATTCATTCTCGGATTCGTCTATAAGACGCTCCGTATTGTAGTATGTATTGAAATATGTCGTGAAATTATCCCACGTTTGGCATCCGCTAAGCGCGAGCGAGGCAGCCAGCATAATGCCGTATAATCTGATAATTCTCATCTTTGTGTCGGTTTTTTAAAAAACAAATCGTCCTCGTTGAAGCATTTGTTTTCCTTGCTTTGTGTTTATACCAAGTCTAAAATATGAAAAAAACTTATTCAAAACAAGCGCATAAAAACGCCCGTTAAACGTTTACTTGTCCTTAAGACGTTTTTTTTAACCGGATAGTTACCATGCTTCAAATTGAAGAAATTGAATTCGCTTCTCTGCCGAAATTTTCAAAGCTCTTCCTGGATTTCGTCGCCGGCGCGCAGTATTTTTATTCCAGGTTCCCAGCAAACGCGACCGTATTCTCAAGCGGCGGCAAGGACTACCTAAAGGAGATCGCAAAAAGCGTAGCTGCCCGCCGCGACATACTACTAAACGCTATACGCGGGACAATGAAAGACGTTGAATTAAGCCCCGCGCAAAAGGCGCATTTAGAAAAGATGGAATCCGGCGAAGCCCTAACCGTTACCGCCGGGCAGCAAATTGGATTTCTCGGGGGAGCGCTCTATTCTTTTTTAAAAGGGCATTCGGCCGTCGGCATTGCCGAGCGGCTCGGCGAGATCCATCCGGATTGCTATTTTGCGCCGGTCTTTTGGATAGAGGATAACGACCACGACGCGGCGGAAATATCCTACGCATACTTCGCGGACGGCCCGAGCGGCCTTTTAAGAATTACCCACGGCTTCGCGCGCGCCGCGGCCCGAGCCCCTGCGAGCGAGCTTATGTTTGGCGCCGACGTTGAAAAAGCGCTCGAAGCGGCGCTGGAGGCTCTGCCAAACACCCTGATAAAAGGGGAAATATCCGCGTTCCTAAACTCGCTCTACAAACCCGGGGCCAAGCCGCTCGACGTATTTATTCAACTGCTGCAGCGCGCGCTCGGGCAAACCGGCCTTTTATTTATTTCCGCCTCGAAGGCGCGCGAGAGCGGCGTATGGAGGGAATTAATTGAATTTGAGCTCTCAACTGCCGGGCTGAGCCGCAAGCTGATCGAAAAGGCAAACTCGGAGATTGCCGCGAACGGCTATAAGATACAGGCGAAGGCCTCGGACGTTAACTTATTTCTTCATAGGGACGGCGGGAGGCATTCGATTGAGCTGAACCGCGAGGATAATTCCTTTTCCGCTCATGGCTTCCGGTTTACGCTCGAGGACCTGCGCAACGGCAAGTTGACGGCTTCGGATTTCTCCCCGAAGGTTTTAGCGCGCCCCGTCTTCCAGAGCTATTTGCTGCCGGACGCGGCCATTATAGGCGGGCCGGGGGAGATAGGATACCTGACGCAAATCAAGGAGCTCTACGCTCACTTCGGGGTAGAGCAGCCGGCCGTAGCGCCGCGCCTTTCCGCCACGTTCGTGCCGAAGCGAGTGGCGCGCTTTCTTGATAAGCAGGGGCTGGCCGCGATGTACTTTATGAAGGACTTTTCTGAAATAGAGAAGGAACTGATGGCTCGGCTCGGCGACGAGGAATTGGATAAAACCTATAAATTCTGTACGGACCAGATAACGGACGCCTTTGAGCGATTTTCAGAATTTGCGAAGCATATTGAGCCCTCGCTCGAGCGCTCCGCCGCCGGCGCCGCGCATAAATCGCTCGACCAGCTCGAACATCTCTATAAAAAGGTATCCTCGCTGCAAAAGAAGAGCTTTTCCGATACCTTCGAGAAGTACCGCAAGGTACACTCCTGGCTCTTTCCCGGCAACGGATTGCAGGAGCGTTCGCTAAACGCCGCCGCGATCTTCAACGAGAGCTCGCCCGAGCAGCTCACTAAGCTGCTCCGCGTAATCGCCAAGAGCGACAAACGCAGGCACTATATGGTCTATTTGTAATGGTTAATGGTTAGGCGCGCGCGGACGCTGAGCCTGTCGAAGCGTTCGCGCTCGGGAGCTCCCGCATCGTGCGCCGTCGTTTCCGTTTTGCGCCACGTCGAGTGGGACCTCTACGCCGGCTCGAAGGACGGTCGGCTCGCCGTCGCGACTCCGGACACGATGACGCAGTTCAACGCGGTTTTCTACCGCCCGATGGGCTGGAAGACGTACGAGATAAAGGATTGGCTTGGCACGCCCCGCGTTACGTTCAGCGATATAAAGCTGCCGCTGACGCCTTGGGCAGCTTACGACAACTATCATTACGAGCTGGATTACCTCTCGGCATCGACTACGTATCCCTTTGGCGCTCGGATTGATAGCTTAAGCTTCGAGAGGCCCTCGTACCGTTTCGGCTTCACGGGACACTTAAAGGACAACAACATCCGTCCCGACAAGG